>CANJUR010000108.1 GCA_947477565.1 Deltaproteobacteria bacterium
GCCATCTCCGGATGCGCAGGATCAAGCAGCGCCTCGGCCACATCGCCAGTGAGTTGCACCACCACCGGGCGCACCGCGAGCGTCGTCCCGAGGGGCCCCGCCATGGCGCCGATCGAGAGCGCCCACGAGGCCACCGATCGCTGGGCCGTGATGACGATGAGGTCTCCATGCACGCGGCGGTCGTTCCAGAGGGCGGCGAGCGCGAGCGGCCACTTGCGGGCCTTCGCTTCGTCCTCCTCAAGCTGAACCTCCACCAGCACCCACGACGCACCATCCGCAGGCGCCAGAACCAGGTCAAGCCGCACCTCCGCCGGATCGACGAGACGCACCGCCGAATCCACTGGCAGCAGCGCCTCGGGCAGCGTGCGCTGCGCCACCACCGCCACCAGCGAGCGCAACCACTCCGGGTGCTCGCGCAACAGCATCACCATCGTCTCGTGTGGAACCCCAGGCATCGTCACGCGACCCTGGCGCGACCGTCCATCGAAGACAAGCCGGAGTGAGCGCAGTCGGTCAGGATATGTCCGCGCTCGCACAGCGGAAGGCGCTCCACGAAGCGGGTTGCGCCGCCACCCACCGCCACCCACCGCCGCCACCCGCCGCCACCGTGGAGATGCTTGAAAACAAGCGTTCGCGCGTGGCACGCCGATTGGATAGGGTGATAGCGTGAGCAGCATGGCGGCACGGGTGCAGCGCGGCGTGGATCTGATCTTCGAGGTCCCGCGGTGGTCCGAGCGGTGGGTGCTCAAGGACGGCGTCACCATGCCCGAGAGTCTCGACCACCAACGCACGACGAAGCTGCTACTCGACATCCTGCTGGCGTGGGTGCTGCGCACCGGGCGCAATGCCACCGCCGGGGGCAACATCGCGCTGCGCTGGGATGAGGAGCACCCCGCCATCGGCGTCGATCCGGACGTGTACCTGGTCGAGCCCGCGCTCGCAGACGGAACCCGCAGCCTGCGCACCTGGGAGCCCGGTCAACGCGCGCCGCTCCTGGCCATCGAGGTGGTAAGCCGCGACACCGCCCGCAAGGACTACATCGACGGCCCCGCAAAGTACGCCGCGAGCGGCACCGGCGAACTCTGGGTGTTCGACCCCGAGCGGCGCGGCTTCGGGTCCATCGGCGGACCGTGGGCGCTGCAGGTCTGGCGACGCTCCGCTGCGGGCGCGTTTCGACGGGAGTACGCGGGCGACGGTCCGGCGTACTCCACTGCGCTGGGCGCGTGGGCGGTGGTCACCGATGGGGGCACTCGCCTGCGCATCGCCGACGACGAAGACGGCGAGCGGCGGTGGCCCACTGCGGAGGAGATCGCCGAAGTGGCCCGAACCCGCGCCGACGCAGCGGAGGCGGAGGTCGCGGAGCTTCGGGCGATCCTCGCGGCGATGCAGGCGACCCGCGACGTCTAGCGCGCCTTCGCGCCCTTCGCCTTCGGCCCCGCCACCGACTTCGCCACCACCGGCTTCAACTCCACGGCCTTCGCCTCCACCGGCTCCGCGTCGTGCGCCGCCCACCACGCCGAGATCGTCGGCCAGAGCGTTGCCAGCGCCTTGCGCGAGATCACCGCGCCCACGTGCCCTCCCGGCAGGTGCACGCGCTCTTTGTCCACCGACCCGATGCGCTCGATGAGCGGCGCGGCGCTCTCCTCAGGAACAATATTGTCATGCGCAAAGGTCACCGCCAGCGTCGGGCACTTGATGTTGCGCAGCAACACGGGCTCACCGGACAGCGTGAAGGTCTCCTGCATCAGCCCGTCGGCCCGGTAGAGCGCCTCGATGTAGCGCCGGTACGCCTCGCCCGGAAACGACACGTTGTCGCTGCCCCAAGCCTCCAGCGCGAAGTACCCGTCCAGGAATTCATCGTCCCACGCCCGATCGACCACCTGCGCCGCCTTCGAGAGCGGCAGCGTCGGCCGGAGCATCTGGAAGGCGCCCTGCATCAGCCGCCACGGCACGTTGCCCGTCGCGTCGATCATCGCGCCAAGGTCGAAGCGCGACGAGCGCGTCCAGAGCGAGAGCATCCCATCGTCGTGAAACGCCACCGGCGCCGCGAGCACGGTCAGCGAGGCGATGCGCTCCGGCCGCACCGCGGCGTGCACCACCGCCAGCGTGCCGCCGAGGCAATACCCCAGGACGTGAGCCTTGCCGCGCGCCCCATGTTGCGCTGCAACACGAATGGCTCGCCCGAGGTACTGATCAGTGATGGTGTCGAAGGAGAGGAAACGATCCTCCGGCCCCGGCGTACCCCACTCGAGGATGAAGACGTCGTGCCCGCGCGCCACGAGCGTCTCCGCGATGCTTCGCCCGGGCTGCAGATCGAGCACGTAGTGCCGATTGATCAGCGACGGAACCAGCAACACCGGCGTCGCGAAGGCCAGCCCCGCGGGCCGCGCGCGATACCGCAGGAGCGACCACTTGTTCTCGCGGTGCACCACGTCCGCCGGGGTCGCGCCCACCACTGGCTTCGGGCGCTTTACGATCCCCAGCAGGTTGCGCCAGCGCTTGTCCGACTTCCCCGCGTCGGTCATCCCTTCGCCTCGTCGTAGAGCCCCTCAAACGCCGCGCGGAAGGCCTCGTACACCTTCTTGCGCCGCACCTTCAGCGACGGCGTGAGCCACCCCGCGTCCACCGTCAGCGCGGGCTCCATCACCGCCCAGCGTTTGATCGTCTCGTAGTTCGCAAGCTGCCCGTTGACCGCATCGACCCGCCGCTGCACCCGCGCGGTCACGTCCTCGCCGCACGCCTGCGCCGCGGCCAGTTCATGAGCATCGAGCCACACGCCCGCGACCAGGTAGCGCTTGCCGTCGCCGTACACCACCACGTGCGCGAGCAGCGCGTCGTCCGCGAAGCGCAACTCGATGTTCGCCGGCGGAACGTTTTTCCCCTGCGACGTCACCAGAATGTCCTTCTTGCGATCGACGATCTGGAGAAACCCGTCGTCCGTGAAGCGCCCGACATCCCCGGTCTTGAACCATCCCTCCTCGTCGAAGGCCTCGCGCGTCGCGGCCTCGTCCTTGTGGTAGCCCCGAAACACGCTCTCCCCCTTCGCGAGAATCTCCCCGTCTTCGGCGAGCCGCAGCGTCACGCTCGGCAGCACCTTGCCGACGGAGTCGAAGCGAAACGCATCCGACCGGTTGAGGGTCAGCGTGGGCGAGCACTCGGTCAGCCCGTAGCCCTCGATGATGAGCAGACCGCAGGCGTGCAGCCTCTCCTTCACCTCCAGCTTGAGCCCCGCGCCGCCGGACAGGCAGAAGCGCAGCCTCCCCCCGGTCACCGCCGCGAGCCGCTCTTGTCGCAGCGCAACATCGCCTTCGCCCGCCACCGCCTGGGCGATCTTCTCCCAGTACGCCGGCACGCTCATGAACACGCTGGGCCGAATCTCCGGCAGCCGCCCGAGCACCGACGCCGGGTCGACGAGGTAGGTCGTGAAGCCGAGGGTGTTGCCGAGGCAAAGCTCGCCGAAGCCGAAGATGTGGCTCATCGGCAGCCAAAGTGCGTCCACCGCGCCGTCGTCGATGAGCGGACCGTTGAGCTGTAGCCAGTCGCGGCCGTTGACCCCGACGTTGCGATGCGACAGCGGAACCCCCTTCGGATTGCCCGTCGTCCCGGAGGTGAAGAGCATCACCGAGGCGGCATCGAGGTCGATGGCGTCGAGCATCGCGTCGAAGCGCGCGGGGTTATTTTTGTGCAGCGCAACACCCGCGGCGCGCGCCTCGCCCCAACCCAGCACCTTCGCACTCACGGCCGGCGCCGCCGGGACCTTCACCCCTTTGGCCCGCGTGGACTCCAGCACGCGAACGGCGTCGAGGCCGTCGTCGAGCAGCACCACGCGCTCCAACCTGGGAAGCTCGTCCCACACCTCGAAGAGGCGCGCGAGCAGCGCGGGCGTGTCCACGAAGAGCACCTTCGCGTCCGAGTGGTCGATCACGTACGCAGCCTGCGCCGCGGTGCTCGCCCCGTAGAGCGGAACCATCACCGCCCCGGCGCTCTGGATCGCCAGCGCCGCCGCGCCCCACTCCACCCGGTTGGGCGCGAAGACCACCGCCCGGTCACCCGGCGCGACCCCGACCGAGGCGAGCCACAACCCGAGGTCGCGGATCATCCGGGCGAAGCCGTTCCAGGTCACGCAGCGCCAGTCGCCGTCAGGGGTCGGAACCATGAAGCGCGCGCGCGCCCCGTGCGTGGGCAGATGTTCGAACACCGCCCGCGGCGCGGGCTTCAACTCGAGGTACGGGGTGATGTCCATCCGACGGTCTCCCTGCTCAGCCCTGGGACGACTTCTGCTGCTGCGCGCGAATCTCGCCGAGGGTCTCCTCGAGGTCGATGAGCCGGCTCTGCATCTGGTTGAGCGCGTGCAGCGCCCTCTCCTGGTCGCGCCGCGTGGGCAGCCCCAACGCCGACCACCAGGAGTCCAACGCACCGTCCACGGACGCCTTCGAGCGCATCACCGCAGTCAAAAGCGCCCCACCCGGACCGAGCACCAGCGGCGAGCGCAGCACCGTCTCCAGGTGCTTCGCAGTGGTGTTCTCCCAGGCGTCGAAGCCCTTCTTCCAACTGTCCCAACCCATCATCGTGGTCCTCCGGTTGTGAGCACCGCAGCAACTCATGTTGCACTGCAACAAACGCCCGGCGCTGTCCAGTGCCCGTTCGGGCGGCGCCGATTGCTTAGGACAGTGCTTCGCGGACTGTCAAGGCACCCACTTGCTGCAGCGCACAAGACCTACCACTCCCTCTGCGCGACTTTTGGGTATCATCGCCCTGCATCCCCATCGCCCGTCGGAGCACTGCCAACCCACTTCCCCGTGAAGCCCACCATGCACAAGCACCACGCCACCCCGAGGATCATCAAGAAGTACGGCAACCGTCGTCTCTACGACACCACGCTGAGCAGTTACGTCACACTCGAAGAGCTGGCCGAGTCCATCCGTGCGGGCCACGACGCGCGCATCATCGACGCCCAGACCGGCGAAGACCTCACGCAGACTACGCTTACTCAGATGATCCTGGAGGGTCGCGGGGCTGCGCAGTTCTTGTCCGTCCCCATCCTCACGCAGCTACTGCGCATGAGCGACGACGCGCTCGCGGAGTTCTTCGGCCGCTACGTGAGCATGGCGCTCGATTTCTACCAGCAGACCTGCACCGGCATGCAGTCCTTCGGACCCTTCGCCCCCTTCGCGATGCCCTACGCCGCGAGCAGCGCCTTCGCCCGCCTGGTCGGCGGCGCCCTCCCCTTTCGTGCTGCGTCGCAACACTCCCACGCCGGACCCACGCCGGTCTCCTACGCCTCGGTGCTCGCCGCCTCGCCACCGGAAGACGCCGAGCCCGACGCCCCGGCGCCGAGCGTCGACTCGCTCCGTCTCGAAGACCTGCGCCGCAAGCTCGACGCGCTGGAGAAGTCCGTTCGCGCCGCCCAGCAGGACGAGAACGCCCGCGCCGCGAAGAAGAAGCCCGCCCCCGCGAAGAAGCCCAGCCCCGCGAAGAAGCCCACCCCTGCGAAGAAGCCCAGCCCCGCGAAGAAGCCCAGCCCCGCGAAGAAGCCTCCGCACCCATGATTGTGCACTGCACCATCGCTCGTTGACATCGACCACCTTGGAGCCTAACTACTGAGACGTCGATGCTGTTGTGCGCCGCAATATCATCGCGCCCCGCCGCAGCACCCGGAGCCCCCATGAGCGACCCGCCGACCTCTCCCCCGAGCAACCCCTTCGCGGCCGTTTTCGCTGCAATGAACCCGCTCTTCGCTGCCTTCGGCGTCGACGTCTGGCGCAAGGGCGTCAGCGACCACATCGCGCGCGTTCAGGCCGTCACGGACGAGTACACTCGCGTCGAGGCGCAGGGGATGGCCCATGCCCGCACGATGTTCGAGGAGAGCGCAAAGCTCACCCGGGCGACCGTCTCCTACGCGGCGCAACTCTCCATCGAGTGGCGCAAGGTCATGTTCGAGGCGGCCCGCAAGAGCCTCGACCTCGTCGGCCCTGGCGCCCTCTAGTCGGCGTTGCTGTGCAAGCGCTCCTCGACCTGCCCGCCACCCTCGCGCCCCCTCCGCACCACGACGCCCTCCACTGCTCGTCCCTTCGATGATCAACAAGTGCTCGACCTGCGCGCAGGGTCGAGCTTCGTCGAGGCGCTCGTGGCCTCCGGGCACGACACCTACCTCCTCGACTGGGGCCCCCCCGTGACGAAGACCGCCACCTCGCCTTGCCCGAAGTGCTCGACCGACTGGGCCGCGCGGTGCGTTTTGTGCGGCGCAACACCGACGCCGACCAGGTCGGCATCCTGAGCTACTGCATGGGCGCAACGCTCTCGACCCTCTACGCCGCGCTGCACCCCGAGCACGTCGCCGCGCTGGTCAACCTCGCCGGCCCGATCGACTTCGCCCACGCCGGGCTCCTCGGGGACCTCGTAGACCCGCGGTGGTTCGACGTCGATGCGGTCATCGCAGCGGGCAACCTCTCCAGGCTCGTCGGTCAGTTCGACCGGATGCACGTTCCTGGTGCGCTTCAGTCCCTCGACGCCCCACTGCACAACACCGCCGCGACAGAGTAGGAACCGACCCCCATGCGCGACGCAATCACCCTCGGCCTGGCCTTCTGTCTCTCCGGCTGCGCCACGGGCGACGTGGAGTCCCGCACCCCCGCCACCGACTCTGGCGTCCGGGATGTTGCAGTGCAGCACGATGCACCCGTGGTGCCCGCCGATGACGGCGTCGCGCCTGCCGACGACGCCGGCCCGATCCCCCCGGATGACGTGCCTCGCGCGGCGGACGTGGGCCCGCGCTGCGTCGCCGACCGCGACGGCGTCATCACCCGCGCGGAGATCAACTTCCTCGTCGGCGCATCGGTGCTCTACGCCATCAACGACGACGGCACGACGGTCTCCCCGGTGGACACCGCCGGGGCAGTAATCGACGGCGTCCGACGATGGAACTACAGCGCCGCACGCCCCGAAGACCGCCGCGTGCTCGACGAGGTGATCCGCCCCGAAGGCCGCTGGTGGAGCAGCCGCTACCCCGACGCGACCTACGCCGCGATGCTCGACCGCACCAACAACATCCTCGGCGTCTACCGCGCGAGCGCCACCGCCCTTGAGCTTCTCGGCACCGTCTCCGTGGCGGCCAACAGCACCAACCTCACGATGACCCCGCCCGTCGTCGTGCTGCGCTTCCCCCTGCGCGTCGGCGACACCTGGACCCAGTCCGTCACCGCCTCGGGCTTCTACAACCTCACGCCCCTTACGAGCATCACTGCGTACACGACGCACGTGGACGCCGTCGGCGAGGTCTGGACACCCGCCGGCCGCTACCCCGCGCTGCGCGTTCGCACGGACCTCGACCAGACCATCCCCCTCACGATCATCCGCCGGACGAAGCGCACGTACACGTTTCTCAGTGAATGCTGGGGCGTCGTGGCCCGCATTGCGAGCGCCGACAACGAGACCGCCGAGGCGTTCACCCGTGCCGCGGAATACCGCCGGCTGAGCCTGTGATGACGTCCCGCGCGCTCCTCGTTTGTTGCATTGCAGCAATTCTTCCCGCGTGCGCCTCGTTTCAGCAGCCCGGCGAGTCCCTCGGGGCCCGCCTCGGTCCTGACGCACGCTACGTCCACACCCGCTCCGGGCGCGCGATCTACACCGAGGTCCGCGGCCCGGTGGACGGACCCTCCACCCCGGTGCTCCTCGTCCACGGCTTCGCCTCCAACCACGAGGTGTGGCGTCCGTTGGAGCCCGCGCTGCGCGAGCGCCGCCGCACCATCAACATCGACCTCCCGGGCTTCGGCTGGTCGTCGCGAACCGAGGGCGACTACTCCCCGGTCGCCCTCGCAGCGGACCTCATCGACGTTCTCGACGCCGTCGGGCAACCCGGTCCGGTGGACGTGGTGGCCCACTCCTGGGGTAGCTCCGTGAGCCTCGCGCTCGCCCTCGACCACCCCGATCGCGTGCGCCGCGTAGTGCTCGTCGGCGCCTGGATCTACGACGAGCAGATCCCCCCGTTCTTTCGCTGGGCGCGCTTGCCGGGCGTCGGGGAGATGCTCTTCTCGGGCTTCTATCACGAGCGTCCGGACGAGCGTTTCCCGCTGGCCTTCGAAGACCCCTCCATCGTCTCGCAAGACCTCGTAGACGCCATCGAGCGCTCCTTCGATCGCCCCGGAACCTCCCGCGCCGCCCTCGCCGCCGCCCGCGGGCAGTGCTTCCTGCAACTCCAGACCCGCTACCGCGCCGTCACCCAGCCCTTCCTCCTGCTCTGGGGCGCAGAGGACCACGTCGCCCTCCTGCGCCACGGCGAACGCCTCGCTCGGGAGATCCCCGACGCGCGCCTCTCGGTGATCCCCGCGGTGGGGCACTTCCCGATGATCGAGGCCGCCGGGGTTACCCGCCGCGAGGTGCTCGCCTTCCTCGACGGCACCGGCGGGGGTGCGCGGTGAGCCCGATGTTGCACCGCAACAAAATGCTGGCCCTGGCATGTTGCGCTGCGAAAATCCTCACGCCCGGGTTGGCCTCCGCGCAGCCGCACCCGACCGGCGACGAGCATCGCGCGACGGACCACGAGCCGTACCGCGACGCGCCGGGGGTGACGCCCATCGCAGAGCCGGTACGCGCGACCGCCGACACTCCCGACCAGCGGGTGCGGCTCACGGGCTTCCTCCGGACGCGCGCCGACCTCGGCTACAACTGGGACCTCGGCCGCGGACCGACGCCCACGTTGCCGTCCATCTGGCCGACGCCGTACGTAGACAACGGCGCGTCGCACACGCAAACCAACGCGGACATGCGCCTGCGCGTGGACGCATCCATCGAGGTCGGCTGGGGCGTCTCGGTTCACGCGCGTGCGCACGTTCTCGACAACCTCCGTCTCGGATCGCTCCCCACCGGCGACCTCGCGGGTGGCAGTGTGACGCAGCGCGGACCCGACCAGCCCATCGACGTGCGGCAGGTCTACGGTCAGGTGTTGTTGCCCTTCGGCGTTCTCACCGTGGGCCGCATGGGCGCGCTCATCGACTGGGGCACCGGCTTCTTTCTCAACGCCGGCAACGGCCTCGACGACGACTACGGCGACGTGGGCGACCGCATCGCGTTCACCACCCCGCTCGCGGGCCTGCTCTGGACGGCGCTCTACGAGATCAGCGCGACGGGCCCTGCTTCCGACGCGGTGCGCCCGGACATCCGCCCTGCGTTCGACCTCGATCCTCGCGACGACGTGCACACCGTGGCCTTCTCCGTCGCCCGGTACAACTCCCCTGCCACGCGCCAACGCCGCTTGCGCGCATCGCGCAACAACCTCGATTTCGGCCTCATCGGGAGCTACCGCTGGCAGTCCTACGACGTGACCGCGGGCGATGTTCCCTCCGCGCGCACGGCGCTGGTGCGCGACCTCACGGCCTTCGTGGGCGACGCGTGGGTGCGCACCGACATCGGGCGTTTTTCCTTCGAGGGGGAGTTTGCGTTCGTGGGTTTCCGCATCGGCAACGCGTCGCTCGACCCTGCGGCGATGCTCAACCTCGCGGTCACCGGACGGCAGTACGGCGGCGTGTTGCGCGCCGACTATCGCGGCAGCGACCGGTTCTTCGCGCGGATGGAGTTCGGCTTCGCCTCCGGCGACGACCGCCCCGGCTTCGGCGCGCGCACCGCCGCATCGAGCGGCCAGCCTGGCGACCTCGACGGCCTGCAGTTCGACCTCACGCGCACTCCACGCGACATCAACATCCAGAACTTCCGCTTCCACCCCAACTACCGCGTAGACCTCATTATGTGGCGTCGCCTCATCGGAACGGTCACCGACGCGGCCTACGTGCGTCCGATGGTGCGCTACCGCCTCGGGTCGATGCTCACCGCCGAGGCCGCGGTGATCGCGAGCGTGGCGATGGAGCCCAACAGCACTCCTTCGGGCAAGGCCCCGCTCGGCGTCGAGACCGACATCGGGCTGATCTACGAACAGGAGCACGGCTTCGTGATGCGCCTCGACTACGGTTTCCTTGTGCCGTTGGCGGGCTTTGACAACGCGCTGCGACGGGTGAGCGCATCCCCGGCGCACGCTCTGCACGCGGTGATGGCATGGCGATTTTGAAGCACCTCGGAGGGTCCCTCGCACGCTTTTTCGCGGCGGGTTCGTGCCTTGTTGGCTGCGCCTCGGGTCCGGAAGTTCAGGGCAATCCGTCCGCCGACGGGGGCGGCTACGTTCCGTTGCCTGACGCTGGCACCGTGGCGGTCTGCCGCGGCAACTTCGACGGCGTCATCGCGCGCAGCGAGGTGGTCTTCGTCCCCGGCATCGAGGTGCGCTACCGCATCAATCCGCCCAGCACTCTGGCGCGTGTCATGCCGCGCGGCATTCTCAACACCGACGGGACACGCACCTGGGACTTCGCCGACCGCACCGGCGACACCGTCACGCTCTCGCTCTCGACGAGCGCGGGCCAGTGGTGGCAGTCGCGCTTCCCGACGGCGCAGTACGCCTCGCGCATCGACCCACGCAGCCCCAACCTCGGCGTATATCGTGCGGGCGACACGAGCGTCGAGCTGCTCGGCCTGGTTGCGCCGGAGGAGTCCACGATGACCGTGGTCCCCTACGAGCCTGGGGTTCCGGTGCTGCGGTTTCCCTTGATGATGGGAGCCACGTGGACGGCCGACTCCACCACGCGCGACGCGCAGGTCGAGGGCACTCCGGTGGCGTCCCGGGATCGGTACACGTTCCTTGTGGACGCGCGCGGGACGGTGCGGCTGCCAGAGCTGACCTTCAGAGACGCGCTTCGGCTGCGCATCGAGCTGACGCAGCAGTTTCCCGCCGGACCAGGCGTGCGGAAGATTCAGTACCTCTGGCTGGTCGAGTGCTACGGCGAGGTCGCACGCATGACCTCGCAAGACGGCGAACTCGACCCTGACTTCACCTCTGCCCTGGAGTTTCGCCGCCTCGGCCTCTGACCTCTCTGCGCGGATCGGCATCGCAACCGCCATGCGTCTTACGCGGCTCCATCGGGTGCCGCGTTGCAGGAGTTGTGACGGGTTCACGCAGCTACTTTTCTGTAATCTACCGTACTTGCACGGTTTTCTGGCCGACCGGGTGACGCATCGGAGGCTGGAGGGCGTCGAGTGCTAGTCGCCGGCCTGGAGGGTGGAGGCACTTCACCAGAGCGCGATCGCGCGCCCGATGAAAGTCATGTGAGCGGAGGATCGCCCTCGCTCACCGCACGCAGAGCACCACCTGCGACCCGATGAACCCCGCGCTGCTGTCGACCTCCATCCGCAGCGTGCTGGTACCGTACCCCGCCGGGCACGTGCATCCGCCCGTCACCGGGTTGGCCGCGCGGCACCCGACGCCCCCGCTGACCGCGTCGTCCACCTGGTACGCGCCGCCGAAGCCGGGCCGCGCGCCGCTGCTCGAAATGCACAGCGACGGGTTCGACCCGATGAGTCCGCGGCTCGTGTCGGCCAGCGCGCGAAACCCGATGCGCGTGTACCCCCCCGGGCACGAGCAGCCGCCCGTGTATGGGTTGGCCGTACGGCACCCGAGCCCGCCGGGCACGCCGTCGTCGGACTGAAACCCTCCGCCGAACTCCCCGAGCGCCGACGCCCCGCAGAGCGTCGCCACCGCGCCCGTCTGCGTGCCCTGCCCCCGGCAGTCGTTGATCACCCGCCAGTTGAACGTCGTCGCAAACCCGCCCGGGCACCCGCACGCCCCCGTGAACGCATTGCCGTTGTTGCACGACGTGCAACCCGGGTCGCTCACCTCGAACCCGCCGCCGAAGCTCTGGCACGCGCCCTCGCGGCACACCCCGGACGCGCACCGCACGCCGCAGCCGCCGCAGTGGTTCGGGTTGTTGGTGGTGTTCACCTCGCACCCGTTGCTCGCCGCGCCGTCGCAGCTCGCGTATCCCGCCGCGCACGCCACGATGGTGCACGCGCTCGCGCCGCAGCCCGCCACCGCGGTGTTGGGCAGCGAGCACGCGAGCCCGCACGCCGAGCAATTGCGCGCGTCCGTCGTGGTTTGGACCTCGCACCCGTCCGCTGCCGCGCCGTTGCAGTCGGCGAAGCCCGTCGCGCAACTCGCCACCGCGCACCGCCCGCCCGCGCAGGTCGGCGTTGCGTTGGCCAGCGCGCACGCGGCGTTGCACGACCCGCACGCCGTCACGCTCGTCTGCGTGTTGGTCTCGCACCCGTTGGCCGGGTCGCCGTCGCAGTCCGCGAACCCGTCGGCGCAACGACCCACCGCGCAGCGCCCCGCGCGACACGCCGGCGTCGCGTTGGCCAGCACGCATGCGCTGCCGCACGCCCCGCACGCCGCCACGGTGGTGTTGAGGTTCGTCTCGCAGCCGTCTGCCGCGCTCGCGTTGCAGTCGCCGAAGCCCGCGGCGCAGACGCCCACCGCGCAGCGCCCGCCCACGCACGCCGCGGTCGCATTGGCCACGTCGCACGCACTGCCGCATCCGCCACAGTTTGCCGGATCGCCCGTCAGGTCGACCTCGCAGCCGTTGAGCGCCATGCGGTCGCAGTTGCCGCGGCCGGTGGCGCAGGTGGCGAGGCCGCACACGCCCGCCACGCAGGCCGGCGTGCCGCCGCTCACCATGCACACCCTCGCGCAGGCCGCGCAGTGCGACGGATCGCTCCGGAGGTTGACCTCGCACCCGTTGGCCGCGCTGCCGTCGCAGTCGGCGAAACCGTCGTCGCAGCGCGCGATGCCGCACGCCCCGGCCCCGCACACGCCCGTCGCGTTCGACGGATTGCACGCCCGGCCGCAGGCGCCGCAGTTCGTCGCGCTCACGCGGATATCGGCCTCGCAGCCGTCGGCCTCGACGCCGTTGCAGTCCTGGAAGCCCATCACGCACGACGTCACGCAGGCCCCCGCGAGGCACCCCGGGAAGGCGTTGGCCCGCTCGACGCAGGCGCGACCGCATGTTCCGCAGTTGCCTGTGCTGCGCTGCACGTCGGTCTCGCAGCCGTTTGTGGCGTTGGCGTCGCAGTCGCCGAAGCCCGCGGCGCAGGCCGCCACGGCGCACGCGCCCATCACGCAGGCGGGTGTTCCATTGGGGGGATTACATACGGTGGCGCACGCTCCGCAGTGAATGAGGTCGGTGCGCAGGTCGACCTCACAGCCGTTGGCCGCGTTGCCGTCGCAGTCGGCGAACCCGCTGTTGCAAGTGAACCCGCACACGCCCGCGGTGCATGTCGCGATCGCGTTGGCGGGCACCGTGCACGCCGCGCCGCAGGCACCGCAGTGGGCGACCGCGGTGAGGGTGTTGGTCTCGCAGCCGTTGGCGTTGTCGCCGTCGCAGTTGCCAAACGGGGACGCGCAGGCGCCGACGGTGCAGTTGCCGTTGAGGCACACGGGGGACCCGTTGGGCACCGCGCAGCGCCGATCGCATCCGCCGCAGTGGGCGATGTTGGCGAGCGGATCGACGCACGCCCCGGAGCAGCACGCCTGCCCGGCGGGGCACGGTCGCTCGGCGGTGCAGCCGGTGACGCAGAGGTTGCCGACGCAGAGGGTTCCGGCGGGGCAGTCGGGGTCGGCGAGGCAGGCGACGCAGGTGCGCGACACACGATCGCAGCGGCGACCCGCGCCCAGGGCAGCGTCGGCGGTGCCGCCATCGGCACCCGAGATGGCGACGCAGGCGTCGTCGTCGCGGCAGCCGGGCACGCAGGTGTTGCTCGCGCCGTCGCAGTAGCGGCCGTCGGGGCAGAGGTCGCTCGCGGCGGTGCACGCCACGCAGCGGCCGGTGGCCGTGTCGCACGCGGGACCACCCGGGTTGCCCACGCAGTCGCTGTTGGCAGCGCAGCGGAAGGGCACGTCGGCGTCCAGGGCGGGCGCGTCGACGGCGTCCATGGTGGAGACATCGGCCGTGACGTCGACGGGCGCGGCGTCAGACGGACCGCCCACGACCGAACTGCCCGTCGAACAGCCGGCCGCGAGGACGGCGAACAGCCCGAGAACACCCAACGACCATGCAGTGTGCATGGCTTTGACCGTACCAGAGGTGCGGGGAGGAAGTTCGTCGGCGCGCCGCCCGAGCGGCTCCTGTCAGCCGCCGTCGGGCACTGCGATGGCGTCGATATCTGAGGGTCCCCCGGTTTCGTGGACGGTTGCCTGATGGGGTACGGCCTCCAAGACCGCAACGTAATTCGCACTCGACCGGGTTGACATATCCGTTGAACGAGTATCAGCGCTCCACGTTGTAGAAGCCCTCGGTGTACTCGCCGATGGCTCCCCGGGCCTCGGCGCGGGTGGCGTAGTCCACGCGCTCGGTGAGCTCGGCCTTCAAGGTGCTGAAGAAGCTCTCCGCCACCGCGTTGTCCCAGCAATCGCCCTTGCGGCTCATGCTCGCCCGCATCTGGTGACCCGCCAGCGCGGCGCGGTATCGCGCGCTCGCGTACGGGCTCCCACGGTCGGAGTGGTGCAGCAGGCCCGGCGGCGGCTTACGCACGCGGACCGCGCCTTCCAGCGCCGCGAGCGCCAGCTCAGTGTCGTTGACGGCGCTCGTCGCCCAGCCCACCACGCGCCGCGCGAACAGGTCGAGCATCGTCGCCACGAACAGCCACCCCTCCCGCGTTCGGACCGCGGTCACGTCCGTCACCCAGACGCGGTCGGGGGCCTCGGCGGTGAAGTCGCGCGCGAGGAGGTTTGGGGGCGATGGGCGAGGCGTGGCGCGAGTCCGTCGTCGTGCGGAACGGCCGCTTGCGCTCGGCCCGGACGCCCCGCTGCCGCATCAGCCGTTCGACGCGCTTCTTGCCCACCCGCACGCCCTTGGCGCGCAGCGTCGCGAGCACCCGCGGGCTGCCGTAGGTGCGCCGGCTGCGGGCGTGCACCGCGACGATCTCCACCGTGAGTCGCTCGTCGGATCGGGCGCGGGCCGACTGGGGCCGGGCGAGCCAGGCGTAGAAGCCACTGGGCGAGACGCCGCGCACCGCGCAGAGCACCGCGATCGGGAAGGCGGCCTTCTGGGCCAGGATGAACGCGAACGTCACGCGCTCTCCCTGGCGAAGAAGGCTGTCGCTCTTTTCAAGATGTCGCGCTCCATCTGCAAGCGCTTGTTGTCGCGTCGCAGCCGGAGCAGCTCCTCGCGCTCCTCGCTCGTGAGGGCTCCGGCAGCGGGGGGCGCCGCGGCGCGCGCGGCGAGCTGGACCCACGCGCGCAGGGCCGTCTCGGTCAGGTCGAGGTCCGCGGCGACCTGCGTGACCGTGCGGTCGCCGACCCGGCAGAGGCGCACGGCCTCGTCCTTGTACTGCGGGGTGAAGGACCGTCTCGGCCGGGCCTTCTTGCGACTCTTGTTCTACTTTTCCATGGATCACTCCTCGACCATTCTCAGGTCATCAGGGGTGTCCACCAAACCGGGGGAGGCTCAAGCGCACTGCCGCTACGGCGTCCACAATCCCGCGAGGTCTAGCGGTACCGCTTCGAATGGCTCTGCGCGCACGACGGCGTCGCCCTGATGTACCACCAGAAGCAACCACCCGATGTCGGCTCTGCGGAACACCTCCATCAACCGCTGCACCGGCGACACGAACCACACATGGGCGACTCCCTCGCGATGGTAGATGTCGAGCTTGCGGCCGCGATCGATCTTTTCGGTCGACGGCGAGAGCACTTCGCACAACCAATCGGGTGCGAGGGTGGCGGCGGCGGCGTCCATGAAAGTCGCGGGCACCCGTTCTATGCGCCACCCCGCGAGGTCGGGCACCACGATGTCGGGGAGGTCTCCGAGGTGCAGCTCTGGCTCATCGAGGATCAACCACCCGCCGGGATCTCCCTCCCGAGGGTCATCGAAGCCCGCGAGTCGGTTACCGAGCCGCGACGCGGAGCGGGCGTGGCGCAGGCGCGGCCGGGGCATCAACGACAGCTCGCCGCCAAGAATCTCCGCGACCATTCGCTCAGGCGCGTTGCGGTACCCATCGACGACCGCCGGATCGAGGTTGGGAAACTGCGAGTCGAGAGCGCGTACAACGTCGCCTGACATCCCCGAAGGGTAGCCTACCTGACGAGACCCGGGCTACCACAGCTCGCGTGATCACGGTCTCCGTGTACGTGCACCTCAAGATTCCGACCGTGCCACCCACCGAACGAAGACGTTTCAAGGTAACCCCTCGGCGAAGGGCGTCTTTCGGGCTCCCCTGGTCTCGTCCTACGCTTACGTGCGGAGGTCACGATGTCCCGACGCCCGAGGGTGCACGGACTCGACGATTCCTGCGACGAAGCCAGCCAATTCCGTGAGGACTTCCTCGTTTCGCACTTCCGCGCCTTCGAGCGGCAACGCATGCCCTCGTCGCTCGTCTTCCGCTCGCTGCATGCCATGGACATCGCCAGCCACCTCGACCCCGAGCCGCGAGGCTCCGGCCCCTTGCCGCGCAGCACTCGCCCGAGTGCTTGCAAGGTCCACCGGTGGATCGTCGATGGCTTCCGGCGTAGCCGCTGGAGAGCTCACGGGCCGTGCATCACGGCATCGCGGCGCAGGTGAAGCTCACCACGTGGACGGCGCCGGCCTGCACCGTGACCGTGGCCGTCGAGCCACCGCCCTCGCGCAACGCACAGCGCTGGCCGGTGGGCGCCGTGGCCCGAACCGTCGCCTGGCCGGGTGCCACGCCTGAAACGCTCACGAAGCTGGCCCCGCCCGCGACGAGGGTGTCCCCGAGGCGCGGCATACCCGTGGCGTCGAAGATGAACGCCGGTCCGCGGTCGCCGTCGACCGACGCACCGGCCCCCACCGCCGCGCGCAACGAAGGGGTGTCGAGGCCCGCCACCACGAGGCCGCGGGTACCATCGTCGGTGATTCCCAGAGCGCCCAGGACCGCGCGCGTCAAGGCGCGCGACGCCGCAAAGGACACGAGGGTGAAGTCTCCGCTCGCCGTGCGGCCGTGGAGGTGCAACGGCGCGTAGCCCGCGGCCTGCACCACAACCTCGAAGGGCTGTTGCGCGGCGAGCTGCACGGTGACCTCTCCGTCGGCGAGGGACTGCTCAGGCTCTCCGTTACCCGGGTCGAGCGTGCCCGCAACCCCGCGGCGCGTGGCGGCGTCGATCACCCGAAAGGTCACCGCCACCGTCTCCACCGCGTCGGTCCCGGCGTCGGTCACGGCGTCGGTCACGGCGTCGATCACGGCGTCGGTCGCGGCGTCGGTCGGGGAAGGGGTGGATGCCGGACCCGGGCTGCCCGTGCAGGCTCCGAGAACGAGGGATGCCTGGAGCGATGCAAACAAAGACCGCCGGGAAGGACGCAGTAGGCTCATAGAGGTGGCGAGTGGGTCTGCGGGCGGGGCAGCTGTCAAGGTTGCCGCGCCGCGCGGTCGTCGCCGTGCCACTGTCGCCTGACAGATGGCCGGGTTTTGACTGCCCACGCAGGCTGCATGGCCGGGGTTCAGCGTGGGTCCATCCGGAGGTCTACACGTGTAGACCCCGAAGCCGACGCCTCCGCGACCGGTGTCGGCGACGTGTCGAGCGACCCAGCGGAGTGCGCGACGGCCCTTCCGCGCCGCGCGCGA
>CANJUR010000109.1 GCA_947477565.1 Deltaproteobacteria bacterium
AATTCAACTCCGCGGGCGAGTCGACGTCCTTTCGAAAGCCCCGTCAGGGGCGCCTGCATTCGTTAGCCTGCGGGTGCAGGCGCGAGACGCGACCAACCCCAGTCCGCCAGCCGCTTGCACCCCCCCCTGGCCGACCGACATGAACGGTCTGCGGCTGTCGTACGAAGCGGCATCTCCACGCTGAACAAACGCACCGGAGTGCCCCGGCTTATGCTGTACGCCGGACATCGTAGGAGCCCGGGTCTGCCCCGGGCTTCCACACCGTGCCGTGTGCTTCAGCACGCGGCACAGCGGGCCGAGGCGACGTACTCCGAACCTCAGTGCCCACCGAAAGCGCGCGACCGACGACGCGGTGGCTTGTCATCGCCGCGGGGTCGATCACGACGCGAACGTCGCTGATGGAGGACTTTTCGTTGTCGTAGCTGCTGATGCGCTCGACGGTCACGCGGCACCGGCGTCCTGTCAGACCGCGCGGATCACCCGCAGCCGCGCGCCGGGTTCATAGCACCCGATGTGACCGCTCTCCTCCGCGACGTAGATCGCGCACTGCTCGTCCACGCGCACCAGGTCGGGCACGAGGTCGCACGCGTCGATCTCTGCTAGCAGCGCGCCGTCCCGTGGTCGCAGAACCGCCAGCGCGCTCTGCGGTACGAAGAGAGCGCCCGCTCGTAGCTGCGGGTCGAGGCGTCGCGGGAGGTCGTCGCCGAGCGGCGCGCGCAGCGTGCGCGACCAGCGGGTGGATCCGTCGCTTGCGTCCACCGCGAGCACGCGGCCGGTCGGGAGGTTGGCCACGAAGAGGTCGTCGAAGGCCGTCACCGCGGGGCGGGCGTTGGACGCCGCGACGGCGCTGAGGGTGCTCTGCCAACGCACCACTCCATCGGCAACGGAGCGGCCCTCGAGCTTCACGCCGTCGCGCGTCGCGACCGGCACCGCGACGGTGTCCTTCGTCACACACGCGGGCGCGCAGACGGTCGCGTCGATGGCGCACGACCAGAGGTGCTCGCCGGCGTATGCGTCGAGCGCGTAGAGCCGCGCGGCGCCGCGGGTGGCCTCGCCTGCGACGGCGAAGAGCTGGTCGCGGTGCAGCAGCGGCGTCGTGTGAAACGGCACCCGATCGCCGAAGCGCCAGACCACCTCGCCGCTCGCGAGGTCGAGCGCCGTGATGGTGGCGTCACCGGACACCACGATGAGCAATCGACCCGCGCGGCGCATCCGGAAGACGCCGGCGTGGCGGGAGGTGAAGCTCCAGCGGGGCTCGCCGGTGCGCAGGTCGAGGGCCACGAGGCGGCGCTCGCCCTCCGCGAGGACGACCAGGCGCGGAAGGCCCGGGGCCGTCACCGCGTGCGGCAAGCAGAGGGTGCCGACCCGGGGGGTGATGCGCGTGCTCCAGAGCACCTCGCCGCTCGACGAGGCGCGTAGCTCGATCTCGCCGCGGGGGCTCTGCCGGAGCAGCGCGTCGCCCGCCAGCGTGGTCGAAGCGCGGGCGACGGGAACCGACCAGAGAGCAGTGCCGGTCATCCGGTCGAGGGCGTGGAGCTCTCGCGCGCCAGGGACGATGAGCCGGTCGCCGCAGAGGAGGGTTCCGGTGAGGTCGAGGCCTTCGATTTCCGCGCGCCAGCGGGCCGTGTATCGGAGCCGCGTGGCATCCCGGAGGTCGAGCGCGCCGCTCGAACTCGGAGGCGCTGCGGGCTCCGCGGACTGGTAGAGCGTCGGGTCGGGGTTGGTGCGGCGGTCGTTGCGCCCGAGGTTGCGCAGCGCGCGGCGGATGGCGCGGGCCTCGTGGCGCAGCGCCCGGAGGCGGAGGTTGCGCGCGAGGCTGCGGTCACAGCGCGAGAGGGCCGCGGCGAGGGCGAGCGCGCCGTCGAGCATCGGCGTGATGAACGCCCCCGGTGCGAGCGCAGGCAGCGTGACCGAGGCGCCGCCGTTGCGGGTGAGGGTGAGCGCGAGGCGCTCGTCGATGGAGAGGCGCAGGCCCAGGGAGAGGTCGGCGACCTGCATCCGGAGGTGCAGCGGGCGACGCGCAGCCCAGGCTTCGAGCAGCGGCCGACAGAGGGCCACGAGGCGCTCGAACTGCAGCACCACGAAGCCCGGCGCCAGCTCGACGCCGCGGCCACGAAGGCTGATGCCCACGCGCCCCTGGAAGAGCAGCGCGTGGAGGTCGGACTGGGCGCTCTCGCGGCGAGTGGAGGCCTCACCAGGGCTGAGCGCCTGGAAGGTTACGGAGAGCGCGTTGTCGCCGAGGGCGCCGGGGCGGCTCGCCCACTGGAGCATCGTGGCAGGGCCTCGCACGGGCGCCACGAGGGCGTGGCTGGCCTGTAGTTCGAGGCGGTCGAGGAGGGCGTCGAGGCCTTCCGCGGGGCGGGGCAGGGCGTCGGCGGCGCGGCGCAGCGCGGCGAGAAATTCCCCGAGGGCCACCGGGCGGTCGAGCACGCGCACTTCGGGCACCGGGCCGCCGCGAAAGACGCTCACCAGGAGGACGCCGTCGCCTGGGACGAAGCAAAGCTCCCATGGGGTGTCGTGGGCGACGACCTGCGCCTTGGTGGCGCGGCCCTCGAGCACAGGGACGAGAGCGGCGGCGACGTCGCGCAGGAGGTAGGCGGCGTTCTCGGCGTCGAGCGCGAGGGTGCAGCGTTGCCCGGCGAGGTCGAGGTCGAGCAGGTGCGCTCCCTCGGCGACGGGGGCGGTCTCGGCGGCGACAGAGCCGCGACCCTCAGAGCGGGAGGATCGGGTCGGAGCGCGATGGATCAGAAGGTCGATCGAGGTCATGCGTCCCAGGCGCGGAGCAAAGGGTCGATGGAGTGAGGAAACGGGCGTGCGAACGCATCCCAATACGGAGACGTCACACGACCGGCACTCACCCCTGATATCGCCCGTCCGCGGTGTGAAATGACTCTATGCGGGCCTCGCGCACAGGGAGAACTTTTCAACCACGTGCACCGACATCGGCGGTGCGATCTGCCGGATCTCCAGAAAAGTCAGCGGACTTCTGGCGATTGCCAGGAGAGCGCCAGGACGACCTTCCGGTCACATCGTGGCAGCGTCGCGGTGTCGATCGTGCCTGTCGTGGGAGATCGTCCGAGCGTGCGCTGAACCGCCCGATGCAGCTCCATCATCCGCGGGTCGCGGGAGGGTGAAGCATGGCGATTCAAGAGGCATTCTTCGGGAGATGCGGTTGGTTTGCTCGGATCACGGGCAGTTCGCTGTGGTGGCTGACTGAAGGAGTGGTCGCTGACTACGCCGCTCTGTTCTGTGTGCGGTGGCCTCGCGTGATCGCGCGACGGCTCTCTCAGCCGACGTACGGGAAGCGGCGCTTCAGCCCGTTGATGGGCTTCTCGAAGAGCGCGAAGCTCGCGCTGGCGACGAGCACCACCGTTGCGCATGCGATGGGAAACCAGGCCGTCTCGTGTCTGTAGAGCGATCGGAAGGGCTCCCCGAGGCCGCGCGCGGCGCCCTGCACAAACGTATGCAAGAGGTAGATGCCGTAGCTGATCTGCCCGACGAAGCGCATCGGGCGGGACGCGAGGAGACGCCCGAGGGGGCCGCCGAGGCCGCGCGCGGCGTCGTCGATGACGGCGAAGAAGACTGTTCCTGTGAGCGCGAGATGCAGCGCAGACGCGAGCACGAACCACGGGGACGTGACGGGCACCGGGCCGAGCGCGAGATGGAGCACCACCGCGGGGAGCGCGACGAGGCCGGCGAAGATGCGCACTCCCCGGCGCAGGCGGTCAAAGCGCGCGGGTTCGTGCCAGCAGAGCGCGAGGAGCGCGCCGAGAAGCAGCGTGTCGGCGCAGCCGAAGGGGAGGAGTCCGAGGGCGAAGGGGTCGATTCCGGCGAGGAGGTAGGTGACGCGGGAGAGAGGTCCGAGGGCGATGAGGGCGGGCAGCGCGAGGCGAAATGCGCGCGGCGGGAGCCAGAGCACCGCGATGGGCCACAGGAGATAGAACTGCTCCTCGATGCTGAGACTCCAGAGCGGGGTGACGACGCCGTTCCAGGAGCCGCGGAGGGCGAAGTAGAGGTTGGAGACGTAGAAGGCGTGCCAGGGCCAGGTGGCGCGCACCGGCGGGACGTCGAAGAGCGCGGCCACGCCTAGCACCGCGTAATAGAGCGGCAGGATGCGTAGCGCGCGGCGGATGTAAAAGCGGCCGAGGGCGCGCCGGATGGGGACGCGGCCGTCCGCTACGGCGTCGCGAAGGCGCAGCAGGATGCCCGTGATGAGGAAGCCGCTAAGGACGAAGAACAGCACCACGCCGAGGCCGCCCGGCCCGATGCGACGCACCCACGCTTGCGACGGCAGCAGGTGCGTACACAACACTAGAAACACCGCGATGGCGCGTAGTCCGTCGAGTTGCGGGTGACCCGCTTCGGTGGGCGCGGCGGGGGTGCTCACCGCGGTCTCCGGAGGGCGCGAAACGCGGCGGCGGAGAGGGCCGTGAAGAAGCCCACGAGCGGCAGGTGATAGCGGTCGCCGCCGAACACGACGAGGTGCGTGAGGGTGGTCGTCGCCACGGTGGCGAGCGCGAGGACGGCCGCGGTCGGCAGCGGCGGGCGACGGGGCACCGGGACGCACCCGAGGAGCGCGACGACCCAGAACGGCCACCAGGTCCAGGTCATCCAGTCGCGAAGGCGCTGGTGGAGTTGGGGGGCGATGAGGTCCGGGCGGGCCTCGCGGAGGTAGTCCGCGGGGAAGGTCTCGTTGGCGTAGGTGAAATAGAGCTTCGGCCACGCCAGGCGCAGCCAGCGCAGTGGGTTCGCGCTCACGCTCTCCGCCGCCACGCGCTGCCAGCACCGCTCGCGCGCCCGCTCACCGATCACGCCGCCGCAGCCGTCTGCGTGGGTGAGGGTGAGGTACATGCCCGTTGCCCGAGGCACCGCGCCGATGGCGAGGTTGCTCCCGCCGTTGGTGCTGATGACCGCGCAGCCGTCGAGGGTGAGGCAGTTGCGCAGGGTCCACGGGGCGACGAGAGCGGCCACCGTCGCGGAGACGAGGGCGGCGCGGCGGATGCGATCGGCGAGGCTTCCGGCGAGCAGCGCGGGCAGCAGCGGCGCGAGGAGGAGCGCCTGCGGGCGGACGTACGCTGCCGCGGCGAGTAGAGATCCTGCGAGGACGAGCGCGCGGGCGCGGGGCGGCGACGGGGTGCGCGCGAGCAGCAGCACGGCGGCGAGGAGCAGGGTGCCCCAGAGGGTCTCGCTCATCGGGGTGGTGGCGAACACCACGGAGCCCGGTGCGAGGGCGAAGAGCAGCGCGGCGAGGTGGGCCGCCGGGGTGGGTCCGCAGCGCAGCGCGAGGCGGTGGGCGAGGGCGACGCTGAGCGCGCCGAGGAGCGCGCCGCTGACTACAAGGGTGGGCGCGGAGACACCGAAGAGACGGTAGAGCGCGCCGAGGAAGGCGGGATACCCCACGGGGTAAAACGCCGTCGGGACAGACGGATCGGCGGCCGGTCCGAAGAGGAAGCAGGAGTAGCCGAGGCCGCGGGCGAAGCCGACTGCGCCGCGCTGATAGAGGACGCCATCCCAGGCAGGCGGGACGCGTACCGCGAGGCCGAACGCGAGCCGCGCAGTGAGCGCGAGGGTGGCGAGCGCGAGGGTGACCGCGCGGTGCTCGCGAAGGACCGGGCTCACGGCGGTCGCGCCGGGGAGAGCACCGCCCCTGCGAGCACGGCGAGCAGCGGGAGGAAGACCATGTGGTAGCGATCGCCGCCGAAGAAGACGGCGTGCACGGCGAGCGAGGCGATGACTGCGCCGAGGCAGAGCACCGCGGGGCGGGGAAGTGGGCCCCGGCGAACGACGAGCACGAGCAGCGCGAGGGCACACACGAGGCGATGGAAAGCGGTCATCCAGAGGGCTGCGCGCGCCGCGGTGGCGGCGGGGAGGGCACCCGCCTCGACGAGGTAGGAGGCCGGCGCGACCTCGTAGTCGAGCAGAGCCTGGAGCTTCGCGGGCATCAGCGCGAGCCACGCGAGCGGGTGCGCGACGATGCGTCGGGCGGCGATGTCGCCGTAGCAGCGGTCCTTCGCGACCTCGGTCATGACGTGGCCGCATCCCTCGCCGCGGAGGAGCTCTCGGTAGGTGCCGTGCGCGGCGGGGTCTGTTCCGATGAAGAGGTTGGAGCCGCCATTGACGGAGACGAGCGCGCAGCCGTCGAGCACGCGGCAGTTGCGGATGGTCCACGGGAGCACCACCGCGAAGCACGCCACGCCGACGAGGGCGACGGTGCGCGCGCGCGCCCGCCAGTGGGGCGACGGCGAGGACAGCAGGGCCACCACGGGGGCGAGCAGAAGCGACTGCGGGCGCACGAGGCCCGCGACGCCGAAGACGATGCCGGCCGCGAGGGCGAAGCGCGGCGAGCGATCGCGGGAGTAGCGCTCCGCGAGGGCGACGGCGCCGATGAGGAGAGCCGCGGAGACGGTCTCGGTCATGAGGGTGGAGGTGTAGAGCACCGCCCCGGGCGAGAGCGCGTAGAGGGCTGCGGAGAGGTGTGCGGCGGGTGCACCGAAAGCGCGTCGCGCGAGGGTAAAGACCACCGCGGTGGTGATCGCGGCGGCGAACACGTTGAGCGCGCCGGCCACCCAGGCGCCTGGTCCGAGAAACGCGTGCGCGAGCGCCAGGAGCCCCGGGTACCCCACCGGATAGAAGGCCGTCGGGAGAAACGGCGGGACGTTGTTGTAGGTGTCTACGAAGCCCATCCCGTGGGCGATGCGCCACGCGGTGCGCTCGTAGATGACTCCATCCCAGGCCACGGCGGGCGGCACCGCAGCGAGCCACGCGACGCGCACCAGCACCGCGAGTAGCGTCCAGGCGAGCGCGCTCATGCTGGAGCTCTTATCGAAGGCGAGCGTGTCGCGAGCAGTAGGAGGGTCGGCGCGAGAACGAGGTGGTAGCGATCGGCGCCCAGGAAGATGAAATGCGTGAGGGCGATCGCCGCGGTGGTGACGCCTACCGCGCGGGTGGTCGGGTCGCCAGCGCGTCGGCCGCGCCAGGCGAAGACGAGCAGGGCCCACCAGGCGAGCGTGCAAAGCGCAGCGAGACCCAGCGCGCGACGGTCGGTGCGGAGTGGGGTGTTCGCGTCGCGGACATAGCTGGCCGGGTCGTGCTCCCAGGCGAAGGTGACGGCGAGTTTGGCGCCGCCTAGCGCGATCCATCGGAGTGGGGCGGCGGCGATGCGACGGAGCGCGGCGGAGCGCAGGCAGCGGTCGCGGTCGACCTCGCCGTGGAGGTTCTGACAGCCGTACCGGGGGGAGGGACGGAGGTACGCGCCGTGGGCGTCGTCGAGGGTGCCGATGAGGAGGTTGGATCCGGCGTTGGTGCTCACGAGCGCGGGGGCGTCGAGGGCGCGCGTGTTGCGCACCGCCCAGGGCGCGAGAACACACCCGGCGGCGAGCGCGGCAAGGGCGACGGCGCGCGCGCGGCGGCCGACCGGGGCAGCGGCGGCGACGGCGCCCAGGACAAGGAGCGACGGTGGGCGCAGGAGCGTGGCGAGGCCCAGGAGGACCCCCGCAGCGAGGGTGTGGCGGGCGCGCGGGGCGGCATGCGTGGCGAGGGCGAGGGCGACGACGAGGAGCGCGGCGGTGAGGGACTCGCTCATGGCGGCGCAAGACCAGAGCGCGAGGCCCGGGTAGAGGGCGGCGGCGAGGGCGGCGCGGAGGGTTGCCCGTGGGTCGTGCGCGCGGGCGGCGACAGTGACGACGGCGGCGGTGGCAGCGAGGCTGGCGATGAGGTTGATGGCGACGACGGCGGCGAAGGCCGGGAGGCCGAGGCGAAGCGGGAGCGAGAGGGCAAAGGCATACCCGATTGGGTAAAATGCGGTCGGGCGGCCGGTGGCGAGGTCGGCGTATCCGAGGCCGGCGGCGAGTCGGGCGGCGTGCTGGTGGTAGAAGAATCCGTCCCAGTGGGGGAGGGTGGGGAAAAGGGCGGCCGCGGCGAGGCGGGAGGCGGCGGTGGCGACGAGGCCGAGCGCGAGCGGGCGGAGCAGGGCGGAGCGGGGCGGCGCGGTCACGGACGAAGAGCGGCCGCGGGCAGGCGGTACATCGCCATCGGGGAGTCCGGGGTCTGGAAAAGGAACTCCGCGCCGGCCGCGATGAGGGCCTGTTCGGCGGCGGTTCCGCGGGTGACGCCGACCCACTTCGCGCGCAGGGCGCGGACGCGGGCGAGGTAGGCCTCGGGGGCGAGGCGGTTGGAGACGAACTCCACCCGCGGGCCGAAGTCGTGGTTGAAGAGGTCGTTGAGGAAGTGGACGCCTTCGTCGTAGGTGATGACGTCCCCGGCGTGCAGTTCGCGCTCGCGCTCCATGGCCCAGCGGGTGGGCCAGAGGAAGGTGTCTAGTTGCAGCGCGTTGCGCCCTGCGGCGTCGAGGTGCCGCGCCCGTTCGAGGTAGCGCGGGTGCACGATGAACCCGCGGTAGCCTTCGGAGTACCCGTGCCAGGTGAGCCCCACGAGGGCGAGGGACAGGGCGAGGCGAGCGGGCCGCCAGCGGACCTCGCTCAGCACGATGGCGGTGCATACCAGCGCGGCGCTTGCGGCCGCGATGATGAAGCGGGTCATGTATGGGACGGGCACCTGGAGGCACTCGATGAAGAGCGCCAGGGGGAGGAGCCCGCGGCGCCAGTTGCGTCCGCGGAGGATGTCGAACGCGACCGCCACGACGCACCAGAGCAGCAGCCAGCGGAAGACCGGACCGAACCCCCCGGAGCGCACGTCCGGCGTGAAGAAGGGGTGGTCGTTGAACCACGACGTGAGCAGGTCATCGAAGGCGTGCGGCGCGCCGAAGAAGGTGGGGCTGTGGTCGGGACCGGAGCCGTACTCGACGCCGGGGTTGCTCTCGCCGTGGAAGTGCACTCCGAGGGACCGGATGTTCACGTCGAAGGGCCACATCGGGTTGTGCGCGTGACGCCAGTTCTGGAGGTACTTGAAGCACCCCAGGGCGATGGCGAAGAGCCCGGAGGCGGCGACGTCGAGCACCCGCATCAAGCGCTTACCCGGTGGTGTATTCATCACCTCGACGACGGCGCGGCCGAGCAGCCACGGACCCCAGAGGGCGATGTGGAAGAGCCCGGTGTACTTCATCCCGATGAAGAGGCCCCAGCAGAGGAAACCCACCCAGCGGTCGCGGCGCTCGGGCTTGCCCAGGGTGACGTAGAGGGCCGCGGTGAAGAGGCTGTTCCAGGCGACGTCGGCGTGGGTGGAGTGGGCCTGGAGGAAGATCGGGGGAAGGGCGATCCAGACGGCGCCGAGGGAGGCGCTGAGCGGGCGCGAGGCCCCCACGCGGCGGCACCAGGCGGCCACCACCGCGGCGCCAAGCAGGAGAAACGGAAGTTGCGCGCTGTCGTCGAAGCGGTTGTCGCGCGGGAAGATGCAGTTCCAGACTGCGAGAAGCTCGAGGTTGGCGGGGTTGCCCTGGGTCCAGATGTTGGGGATTTCGAGCCAGCGGAGCGAATGCTCCTGGATGACCAGGGAGGTCTTCGGGACGTGGTACCAGACCGGGTCCCAGGTCCAGGAGCGGTAGTACCAGACCATCACCGCGCAGGTGCCGGCGGCCAGCGCCGCAGGGACGAGCGTGCCGATGGCCACCTCGCGCTCGCGAAGGGTGTCCGCGAGGAGGCGCGCCGGGGCTCGCAGGTCGTTGCGTACGCACTCCGCGAGCGCTCCGGGCTTCGTCGCGCGTCGCGCGGCGAGCAGCACCGTGGTGCAGAGCAGCGTGGCCACCAGCGCGAGCGGCGCGGCGGAGAGCCGATCGACGAACCCGCAGAGGTGGATCGCGAGGAGGATGAGTCCCGTGTCCACCACCATCGCGAGGATGAAGCGGTCGAGCACCGAGCGGTCGGGGTACACGGCGACGGCGGCGGCATAGCTCGCCACCAGACACAGCGCGCTTTCGATGATCCAGACGAACCAGCCCAATGGGAAACCGCGCCTTTCGGGCGGAAGAAAGCCGCTGGAAGGGGAGTGCGTCAAGCGCTCATTCCAGCAGTGACCCTTCCGGTCGCCCCCGCGCTTGCGATATCAGTGCGGCCGTGTCGATCCCGCAGACCCTCGCCCGCTGGCTCTGGCCCACCTCCGGCTTGGACGAGGATGCGCTTTCCGTCTGGCGCGAGCGCGGCTGGCGCTGGACCACGCTGGCGCTCACCGTGGGCTTCGCCGTCGTGGGCATCGGCGAGCTTCGCCTCGCGCTCCGCCCCGAACTTGCGCGCACCGCGGCGTGGCGACTCAGCAGCACTCAGCTTCGCAGGGCGGCCGGCGGTCGCGGGTTCGACACGACCTCCGAAGGCCTGCCCAACATCTTCTTCCAGACCGTGGCCGAGCCCTCCCCGTGGATCGAGTTCGACCTCGGCGCTCGCCGTGAGATCACCATGGTTCGCGTGGTCAACCGGCTCGATTGCTGCCGTGACTGGGCCGTTCCGCTGGTGGTGGACGGCTCCGACGACCGCACCACGTGGCGTCCACTTGCGCGTCGCGAAGAGCCCTTCGACACCTGGCGTGCGATGTTTCCCCCGACTCGCGTGCGTTACGTGCGCCTCGGAGTCCCTCGACTCACGCAGTTCTCGTTGAGTTGGATAGAGATCCGCTAACATTGACCGCCGTCGTGGGTGCGCCACGCCGCCAAAGCCTCTCGGAGTATTGCGAGTGTCCTCATCGCTTCCTGCTGACCCTACCGACGACGATGGGCGTCATGTGTTTTGGGTCGGCGATGGGACTGCGGAGCACACGCTCACCGCCGAGGAGCTTCTCGCGGCGTTCGAGGAGGGGCGCTTCGCCGCCGACGTGCCCGTGCGCATCCAGCAAGACGCCGCCCCGCAGCCTCTCGCGCGATACATCACCGAACTGGTCTGGACGGCGCACCGTCGTCGCTCAAGCCTCAAGGTTCGCGAGAGCGACCGATCGCTCTTCGAGACGGCCTTCCAGCGCGCGCCCATTGGCATGGTGTTGTCCGACCTCCTCGGTCGTATTCGTCACGCCAACCAGGCTTTTTGCACCCTGGTCGGCTACGACCAGACAGAGATCTGCCAACTCCGGGTGGGACAGGTCAGCGATGCGCGCGACCGCGAGCAGGAGATCGCCCTGGGCAACGACCTCCTCGCCGGACGCAGGGACAGCTTCCAGATCGAGAAGCGGTTTCGTACGAAGACCGGCGAGGTGATCGACGCCCTCACATCCATTGCGTTGGTGCGCCTCGAGGACGGCACTCCAGGGTGGGTAATCGCCCACGTCCAGGACACGACCACGCTGCGGGAGCTGCAGTTCAGCGTCGAGGAGCGCACGCGTCAGCTCCGGGGCAGCGAGGAGCGATTCGCGCAGCTCTTTCGGTTCGCCCCGCAGGCGACGCTGATCGTGGACCGCGAGCAGCGCGTGGTGCAGGCCAACCAGCGCGCGCAGACGCTCTTCGGCTACGACGAGGGGGAGTTTCCGGGCCTTGCGGTGGCGGCGCTCGTCCCGGCTGCGGTTCGCGAGCGGCACGACCAGCTGATGCGGGACTTCGAGCTGACGACCAGCAAAGCTCGGATGGCGGAGCAGCGCTCGGTGCAGGCCATCCGCGCCGACGGCAGCCGGTTTGACGCCGAGGTGAGCCTCGTATCCTTCGAGGGGGCGGGCGAGCCGCAGGTGCTGGTGGGCCTCACGGACATCACCGACCGCCTTGCGGCAGAGAAAGCGATGGACCGCTCGCTGCGCGAAAAGGCCACGCTGCTCAAGGAGATCCACCACCGCGTCAAGAACAACCTCCAGATCATCTCGAGCCTCTTGATGCTCCAGAGCGAGCGCGTGAGCTCCGAGGACGCGCGAGCCCAGTTGCACGAGAGCGTGCATCGGGTGCGCTCCATGGCGTTGATTCACGAGCAGCTCTACGGCGACGACTCGCTCGCGCGCATCGAACTTACCCAGTACGTCGCCACGCTCGGGCAGTACCTCCGTGGAGCGATCGCGCCCAACGTGCGGATGAAGGTTCAGGGTGCGCCGCTCGACGTAAACATCGACGAGGCCGTGCCGCTCGGGCTGATCCTCAACGAGGTCATCACCAACGCGATCAAGTACGGCCTGCCCAGGGGGCCCGCGGGTTCGCCCCGACGAACGGGCCCGGACTGTGACGTCCTCGTCGAGATCACGCACGAACTCGGCAACGTACGCATCGCAGTCTCCGACTCCGGCGATGGGCCCCCACCGGCCTATGACGGGCGCAAGTCGGCGACGCTGGGCTTCCAGCTCATCCGCTCGCTCAGTCGGCAGCTTCGCGGCAAGGTCACCATGGACAGCGATGGGGGTACGCGGTTCGTGATCGTGTGCGCGCTGCGGTCTGTCTGAGGGTGTCCGCGGCGACGGGCGTTCGGGTAATGTCCGCCGCCGATGCGCTCGATCACTCTCCTGGGATACGTCGGCTGGGGACTCTTCGCGGGCGTCGCGCTCGCGGGCTGCGACGCCGATTCCGCTGCGTCTGCGGACGCCGGCACGGACCTCGGCGTCGCCCTCTCCGACCGCGCTCTTACCGATGACGGTATGCCCGTCGCCGCGGACGTTGCGCCCGGTGCGTGCGTTCCCGACCGCGCGCTCTGGGACTCGCAGATGCGCGGCGTCGTGCAGCGCCAGTGCGGCACCTGCCACGGTGTCACTCCGAGCTACGGCGCGTCGCTCTCGCTGCTCGACTACGAAGCCAACCTCCTTGGCGTGGTCGGTATGCGCCCGGTCGATCGCATCGCCGCCAACCTGATCACCGCTCGGATGCCTCCCGCGGGCACGCCTCCGCCCACCGATGACGTCCGCAACAGCCTGGTGCAGTGGGCGACCTGCGGCGCGCAGACTGCCCCTGCGAGCACCGGGTTGCGCGCCTCCGCGGCGGTGTTTCGCTCGCCCGTCACGGCGCCCGCAGACCTCCCTCATTTCGACCTCACGGCCGACCGCTACCCCGTCGGCCCCGATGTCACCGACCGCTACCAGTGCTTCGTTTTTGACGCGCCCGTGACCGAGGCGCGTTTTATCCGCCGCTTCGAGGTGCGCATTGACCAGGCCTCGGTGGTGCATCACGTGGTGCTGCTGCGCGACCCGCGGCGCAACGCGCCCAACCAGCCGTACCCCTGCTACAACATGCCTGAGGGGAGCGAGTACGCGTACGCCTGGGCGCCGGGCCAGGACGCGCTGCAGTTTCCCGAAGGCGGGCTGCGCGTGGCGCCGGGCGAGCGGTACGTGATGCAGGTTCACTACAACAACGGTCGGCACCTCCCGGACGTGGTGGACAGCACCGGCGTGCGGGTATTCCACGGCCCGCCGAGCGGCACCGAGTGGGGCATGGTGTCGATCGGTCCGTTGGGCTTCTCGATTCCGGCGCGCAGCACAGGCGTTGCGGAGAGCGCGTGCACCCTTACCGCAGGCAGTCGGTTGCTCACCGGCATGCCCCACATGCACGGCCTCGGAACGGACTTCGAGCAGACCATCGTGCGCGCTGCGGGCAGCGTCGAGCCGCTCATCGCGCTGCAGGGCTGGCGCTTCGATTCCCAGCTTTTCTACGACACTCCGGTCACCTTCCGCGCGGGCGACCGGGTGATCACCCGGTGCGGCTACAACAATACGACCAGCCGCACGGTGACCTCCGGTGTTCGCACCACCGACGAGATGTGTTTCAACTTCGCGTACGTCACGCCGCCGCCCGCGGAGCGCTTCTGCGACGAGCCCGTCGGCGAGACCACGGATGTGCCGTACCACCCGGGCGAGTGCGCTCCGCCCGGCGCGGCCACGACGCTCTCGCTGGTCACCAGTCCGCTGCGCGTCGGGGTGGCACCGGCGCTGGCGGGCGGGGTGATTCCTGCGGGCCACTGGTCGCTCATTGCCATCGAGTACTGGGTCAGCACCGACCGCACGCCGCTGGGCGTGCTCAGCCTCGACAACTCCAACCTCCGCGGCCGTGGCCAACTCTGGACCGAACCAGGCCGCGTGAGCGTGGACGTCGCCAGCGTCATCAACATCGTCGCCACCACCGGAGCACGCTATTCACAGGATATCCCGGTGCAGTTCACCGGGACGTACACCGGGGAGGCGACCTCGCCCCTGAGCCTGATGGCGCAGTGCCCGAGCGGGTCGAGGGATGTTCCTCCGGCGGTGCAGTACGAGGTCGAGGGCGATCGCCTCACCGTGGGCCTGCCCACGGAGAACCAAAGCGGCGTGATGATCACTCCGCGGTACATCTTCCGCCGCGAGGGGTAAGAACCCCTCCATGACCCCCTCCCACGCACATGCGATGCAGCGCGCGCTGACCGACGGGCACCCGGTGCTGGTGCGGGGTGAGCTTCCGATGGTGCTGCCGATTCCGCCTGGCTGGGCTGCGCTGCGGGTGCGCTGCGAGCCCGGCGGCCGTCCTTTCGCGCCGCTCCGCGAGGCCGCCGCGCGCGCCCTGCAATGGATCGGCGAGGAGCACGCCATCGACTCCATTGGCATGATGCGCGTGGGCGACGGCGTGCGGCCCGAGTCGCTGGCCCGCGCCATCAACCGCCTCGCGGCAAAGACCCCTACCGGGTGCGCTCTGCTCTTCGACACGGTCAACCACGCCGACGACGACACCCTCGCGCTGCTGCGCCGCTGGCTCTCGATGCCCGGTTCGTTGCGCATGCCCGTGGTGCTCGCCTTCTCCGACGACGCCCTCTCCGGCGAGGCGCAGGCGCTCTTCGCTACGGCGCGCGAACTCGGTGCCGTGGAGGTCGTCGTGACCGTAGCCCTCTCGCGTGCGGCGGCCGTGACGGCGGAGGAGGAGGCCAACTGGGGGGCTGTTCTACGGGCGCTCGGCCCCGACGAGCTGATGACGCTGCGGGCGGCGGCGGTGCTGGGTTCACGCTTCGACATCGGCGACCTGGCCGCAGTGCGCGAACTCGGGATGATCAAGGCGCTGGAGCTTCTGCAGCGCGCCCGCGACCTTGGGGCGCCGCTCGACGACGACGGCCACGACACGCTCGCCATGCCTGACGGGCTCATGCGGGCGCTGCGGGGCACGGTGCTGCCTTCGCTTGCGCGGCTCTGGCAGCAGCGCGCGACGGCGCGGCGAAGCTCGCCGGTGATGGCGGTGTCCCCCGCGGTGCCGACGCGGGCGCACGCGGCGATGCCGGTTCCGCGGATGATGATGATGGAGGCGGCAGAGGGTGGGGCGGCGCCGGAGAGCGCGGTTCGGCGGGAGGCTCCGCAGTCGCGGCGGCGGCGGGTCGAACTCGACGGCACCATCGGAGTGGCGACGGAGTTCGACGAGGTGGCGGTAGACGACGACGACGACTGATCCCGTCGAAGGAGAGACGTCGACGGTCGAGAGGACGCATCGGCGCACGTGGAGTCCCCCGAAGGGCGGGACGCACAAGAAGCCGTTGGGGGTATCGGGTCTCCAATCACCCCCGGAGTCCCCCAGCGAACTCCCAGCGGTTGGCCCTGTAAACGTCGCCTCCCGTTCGCCTGCGCAGGAAACTGTCGGCCGAGGGGGTTGGCGCACTACGCTGTGGCCTACCGATGGCACCTCCTCGCTACATCGCCGTGGCCGGCAACATGGGCGCTGGCAAATCGAGCCTTGTGAAATGGCTCTGTCAGCAGTTCGAACTCACCCCCTTCTTCGAACCGCACGACGAAAACCCCTACCTCGCGGACTTCTACGGCGACATGCCGCGCTGGGCCTTCAACAGCCAGCTTTTCTTCCTGGTGAAGCGCTTCAAGATCCATCGGGAACTCGAGGCCTCCGGGCGCGGCGTTGTGCAAGACCGCACCCTCGACGAGGACGCCGAGGTCTTCGCGCAGTACCTCCACCAGCAGGGGCACATCAACGACCGCGACTGGGCCACGTACTCCGACCTCTACACCTCGCTGCGCAGCGAACTCCGACCACCCGACCTCATGATCTATCTGCGCTGCGAGGTGAAGACCCTCCGCAAGCGCATCCAGATTCGCGGGAGGGCCTACGAGCAGGCGATCCCGACGCCGTACCTCCGCGCGCTGCACGACCTCTACGAGCAATGGTTCGCGCGCTACGACCGCTCGCCCACGCTGGTGCTCGAGACCGATCGCATCGACTACGTGACCGAACTCTTCCATCGCCAACAGCTGCTCGAGACCATCCGCGGCGCGCTCGCCGGAACCTGACCCGCGCGCACTGTGTTTTGGAGTCGGTGATGGGAGGAGTGATGAAGCGCCGCCATGGGGAAGCGTGAGCGTGGTCGGTCGCTGCAGGGGAGGGGCTGACGGTTGAACCAGACGTCCCCGCCGCCACCCCGCCGCCACTCCTCCGCCCCCGCGTACCCTTTTTTCTCGTCGATTTCGCGTGGCCCAGGGTCTGCTCAGTCGGCCCTCGATGACGACCTCCACCGTCCACGAGTCGGTGCTTCTCTGGCTGCGCGATGATCCGTCGCGGCTGAGTACGCTCCTGGTGCTGACGGGCCACCCGCCGTGCCCGCCGATGCTCACCGTCGAGGACTCCGCCCTGCGCGTGATCGTCCCCATCGAGGTGTCGCCGGATCTGGTGTTGCGCGACCCGGAGACGTCGCAGTGGGTGCTGGTCGAGGTGCAGCGTCGGCCCGATGAGGCCAGGGCGCGTCGCTGGCCGATGGCGATGGCGGCGATGGCTGATCGCCATGGTCCGCGGGGCGAGCTGGTGGTGATCACGGCGTCGTCGGCCGTCGCGCGCTGGCGCTCGCGCAGCCGGCTTTTGAGCGGGCCGAAGACATCGCGGATGCCGCGTTGCGAGTTCAAACCCGCTGGAGAATCTTGTCGGTTCTGCACCCGACCATCGTCCATAAGCTGAGGAGCGCCGTCATGATCGACATCGACCAGTTGCCGAAGAACCCCGCTCTCGAACGCTGGGTGGCCGAGATCACCGCGAACGGTAAAGCTCTCGGTAAGGTCGCGGGCGAGGCCGGGTTGCTGCTGCGAGTGCTTCGGTTACGCGGCGTGGTGGTCACCGCCGCCAACGAGGCGCGCATTCTCGCAGCGACCGAGACCGCGGAGATCGAGCGCTGGGCCGACCGCGCGCTCACCGTCGCCGACGCGAGCGACCTCTTCGTCGAGCCTTAGATCGGGTTCCGCTCGGTCCCCGGTCAACCCCCAGCACGCTCACCCGGAGCGACCGACCAGGCCCTCCCAGTGCGTATCTCACCGGAGGGGAGCGCCCGACCACGGTGAGGCGCACGGGCTCGGCATGGGTGGTCGCACCCGTCCCTTCGCACCGGTGAGACGCGCTGCGCTGAGGGCGTCTCCGAAGCAGGTAAGAACCGCTCCAGGTGACGCCACCGCCTACTCCGAATCCCAGGCGGTGGACTGAGGTTCGGAGTACGCCGCCTCGGCCCGCCGTGCCGCGTGCTGAAGCACACGGCACGGTGTGGAAGCCCGGGGCAGACCCGGGCTCCTACGATGTCCCGATGGAGAAGCGCTGCCCCGTGGGACCCGGGATGGAGCCCGCTGCGGGCTTTCGCTGGGG
>CANJUR010000110.1 GCA_947477565.1 Deltaproteobacteria bacterium
GGGGCCGGGGGTGGGGGCTCGACGTGCCTTCGTCCTTCGACTGCGGCGGACCTGGAGGCTCCGTGGGGGCGGGGCCGGGGGTGGGGGCTCGACGTGACGGTAGATTCACATGGAAATCATGTGTTTCCGACGCGAATCCCGGATCCCTGATTAGACTTCGTACCCGCGCAACGCGGCGGCGACGACAGAGCTACCAGCGAGAGGTGTGGTCTTCGACGACGCCGTAGCCCGTCACCCGAACGGACTTGCCCGCGTCGCGGAATGAACCCTCGAAGCGGCCGAAGGGTTGAATGAAGTCGTGCTGCAAGAGACCGAGGTTCTTGCGGTCCTGCCGGGCGCCTTCGGGGGTGAAGCTCAGCGTAAGGTCGATGTCCGCGACCCGGATCGTCCAGATGCCCTGATCCGCCGGGCGACCGAGGGTGAATTCCGCGCGCTCCAGCGGAATGAGCGCTTCTCCGAGCCAGAGCGCGTTCTCGAGATCGCCATTGAAGTACGCCACCAGGTTGAGACCAAACGCTCGGCCGTCGTCTGTGGTTCCGTGGAGGCAGGCCCAGTTCCAGCGGGTGTCGCGTGGGGGATAGCCGAGGGTGAAGTCCACCGCTGCGCCGTGCGGGAGCGCGGGCTCGAAGCGCTGGTCGTCGAGGCGCACGCTCACCGTAGCGGAAAGGCTCAATCGCTTGAAGGTGTGATTGAAGGGCCGGTGCAGGCTCGGCGCGATCGTACTCATTCCCCCTTCTAGGGACGGGACGCGCAGATCAAACGACAACCGCTTTCCCTCATACCGGAAGCGAATGCCGTCGCCATCCGGGTCGATACGCCACTGCTTGCCGCCGAGCCCCAGCGCCCACGCGCTCTGCATGGACGGTCGGAAGCCCTCACGAAACGCGAATGGCAACTCCAGGGACTCCTCGACGAGCATGCGGCGCGCCCGATCGTACACATAGAGAAACGCCGTCCCGAGGTAGCCCGCGTCTGCCACGGCATACCCGGCCATGAAGTCTTCATGGAAGACGCCCGCGTAGATCCATGACTTTCGCTGCAGCCGCCGAGGCCATCGCGGACCGCGATCCCAGTGAGCGGTGGATACGTCTGCGACGACTCCGCGGTAGCGCCCGAATGCGGCGACCGACCCGTCGGCTGCGAGCAGGGAGCCCGGCGCCTCGCCCAATGTGCTCATCGGAGCCCTCCATCAGTCATCATCGTCGTCTTCTTCCTCATTGGAGGACGCCCACGGCGGCGGCTGCCCGTCATGCAACATCTGCCAGACCAGCCGATCGAGCCCTGGAGCGTGATCGGGCTGAGAGAGGTCCATCCCGGAGGTGAGCTCGGCCCAGCGCCCGCTGCTGGGGTTGCGCGTCTCGCATTCCACTCGTGGTTGATACGTAAACGGTGTGAAATCAGGGGTGTTTGTGAAAGCGTCATACATCGGAGCAGACGCTGCGACCACGGCGTTGTGCGGGCGCACCCCGAGAATCAACTCGATCGTGTGGTGCAGCGAACTGGTGTCATAGAGCACATGGCTAACGCCCCCGCGGCGCACCCACGGGGAGGCGAGCAGCGCGACGGTGCGGTGGTTGTCAACGTGGTCGCCGCCCTGCGCGGGGTCGTCTTCGATGACGGCAATGAGGGTCTCGGGCCACGCGGTGGAGTGGGACACAGCGTCAATGAGAAGCCCGGTGGCCTCGTCGTTGTCTTGATAGTGGGAGACCGGCGTGGGCCGCCCACCGGCGCCCCCCTGGGTGTGATCATTGGGGAGCAGGATGTACGTAAACGCAGGGAGATCGCAGTCGCCGAAGGGGTTGCTGCCGTAGAGGTTGGATCCGAGCACGGAGTCTACGAAGGCGCGGGCCTTCACGGTATCGAGGATGTCATTGTTGAAGAAGTTGCCAGGGTAGCGACCCATGGCACGTTGCGAGGCGTTGGCAGTGCCGATGATCTCTCCCCAGTTGAGCGCGCGCACGTTGGCGAGTCGCATCGCAGTGAAGATGTCGCCCTCCGCGGGAATGCCGATGGGAGCAGTGCCGATGAGGGGAGTCGATCCGCGGGTGGAGCGGCCGTCGTGGAGCATCCAGGTGCGTTCGAGGAAGTCGCTGCCGCGGCCGGCGGTGGTCCAGGAGTGGCCCTGATTGGAGAGTTCACTCGGGATGTAATAGTTGTCCAGGCTGGCGAAGCGCCGCACCAGCGCACGTAGGTTGGGAAACACCGCCGCCATTCGCGCACCCGGAACAATGGTGAGTGCAGGATCGCCGTCCGCCGGGTCGCCCGCAGGCCCTGGGTAGTCGCCGAGAAGCGCGTCGTAGGTCTTGTTTTCTCGGATAACGAGGATGACGTGCCGGATGCGAATGGAGGCCGCACCGCTCCCGATGCGCGGCACCGGGAAGTCGAAGGGCGCCCCGTCGGGACACTGCACGTCATTGAACAACTGCATCGCGTGGTTGTTGAATTCCACCGTGCTGGTGCCGCGGGTGAGGGCCGCGGCGCTCGCGTCGTAGCGGGCCACGGAGCCCACGACGGTGTCGGTAATGTCCGTGGTTCCGGGAGTGCGGTTGGGCCCCTTGCCGAAGCCGCGGCCGGTGATGACCAGCACCCGCCCGTCTGGCGCCAGGTCAACGTCCGTGGGCTGCCACTCCGTCGGCATGCGCCCCACCCGCGCAAACGTAGTGGAATCAAACACATCGACGGAGTTGTCGTCCTTGGCGGTGACGTAGAGCCGGTCGTCGGCGCCAAGCGCGATCGCTGTCGGCGAGATGCCCCGCGGCGCGGTGTCAGACCCACCCAGGTAGCGCATGCGCACGCCGCCCATCGGGGAGGCGAGGTCGATCTCGGAGACGGCGTCCTCGTCCGTGGCGGTCACCCAGAGGCGCGCCCCGTCGCGGCTGAAGACCATCTCCGTGGGGTTCTTGCCGACGACGAAGTAGCGGGTGGGCATGTCCATCTGGACATCGACCTCGGCCACCGCGGAGGCTCCCCAGAGCGAGACGTACACGTGCCGCGAGTCCCCCGGCCGCCGCACCAGCACATAGGGATACGAACTCGACGCCCCGGGCGGCAGCACCGGGATCACCCGCGTAAGCATCCGCGTCGCGCGGGAGAACACCCCGATGGCGTGTCCCCGCTGGAGCGCCGCGTAGAGTTCGGTTCCGTCGTCGCTGAGGGCGATGCCCGCGGGGAAGGCGCTACGCAGGCGGCCCGTGGTGCTGTCGACTCCCTCCGAGGCTCCCTCCGCGAAGCCGAGATCGAGCGTGCGTGCGGGGTCCGCGGTGAGCGCCCCGGTGGCAGAGAGCCCGAAGGCGTAGATGCGGTTGGCCCCGCCGCCCGCGGCGTAGAGCACCCGCGCGCTCGCGTCGTATGCGAGGCCGTAGAAGAGGGCCTCCGCGCGCGATCCGCCGGTGGTGGCGAAGGGCACCTGGCCCCCGGGGGTGATGGCGAGACGCTCGCCGGCGGTATCGACGATGCGGAGGTTCTCGAGCGCGAAGCCGCCGTCGGAGATGGCAGCGAAGGAGGTCCCCGGGATGCGGAGCATCGACATGGGGTAGCCCGGTAGCGGGAGCCGATCAGCCGCGACGGCGATGCGCTGCCCGGTGATGAGCACGCGGGCGTCGCCGTCGAGTTCGTTGGCCTTGCGGGTGGCGAGCGGGCGATTGACCGTGGCGCTGCAGCGACCGGGCGCGACGATCGGAGGGGTGGTGAGTTCGCATGCGCCGACGCCGCGGGTGGGCCATGGGGTCGCGTCGGCCCCGCACCGGGCGGCATCGGGAACCTCCGGCGGATGGAACACGTCGGGCTCGCCCGCGTCGACGGCGGCATCAGGCGCGTCGACCTCGGCCAGCGTCGGGACGTCGCTCGGCGTGGCGTGCGGATCGTCCGCGCAACCGACGACGAAGGCCACGGAGACGGAGAGCCATGGGAACGCGCGCCGATTCATGACGCGGGGGAAGCTACACCCGCCCCATCGACAGCGACCACGGCGCTCACGGTGCCGGGCAGGGCGGCGCGGGCGCGGGCAGCGGCTGATCGGCCGACGGGACGAACCCGAGAATCGTCCGCGGCCACTCGTCCGTGACGACCACGAACCCCTTGTCGTCGAGCCTCGCGATGCCCTCCCAGTTGCGTGCGCGATCCTCTCGCAGCAGCCGAATCACCCGCCCCGTCGTTCGCACCGCCGTGCCCTCGTCGCGCAGTTCGAGCAGGCGCTCGACGCTACGGGTGGCACCGCCGTGCGGATCGCAATCGACGACCTCCGTAAAGCACTGCGCCGCGCGGATGCTGCGCTCGCACTCCGCCGTGTCGCCGACATCGCGGTAGCTGTACTGCGTCACCCAGAAGCGATGATCGGCGTCCACCGTGGTGGCGTCCGTGATCCGGTACGGGATGGCCTCCACTGCCACTGCAACGGGATCGCCGCCGCGACTGTCGATACGCGCGGCGGGTGTGGCGCAGGAGGTGTTCATCCCGTTGAGTTCGAAGAGCGCGAGCCACGAACGATCGACTCGGGTGATCGCCTCGTAGGCGTGGTTGTCCGAGCGCATCGGCACTTCCAGCATGCGGGCGTCGCGGTCGAGCACGAGCCCGCGCACCGGGTCGAGTCGCGCGGTGAGCAGCAGGCCGGACATTCGGTCGCGGTCGCCGCGCTCGACGGTGAGAGCCGCGCGATCGCCATCGAAAGCGATCGCTTCGAAGCCCTGGTAATCGGGGTTGTTCGCGAGGTCGAGGATGTCTAACGCAACCCGCTCGGGCGTGATGGGCGTGCGATCGCGACCGTCCACCCAGGCGCGCAGTCGAACGCCCGGAATGCGGTACACCCACGGATGCACGAAGCCCGGCTGCGAGCGAGCGCGCGCGAGGCCGCGGGGGCTCCACTGCGGGAGGAGAAAGAGATCGTCGTCGTGCCACGCGAGGCCGGAGTACTCGTTGCCGCGCGCGGCCGCCTCACCCGCGAGGCAGATGCCGAGCACCGACACCGGGTCATTGGGATCGCGCGCTCGCGGACGCTGCGCGCCGCTGCACGAGAGGGTGATGAGCGCGGCGAGGGAGAGCGTGAGCGGGCGGCGCATGGTGGTCCGCGGGGGAGTGTATCCCGTCAGCCGTTGACCAGCCGGGCGACCTCCGCGCGGCACCGGTCGAGAACGGCCGTGAGCACCGCCGCGGCAAGTTCGGTAGGCACGCCCGCGGTCGCGGCACGCTCGGCCCACTGCGCGCGGAGGGCGTCTTCGCGGGTGCGATCGACCACGCCCACGGCGTGCGCGCGCTTCCACTCGGCGATGGCGCGCACGGCGGCGACGCGCTGCGCGAGCGCTTCCATCAGCGCGGCGTCGGCGGCATCCACGGCGAGGCGCAGCGTGGCGAGTTCGATGGTCATCGCGGCGGTTGTGTCACCGCAGACTCCCGATGCCTACCCCATAACCCTCGCGGGTTTACCCCCATCGCAGACACCCGAGGCCTACCCTGACCCGCGACCCCATTCCCCGCTGCGGGTGGCCCCACCGCCGTGCCCGGTGTACCTACGCGCCCATGAACCGCCCCGCGCGCCCCGAGGTGCTCAGCCCCGCTGGTGATCCAGACGCCTTGCGCGCTGCCATCCAGGCAGGAGCCGACGCCGTCTATTTCGGCCTCCAGGGGTTCAACGCCCGCGCGCGCGCGACCAACTTCGACGCCGCCTCCCTCCGCGACACGATGGACCTCCTCCACGCCCACGGTGTTCGCGGCTACGTCACGCTCAACACCCTTGTCTTCGACGCCGAGCTACCCGCCGTCGAGAACGCCCTCCGCGCCTGCGCCGCCGCCGGCGTCGATGCCGTCATCGTGCAAGACCTCGCCGTCGTCCGCCTCGCCCGCGCCATCGCCCCCGCCCTCCCGGTGCACGCCTCCACGCAGATGACCTGCACGGACGCGGGTGCGGTGGAGTTCGCTGCCGACCTCGGCGCCGCGCGGGTCATCCTGGCACGCGAGCTTTCCCTCGACGACATCGCGAAGATCCGCGCGGCCACCAGCATACCGATCGAGGTATTCGTGCACGGCGCCCTCTGCGTCGCGTACTCCGGGCAGTGCCTCACGAGCGAGGCCATCGGCGGGCGCAGCGCCAACCGCGGCGCCTGCGCGCAGGCCTGCCGGCTCCCGTACACCCTCATCGTCGATGGCGCCGAGCGGGACACCGGCGACCGCGCCTTCCTCCTCTCGCCGGAAGACCTCGAGGCCAGCGCTCTCATCCCGCAGCTCGCGGCGCTGGGCGTCGCCTCGGTGAAGATCGAAGGTCGTCTGAAGGCCGACAGCTACGTCGCCGCCACCACCGCGCTCTACCGCCATGCCGTGGACGCCGCGGCGGATGCGTCCCCCGCGCCGGACGCCACCGCCCGCGCCCGCGCGCTGCAGATGTTCACTCGCGGATCGGGCCCTGGGTTTCTCGCGGGCGTCGATCACCAGCGCCTCGTGGACGGCTCGACCTGCGACCACCGCGGCCTTCGCATCGCCACGCTGCGCGCCGTCGAGCGCATCGGCGGCCGAACCTGGTTGCGCCTCGCCCTCGACGCCGACCTGGCCCGCGGCGACGGCCTTCTCGTGCAGGGCGGGCGCGCCAACGAGGGCGAGATCGGCGGCCGCGTGTGGGCCATCACTGCGCAAGGCCTCGACGTCGAGCGCGTCACCGCGGGCACCGAGGCTCGCATCTGGCTCGGCCCCGACCGCGACGCGAGCGCGGCCCTGGTTGGCCACGCCGTGTGGCGCACCAACGCCCCTGGCGACGAGCGCGCGGTCCGCGAGGCGCTGCAACACACCGCGGCGGGCGACGTCGTAGATTTGGTTTTGCACGGCCGCGTCGGCGAGGCCCCTCGCCTGGAGGCCACGACCCGCAGCGGGCGGCGCGCGACGGTGACCGGCGACGCGCCCCTCGAAGCGGGACACCACGGACGCACGCCCGACGACGTGGTGCGCGACAAGCTGGGCCGCCTCGGGGCGACCACCCTTCGCGCCGGAGCCATCACCAACGCCCTCGCTGACGACGCGATGATCTCTCCTTCGGCGCTCAACCGCCTGCGCCGCGCCCTCGTCGAAGCCCTCGCCGCGGACGTCACCACCCCGTGGCCGACCACCGACGCCAGCGCCGCCACGATGCTCACGGACGCGGCGCCCCCCGCGCGCACGCCTGCTCCGCCGGGTCTCTTCGTGCTGTGCCGCACGCTCGCCCAGGCACATGCCGCGGTCGATGCGGGCGCCGCAGGGGTCTACCTCGACTTCCTCGAACTCACCGGAACGGGCCCGGCGCTGCGAGCACTTCGCGACCGGGGTGTGGCGTACGTTGCGCTCGCGCCGCCGCGCATCCGCAAGCCTGGCGAGGAGAAGATCGACCGTTTCCTCGCGTCGCTCCTGCCGGATGCTTTGTTGGTGCGCGGCCTCGGCGCGTTGCACACGGCCGGAGCTGACGGCATCCCGTGCATCGGCGACGCCTCTCTCAACGTGACCAACCGCATCACCGCGGCGACGGTGCTCGCGCGCGGGCTGTCGGCATTTACTCCGTCCTTCGACCTCGATGCCGCGCAGGTGATGGCGCTGCTGGAGAGCCCGTTCGGAGGGTGGTCAGAGTTGGTGGTTCACCACCCGATGCCGCTGTTTCATATGGAGCACTGCGTGATCGCGGCCGAACTCTCGACCGGCCACACTCATCTCGATTGCGGCCGCCCCTGTGAGCGCCACCGCGTCTCTCTCCGCGACCGCGCGGGGATGGAACATCCCGTCGAGGCCGACGTGGGCTGTCGCAACACGGTCTTCCACGCCGCCGCCCAGAGCGCTGCAGGTCTCGTCGGCAACGCGCAGCGGGCGGGGGTAGGTCGTTACCGCATCGAACTTGTGCGAGAGACCCCCGAAGACGTCGCCCGCATCGTGGATGCCTACCGCCGTCTCCTCGCCGCCGAAGCCACCGCCGCCGAGGTCTGGAACACCCTCAAGACCGAAGCTCACTACGGCGTCGTGCGCGGCTCGCTCCGGGTCCTCGCCGACTGAGCCGGCGCGGCGGGCGGGTTCACGTTGGATCCCGCGGTCTGGTCATACGGCAGCAGTGTGCGTTGCAGCAGCGCGCGGGTCTCCTCGTCGAGCGCCGAGGGCCGCTGCTCCACGCTCTCCCTCGCGAGCACCAGCCAGTGCCGCGCCTCGTCGCGTTGCCCGAGCCGCTCGCTGGTCATCCCCCTCACGTAGCGGTAGCGCACCTGCTCGTTGGCATCGAGGTGAGCAAAGTCCGCCTCCAGATCTTCGAGGTTGGTGAGCGCCGCCTCGTACCGGGCCGCCCGGTAGTGGGCATCCGCCCGATCAAGCTGATCGCGGTGATTCTGGCATCCCGCCATCCACGCCAGCAGCCCCGTCACCATCAAGACCGATCCCGTCTGCACGGCGCGGACGGTATCACGCTCACCCTCCTCGGCGGACCCCCGTGCCGATGGCCAACGCTCCTCCCATCGGTGCGACACGGATGTCAGACCCACCGCGATGAACGTCCCGCATCCCTCTCGCTGCATCCCTTGAATTCCCGCAATCCTCTCGCGAAACAGAATGCATCCGCTCCCGTGGCATGCTCACTGCATCAGGCATTTACACTTCGTTCCTTAACCTCTCTTCTCCCTTCAATCTTCCTTCGACTTACGCTTCCTTCTTCGAGTCTTTCTTCGACTTCTCTTCGCTTCTTCTCTGCCTCAACGTCGGGACACCCTTCCTTCTTCCGGTCCCGAAAATCTCCCCTGGACAACTTGTTGAGCCCGGAGGCGTTCCTCGTAGCGCCTCCGGGCTTCTTGTTGTTCCCCCCCCGGTTGCCACCGCGATGAACTCTCCGTATCTCTCGGGCGTCCCGGGCACCTGCTGACCCGCGGTGTCTTTGTCACGCCCGATGGAGGAAACTGATCGTGGTGCTCCTTCCGAGCGGCGACGTCGGGCGGGTGCGGGTGCTCTCTCGACTCAGCAATCCCTTCGACCGGCGCATCACCCAGGACCTCGTCTCCGCGGTCGCCGAGCACGCCGGCCTCTCCATCGACGGCAGCGAGGTCGAGGTGGTCGTACGCCTCCACCCGCAACTTTATTTTACCCGATGGCGTAATCACCCGACCCCGCCGCCCTGCTGTTACGAGGACGACTAAACCCCACCGGGTTCGTGCCACAATGCCCTTCGTGGAGCCCCCGCTGGTCGACCTCCTCTGCCGCCGTGCCACCTCGATCGTCGACGTCGCGGCGCGTGTGCAGTTGTTCCGCGGCATCCTCACGGTCGCCGACCGCGACGACCTCCGCGCCACGCTCGACCGCCTCGCCGAGCGCGCGGGCTTGCGTGACACCCACGCCCAGATCGCCCTGCTCACCGCAGAGATCGCGCTCTGCTGGGAGCCCGACCTTCAGCGCGCCGTCCACGGCGACCGCCTCGATGTGCCATCGAGCGCCCTCCAACCTGCCGACGAGAAGCTCATCCCGGACTACGGCCGCGGTCGGGTGCTCACCCTGGGCGAGCGCAAATCCCTGGCCCGTCGGCCCGACCGCAAGCTCATCGACCGCGTGCTCCGCGACCCCCACCCCGACGTCATCGAGATGCTGCTGATGAACCCCCGGCTCACCGAGCCTGACGTCGTCCGACTCTGCGCCCGCCGTCCCAACGCGCCGGGAATACTCCTCCGGGTATTCCGATCGCCGCGCTGGGCCATCCGCCCGAGGGTGCGAACCGCCCTCGCGCTCAACCCGAGCACGCCGCCGGCCATCGCAGAAGCCATCGTTCCGCTGCTCGCCCCGGAAGACCTCCACGCCCTCGCGCAGGATCACCACGCCGCCGACGCCGTCCGTCGCCGCTGCGTTGAGGTGCTCTCGCGCCTCGCGCCGCTCCACGACGACCCCGACCGCGCGGTGCATTGACGTTACTTCCCGGCGCCGGAATCGTGCGCCGCGAAGATCTTCGTAGAAGTTCAGCTCATCCATGAGTATTCAGGGGACACGGGATGAGTGAGATCGCACCGAAGAGCATGCCTTCCGCGAGGTCCGTTCACGGCATGAGCAGGCTGGCAGCACCCACTCGTCCGAGCGGCGAGCCCCGCGTCCTCGTCGTTGACGACAACGACCTCAACCGCAAGCTCCTCGCGGCGGTGTTTACCGCGGCGCACTTCACCGTGGTTGCGGTCGACAACGGCGAGGCTGCCCTCTCCCGCATCGTCGCCGATCCTCCATCCGTGGTGATCCTCGACCTGCACATGCCCGGCATCAACGGGCTCGAGACGCTCCGTCGCATCAAGCGCAGCGCCCCGGACCTCCCGGTGATCATGCTGACCTCGCACGGCGAGATCTCTTCCGCCGTCGAGGCCACCCGTTTGGGCGCGTACGACTTCCTCACGCGCCCGATGCACAACGACCAGCTTGTGCTCGCGGTGCGCCGCGCGGTCGAGCACCACCGCCTGCTGGGCGAGGTGCACTCGCTTCGCTGCCAGATCACGGGCGGTGACGTCCTTCCCAAACTCGAAGGCGCGAGCGAAGGAATGCGCGAACTCGTCCACCAGATCCGTCAGGTCGCACCCTCGAACCTCACGGTGCTCATCCAGGGCGAGACGGGCACTGGCAAGGAACTCGTCGCGCGCGCCATCCACCAGCAGAGCGATCGCGTGGGCGGACCCTTCATCGCCCTCGACTGCGGCGCCATCCCCGAGAACCTCCTCGAGTCCGAACTCTTCGGCTACGAGAAGGGGGCCTTCAGCGGCGCCAACCAGCGCCGTGCGGGATACCTCCAACTCGCAGAGGGCGGCAGCTTTTTCCTCGACGAGGCCGCCAACCTCTCGACCGCCACGCAGGCCAAGCTGCTCCGCGTGCTGCAAGAGCGCCAGGTGCAGCCGCTCGGCGCGACCCGCACCTTTCCGCTCGACGTACGCTTCATCGCGGCGACCCACCAGCGCCTCGAGGGGCAGGTTTCCAACGGTAGCTTCCGACAGGACCTCTACTACCGCCTCGCAGAGTTCACCCTCACGCTCCCGCCGCTGCGCGACCGGCGGGAGGACATCGTGCCGCTTGCTCGACGCCTTCTCACCGATGCCTGCGGTGAGCTTCGTCGACCGCCCGGCATCCTCTCCGACGAGGCGGCCGAGTTGATCCTCCGGCACCCCTGGCCGGGCAACGTCCGCGAGCTTCGCAATCTCATGCGCCAGGCCGTGCTTCTTGGCTCCGATCCGACGATCCACGCGGACGACATTCAGGCGTTGCTCCGGGGCGCCACCCCCGCGCCCCCATCAGCGCCGACCCTTGCCCCGTACGCTTCTGGGCGCTCGCTCAAGGAAATCGCCGATGCCGCCGCGGCCGAAGCTGAGCGGAAAGCGATCATCGAAGTGCTCCAATCGACCGGCGGCAACAAGGCCCAGGCCGCCCGGCTGCTCAAGGTCGATTACAAGACCCTGTATCTCAAGCTGAAGCGCCACGGTATTGTGACCCCGTAGCGTCGCGAGCGGGCGCTCCATGGCGCCGCCGCCATAACCCCATGGAGTCAGTGCCATGGTTCAGACCGTGGACGGCGTAAAAACGACTGATTCCCTGGGGTTAGCGCAGCAAGTTCAGTCTGGCATCACCCTCGCAGAGCACGTCGGAAACAGAAAGGTTTCCGATGTACCCCTCCCTTCAATCTCCGATCGTGCCCGATCTCCGCGACGCCGTCGGCGACTTACCGGCGACGATCCCTTCCGCCCGTGTTGTGCCCCCTACCCGTCCGTATCAGCAGCGCATCAGCGGCGTGTCGCGGACGACTTCGCCCCTCGTCGTCGGTCCGCCGAAGGCACCGCTCGCTTCATCCGAGGTTCTGTCCCGCACGATGGCTCCCCCCGCGAGCATTCCTCCTGAGCGCCTTTCCTTGAAGGCCACGCTGCGCGTCAGCCCGCTCCCTCGCGCGATGCCCGATCCCTGGGATCACGCCCACGTCTCCGCTACGTCCCTGCAGGAGCAGCTCACGGTTGTATGTTCCGCGCTGCACGCCACGCTCGGAATCCTCGCCCATCAGCTGCCTGACGACCCGGCGCTCGAAGAGGCGCGGCGCAAAGTGGCAGCGCTCGAGATGCGCCATACGGTTCATCAAGCTCGCGATCACGAAGTGAGCGAGCGCTGGTTGCACGCCTCCATCGCGTGGATGCACGCTGCAGATCTCTCCCCCCACGACGCCTGGTTGCCCGCCCATGCCGCGCGCACCCTCCTTCTCACCAACGCCTCTGTGCAAGACGCCGCCGAACTCGCCCGGCGCTCGCTCGCCATCGATCCGAAAAACCCGCTGGCCGCGGTGGTCCTCGACCGTATCGGCCACTAGTTACACGCAGGCTGAAGCTGCCCAGCCGTTTCCATGGACGCGATTTCGCGATGTGTGCAGATCTCCGGGGCATGCGGGGCTCCGCTCCTGGCCCAGGCGGTGACGATGCTCGGCGCGGTCGTCTACACCGTGCGCAAACTCGGCCCCATGATCCGGCGCAACCCATGACCTACTGGCTCTGGCTCGCTGCGCTCTCCGCGGTGTTTATCGTGTTCGAGCGGCTCAGGCCGAGGGATGCGCGCCAGGGCCTGCTTCGCCCCGGCCTCGCCACCGACCTCCTGTACATCGTGCTCAACGGCCACTGGCTCGGCGTCGGCCTCGCGCACCTCACGGAGTCCGTCGCTCGCGCCCTCGACGTCGCGCTCGCCGCGCACGGTGCCTCCATCCACCTCCGCGTCGCCGCCGCGTGGCCCTGGTGGACGCAGCTCGTGGTGGCCTTCGTCGTCCTCGATTTCTTCCAATGGAGCATCCACAACCTGCTCCATCGGGTGCCCGCGCTCTGGGAGTTGCACAAGGTTCATCACTCGATTCAGGTGATGGATTTCTGGGGCAGCATGCGATTCCACTTCGGCGAGATCGTCGTCTACAAATCGCTGCAATACGTGCCGCTCGCGCTGCTCGGGTTCGACCACCGCGCGCTCTTCGTCCTCGCGGTGGTCTCCACGGCGATGGGCCACTTCAACCACGCCAACCTGCGCGTCCCGATGGGTCCGCTCCGGTACGTCTTCAACGGCCCGGAGATGCACCTCTGGCATCACGCGCACCCGAGCGCGGGCCCGGGCAACGTCAACTTCGCCATCAACCTCGCGCTCTGGGACTGGCTCTTCGGCACCGCCTACCTGCCCGGCGACGGCGTCGCGCCCGCGAGGCTCGGCTTCGCGGACATCGAGTCCTTCCCGCGCGATCCGCTGCGGCAAGAACTCTGGCCGCTGCGCCTCGGCGCTACTCCCGTACCTGCACCTGCAGCGCCGCGGTGAGCGCCGTCGTCACCAGCAACCGCACCGCCTGCGCCTCCGTCGTCGTGAGGCTCCGGTCGCCCGCGTTGAGCTCCAACCGCACCGCCAGCGAGCGCATCCCCTCGGGCACCTGCGCGCCGCTAAACTCGTCGATCACCTCGACGCCCTTGAGCAGCGGTCCACCCTCGCTCAGCGCCGCCGCGACGACCTGACCCGCGCTCACGCCCCGCGCGACAAACATCGACACGTCGATGGGAAGCGACGGAAACCGCGGCGGCGCAAGCGTCTTGAACGTCGTCCCGGCCTCGTCGAGGAGCGCGTCGAGGTCAAGCTCACCAGCCACCACACGGCTTCCCTCCAGGTCGAAGCGCGTGCACACGTCTGGGTGCATCACCCCGAACCACCCGTACACGCGCTCGCCCTTGCGCAGCACCGCGCAGAGCCCCGGCTGCCACGGCGCGCCTTCGCTCGCCTCGAGGGTGATGCCCGTGAGTCGCAGCGCGCGCAGCAGGTGCTCGACCAGCGCGACGCCGTCGAAGAAGTCCGCCGATCGATCGACGCCGCCGTGCATCGAAGCCCGATCGACGCGCCCGGTGAGCGCGAAGGACACCCGGAGCTTCTCCGCAGGAAGCTTCTGCCCCGGCGGCGTCTGTTCCGGGAGAAAGACCACCCCGATCTCGAATACCTGCGCGTCCGGCGTGTGCCGGTGGTTCTCCCGCAGGGTCTCCATCAGCCCCGCGAGCAGCGTGCGTCGGAGCGTGGTGCGATTGACGTTGATCGGGTTGAGCACCCGCAGCCGCGGCGTCTCCGCGGGCTCCGCGCCCAGCAGAGCCTCGGACTCCGCAGTGATGAGCGTGTACGTCAGAAGCTCTTGCAATCCTCCGCGCACCAGGGCGTCGCGCAGCCCCTCGCGCAGCGCGTACCGCCGCGACGGCGTATGAAACGGCAGCGCCTCGGACGGCATCGTCTCCGGAATGCGATCAAACCCGGTCACCCGCGCAAACTCCTCCGCCAGGTCGCACGGCCGCTGCACGTCTTCCCGCCCCGGCGGAACCACCGCTTCCAACCCTCCGTCCGCCCCATCGCGCACCTCGATGCCCACCCGCGCGAGCGCCTCGGTGATTTCCGCCCGCGTGGTCTCCAGCCCGAGCAGCGAGGTCATCCCCTGCACGCTAAACCCGACCACCCCTTCGGCGATGGGCGCGCGCAGCCAGTCTCCCGTCGCGGTCACCTTCAGGTCCGGCGAAGACCACTCGCGCCACAGCTTCACCGCGCGGCGAATCGCCAGCACGCTCAGTGTCGGGTCTACCCCGCGCGCAAACCGCGTCGAGGCGTCCGTGTGAATCTTCAGCGCCGCGCTGCTGCGCCGCACCGCCGGCCAGTCAAAGCAGGCGCTCTCCAGCAGCACCGTCGTGGTGTCCCCGCGAATGGCGCTGTCCGCCCCGCCCATCACTCCCGCGACGGCCACGGGTCGGTCGGCCGCGGTGATCACCAGGGTTCCTTCGGGCAGCGCCGTCGGGGCCTCGTCTGCGCCCTGGTGCAGCAGCCGGGCAGACTCGCCCGCGCGCGACCGTCGTGCGCCCAGCGTGGGAGCCCCGAGGTGTGCCAGATCGTAGCCGTGCATCGGCTGCCCCAACTCGATCATGCAGTAGTTGGTCACATCGACGAGGTGGTCGATGAGCGTGACGCCTGCGAGAACGAGGCGTCGCTGCATCCACCGGGGCGACGGCAACACCCGCACGTTTTCGATGCGCGCGGTGCTGAAGCGCCGACACGCGTCCGTCGCCTCGACTACGGCATTGACCTCGCCTGGTACTATTTCCAGTTCTTCGAGTGCGACGTCGTAGTGGCCGTGCGCGCCGGTGAGGGCGGCGACCTCACGGGCCACTCCGACCATCGAGAGGCAGCGCGCGAAGTTTGGGAGGATGGCCACCTCGAGCACCTCGTCGGCTTCACCGCCTTCGGGGATGGCCACGACGGCAGCGAGGGGTGCTCCTGCGGGGGCCTCGGTGGCGATGGGCATGAGCCCGGAGTGGTCGTCGCCCATGCCTAGTTCGCGCTCGGAGCAGAGCACTCCGTCGGACTGCACGCCGTAGACCCTGGCGCTGCCGACGGTGACGAGGGCGAAGTCGTCCCCGTGGGCGTCGATGAGGGTGGCGCCGGGGAGGGCGATGGCGACCGCAGCGCCGACGTCGAAGCGCTCGGCGTTGGGGGCCTTGGTGACGACGCTGACGGCGGGGTATCCGGGGCCCGCGTCGATGACGAAGTGGCTGGCCGCGGGGAGTGCCTTGCGGGAGACGACGCGCCCGACGCGCACGAGCGGATCGAGCGCGCCGACGGTATGGACGGCATCGACTTCGAGTCCCGCGCGGGTGAGCAGCTCGATGAGCGCGGGGGTGTCGAGGGTGACCGGGACGAACGAACGCAGCCAGGAGAGCGAGACGCGCATGGGTTTGGGCTCTTAGCGAAACTGCTGAAGCAGCCGCAGGTCGTTGCCGAAGAGGTAGCGGATGTCGTGGATGTCGTAGCGCTGGAGCACGGTGCGCTCGATGCCCATGCCGAAGGCGAAGCCGCGCCATTCGTTGGGGTCATAGCCGCCGTTGGCGAGCACTACGGGGTGCACCATGCCGGCGCCGAGAAGTTCGAGCCACCCGGTCTGCTTGCAGACGCGGCAGCCGTTGCCCGCGCAGAGGGTGCAGCGGATGTCTACCTCCACCGAGGGCTCGGTGAAGGGGAAGTAGCTTCCACGCAGGCGCACCTGCTGCTCTGGTCCGAAGAGCAGCCGCGCGTACTGCAGCAGCACGCCCTTGAGGTCGCTCATGCGAACGCTCTTGCCGACAAGCAGCCCCTCCACCTGGTGAAACTGTATCTCGCTCCGCGTGGTGATGTTTTCGTTGCGGTAGCAGAGCCCCGGGAGCACCACGCGCACGGGCTTCGTGCCGTCGCCGCCAAGCTCGCGCATCGCGCGAATCTGCCCCGCGGAGGTGTGCGTTCGAAGCAGGCGTTCGCCGTCTAGGTAGAAGGTGTCCTGCATGTCGCGCGCGGGGTGATCGGCGGGCATGTTGAGGAGGCCGAAGTTGTAGTCGTCGGTCTCGACGTGCGGCGACTCGAAGACCGAGAAGCCCATGCGCTGGAAGACGTCGAGCACCTCGCGCAGCACCAGGGTGACCGGATGGTAGGAGCCCACCGGGCGGGGCCGCGGGGGGAGGGTGACGTCCCGCGCCTCGGCGGCGATACGGGCGGCGAGCTCGCGGGTCTTGATGACCTCGCGCCGCTGGTGAAAGCGGGTCTCGAGCTCGGTGTGGAGCGCGTTGATGTTTTTGCCGAAGGCCGCGCGCTGGTCCGTGGGCAGGCGGCCGATGCCGCGCTTCAGGCGTGTGGTGACGCCGGAGGGCGCGAGCCACGTGCGGTAGAATTGCTCCAGCGCCTCGGAGGAATCGGCGGCGTCCAGCGCGAGCAGGGCCGTGGTCTGTTGCGCCGCGAGGTCGAGGTCGTCGGGGGTGCTCATGGCTGTAGGGAGCGATGGGCTATGACGCGTGGGGGGGTCGCGTCAACCCGGGAGAACCCCACGCGGGTGGCATCGGCGTCGATCGTTGGACTACCCGCCGTCGCCCATCTTCATCACGCGTGCGTCCACGTCGGTCGTCGAGGCACGCGCCGTCGCAGCCGCCTCCACGCGCGCCTGGTAGTCCCGCGCGGTTGCTTCGCGCCGTACGCGCTCGGCCTTCGTGTGCTCGTTCGTGTCGTCGGCCAGAACCGCCTTGAGATGCAGCGCCGCTTGCTCCCGACAGTGCAGCAGCGATCCGAAGGAGCGGAACGACGGGGCCGACGCCGCGGCGCGCGTCTGCGTGCCGTCCTGGGTGACGAGGTCGAGCGACAGCAGTCCCTTGTGCATCAGCGTCGCGACGACGTCGGTGAAGAGCGCATCGAAGGCGGCGCCGTGCTCGCGTCGAAACTTCGAGAGCTTGCCGTGGCTCACCGTGAGATCACCGACGATCCACCGGTATGCCGTGTCGCGCCGGATCAACCGCGCGATCTTGCGCGCGCTCCCGACGCCCTCGGAGATCGCGAAGCACCACAGGGTCAGCATCATGCGCGGGCTGAGCTGCGGACGCCCCGCGTCACCTGCGACAGACGTGA
>CANJUR010000111.1 GCA_947477565.1 Deltaproteobacteria bacterium
AGCGTGGCGGGCGCTCCCGCGATGAGGGACGGCACGCGCACCCACACGACACCCATCGCGCAATCGGTCACGAAGTGCGGGGCCCACGCGCCCGCCGTGGTGCGAAACACCAGGCGATCGCAGGCCGGTCCGATGGCCGCGGTCACCGCCGCGGGCAGCAACACACGCACCTGCAGGTCGGTGTACGCAGCGCGCGTTCCGGTCACCGTGAGCACGCCGCGCGAAGGGAGGCCGCAGGCTGCGACGCCCGGGCACGGGTCTGGGTGCGTCGGCGCGGCGACGGGCGCACACGCCATGTGGACCACGCCGGAGTCCGGCGAGAAGACCACGTCGGAGACGCCTCCATCGGGCGGCGGCGGCGCGTCGTCGGGCACGGTTCCGAGGTCGTTGGAGGTGACGAAACCGTCGAGGGTCGACGCGTCGAGGGCCTCCTCGTCGAGCGCTGCGTCCCGCTTGCCGTCGTCCGCGGTCGGTTCGGCCACGTCGTCTTCAGCGGTCTGCCCGCGCGTCGGACAGCCCGTCAGCGTGGTCGCGCCGCCGATCGCCAGCAGCCAGAGCCAGGAGGTGCGGGGCAGGGCCTTGCGAGCGCGGGTGCGTGTCATCGGGCGCGACCCTAGCACCGGTCGCGGGTCCGCCTAAGGGACACCCGGGGAGCGTGTCGGGGCTACGGCCACGGGTGGCACCACCGCAATGCGTTGCGCTCTCCCCCGGTCGCGACCCCCGTCGCACCCCCCTTGTGTTGCGCCCTCCCCCAGTCCCGACCCCCATCGCACCGCAATGCGTTGCGCTCTCCCCCGGTCGCGACCCCCGTCGCACCGCAATGCGTTGCGCTCTCCCCCGGTCGCGACCCCCTCAGAGGCCCGGTCTTTGATTCGGAGTCCGTGATGGAAGGAGTGATGAACGTCGCGTCGAGGGAAGCACGCGCCGGTCAGCGACCCGAGTCCGACCCCGAAGCCCGTAAGGCTGTCCTCTGGTCTCAATTCCCCGCCGATGCATCGAAGGTCGCGCGCGCTTCGATGCATGGCCCAATCCGCGGTAATCGCGCGGTGCGAATGCGCGGTGGTCAGCCCAGCATTCGATCGATGGCCTCGGCCACGCCGCCGCCGGTCTTCGCGGTCTTCGTGAGGCGCTCGGTGGCGTGCTTCGCTACGTCTTCCGGGCTGTTGCCCATCGCGAAGCTCCGCCCCGCCCACTGAAACATCGAAACATCGTTGAGCCAGTCGCCCACCACGGCGACCTCCGAGGCCGCGATGCCCTCGCGCCCGCAGAGTCGCGCGAGCCCCTGGGCCTTGTCCGCGGCGCGATCGCGCACCAGCATCGCCCAGCGGCTCTCGCGGTCGAACGGAAACGACGCCACGTTGACGGCGCTGCCGTGCTCGGCCTGGAGCCACTCGGCGGTGCGCTCGACGCCTGCTCGTAGCCCCACGCCGACGGCCACGGCGACCTCGTCGCGGCGCTCCCACGCGGCCGAGTGTTTGAGCGCGGGGTGGAGCGAGAGCCGTGGCGACCAGGTGCGCACGTAGTTCGCGACGATCTCCGAGCCGTGCTCCCCGTGGATCTCGTCGTGCAGAAACCAGAACGGCTGCAGTTCATGGCTCCCCATGGTGTGCGTGAGGCCGACGAGGAGGTGGGTAGGGAGCAGGTGTTGCGAGAGCGGCCGACCGTCGACGGTGTCCGCGAGCACTGCGCCGTCGGCGACCACCATCGGGCCGCACAGCCCGAGGGCCTGCGCGGTGGGTAGCGCGCCGGTGGTGATGCGCCCGGTGGCGATGGTCACGGTGATGCCCGCGCGCCTGGCGCGGCCGATGGCCTGGTGATCCTCTGGGGCGATGCAATCACCGGGGCCGAGGAGGGTTCCGTCGAGGTCGAGGGCGAGCAGGCGTGGGAGTGGTGGCACCCGCTGTTGTTAGCATCGCCGCGCGGGTGGTGCCCGACCCGTCAGAACGTCGCGCCCACGCTCAGCGCCCCGCCCGCATACGAAGCACCCGCTGCGCCCACGGAACCTCCCGAACGAAGCACAACACCGTCGCCAACGCCCCGAGGGCCGCGCCCGCGACGGCAAACGCTGCGGGAATCGAGCACGCCCGCGAGCCCTGACGCGCACCGTCGTTCATGGATTGCGCGCAACGGAGAGGAAGATCACTCCTGCGAGGCGAGCGGTGTACGGTGTTTGGGTGAAGGCACGAGTGGTCGGAATGGTGGGGTTCGCGCTGACGGCGCTCACGGCAGGCGGAGCGCAGGCGCAAGGGATCGGCGACGAGGTGGTGGCCCCCGGGGCGACCGTCGCGTCGGTTCAGGGTGCGGAGGCTGCGCGGGTCAACCCGGCGGGAATCGGGCTCGGGCGCGAGTGGTCTGCGCGGCTCACTCACACCGAAGAGGTCGCTCGCGGCGGGACGGCGCTCAACAACACCGCGGCCGCGTGGGCGACGCCGCTGCCGTTTGGGCTCGGGGCCTCCGTCGGGGCAACCTTTGCGCGGCCCGACGCCCTCGGATCGCGCGCCAACCTCGGCGTGTGGGGCTCCGTGGACCTCGCCCTCGCGTGGTCCCTCGACCGCCGGCTCTCCCTCGGAATACGCACGCGGGTATTCGCTGGGACGGGCTCCGGCGCGGGGTCTGCTGCGGAGACCATCGACGGGCGCGTGGCGGTAGACATCGGGGCGCTCTGGCGGCCGTCGGCGTACGGGGCGTTTGGGGTCGTCGCGCGCGGCGTGACGGGCCCGCAAAATCTCGCGATGGGCCTCGATCGCACGCTGGCTGCGGGTGTGGCCGTGCGCCCGGTGGGCACCGACGGGTGGACTCTTGGCATCGACGGCGCGTGGTCCCAGCAAGCCAACCTTCAGGCGCGGGCGGGGACGCGCCTTGCGGTGCCGCACGTGGGCTTCCTGCGCGCCGAGGCGGTGTGGGACTTCGGGCTCGGCGCGTGGCGCGCGGGCGTCGGGCTCGACGTCGTGTGGGGGCGCTACAGCGCCGGCGGTGGAGCTTTTTTCCGCAGCGACGACGCTGCGGGCTGGTACGCGAGCGCGGGCATCGACGGCGACCGCGGCGCGGTGTCTCTCCCGACACCGGGCGTGGCAGTGACCGTCGGGATGACCGCCTCGCCGGACGCCCGCGCGCTCGCCCGCCTGGTGCTGCGCCTCGAGCGCCTCTCCCGCGATGGCTCCGTGCGGGGAGTGATGTTTGCGCCGCGCGCAGAGGTGGGCGGACTCGCGCACGCAGAGGAATTGCGCGAGGCCTTCGCGCTCCTGCGGCGGCGGGGCAAGCGCGTGGCGTGTCACCTCACGGACGCCTCCGCGAGCACCTGGTACGCGTGCGCCGGGGTCGATCGGGTGAGCCTCGATCCGGCCGGGGGCGTGCGTCTGCAGGGGCTGCGCGCGATGCGGTACTTCCTCGGTCCGGCGCTCTGGGCGCTCGGCGTGCGGACGGACTTCGTGCGCATCGGCGACTGGAAGAGCGCCCCGGAGCAACTCACCCGCGGTGCGAGCACCGGGCCCGCGCACGAGCAGGAGGAGCAGATTCTCGACGACACCCTGGCGGGCCTCGTGGCGGGCATCGCGGCGTCGCGCTCGTTGACCGTGGCGGACGCCGGGGCGCTGGTCACGGGCGGCCCGTACACGGCGCGGGAGGCGCGCTCGCGCGGGATGGTGGACGCGGTGGTGACGCGCGAAGCGGCGGAGCGGGCGTTTGCCAACGCGCTGGGTGCGAGCCGGGTGGAGGTGGAGGACTTCGGTCCGCTGCGATCGCGGCGCTGGGCGGCGGGGCGAAGCGTCGCGATCATCCACGTTGACGGGGACATCGTGGAGGGCGCGAGCGAGGAGATTCCCGTGGTGGGGATGCGCCTCGCGGGGGAGCGCACGCTCATCGAGGCCATCGAAGGGGCGGCGGCGTCGCCCAACGTAGGCGCGATCGTGCTGCGTGTGGACTCCCCCGGCGGCAGCGCGCTGGCGAGCGACCTGGTGTGGCGCGCCGTGGCGCAGGCCAACCGACGCAAGCCCGTGGTGGCGTCCTTTGGGCGCATCGCGGCGTCGGGTGGGTATTACATCGGCGCGGCGGCGCGGGAGATCGTCGCCGACCCATCGACGCTCACGGGCTCCATCGGAATCTTCTATGGCAAGGCCGACGTGGCGGGATTGCTGTCGCACCTGCACGTGGGCGTGGAGTTGTCGCGGCGCGGCGATCGCGCGGACATGGACAGCATGTTTCGGCCGTACACCCCGGAGGAGCGGAGCTTCCTCGCGCAGAAGATCGGGGAGTTTTACGGGTTGTTTCTTCAGCGGGTGGCGACCGGGAGGCACCGCACGACGGCGGAGATCGACGCCGTGGGCGAAGGGCGCGTGTACCTCGGGACGCGTGCGCACGCGCTCGGCCTGGTAGACCGCGAGGGCGGCCTGCTGACGGCGCTACGGCGGGCTCGCGCGCTCGGCGGTCTCGCGGACGACTGCGACGTGATCGAGCTTCCGGGCGAGTCCGGGGGACTGCTGCGCACGATCGTGCAGATGCTGGTGACGGACGCCCCGGGGAGCGCGCCGAGCGCTTCGGACGCGGTGGTGTCGATGCTGCTCGGGGGCCAGGAATCGCTGGCGGTTCTGCGCTGGATGCTCACGGTGACGTCGCGCAGCGGCGCGCCGATGGCGCTGGTCGAGTGGCCGCTCGCGGGCGCGGCGGGGGAGTAAGGCGCGAGGGTACCGTCGGCGCGTCGCTGCTACCCTGCGCGGCACCATGCGTCTCCCTCTCTCCGCTCTCCTGTTCTTCCCTTTCGTTGCTCTCGTCGGTTGTGGTGAGTCCATCCCAGTCGGCGCGGCGTCCACCGATGCCGCGGTGGGTCCGCTGCCGTGGATGCCTCTCGGGGACGGCACCTGCGGAGCGCGCGCTCGCCGCGTCGGGACGATTCCCGGGGTGCACGTCGATCCGGGCAGCGGGCCCATCTCGTGGATCACCAACCCGCCGTCGTCGGGCAACCACTACGCCGTCTGGGCGCGCTGGGGCGCGTGGCCCAACCTCGCGCGTGGCCATTGGGTGCACAACCTCGAGCACGGCGGCGTGGCCCTGCTCTACCAGTGCCCGAGCGGAACCTGCGACGACACCCGCGACGCCCTCGTCCGCGCGGCGGCGGTGTTTCCGGGCGATCCGGCATGCGGCCCGGTGGATGCGTCGCCGGCGCGGGTGCGCGTGGTCATCACCAACGACAGCGCGATCACGACACCCATCGCAGCCTCAGCGTGGGGCGCCGTGTACGAGGCGACCTGCGTAGACGCGGCCTCGCTACGGCTTTTTTATACGATGTTCGCGGGCCACGCCCCGGAGGATCTCTGCGCCGACGGCAGCGTTCCGTAGTCCCCGGCAGGGTACGACCGCTCCGCCCCGGCCAGCACCGGCGCGGTCAAGAACATCGGCGTCACGCTCACCCGCGCGAAGGCCACCGTCGCCCACGAGAGCATTCGACCGTCGTTGCGCGTGAATATGCGCAGTGTGTCCGCGAGCAGCCCCCTCATGCGTCCGCGGGGACCACCAGCCGTAGCGCCCGCGGGAGCACCTCGATTTGCGCCGCCGCCGTGGCGGGAAACTCCTCGCCGTCGATCTGCGCCGCCAGCGGGAGCGCGCCCGCCCGGGTGTCGAAGCGCAGTGTGATGTTCGCCGCGCGCACCCCGCGGCTGTGCGACACCCCCACCTCCGCGAGCGCCGACGAGAGCGCCCCGGTGGGCTCGAGGTGCACCATCGCCTTGGACACCCAATCGCGCCGTCCTGCGAACGGAACCACCTCAAACAGCCCGTCGTCGTGCCGCGATGTCGGGTCGAACACCCACATCCCGCCGTACACCCGCGTGGCCTTCACCACGAGGTCGCTAAGCTCCTCCCAGCGCTGCACGCCAGCCTCTGTTTTTACATGGGTGGTAAACCGGTCGTCCTCCACGTAGGACGCCGCGAAGGTACGTAGCAGCGCGCCGACGTACACCAGGCGGTCGCGGAAGACGTCGCGCACCACGGGCATCTCCTCGATGATTCGACGGTCTTCGTTGCGCAGCGCGAGCACCCGAGGGCTCAGCCCCCAGCCGGCGCTGTCGAAGAAGAGGCTCTGCTCGACGACCGTGCCGTGCGCATCGAGCGCCGTGAGACGGCCTGCGTCGAGGCGCGTCTCGTGGCCCGCGGCGAGCACCGCGACGTTGCGCGCGAGGTTCGCCGGGTCGCTCGATAGGCCGAAGCTCTTTCCCTGGTCGTTGGCCGTCCCGGTGGGGAGCATCCCGAGAGGAATCTCCTCCGCACGGCCCGTCGCGTGGAGCCCGCGCGCGACTTCGGAGAAGGTTCCGTCGCCGCCCATCGCGATGACCAACGACCAGGCCCCGCGCGCGAGGGCGTCGCGGACGGCGGGGATGGTGCCGCCCGCCGGAAGCGTCGGGAGCAGCGTGTGCGGCAGCGCCGCGGCATCGAGGAGCGCCCGCGCGTGTGCGATGCGCTCGGCGTTGCGCCCGCTCTGCGCGGTGGGGTTGGCGACCAGCAGAACCCTTGGCGTCGATGGCATCCGCCGCACCGTACCGCCCCCCGGTGGTCGTCGTCCGCGCGGGCCCGCCGCTACAGCCCGAAAACCACCCGGTGCAGCACCAACGGAAGCGCACCCACGCGAATCACCACACCGCTTCCGTCGCTGCCGAGGAAGGTCACCGAGCCTCGCTCAGCGCGGTACGCCGCGGGCAACCCGATGGCCACCGCGTCGGCCCCGGCTACTACCTCCGCCGCGCCGCCGGTCACCACCGCGTGCCCCGTTGCCGTGAGTAGCCCGGTGGCCTCCGCGAGCGGCCATGTGCCGCGCGAGGCGCCCTCGCCGTCGAGCACCACCACGACGCCTCCGGCGCGCACGAAGCCCACCGCCGGGCCCGCGATGCGCACCGCGAGGGCGTCCATCGCCTCGTCGCTGGCCATCGGCTGGTGGTGAATCACCACCACGTCCGAGGTGTCGATGGAGAACACCGCGGGAAGTTCTTCCGGCGTCGCCACCACCGTCTCGCGCCACGCGCGCAGTCCCGCCACCTGGCGCACCGCGTCGCGCACGTTGGTCACGCTCGCGGCCAGCGCACCGATGGTGCACGTCGCTACCCGTGGCGACGCCGCCGCGCTCAAGAACACGGCGTTGCCCACCACGCGGTTTTGATCAGGTCGGGTGGCCTCGTAGTCGTGGCCGATGAGAACGAGATGCCCAGCCCGCGCGTCGCGGCAGCGCCCGCCGTTGCAGATGCCTGTAGAGCACAGCACCCCGCACGCACCGCAGTTCTCCGGGTCGGTCTGCGGGTCGATACAGACCCCGTCGCAGAGCAGTAGCGGCGCAGCGCAGAGCGCGTCGCACACGCCACCCGCGCAGATCTCGATGGCCCCGCAGGCGCGCCCGCAGGCCCCGCAGTGCGCCCGGCTCGACGCCGTGTCCACGCAGGCCATTCCACACAACGTCTGCGGCGGAGTGCAACCGCCGTCCGTGATCGCGCCGTCGGTGATCGCGCCGTCGGTGATCGCGCCGTCGGTGATCGCGCCGTCCGTGATCGCGCCGTCCGTGATCGCGCCGTCCGTGATCGCGCCGTCCGTGATCGCGCCGTCGGTCATCGCGCCGTCTGTGCTGTCATCGGGGGCGTCCGCGCTGGCATCGGGGGCGTCGAGGGCCGGTGCATCGAGCGCGGTGCCCGCATCGCAGACGCCGCGGGAGGGGATCCAGCCGTCGCTGCAACGGCCGCCGAGCAGCGGATCGCAGCCGGTAAGCGCCGTGAGCGATGCGCAGATCAGGACGAGACACTTCATGGTGTGGGCTCGGGGATGCGGGTGGAGTTCCCGGTGGAGTCAAGATGCACGAAGCCACCGACCGTCTGCGCATCGCCGACGGAGCCGACGCCAGAAACAATGAACTCAACGCGGCGGTTGGCCGCGAATTCTTGCGGGGTGGTCCCGGACGAGCGCGGAACCCGACGGCCGAAGCCGAGCGGGCGAAACCGCGACGGAGGGAGCCCGAGCGCGCCAAGCTCCCGCTGCACCGCGCGCGCCCGGAGGAAGGAGAGCAGGAAGTTGTACCGGTCGTCGCCTCGCTGGTCGGCGTGCCCCTCGATGAGCACAACGTGCTGCCCGGGGATGTCACGGATGATCGCTGCGATGGCCGCGAGCACCGGACGCGAGCGATCACGGATGCGAGCCGAGTCGCTGTCGAAAAAGACCACGTCGGAAACCACGATGCGCCCTTCGCGCACCACGACGATGCCTTCGTCCGGGCAGCCGTCTTGATCGTCGACGCCGTTCAGCACCTCGGGCTCGTTGGGGCAGCGGTCCGCGGCGTCCAGGATCATGTCGTGGTCGTTGTCAGGGTCCGGGCAGCCGTCGTCGTCCTCGAAGTTGTCGCGGTCTTCGGCCACCTCGGGGCAGCGGTCCACGGCGTCACGGAGACCGTCGCCATCGCGGTCGGACTCGGGGCAGCCGTCGGCGTCGGTGTCGGTAACGGACGGCCCGGCGAGGGTGGGGCACTCCCGCGGGGGTGCAACGACCACTCGCGGCGGCGGCGGCGGAGGTGGGGGCGGACGATCGGGGAAGAGCGTGAGCCCGAGGCCGACGAGGGCGAGGTGGGCGTCGCCGGGGTAGGCCTCCGCGTCGGTCTGCGGGAGCCACGCCCAGCCCACCCAGGGACCGATGTCCACCGGGCCGGCCGCGAAGGACCATCCCACACGGGCGCGCAGCGTCGGCGCGATCACGCTACCGGTACGCGCGACGCCGCCATCGACCTCGACGAAGAGTCGCTCAGCCCCAGAGCGAGCGCGCCCGAGCGGACGGATGCGCGCGCCGAGGTCGAGCCAGGCGTAGCCCCCGGCGGAGAGCGCCGGAATGCCCGCGGTGGGCTGATCGTTGGCGCGCGGCGCGAGGCCGGCCCAGCCGACGTTGGCGGTGATTCCGAACGCGGGGTGCAGGGCCCACTCGACGCCCGCTGCGAGTCCGCCACCGGGGGCGTACCGATCGGACTGCCAGCCGGCCAGCGGAACCGCCGCGAAGGCATCGACGTGCAGGCGGACCTGGGCGTGCACCGACGGCGAGGCCAGGCAGAACGTCGCTCCGAGGAGGGCTGCAAGGGCGAATTGGCGCGCGGCGGCGCGGGCGTGAATCCCACCAAGCATGCGGACTCCTATCGTTCGATTGTCTCCGAGCGACAAGCCTACAGGCTGCGAACCGTAGGTTTCAGGGTTCGACAAGGTCGGGTTCGTCGCCGGTGAGTTGCATCGTGCGCCAGGCGCCACGCCCCAGGCGCCAGGCCATGAAAAACGCCAGCGCGGCCACATACAACACCACCCAGGACAGCGCCCCGACGGGTCCGCCGCCCCACCGCGCCGTGAGCACGGTCAACGGAACAAACACCCCCCAGGAGATGAAGATGCGCATTCGCATCGGCCACGCAGTGTCGCCCGCCGCGCGCAGCGTCTCGCTGAAAACCAGGGACGCCGCGTCGAAGAGCTGCCACGCCACGGCCACCCAGAGCAGCGGCACTGCCGTCGTCAGGAACATCGCCCGCGCAGCCACGCTCCCCGGCGAGAAGGGCGCCAGGAGGAGGCGCGGGGCGAGCACGTACCCGAAGCCGACGGCGCCCATCCACGTCGCAGCGACCGCGAGGGTTCGGCGCACGAGCCCGCGTACGGCGTCCGGCTGCCCGGCCCCGATGGCCTGCCCGACGTGGATGGCCCCGGCATTGGCGAGCCCGAACGCCGGCATGAACGCCACGGAGTTGAGTTGTAGCACCGCCATCAGCGCCGCGAGGGCGGCGGTTCCCATGCCCGCAAACACCACGTCGATGAAGAACAGAAACGCCCCGAACTCCAGGAACCAATTTACGCCGTTAGGTAAGCCGAAGCGCAGCACGCGACGAAACTCACCCCATCGCCAGCCCGGGGAGGGCTGCCCGCGGCCTGCGCGCGCGAAGGCGACGATCACGTAAGTGAAGCCCGCCGCGGTAGCGACGATCGATGCGAGGGCGGCGCCGCGGACGCCCATGGCAGGGAGCCCCGCGCCACCGTGGATGAGCAGCCACGCGAGGGGCACGTTGAGCACCATCACCAGCAGGCTGGCAGCGAGCCCGACGCGAGTGTTGCCCTGGCCGCCGAACCAGTTGGCGAGCGCCTCGATGCCGACCGCGCCGCCGACGCCGACGAGGCGCAGCGCGAGGTAGCCGCCCATGAGCGCGCGCACCGCGGGGGAGTAGCCCGAGCGGGCGAGCAGCCACGGGAGGGCGGGAATCAGCGCGAGGCCGACGATCTCTGCGATGGCCGCGATGCCGAGGCCGTACCAGCCGTAGCGACGGAGCCGCGCGCGATCGGGGCGGCCGACGAGCTGCGCGGCGAAGCTTTGCACAATGAACGCGACGCCCAACGGCAGCATGAACACCGCGAGAGCGTTGAGTGCGCCGTTGCCCGTCGCGGCGAGCGCGTCGGGTCCGAGCGGCGCGACGAGCACGGCGTCCGTGAAGCCCACGACGGACTGCGCCGCGCGGCCGAGAATGAGCGGCCACGCGAGCGCAAACAGATCGCGCAGGGTTGGCAGACGCCAGGGAACGGGTTGCATGCGATGGGGGCGCAGCATAGCGGCGATACCCGAGTTCACGGAGGTCGAACTCTCCTGCCGTATCTCCAACGATGCCCGCGTCGCGCCTTGACCCGTCCGGTGGGCGAACCCACGCTGCGCCCCCTGTGCTGACCCATCCTCCGACGATGTTTTTTGCGCTCGGCAGCGCGCTCGCATGGCTCACTGTGGTGGTCGTAGCGCGCACGCTTAGGGGCGGTCCGTACGCAACTTTTCTCGCAGTGCTGCTCGGCATCCACACCCTGTCCTCGCTCGAGGTGTTTCCCGCCGCGGGCGCGGCGTGGCCGCTCTTCGCGTACCTCCAGACGGCGGTGTTCATCCACTTCGCGCTGCTCATCCGACCGAACCTGCGCGGGCCCCTCTACCGCGCGCTGGTCAGCGTGCCGGGGTCGTGGTTCGTCGCGATGGTGTTTCTGTCGGTGCCGTGGTCCGTCGCGCGGGCGCTGGGCTTCCACCCGTGGGGCGCGTGGCTGCCCTTCGTGCTCGCAGCCGCGGGGCTGGTTGACTCCCTCTGGGCCGCCGAGGACGAGCGCCACCTCTCGCTCGACGACACCGTGGTCCCGTCGCTGCGCCGCCACGACTCCAGCGGAGCCCGCGACGCGCGCCCGCTGCGCATCGTGCAAATCACCGATCCGCACATCGGTGCGTTCATGTCCGTCGCGGGGCTGCAGGCCATCTGCGCCCGCGCGGTGGCGCGCGACCCCGACCTGGTGCTCCTCACGGGCGACCTCCTGACCATGGAGTCGCAGCGCGACCCGGCCTGGCTGGCGGCGGCGCTGGCGCCCTTGAAGGCCATCGAGGGACGTTGCTACGCGTGTCTGGGCAACCACGACCACGAGGCGCTCGCGACGGTAGAGACCGCGCTGGCCCTCAACGGCATCAAGCTTCTCGTAGACGACCTGACCGTCGCGCAGACGGCCGCGGGCCCGGTGGAGATCGTCGGGTTCGATTTCGTCTGGCGTGAGCGGGCGGCGCACCTGCAGCGCGTGACCGAGCGGTTTCCGCGCACCGTCGGGATGCCGCGCGTGGCGATGCTTCACGACCCGGGGGCGTTTCATCATCTGCCCACGGGCAGCGCCGATCTGGTGCTGTCAGGGCACACGCACGGCGGTCAGATCGGGCTGCTGCGACTGGGCCTGCGGGGGACGGTGGTGTCGGCGCTCTCGCAGGTGCCCGACCACGGCGCGTGGGCGCTGGGCACCGCGCGGCTGTATGTGCACCGGGGCACCGGGCACTACGGGTTTCCGCTGCGCATCGGGGTTCCGGCGGAGCGCAGCCTGCTCAACATCCACGGGTTGTGGCGGTCGGCCTGAGCCAGGAGACCGCGGCCGTCGCGCGCTACTTCAGCGAGGCCATGTCGATGACGAAGCGGTACTTCACATCGCCCCGCAGCATGCGCTCGTAGGCCTCGTCGATGAGCTGCATCGGAATCACCTCGACGTCCGAAACGATGCCCTTCTCCTCGCAGAAATCGAGCATCTCCTGGGTCTCGCGGATGCCACCGATGAGCGATCCCGCGATGCTGCGGCGCTTGCCGATGAGCGAGCCCGCGCTCGGCGACGGGTGCGGCAGGGCGGGTGCGCCGACCAGCACCAGCGTGCCGTCGCGGCGCAGCAGAGAGGTGTACGCGTCGAGGTCGTGCGGCACCGCGACCGTGTCGAGAATCACGTCGAAGCTCCCGGCGTGCGCGGCCATCGCGTTGGCATCTTTGGAGAGCACGACCTCGTCCGCGCCGAGTCGCCGCGCATCCTCGGCCTTTCCTGGCGACGTGGTGAACAGCACCGTGTGCGCACCAAACGCGTGCGCGAACTTCACCCCCATGTGACCGAGGCCTCCGAGGCCCACGACGCCGACCTTCTTGCCCGCCGTGACACCCCAGTGCCGCAGCGGCGAGTACGTCGTGATGCCCGCACAGAGCAGCGGCGCAACGGCGGCGGGCGAGAGCCGCTCGGAGACCCGTAGACAGAAGCGCTGATCGACCACGATCTGGCTGGAATAACCGCCAAAGGTGCGCTGCCCGGGGAGGTGTTTGTCTGGGCTGTTGTACGTCCAGGTGATGTCGCCGCGGTCGCAATACTGCTCGAGTCCGGCGCGGCAGCCTGGGCACCCGCCGCACGAATCGACCATGCACCCAACCGCGGCGAGGCCGCCGACCGCGAAGCCCGTCACCTCCCGGCCGACCTTCGTCACCCGGCCGACAATCTCGTGTCCCGCAACGCACGGGTAGACGGTCCCTGCCCACTCGCCGCGGACGGTGTGGAGGTCGGAGTGGCAGACCCCACAAAACAGCACGTCGAACTGCACGTCGTTTGGCCCGGGCTCCCGTCGGTCGAAGCGGAAGGGCGCCAGCGGAGACGTTGCATCGAACGCAGCGAACCCGAGTGTGTTGCTCATCGCGCCGTCTTTAGTACCGACGCAGCACCTCTGCGAGCCCCCATTCGGTTTCCCCTGCGCTCCCACCGGGACGGACTAGTCTCGACGCCCTCATGGCGCTCAATCCAATCGTGCTGGCGGTGCCGCTCTATCTCGTCGGAATCGCCGTCGAGGCGTCCATCAACCGCAAGCTCCGCGCGGGGCTCTACACCGTCGATGACACGCTCAACAACCTGGCCTGCGGGCTCTACCAGCAGCTCCTCGTGGTGCTCGCCGCGGGGGTGCTTCTGGCGCCCTACTCCCTGGTCTACGAGCACCTCCGGCGGACCGACTGGTTTCTCACGCATCCGCTCATCGCGTGGGTCACCGCGTTCGTGCTCTCGGACCTCTGCTTCTACTGTTTTCACCGCTGGAGCCACGAGAGCGCCATCGGGTGGTTCTGCCACGTCGTGCATCACCAGAGCGAGGAGTACAACCTCTCCGTCGCCCTCCGTCAGGACGGCTGGCAACCCCTTTTTTCCCTGTGGTTTTACCTCCCCCTGGCGCTGCTCGGGGTGCCCCCGGCGACCTTCGCGACGGCCCTCGGTCTCGTCGTGGTCTACCAGTACTGGATCCACACCCGGCTCATCGGGCGACTCGGTCCGTTGGAGTGGATTCTCAACACTCCGTCGCACCATCGGGTGCACCACGCTGTCGATCCGCAGTACCTCGACAAAAACTACGCGGGCGTCTTCATCCTCTGGGACCGCCTGCTGGGCACCTTCGAGCCTGAAACCGAGTCGCCCACCTACGGCACCATCGAGCCCCTTGCCAGCTGGAACCCCTCCTGGGCACATCTTACCTACGGAGTAAAACTGGCCCGCAAGGCCCTCGCGATGCCGACGCTCTGGGATGGCCTCCAGGCGGTGTTCCGCTCGCCGGGGTGGGCGCCCGCGGGAGCACCCGTGGACGACCTCAACGCTCGCGCAGCGCAGCGCCGCTACGAGCCGAAGTACGCCGTGGAGGTCGCCCCCGCGCGGCATCGCTTCGTCCTGGTGACGTTCGTGGCGGCGATGCTGCCCGGCGTCGTCGTCCTGGTCTTTCCAATGAGCGCCGCCTCGCGATGGATCATCTCCATCGTGATCCTCTGGGCCCTCACCAACGTCGGTGGGCTCACCGAGTCTCGCGCGTGGGCGGTGCCTTCCGAGCGCGCGCGGTTGGCGCTCGTCGGCGCGGCGGGCCTGGCGCTGGCACTCTGGACGCAGCAACCGCTCTGGCTGAGCGCGAGCGCAACCGCCTGGGCGATGAGCATCTGGCTCACGGATGTATTGAAAAAGAGCTGAAAGAAGGGGCGATCAGGGCCGTCCCTGCGGGCGAATCAGGCGTGGCGACGGCGGCGACGGCGGAGGGAGAGCGCAGCGCCGAGCGCGAGTGCCCCGAGGCTCCATCGGGCGTCCGCCGTGGGCGCGCCGGCGTGGCAGGTGCAGCCGCGGTCCGCAGGGCGGTAAGAGAGCCCGCCGGCGCTGCCGTCTACGCGCGTGCCCGCGTCGCGTCCGGCAACCACGCCGCCGTCCCGCGCTGCGGTGCCGCCGACGCACTCACCGAGGCGGCAGGTCTCGCCCGCGGGGCAAAGGGTGGTGTCTGGTCCGGTCGCGCAGGAGTCGAGGCACATTCCGCCCTCGCAGTGACGCCCGGTCGGGCAGGTGACGCCCGTGCAGGCGACCTCGCTGCAGTAGCCGTCCGGCTGGCAGGCGAAGCCCGCGGCGCAGGGATGGCACTGGCAGCCACCGATGCATTGACCCACGGTGGCCGAGCCTGGATCGCTGTCGCAGACGTCCGCGCCGTCGCACACGATGCCCGCGCAGGGGTTGACGCAGCGCCCAGCGCGGCAGCTTTGCGCCCACGGGCACCGCACCCCGTCGCAGAGGCCCACGCACGTCCCGCCGGCGCAGCGTTGGCCTACCGGGCACGTGACCGTGACGCACGACGTTTCGACGCAGGTGCCGCGGTCCGAGCAGGTGCGGCCGGTGAGGCAGCCGAGTTCGGGCTGGCAGCGGTCTACGCACTGGCCGCGATCGCACACCCGGTTGATCGGGCAGAGGTCGTTGCTCTCGTCGATGGTGCCGTCGCAGTCATTGTCGAAGCCGTTGCATGCGCGGGGGCGGGGCTGGTTGACCTGGTGGCAGGTGGTACTCATGCCCGAGCAGATGGTCACGCCCATGCCGCAGGCGCCCCTCTGGCCTGGGACGGTGCAGGGGAGACCCGCGCCGGTGCAGCCCGTCGCCACGCCGCCGCCGCGAATCTGGAAGCGGTAGAGGCCCGGCGCGCCCCCCGGCACGTTGGAGCTGCGGCACACGTTGATGATCGTGGGCATCCGGGACTCTGGGAGCGCCACGAAGTTGCGGCGGTTGCCGGCGTCGAAGCCGACCTGGGCGGGCGTTCCGCCGAAGCCGCCCATGCCACCGGAGGCGTCACCGGTCATCCACTCGCAGCGGTTGTAGCGAAACTCGACGTCGAAATCGCCGCCCGTGGTGCACGTGCCGGACGTCGACAGGATCATCTGGAAGTCGTTGAGCCGATCGTTGTGTGAGTCGTAGTAGCCGACGTTGTGCCAGGTCACGGCGATGCGGTTGGGCTCGATGTGAAAGCAGATCGAGTTGTTGGTCGGCTGGCCGCCGCCGCGGGTGTCCACGTCGGCCCACCACGGCGCGATCATGGGCTGGTCGGCCACGGGGAAGGCGTCCGGCGTGTACTGGCTCAGCTCGCCGTTGAAGGTGATGTTGCCGTTGGTGTTCAGATAGAACGTGGTGAACATCCGGCCGAAGAATCCGAGGCCCCCTGGGAAGGCTGGGCGCAGGTCGATGGCGCGGCCGTAGCCGCCGTCGTCGTTGGGCTGGGTACAGTGGTCCGACGTGCCGTACCCGTTGGGACCGCCGAAGCCGTTGAGTAGCGGGATGGCCTCGGCCTCCGTCGCCGCCCCGACCACCGCGACCACCGCGCAGAACGACAAGACGGAGCGTTGAAACCTGCCCGGGGCGATCATCGATGAAGCCTCACGAAATTCGGTGAAGAGACGTCTCAGGTGACGACGAAGCAATGCGCGCGACGGTAGTGCAGACCCGCTGCGTCCGTCGAGTGTGGTGCAAGTTCCACCGTGTCGATCAAACGACGCCGATGCGAGTGAGCGACGGGCCGCTCAGCGTCCGTGAAACGTCGCAGTGCGCCGGTCGACCGCCGCTGCGAGGCCCTCGCCGAGGTCTTCGCTCCCGTAGCTCTCCGCCTGTCGAAACGCCTCGTTTTCCATCGCTGCGCGCAGCGCCGCCGGGTCCAGTCCGAGGGACGCCTTCAGGGCCCGCACCGCGAGCGGAGCATTGCGCGCGATTTGTCCGGCCATGGCTTGCGCTCGCGCGAGAACGTCGCCTGCCGGTACGGCCTCGAGCGCCACGCCGATCTGTGCGGCCTCGACGCCGTTGAAGCGCCGTCCGGTGAGCAGAAGCTCCGCCGCTCGCTGCGCCCCGACGCGACGCGGGAGCAGGTACGTCGCGCCCATGCCCGGGTGCAACCCGAGTTGCGCGAAGTTGAGCGCCAGCTTCGCGTCGGCATCCACCACGCAGAGGTCGCACGCGAGCGCCACGCAGAGCCCTGCCCCGATGGCGGCACCGCGCACGGCTGCGATGGTCGGCACTGCGATCCCGGTGACGGATAGGTAGCGCGCGTAAAACTCGAGCATGAAAGCCCGTGCTTCCATGAATCGCGCGGTGCGCAGTCGCTCGAGCATCTTCAGGTCGCCGCCGCCAGAGAACGCATCCCCGGCGCCGGTGAGCACCACCGCGCGCACGTCGGAGTTGGATTGCAGCGAGGCGACCGCCGCGGCGAGCGCGTCGCCCAGTTCGGGGGTCATCGCGTTGCGGCGACGAGGGTCGTTGAGCGTGACCGTCGCGACGTGATCGACCACCTCGAAGAGAACCAGGCCAGTAGCGGTTTCCATGAAGTCCCGCGAGCTTAGCAGTGATGTGGGGAACGCTCGTAACTCTGCTGAAACACAGACCCGGAAACCGTCGCACAAGCGCGGGCCGAGGAAACTGAGCTTGCGCGCGGAACGCCGCTAGATCGAAGTCGGAGGCTCCCACTGGGTCGAGAAAGCTACCGCTCGTACCCGACGGCGGAAGTGACCGATGGGGGCTTGCGAGCCCCCACCCCCAGCCCCGCCCCCACAAGTGGGGGCAGGGAGTTCGGAGCGAAAAAACGCTTCTGCAATA
>CANJUR010000112.1 GCA_947477565.1 Deltaproteobacteria bacterium
CTGCTGGGTCTGCTCTTCACCATCACCGGGCTCAACGGGTTCTTTCACTTCCTCCCGATGCCTCCGATGGAGGGGGCGGCGGCCACGGTCATGGGGGGCTTCGCGACGGCGCGGTACATGTTCCCGCTGATCTTCGGGACACAGGCGGTGGGCGGGGTGCTGCTGCTCGCCGGGCGCTTCGTTCCGCTGGCCCTCGCGCTGCTCGCGCCGGTCCTCGTGAACATCTTCCTGTTTCACCTTGCGCTCACCCCGCCGGCGCCGGTGGCGTTCTTCATCCTCGCTGCGGAACTGTATCTGGCCTGGTCGTACCGCGATGCGTTTCGCCCGATGCTGAACCTCCACGCGAAGCCGACGACCTCGGCTTCGTAGGCTCCGGCGAGTCCGCGGACGGTCGCGCTGTCAGGGGCTCTGGTTGGCTGCGCCGGGCGTCGGTCGGTTGGCGACAAACTCCCCCGCGCCATTGGGGAGTCGGCCCCAGGACTGACCGGTCGCCGCCGCGTTGGCGGGATAGCGCCCCTGCGCAACGACGCGACCGGCCGGATCCACCACGGAGATGGTCTCGCCCCGAGACGCGCTGATCGCCCACGAGGCGTGAAAGCACGGCGAAGGGCCGCCTGCAAGGCACTGCGACTGCGGGCCGACGCCCGCGTCCGCGACGTCTGCCAGCACGAACAGGTAACCGCCAGGGAGCAGTGTCGTGCCCGCGGGAAAGCGCATCGCCGCGGAGATTCGTGGCGTTCCTGCGTCGGTGTCGAGGTCCGCGAGGCCGTAGCCGCCGAGGTCGAGCGCGGTGCTACCGGCGTTGAAAAGCTCGACCCAGTCGTCGCTGGACGCCCGAATCTCATTGATCACGAGGACTCCCGCGCCGCGGTCCGTGGGCGTTCCTGCGTCCGTGGTTGCCACGTCGGTGGTCGTCGGCGTGTCCGTCGCTGCGACGGCGTCCGTGACCGCGTTGCCGACATCGACCACCTGCTCGCGGGACTCCGAGCAGCCCATCGCCGCCAGCGCGGTCGTCAGTACAAATCCATGAATCTTCATCGTCGTCGCTCCTTCAAAACACTACGCGGGTGACCGCGCGGAGTTCGGTGTTCTCGATGCCCGGAAGCGCAGCCCTCGTGCGCTCGCCTGCGGTCTGTCGGCTCAACGCGAGGTGCATCTCCAACGGGTCGAACACCCGCCATCCGACGCTGCCGAGCAGCGTGAGCACCTGGTCGTCGGCGGTGCGGTCGTCGCGCTGCCACCACGACGCGCGCAACCCGACGATGAGCCGCGCGATCGGCTCGATTCGCGCGAAGCCCTCGAGGAGCATCGAGCGCCGCGCGCCGTCGTCTTCGAGTCCCCAGCCGGCGGTGAAGCTCACCCCCGCGCGCACCCGAACGCCCTGCCAGAGCAGCGCGCCGGTGAGGCGATCGGCCCGCGAGAGCCCCGTCCCCGACGAGCCAGACACAAACGACCCCAGCAGCGTGAGCGGCCGCAGCGCGCCGCGTGGGAGGTGCACCGCGAAGGCGGCTTCGAGGTTCTTGCCGCGGTTGAGTTCGCGGTTGGTGTAGCCCTCGCCGTTGTAGACGCCGACGGCGGCCCAGCCGAGGTCGGCCGGGAGGCGCGCGCGCAGGGTCACGCCGAGGTCCGCAGGGGAGCCGAGGCCGGTGACTTCCAGCGGCGTCGGGGCCACCGCGCGCAGCCGCCACGTCCCCTCGATCTCCGGAATCGTCAACGTCGGAACCACCCCGACGCGCAGCTCGATCCAGCGGGTGATCGAAGCGCCCGCCCAGGCCTCGCGAACGCGCAGCACGAGACTGTCGCCCGCGACGCCGAGCAGGGCTCCCTCGGAGGCTGAGCGCACCGCTTCGAGGACGAAACGCGCCTGCGCCGGGCCGTAGCTCGCGCCGAGCGAGGCGTGCGCGCGGGGCAACTCGAATGCGTGAAACCACGCGGTGTCGCCCGCTGATCCGTCTACGAGGCGCAGCGCGTACTGCCCGAAGATCTCCACGCCGGGACGCACGGTGAACGCAGTGGTGCCCGCGGGAGTCGCAGGCCCCGCCGTAGGGATGGGATCCGGCGTGGCGGGGTTCTGCGCGGCGGCCGTGGCGGGGGTGAGCGCGAGCGCGAGGCTAAGCACGGTGCGACGGATGGACACTAGAAGCTCCTGACGGCAGGGGGCGTTCCGAAGAGGGCGCGCTGGTCGGGCGTGGGCGCGTCGTCGGCGTCGAAGGGGAGCCCGAGGGAGAGGCCGCGGTGGGTGAGAAGGCGGCGGAATCGCTCCCAGTCCGCGATCACCTGCACGGCGTAGCGGTCGGAGACGTCGGCCTGCTCTTGCGCGAAGCCCGCGGGATCACTTGCGATGACCGCGGCGATGTTGGCGGCGACGGAGGTTCCGTCGGGCAGCGGCGCGGCGTGCATGCGGGCGAGGAGCGCGCCGAGGCGGCGGGCCAGGTCGGTGAGCGCGTCGGGGGTGCCGAGCGCGTCGGCGAAGCGATCGACGCGGAGGGTTTTGTGGGCCGCGCTCTCGGTGCGCACGAGCACCGGCAGGCCGAGCCATTCCCCTGCGCCCCAGAGCGGATCGGCGTCGGGCACGGCCCACAGCGCATGCGCCGAGGCGACGAGCCGCGCAGGCACGGTGTCGAACCACACGCCCGGCGGCGGACCTCCTGGGGTGAGGCTGTCGGCGAGTTCTTTAACCTCCAGGATGACGTCGTCGTCGGGGGTGTCGGACGGACCCCGCACGAGCACAAGCGCGCGCACCCGCGGCCACGAGGCGACGCCGCTGCCGTACTCGCGCACGCTGTCGAGCACGGTGAAGTACTCCGCGGGCGGCGCTGTGAGCACGGTCGCGCGATAACGGGAGAGCAGCGCAGGGAGCGCGTCGCGCGCGGCCGCCGGGAGGTCGCCGAGGGAGTTCTCCGGGTCTGTCGAATCGATGACACCGCGGCGCAGCGTGCGGCGCGCGCCGGTGAGCACGGTGAGGTCCGCAAGCTCGCGACGAATGTTGGCGTCGCGCTGTGCGCGGCGGAAGAGGTCGTCGAGCACGGGGTTGCCGCCGCCCGCGGTGATGCGCGCGCGGGGTGCTCCGCGGGCGTGCGCGGCGATGGCGTCGGCGTAGGCGCTCGCCGCGGCCCGCACGAGGGCGGGGATGGCGCGCACGACGGCGGCGCGTGCGTCCGGGGCGTCGGGGTTGGAGAGGCGTGCGCCGAGGCAGAGGCCCACCGTGAGGCGGCGGAGGTCCCATAGGTACGGAGCGCGGTCGGCGCCGTCGAGGTCGTTGGGTTCGAGGGCGAGCGAGCCATCACGCGCGCGGAGGGTGCCGAAGTTCTCGATGTGGGGATCGCCCGCGCTCCAGGGTTGCAGCAGGTCGAGGGTGAAGCGCGAGCGCGAGAGGTCGTTGGCGCCGTCGCGCCAGTCGTGAACGAAGAGCGGGAGCGATCCGCGGTAGAAGTCGTAGGCGCTGCGGGCCATGCGGGCATAGCGGCCCGCGACGAGCGCGGGGCGGGCGCGAAGAAGGGGAAGGTCGGCGCGGACGAAGACCGCGAGCAGGGTGGTATCGCGCGGGTCCGCCGGCGGCTCTGCGCAGCGCGCGAAGGAGAGAAACAACAGTGCGGTGGGGAGCCTGACACCCATGAGCGAGCCGCGAAGTAGCCGCAAGGGACGGACGCCCGCAAGGACCGCTCGCGGGCGTCGCGGCGATGTCACCAGACTGTCAGCGTACCGGGTTGAAGACCCCATTTCCGTGGAGCGCGAGCACCGCACGACGCCCGCGGAGGAGGCCCGTGCGTTTCCCTGCTACTTCGTTACGCTGCCCCGGCGCGGGCCATCATCAGCGCGCGAAGTTCGGCGCGTTCTTCGGTGGTCGCGAGGCCCCATCCGGGCTGGTAGTTGAAAACGTCGCGCGCGGATGACGACTTGAGGCCATCGAGGATGTCGAAGCGGTCGAGCGCCACCAGCGACGGGTGCCACTCCCCGCAGGCGTGCGAGAGCGAGAGTAGTTCTTTCCGTAGGGTGAGCAGGTAGTTGGCGAGGCGCGCGGCCTTCAGCGTCGGATCGAGGCCGCCCATCAGCCACTTGCTCTGCGTGGCGACCCCGGTGGGGCATTTGCCGGTGTGGCACTGCTGCGCCTGGATGCACCCGATGGAGAGCATGGCCTCGCGGCCCACGTTGATGAGGTCGCAGCCCATCGCGAGGGCGAGCATCCCTTGCTCGGGAAAGCCGAGCTTTCCTGATCCGATGAAGACGACCTTCTCGTGCATTCCGCGCTCGGCAAAGGCCCGGTACACCGACGCGAAGCCCAGCTTGAAAGGCATCGAGACGTGGTCGCTGAAGGCCAGCGGCGCGGCGCCGGTTCCGCCTTCGCCGCCGTCGATGGTGATGAAGTCCGGCGCGCGCTTCGTCACGTCCATCTTCTGCGCCAGCTCGCTCCAGAACCCGAGGTCGCCGACGGCGCTCTTGATGCCCACCGGGAGCCCTGTCGCGTCTGCGAGGCGCTCGATGAAATCGAGCATCGTGTCGACGTCCGAGAAGGCCGAGTGCGACGCCGGCGAGATGCAGTCCTGTCCCATCGGAATCAGCCTGATTTTCGCGATTTCCGGCGTCACCTTCTCCTTCGGCAGCACGCCCCCGAGGCCGGGCTTCGCGCCCTGCGACAGCTTGATCTCGATGGCCCGCACCTTCGCCGACGCAGCGCTCTCCAGAAAGCGTTCCATGGAGAAATTGCCCTTCGCGTCGCGGCACCCGAAGTACCCCGTGCCGATCTGCCAGAGGATGTCGCCGCCGTGCCGATGATGATCGCTGATGCCGCCTTCGCCGGTGTTTTGCCATGCGCCCGCGAGCCCGACGCCGCGGTTGATCGCCTCGATGGCGTTGCGGCTGAGCGAGCCGTAGCTCAACGCGGAGGTGTTCACGATGGAGGCCGGACGAAACGCGTGCTTTCGCTGTCGATACCCGCCCAGCACCTTTCCGCCCGGGCACTGGTAGTCCTTGTCGTAGTGCGGAGTCCCGACGGACGGGGCGCTCACCGGGAAGGCACTGTGCCGGATGATCAAGTACCCGGGTGTCTGCTCGAGGTCGTTGTCCGTGCCGAATCCGAAGTAGTTGTTTTCCTTCTTGGACGACGCGTAGATCCATCGGCGTTGGTCGCGGGAGAACGGTCGTTCCTCGTCGTTGCCGGTGACGATGTACTGCCGCAGCGGCCCGCCGAGTTCTTCGGCGAAGTACCGGAGGCGCCCGACGATGGGGAAGTTGCTCACGACGGCGTGGTGGCGCTGGCGTCGGTCGCGCACCCCGAGCGCGGCGGCCAACCCGATCACCCCCGCAGCGGACATCAGATACAGCGAAACATCCATAGACCCACCGATGTATCACGCTCGCCCTGCGCCGACGCCGGGGTCCGGGGGCTGCCGATCGTGGTAGTCGAACACCACTGCCATGAGCGTATTGAGCCTGCGCAAGAGTCCGAGTTCGCATGGGGTCCACGGCCCCGTGGTGGTGGTGGTGATGGACGGCGTCGGCGTCGGCGCGGAAGACGACGGCAACGCCGTGTGGCTGGCCCGCACGCCGGTGCTCGACGCCCTCGGGCGCACCGTTCCGACGCGGCAGTTGCGGGCGCACGGACTCTCGGTGGGCCTGCCCAGCGACGACGATATGGGCAACAGCGAGGTGGGCCACAACGCCCTCGGCGCGGGCCGCGTGTTTGAGCAGGGCGCGCGGCTGGTCAACCAGGCCATCGCGTCCGAGGCGATGTTTCGCGGCGACACCTGGCGCTGGCTTTTGGACGGGGCGCGCGAGCGAGGGACCCCGGTGCACTTCCTCGGATTGCTCTCCGACGGCAACGTGCACAGCCACGTCGAGCACCTGTACGCGATGATTCGCCGGTGCCACGCGGAGGGCGTGCAGACCGTGCGGGTGCACGCACTTCTCGACGGGCGAGACGTGCCGGAGACGAGCGCGCTCACGTACGTCGATGCGCTCGAGGCCTTCCTTGGTGGCTTCCCCGGGAGGGACTACCGCGTCGCCTCCGGGGGCGGCCGGATGAAGGTCACCATGGACCGCTACGAGGCCGACTGGTCGATGGTGGCCCGCGGCTGGGCGCTGCACGTCCACGGCGAGGGCCGCGGGTTTCGCTCGCTGAGCCACGCGGTGGAGTCGCTCCGCGCGGAGTCCCCCGGGGTGACCGACCAGAACCTCCCTGGCTTCGTCATCATCGACGACGACGGCGTCCCGGTGGGGCCGATCCGTGATGGCTCTTCGGTGGTGTTCTTCAACTTCCGCGGTGACCGCGCGATCGAGATCACCCGGGCCTTCGAGCAGGACGCGTTGCCGGGCTTCGACCGGGGCGCGCGGCCGGTAGTGCGCTACGCGGGGATGATGCAGTACGACGGCGACCTCCGGCTGCCGCGGAGGTTTCTCGTGACGCCGCCGACCATCGACCGCACGCTGGGCGAGTACCTCGCGTGTGCAGGGCTGGCGCAACTTGCCATCAGCGAGACGCAGAAGTTCGGGCACGTGACGTACTTCTGGAACGGCAACCGCACGGAGCCCTTCGACGCCGCGAGAGAGACCTACGTGGAGATTCCGAGCGAGCTACGGCCCTTCGAGGAGCGGCCGTGGATGAAGTGCGCGGAGATCACCGACCGGCTGATCGACGAGCTGAAGACCGGGCGCTACCGCCACGCGCGGGTCAACTACCCCAACGGCGACATGGTGGGTCACACGGGGGTGCGCGACTCCGCGGTGATGGCCGTCGAGGCGGTCGATCTGCAACTCGGGCGGCTGCTCCCGGTGGTGCTGGGTCTGGGCGGCGCGGTGCTGGTCACGGCCGACCACGGCAACGCCGACGAGATGTTCGAGTTGGACAAGAAGACGAAGCGGGCGCTGCGGCACGCCGACGGGCGGCCGAAGGCGAAGACCAGCCACACGCTCAACCCGGTGCCGCTGCATGTGGCCCTGCCGACGGGCCGCACGCTCACCCTGCGGGACGACCTCCCCGCGGCGGGCCTCTCCAACGTCGCGGCGACGGTGCTCGACCTGCTCGGGTATGGCGCGCCGGAAGGCTACGATCCGTCGCTCATCGCGGGGTGATCGACGGACGATGTCCGGAAGTTCGACGCCGACCCCGGGAGCGAACTAGGCTGCGCGGCGATGGCTCACGCAGTCGGTCCCAACATGCAGGTCTCGGTGCACTACAAGCTCCAGGACGCCCGCCGAAACCTCCTCGAGGACACCGAAGCCCCGGACAGCGATGGTCCGGTGACGTTTATCGTCGGGATGTCGATGGTGCTCCCGGGGCTGGAAAACGGCCTCGAAGGCGCCTACGCGGGCGATGTGATCAACCTCGTGGTGGCCCCGGAGGACGGCTACGGCACCCGGGAAGAGACGGACGTGTTTGACGTCGAGCGCTCGGAGTTTCCCGACCCAGATGCGGTTGAGGTTGGCGGCGAGTACACCGCCGAGGGCGACGACGGCACCAGCCTGACCATGCAGATTCTCGAGGTGCACGAGGATCACGTGAAGGTGGACGCCAACCACCCGCTCGCGGGTTTGACCCTGAACTACCAGGTGCGGGTTCTCGACGTGCACCCGGCCTCGGAGGAAGAACTCGTTCTGGCCCAGGCCGAACTGGCCGAGAGCCGCGGGCCGATCGGCGAGGTGTCCTGAACGGGGAGGGTGCAAGGTGTGTTAGGGTTCCGCGGCCTGACTGAGCCCCTTCAATGAACCTGAGCACTTCCGAACGTTTTCTCGACGAGCCTCGCCTCCTCCACTTCCCGGTCGCTTCGCAGCGCATCGACCCAGACGCCGCCAAGGTGGTGCGTCGGCTGACACAGGCTGGCTTCAAGGCCTACCTGGTCGGCGGGTGCGTCCGCGACCTCCTCCTCGACAAGGCCCCCAAGGACTTCGACGTCGCAACGAGCGCGAAGCCCAACGAGGTGCGCGGCCTTTTCCGCAACTGTCGCATCATCGGTCGCCGGTTCCGCCTCGCGCACATCCTGTGCGGCGGCAACAAGGTGATCGAGGTGGCGACGTTCCGGAAGGACCCGACGGCGGACATCCTGGAAGATACGGCCGAGTGGGAGCCCGCCGACGAGTCCGATGACGCCCCGCGCAAAGCGAGACCCAACGACGACCAAGATCTCCTGATTCGTCACGACAACGTCTTCGGGACGCCCCCGGAAGACGCCATCCGTCGCGATTTCACCATGAACGCCCTCTTCTACGACCTCGAACGCAAGGAGGTCGTGGACTACGTCGGCGGTCTCGCGGACATCGAGGCCCGGGTGATTCGCACCATTGGCGATGCTGACGTGCGGTTTCGCGAAGACCCGGTGCGCATCCTGCGGGTGATCAAGTTTGCCGCGCGGCTCGACCTCGGCATCGAGCCGCAGGTTTACGACGCCATGGTGGCGCACCGGGAAGACCTCCTGCGTGCGGCACGTCCACGGCTGCTCGAGGAGTTGCTGCGGTTGATGCGCCACGCGGCGGCGCGACGCGCGGTCTGGATCGCCTGGGAGACCGGCGTTCTGGCCACGGTGCTCCCGGAGGTGTCCGCGTGGATCGACGACCACCCCGATGCTTCGGCGCGGCTCTGGTCGCGTCTGGCGGCCATCGATGCGCGGCAGAAGGCGGGCGAGATGCCCTCCGACGCGACGCTGTTCTGTGCGCTTACGCTCGACCCGGCGCTCGAGTCCATGACCGGCGTAAAGGACGCCCTCAACGGCGCGACGGATTTCTACCAGGACCTCCAGGCGCTACTGCCGATGCCACGTCGGCTCTTCGATCGGGTGCGTCAGGTGGTGGCGGCGCAGCGGCGGTTTCGCACCGGGCGCGAGTCCACCCTCACGCGGCGCGATTTCTACGAAGACGCGCACGACCTGTTCGTGCTCGACGGCTCGCACGTGCGGCCGCCGAAGGAGACGGCCCGACGCGTGACCAGCGGCGTCTGACGACTCTGCGCTGAAATGGGGGGCGGCACTTCGTCGCTCGCGCTCCTGGAGAAGCGCCGCACAGGCCCGAAACTCCCCATATCTCCAACGAAACCCGCGGCGACCCGAGACCCCGGAGGAAGTGAACCCTCCACCGGGGACGCACGCACGCCGTCCCCCACGACGGTGCGGCGCTCGACCTGGCGGTGCACTCCATCGGCCACGCGGTGGCCCAGCCCGCGCTCGATCCCGAGCGGGATAGTACCCGAGCTAAAAGGCACACGCCGCTGCAGTGCAGGCGTTGTCGACCTGAATCACGAACGCATCCTGCGCATGCACCGGGGAAGCGAGCGCCGTGGTGGCGATCGCGAGACACTTCAACGGCACATTCACGGCAACTCGCGCCGAGTCATCACACTCGGGACGTGGATCATCAGCCCTTCAGCGCACCAACGCGTCGGGCCCGAGGGAGAAGTCCGCAGTCACTGCGCCATCGGGAGAGACCTCCACGACACGCGAGGTTTCGACGGGCGGGGAGAACCGTGCGCGGGTTCCTTCCATCGCGCGGCGGGTCCAGCCCTCATGCCAGAATCGCAGCGTGTACCGCCCCGGCGGAACCGCTCGCAGCGTGTACCGCCCCATCGCGTCGGTGACCGCGAAGTACGGGTGCGTGAAGGCGTGCAGGTACGCGAGCATCCACACGTGGCCCGCGTCGCAGATGAGCCGCGCAACGCCCGCGCGCTGCACCCGCTTGGTGACCGTAAGCCCCTGCGGCGACGCCTGGTTGAACCAGTTGTCGTCGTCGTCGTAGCCGTAATACGCATGCACGTTGTGCATCAGCCCGTGGTCGCTGTTGCCGAAGCGAACCTCGGCGCCAACAGGAACCGCGACCACGTGCGGCTCGTACCGACACTCGCGCTGATCGACGGTCGCGGGAGTGAGGTCCGGCGCAGCACCGCGGCCGATGTCCGAGAGCCACAGCACCGCGTTGGCCACCGCGCCGTCCGCGCTCACCACCAGGGTCGGATCGATCTGCGTCGCGCCGCAGTGATCGGGGTTGCCGGCGACGCCGACCGGCGTGGGAACGACCGCGGGGGGAGGGCCGTTCCAGCGCACGGTGCCGGCGATGACACCCGCGTGCGTGAGCACCGTCGCATCGACCTGATAGATCGGCACATCGCCGCCCGGGGCCGGCGTCACAACCGGCGTCGGGCGCGCGGGGGCAGTGGGCGCGCGACGACAGGCGATCAACGAGAGCAAAGCCAGCAGTGGGAGATGTTTCATGGAATTTTCAGGCATCGGAAGATAGGGCTACTCGAGCCGTGCGACGGCTTCGCTGATGCGCGCGAGGGCCTTGTCGATGTTCTCCACGCTGACGGCGTAGGAGAGGCGCATGTGCCCCGGCGCGCCGAAGGCCGCCCCCGGAACCACCGCCACGTGGGCCTTGTCGAGAAGCCACGCGGCGACGGCGGTGTCGTCCGTGAGCACGACGCCCTCGGGGGTGCGACGACCGATCCACTCGTTGATGTCGCAGAACGCGTAGAACGCTCCCTCGGGCGTGCCGCAGCGGACCCCGGGGATGTTGCGCAGGCCCTCGACGAGCCGGTCGCGGCGCAACTGGAAGAGCGCGCGCATCTGCTCGAACTCCAACGGCGGCGAGCGCAGCGCCTCGAGCGCAGCCCACTGCGCCGGCGTCGCGGTGCTCGTCGCGCCCTGCGACTGCACCATCTCCATCGCCTTCGAGAGCGCAACCGGCGCGATGCTCCAGCCCACGCGCCAGCCGGTCATCGCGTAGGTCTTGCTCACCCCGTCGATGATCACCACGCGCGGAGAGAGGTCCGGCGCGAGGGAGACCATCGAGCGCTGATCGAAGCCGTCGTACACGAGGGCGCCGTAGATCTCGTCGAGGATGATCCAGCAGTCGTGGTTGCGGAGAACCTCCGCGAGGGCCAGAAGTTCGGTGGTCGTGTACGCCGCGCCGGTGGGATTGCTCGGGGAGCACAGCACCACGGCCTTGGTCTTCGGCGTGAGGGCGCGCGCGAGGTCTGCCGGGTCGAGCTTCCATCCTCGCTCGAGCGTGCTCGGAACAATCACCGCCGTCGCACCGACCAACCGCACCTGCTCGGGGTAGCTCACCCAGTACGGCGCCGGGATGATCACCTCGTCGCCGACCTCGAAGAGCGCCAGGGCCAGGTTGAAGAGGGCGCCCTTTGCGCCGACGGTGACCACCACGTTGGCCGCCGTCGCCGCGACGCCGCGCTCGCGCGTGGAGCGCTCGGCGATGGCCGCACGCAGTTCGGGAATACCCGACACCGGGGTGTAGCGGGTCTTTCCCGCCTCGATGGCTGCGATTCCCGCCGCGCGCACGTTGCTGGGCGTGTCGAAGTCTGGCTCGCCCGCGCCGAAGGAGATGATGTCAACGCCCCTGGCGCGGAGTTCTTGCGCGCGAGCGTTGATGGCAAGCGTGGCCGAGGGGACGACAACCGAGAGGCGATCAGCGAGCTTCGTGGACATACGCGCGGATACTAAGGTCCAACGGCAGCACGGTGGAAGCGCAGCGTTGCGTCCTCGATGGCTCCGGTAGGATTCACCCGAGATGATTCCCGAGAACCACTGGTGCCTCTTCGCCGCCGCTCCGGTCGGCCGCATCGACCTCGCGCGCTGGACCCAGCAGGCGCTCTCCCTCGTGCGCGCCGAAATCACCCTGGAGCAGCGCCTCACGGACCCCGATGGGTTGCTCCCCGCGGTGGCCTCGCTGGGCTTCACGCTGCGCCCCATCGGCGACACGGCGACGCCCACGCGGGTGCGTGTGCAGACGTACCCGTTGTCGGAGATGCCCGCGGTGCGAGCGGCGGGCGAGCGGGCCGCTGCGGCCATCGGCGGCGCTGGGATGGACGCCCTCGTGGCGCGCGCGACGCGAGCATGGCTGATCGCGGCGACGCCCGGAGGAGCCGGGGATGCACGGGCTCCGCTGGCCCTGGCGGCGGTGATGGCGGGGGTGCTGCTGGCGCCGATCGTTCCGCCGGAAGGCGGAGTGATCTTCGGGCTGAAGGGCGCTCGAGCACGCCTCGAGGCGCTCGGCTGGCGGACGTAAAAGCAGGCGGCGTGGGTGCCTGTCAGGGACAGGCGATCGGAGGGGGCTACTGGGCGGTCGGACCCTCGCTCACGCAGCGAAGCCGCTGAGCACACGCCACCGGGGCGGTTTGAACCCGAGCACGATGTGGTCCTTCGGGACACCGCCATCGAGGAGGTCGTAGGCGATGCCGTGTTCGGTGCCATCGAACTGGATCCAGATGCGGCCGTCGATGATGTCGAGGTGCATGTGGATGCCGTGCAGTCGTTCGGAGCCGTTCCAGCCGACCTCGACGAGGAGGTAGGAGTCATGCGCGCGATCGAAGACCACGCGGCTGTGCAGGTCTTTGTTGGCGTAAGGGAGGTTGGCGCGCTCGGTCAGGAGCCGCTCGATCAGGTCTCGCCAGGCGTCGATGGGATCCATCGTTCGATCGTCTCCTTCTCTGCGTCGATCACCAGCAGACGTAGGGCGCCGTCTTCCAGAAGCATCTCACCGATCGCCTCGCGGAATAGCCCGCTCCAGACGTGAGAGGGGATCGCAAGCCATAGCGTACGGCCGACCTCCTGTCGGCGCAGGGCCTTCTCGTAGAGGATGAACTGACCGAGCGCGGCCTCCAGGTCGGTGATCTCCGACGGGCCGAGGAAGCTCTTCACCTTGACGGCGCTCCAGAGCAAGACGCGCCGTCGCATGGAGTTGGTCACGGGCGGGCATGTGAGTGCCTCATGTAAGCGTCGGTGGCGCGGTGGGCAGGAAGAGTCCAGGCGACTGACCACGCAGCCGCTTACTGAGGTCGCTCAGGGAGATGAGAAGTACACCGACCCGACGGTGCACGCTGGCGACGCTCTCCAACTGCAACCGGAGCACTTCTTCGGTGCCGTATTGTTGCTGGTACTTCGCGGCGTCCTCCTCGGTGCGTCGCGCCTGGTTCTCAATACGATTACCCATATGAGTTGGCTGGGTTTATGGTCCGAACCACTCCCTACACCATACTACCGAGCGACCCGCTCGCACACTAGAGGCAGGTCGTCGAGCCGCTCGGGGAAGGGGACCATCCGACGGCGCGGGGGGCCCCCGCTCTCGGTGAGGCGCCATCGGTATGCCCGCAGGAGGTGGAAGAGTTCCAACTTCGCCTGCTGGGTCGCGAACTGCATCCTGATGCAGGTGTGCGGGCCGCCGCCGAAGGGGGCCCAGCAGAAACGGTGGCGTTTGTGCTCCGTGCGCGCTTCGTTGATGCGCTCGAGGTCGAAATCATCGGGGTTCGTCCAGCGCGCGGTCGGACGCGGGGCTGCTTCGGTCGGTGGTCGGCTCCCGCGAGCCCTGGACTGACGCGCCTCGATCAGCCCGCGAGGGTCGCGAGAGTCGTGCGCACTTCCGTCGGCGTCGGTCGAAAGCGCGGGAGCTTTGCGAACATCCGGGCCAGCAGCGCTTCGAGCGCCCGCGGGAGTGCAGGCGCGGCGTGCCGAAGCACCGGCGCGGGCGCATCGAGGTGCTGGGCGATCACCGCCGCCCCGTCCCCCAGGAAGGCCGGGCGCCCGGTAAACATCTCAAAAAGCAGCGCTGCGAACGCGTAGATATCCCCCGCAGGGGTGCATGCGCCGCCCCGAATGCGCTCAGGGCACAGGTACGCGGCGGCCATGTTGGGCGAGAGCGTACGCATCGCGGGCACTGGATCAGGCGCAGCCATCGGCCCGGTCGCGAGGGCGTCGATGGAGAGACGGACGCGGGTGTTGCCAGTCGAGGCGAGGAAGATCGCGCCCGCACGAAGGTCGCGCGCGAGCACGCTGCGGGCGTGGAGGTGTTCGAGCAGGGCGGCGATCTGGATGCCCGCGGCGAGGGCGGCATCGAGGCGAACCGGGCCCGCCGCGAGAACGTGCGGCAGCGCGGGCGTGGAGACGAACTCCGTGATGACCACCGTGCGCCCATCGACCGCGCGCTCGAGGACATCGAGCACGGGAACCAGCATGTCGTGCGGAGCCGCCGCACGGAAGGCTCGCACCTGGTCGGTGAGCCGCTCACGCTGCGTGGCGTCGTCGCTGCCGTAGGCCGTCGGTACGCGCGCAGCGACGAGCGCGCCGGTGTTCACGTCGATGGCGCGGTAGACGTCCGCGGTGGTGCCTGCGCCGCAGCGCTCGACCATGCGAAAGTGCCGCGCCACGACACGGCCGCCAAGGAGGTCCGGGCCGAGGTCGTAGAGCATGGCGCCGTCGAGCGGGCAGCGCGGCGGCTTGCCAGGGTAGCTCGACTTGCAGGTGGGGCAGACCTTCACGCGGCCCCTACTGTCACGGAACATGCTGGGATCACGCAAGGAAGGAGTGCGCCCGCCGTCAGACGATGCTGTTGCGCTCCGCCGCGTCCCACCCCAGGGACCTCCGCAAACTCCTTCCGCGCTCCGTAGCCGAAGCGCACCGCCGACTCGACCTGCTCCCAGTCCCGAAGAACTGCCTCTTCGCGGGGGGCTTCCTTCACTTGATCACACGCGGGGCGTCGCGCTCCCCTCTCCCCTCGATCAACGGTGAAATACCTCGTGGGAGAGCATGCAGGGGGTCCGGGAGCGCGTGAGTGCCGCGAGGTCCGCCGGGGCGAGTCCGCAGACGGAGCTGCCCGGCGTCGTGTAGCAGCCCGCGTGCGAGGCGTACGCGGCATCTTCGAGCGCCGCGCAGCGTTGCGACGGGTCGATCACCAGCGAAACCAACGCGCCCTGAAGGCACCTGCGCACGCCGTCGCAGTGACCTCCGCGGCGACCTCCAGCAAGCCCGGGATGATCGCGACGGCGCCGGGCAGGTCGGAGCCGGCGTCCTCATCGAGGGGCACCAAACGGGCGCTACGGGGTGAGCGTGGCGGTGAGCGCGTCGGGGCAGTACTGCCGACGTTCGCGGTACGCGGCCATCTCCTCGGGGCCGATGGCGCGGGCGATGAGGAAGAGGTCGTCTACGGTTCCGTGGATGCCCAGCTGCGGCTCGCCGTCGTTCATGTCGGCGCCGATGAGAACCGGCGCTGGCGGGTACTGAATCGCCGCCTCCGGGGGGTAGACGCAGGTGTTGGTGGCGATCATGCCGTCGACGGTTCCGGGGCAGAGGTAGCTGCAAGCCTGCCAGCAGCTTGAGGTGCCAGCGCCGCCGTCGGGCAGGTCGCCGGGGTAGCACGGCGCAACCAGGGGGTCGGGCTGGCCGTGCGCGGGGTTTGGATCAGCCGGGCAGTAGCGCCCGCCGGGCGGGAAGAGGTTGAGGTCGCGCGGGTAGTCGTAGGTGTGGTCGTCGTAGTAGCTGCGGCGCAGGGTGTGCGGGCGCGCGGTGGTGTCGATGGTGAGCGCCAGGAAGTGCCAGTGCCGCGCGAAGGCCGCGCCGGAGAGCGGCTCGACGGTGGTGATGTGCGCGTACTGCATCACGTCGGTGCACGGCTCGACGCAGGAGTTGCCCTGGTAGAGCGTGTCGTCCTCGCCGTCGCCGCGGAAGAAGATCGCCCACGGGTTGAAGATGGCGTTGTTGACGATGCGCGGATCGGTCTCTGGCAAGCGCCAGAAGGCCGCGCGCGCGGTCTGGTCGGGCATGCCGAAGCAGACCACCGTCTGGAAGTTGTCGTTGAAGTGGTTGGAGGGGGTCTCGGGGTTGACCCACACGCCTACGGTGAGTTGCGTGCGCGCGCTGTTGAAGGGCGCTGCGGTGGTGGACTGCCAGTTGATCACCCGGTTGGGAGACGACAGCCCGGAGGCCTTGAGCACCGGCACGCTGGGGAAGTTGAGCGAGTGCTGCGAACGGGTGAAGTGCGCCGAGGCGTTGAGCAGCGACGGCGGCGCGTCGGCGCTCCAGAGCGGCGGGCGCACAGCGACGTCCACCGGCGGCGCGTCGTACGGCGTCTGGTGGATGTACGCATCAAACGGAACCGTCCCCACGGACGGGCACGTACGCGAGCCCGCGCCCTCGTCGAAGGCGTACGCGCCGAGGGTGTTGGCGGCGTGCATCGGCACCCGGTCGAAGGTGTCGTCGTAGCTGTTGGCCGCGGGCACGGCGGCGCTCCCGCCGTAGTGCACCGTGAGCGTGGCGGGCGCTCCCGCGATGAGGGACGGCACGCGCACCCACACGACACCCATCGCGCAATCGGTCACGAAGTGCGGGGCCCACGCGCCCGCCGTGGTGCGAAACACCAGGCGATCGCAGGCCGGTCCGATGGCCGCGGTCACCGC
>CANJUR010000113.1 GCA_947477565.1 Deltaproteobacteria bacterium
AAAAAGCATGATTTTATGGCATTTCCTCTCGATCCGAGCCCCCTCTCCCTTTTGGGAGAGGGGGTTGGGGGTGAGGTCTCGCAAGAGGGATCGATCCTTCGAGGGCCTGGCCTTAGCCCTCCAACGGGTCGTTGTTTTTCCATGAGTGCTGGGTCAGTCGCCCTCGGTTTTGACCCCGAGGGCGAGCGCGGCGCCGACCATCCGCACCACGTCGAAGCGGTACGGTCCCGGCGTGTAGCCGACCAGTTCAACGAGGTTCCAGATGATCTCCTCGCGGCTGGCCTGCCCGGGAATCGCGACCATCGCCCAACGCATCCCGTCCTTCGACCAGAGCCTCCCCTGGTCGATCACAAAATCTCTCATTCCATCGCGCAAAAGCACCCGCACCCCGTGGGGCTTCAACACTTCGAGCACCCTCCGCGCGAAGTCAACGCGGTCGAATTCTTCAGTGCACCACTCCGTAGGCGCGCGCCGTTCGTCCTCCCTGACCCACCCCTCCATCGGCTCGTCCGGGCGGCGTCGGGGCGGCATCGCGCGAGTAGCGTAGCGCACGAACGAGCGGCGAGGCGATCGACGCGCGCGACCTCGCGGGCGATGCTGTTCGCATGGAGCGTGTGTTGATTCTGGGAGCGACGTCGGCCATCGCTGCGGAGGTGGCGGTGCGTCACGCCGAGCGCGGCGATCGCTTGCACCTCGTTGGGCGCAACCCCGAGAGACTCGCGGCGGTGGCGAAGCGATGCGCCTCCGTTGCGGTGACCACTGCTCAAGCCGACTTCTCTGCGCTGTCCTCTGCCGATGTTGTGGTCGATGGCGCGATCGCCGCGCTCGGCCACGTGGATCGCGTGCTCATCGCACACGGCGACCTCGGCGATCAGCTTGCGAGCGAGCGCTCCATCGCGGAGGCGGAGGCCATTCTCCGCACCAACCTGACCAGCGTGGTGGCGCTCTTGATTCCGCTCGCCAACCACATGGAGTCGCGGCGCGGCGGGCGCATCGGGGTCATCACCTCCGTCGCGGGAGACCGCGGCCGACCGCGCAACTACACCTACGGCGCCGCCAAGGGAGCGCTCAACATCTACCTCCAGGGGCTCCGTTCGCGGCTCTATCCGTCGAGGGTGACGGTCACCACGTTGAAGCTCGGTCCGGTGGACAGCCCGATGACCCGCAATCACGCTAAAAATGCCCTCTTTGCTCAGCCCCTCCCGGTGGCGCGCGGCATCGTCACGGCCCTCGATCGCGGGGTCGCCGAGGCCTACGTGCCCGCCATCTGGGGAGCCATCATGCCTCTGGTGGAGTGCACCCCGGAGCGCATCTTCCAATGGCTGCCCTTCCTCTCAGGCCGGTAGCAAGAACCTCCAATCAACCGATGGCACTCGAATCAGATCCGACGGACCTCGCCCGCGTCGCCGCGCACGCCTCGCGCGCTTCGTCGCAGACGCCAACGGGACGCCTCCAGGCACTTCAGTCGTCGCCTCGTTCATTGCACTGTGATGCTTCCGTTGAAGCCGCCCACGGTCGGCAACTCGTGCCGGTTGCCACCTCCCGATCCGAATCGCATACGGCCCTCTGACTAAAAGTCGAGCTACGCTCTCGCAGGCATATTTCGTCGCCCGAATACCCCTCTGCGCGGCCCTGATCACTTCATGCTCCAACCCTTATGGGGTTAACCTCCCGCGGCCGATGTGCGTCGGCGAGCGGTGTATTCCGCTTCCTCAATAACGACGGTGAATTTCAATGACGTCCCCGGTTCTTCTGGTCGTCGATGACGAGCCCATGATTTGCGCCCTGGTGGCGCGAGTCGGCATCGCCATGGGCTTCGACGTCATGACCCTCAACGACTCACGAGAGATTCCCCGCGCGCTCGATCGGTCGCCGAGCGTCATCGTGCTCGACCTGTCCATGCCCGGCTTCGACGGCATCGAGGTGCTCCGTTACCTCGCCGAGCACGGCACCGACGCAGCGATCATCCTGATGAGCGGCTTCGATCACCGTGTCCTCACGTCAACCTCCCGCCTCGCGGTGCAACTCGGGCTGACCGTCGGCGGAGTCCTCGAGAAGCCCCTGCGACTGCCGGCCATCAAGGAGATGCTCCGCGCCCAGCGATCGCAGACCAGTCCTCCAGGGGAGGCTCCGACCCCGCCGCCTCTCGAGGAATTTCAACTGGCACTGGCCCGCCACGAACTCGAACTTCACTACCAACCGCAGGTCGATCTCCGCACGCGGCGCTGGGTCGGGGTCGAGGCGCTCGTGCGTTGGCGTCACCCCTCGCGCGGTCTCCTCTATCCCAACAGCTTCGTCGGAATGGCAGAGCAAAATGGGCTCGCACTCTCCCTCACCGACGAGGTCATCGACATCGCCCTGCGCGAGTACAACCCACGCTGCTTTGGATACCCCACCGCCATCTCCCTTGCGATCAACCTCCCGCCCGTCGCGCTCACCGATCGGGGATTTCCCGAACAGGTACTGCACCGTCTCGATGCCGCTGGGAGGGCCGTCGCCGGGATTCATTTCGAGGTCACCGAGACGTCCGTGGCAGAGAACCCGGCGCTCGCTCTGGAGATTCTCACCCGGCTGCGCTTGAAGGGCTTCGGGCTCGCGCTCGATGACTTCGGGACGGGACACTCCTCGATGGAAATTCTTTACGACCTCCCGTTTGACGAACTCAAGATCGACCTGCAGTTCGTGCGGGTGATCGACAAGGATCCGGCAGCGCGCTCCATCGTCGCAAACTCCGCCACGCTGGCCAGGGAACTCGGCCTCACCGTGGTGGCCGAGGGCATCGAGACCGCCGCCATCATGGACATCGTAGCGAGCGTCGGAGCGGACGTGGGGCAGGGGTATCACATCGCCCGCCCGATGCAGTGGAGCGCCCTCGGCGACTGGGTTCAAAGCTGGCACGCGAGTGACGCAACGGAGTAGCGCCCTCCCACCCGCGGCGAGCGCCGCTGGGGTTTCGCACGCTCATCCGCGAATGAGATTCGCGGTCGTCGCACCACTCGTAGCGCTCAGCGCCCTCGCGACGCGCTTCGACAACGCGCTTGCACAGCCGCTCCCCGCCGTCGCACCCACGGCGGCAGCCCTCGCGGTCGATCGAACGCCGTTCGTTCAGGTGCTCGGCGCGCGCTTCGTCGTCGGCGGGCGGCCGTTTCGATTCGTCGGCGCCAACGCGTCGATCATGCACGGCGCGCCGCATCGGGCGGCCGTCGAGGCGACGCTCGACGCCGCGGTGGCCGATGGCCTGCGCGTGGTGCGCGTCTGGGCGCTCGGTGAGCAACCCGAAGGCGTCGACGCCTGGGCCCGCGATTATGCCTTCCGCATCGGACCCGACGGCTGGGTGCAAGAGAGCTTCGAACACCTCGACCGGGTGCTCGAGGCCGCGCGCGCCCGTGGCCTGCGGGTCATCGTGGTGCTCGCCAACCGGTGGGCCGACTACGGCGGCGTGCCGCGGTACCTCGATTGGGCGGGCGTCTCCGTGCCCGACACCCCCGGTGCGCTGACCGAGGCCGCCCTGCGTAGCTTCTTCCGCGAGCCCGCCGCCCATGCCCTCTACCGCGCCCACGTCGAGCGCGTCGTCACGCGCGTCAACCCGCGGACGGGACTCGCCTACCGCGATGATCCGACCGTGCTCGCGTGGGAGCTGATCAACGAATCCGACGCCTCGCGCCGCGGCCGCGAGCCACTGCTCGAGTGGACGCGAACCATGGCGCGATATGTCCATTCGCTCGATCCGATACACCTCGTGGCGGCCGGACACATCGGGTACACGCGGCGCGAGCAGCGGGACACCTGGCTCGCGATTCAGCGGCTGCCCGAAATCGACTACGCAGACGCGCACGCCTACCCGATGGAGCTGCGCAGCGTGAGCACGTTCGCGGAGCTTGACGACTTCATCGACGACCACGTGCAGCTCGCCCACCACGTCGTCGGAAAGCCCTTCATCTGGGGGGAGTTCGGCTTCCCAATCCGACCGGGTACACGCTTCGGACCGAGCCGCGCCCGCTGGTTTGAGCGCTTCCTCGCGCGCTCCGGGGCCGACGGCGTCGATGGTGCGCTCGCATGGATCTACACCGTGTCCGCAGACCATCCGCAGGAGCACGAACTACTCGTCGACGACCCCGCGGCCGCGCGAACGCGCACCGTGCGAGACGTCATGGCCCGCGCCGCAGCCCGCTGGAGCGAGGACGCGCCAATGCCCCGAAATCCCAGGCTGGGCGCGGCGCAGGGGGAGGCGGCGATCTGGTCCACCCGGCGGCGGCGAGCAGGCCCTGGGCGCGTAGGCGTGGCGGTCGTGCGCGGCGCGACGGCGCGGTGGTCCCTCGCGCCCGAGGCGTACGCGGCCATCGAGGCGGAGAACGCCGGACGCTGGGACGGCTTCGCCGTGATGCACGTCTATGGAAGCGGCGCAGCGACGTTTGCCTATCGCTTCGGAGTGTCGCCGGCGGCGCGGCGGGTGGCGCTCGCCGCGCGGCGCGTGCGGGTTCGCCTGCGAGCAAGCTCAGAGCTGCCCGGGCGGGGCGAGGGGAGCACCGCGGAAGACGAATCTGCCCTGCGCATCGCGGTGGACGGCGCTGCCCTCGGCGAGGTCGCGGTGCCGCGCGACGACGGCCTCGGGCGCTGGATCGAACTGCGCAGCGACGCCCCCGCGGTCATGGCCGCGATGCGCTCCGTGGGCGTACACACGCTGCGGTTGGAGGTGCCGGAGGGGCCGCTCGCCAACGGGCTCTGCGTCTACGGACAGACGACGCGGCGGGAGCCGATCCCCGTGGGGACCGGACCGCTGCCCGGGCGAGTGGTGATCGAACTGGAGAGGTGAGGGAGGGAGCGGTTAGTACGTTCCGACCGAGGCGGTCGGCGTGGTCACCGTGCCGCTCGCGGCGGGGCACGCTACGCCGTTGAGCGTCGCGCACTCGATGCGCACGCGCCCGACGCCACCGGCGCCGCCCGTGCCCGAGCCGCTGCTGTTGGAGGCGCCGCCGCTCGCCGTGATGCGCCCCGCCGTCGCCGTCATGGTGCGCCCTGCGAGGTACACCGTTCCGCCCGCGCCGCCTGCGCCCGAGCCCTCGTAGCCGCCGCCGTTGAGGCCCTGCGCGCCATCGGCGGTCACTCCGCCAGTGACCGCGAGGGTGGTCGCTGCGAGGTAGAGCACCGCGCCGCCCGCGCCGCCGCCGCCCGACGCCACATCGCAGTTGCCGCCGCCACCGCCGCCGCCCGCGCCCGCAAACATCGTCACGAGCGTCGCCACGCCGTACGCCCCGCCGCCCACGCCGATGCCCGAGGCGCCCGTGCCGGTGGCTCCGCCCGCGCCGTACGCTCCGCCGCCGCCGCCGGGCGACTGGCCCGGTCCGCCGCAGCAGTACACGCCGCCGCCGCCGCCGCCGCCGCCGCCGCCGTTGGCCGCGGTCGATCGCCCGCCTACCCCGGTGGGCGACTCGCCCTGGGCGGCCGCACCACACGCCCGCCCGCCGGGATCGCCCGCTCCGCCGCGAAAACCGCGTTCGCTCGCGACGAGGGTGCCGGCGATGGTCGCCGTGCCCGCCACGCGAATGGCCGCGACGCCACCGGTGGCGCCGTTCCATGTGGAGGTCGAGAGGGTCTGCCCGGCTGCGACGGTGAGCGCGTCGTAGCGCAGCACCCGCACCACCTGAACGCGGTCTGTCGCCCCGCGAATCACCGCCGTCACCCCGGCCGCCAGGGTCAGCGTGGTGCTCGTCGTCCCGCTCAGGCGGGCAAACTCGTAGTGCCCCGCGTCGGCCCCTTGCATGTCGATGATGAGCACCTCATTGCCCGTCGCGAAGCCCGTCGTGCTGATTACTCGGAGCGACTTTCCGCCCACCATGACGTCCGCGACCACTGGCGTCGACGTGGGTGTCAGCGTCGTCGGGGTGACCACCGAGAGGGTCCCGTCGGAGCCGTCACCGCCGCGGTCGCAGAGCCCCACCGCGCACCGTCCGGTGCTGCACGACCGCTCGCATGCGCCGCAGTGATCGAGGCTCGTCTGCGTGTTTACTTCGCAGCCGTTGGCCGCGATGCCGTCGCAGTCCGCGAAGCCCGCGTTGCAGGCTCCGAGCGCGCACACGCTCGCCGTGCACAGCGCCGTCGCGTTGGGGAAGCTGCACGCCCGCCCGCAGGTTCCGCAGTTGGCCGCGTTGCTGCGGGTGTCCACTTCGCAGCCGTCCGCTGCCAGCATGTTGCAGTTCGCGAAGTTCGCGGCGCAGGCCCCGAGGCCGCAGGTTCCGTTCGCGCAAGTGGCCGCTCCATTGGGGAAGCTGCACCCGCGTCCGCACACGCCGCAGTTCGCCACGGTGGTGCGCAGATCAACCTCGCATCCGTCGTCGTCGCGCCCGTTGCAGTCGCCGAATCCCGTGGCGCAGGCCGCCACGACGCACCCGCCGGCCGCGCACGCCGGAACCGCGTTGGCCAGCACGCACATGCGCCCGCACGACCCGCAGTTGGCGGTGTCCGTCCGCACGCTCACCTCGCAGCCATTCGTCGCCGCGAGGTCGCAGTCCGCGAAGCCCGTCGCGCACGCCCCGATCACGCACGCGCTCGACCGGCACACCGGCGTCGCGTTGGGCGTCACGCACGCCGTCCCGCACGCGCTGCAGCTTGTCACCGTGGTGGTGGTGTCGGTCTCGCACCCGTTGGCGCGGTTGCCGTCGCAGTCGCCGCGCCCTGCTGCGCACATCGTCAGTTGGCACACCCCCGCCGTGCACGCCGCGCTGCCGCCCGGGAAGCTGCACGCGTTGCCGCAGCGGCCGCAGTTCGCGGTGCTCGCCGCGAGGTTCACCTCGCAGCCGTTGGCCGGGTTGGCGTCGCAGTCCGCGAAGCCCGCGGCGCAGGTCCCGAGCGCGCACACCCCCGCGGAGCAGGTCGCCGCCGCGTTGGGGAAGGCGCAGGCGCGCGCACACGATCCGCAGTTGGCGACGTTGCTGGCGAGCGTCACCTCGCAGCCGTTGGCCGGGTTGGCGTCGCAGTCCGCGAAGCCCGCGTTGCATGCGTCGAGCGCGCACGCTCCGGCGGTGCAGACCGCCGCCGCGTTGGCAAACGCGCACCCGTTGCCGCAGCGCCCGCAGCTCGAGGCGCTGGTGCGCAGGTCGGCCTCGCAGCCGTTGGCCGGGTCGCCGTCGCAGTCTGCGAAGCCATCACGGCACGCTCCGAGCGCGCACGCCCCGGCGGTGCAGGTCGCCGCCGCATTGGCGTACGAGCACGATCGGCCGCACACCCCGCAGTTGTCCGTGGTGGTGACGGCGGTCTCGCATCCGTTGGTGGCGTTGCTGTCGCAGTTTGCGAAGCCCGCGGCGCAGGCCCCGAGGTCGCACGCGCCCGCCGTGCAGGTCGCCGCCGCGTTGGCGAAGGAACACTCCCGTCCGCACATCCCGCACGCCGTGACGGTGCTGCGCGTGTCTGTCTCGCAGCCGTTGGCGGGGCTCGTGTCGCAGTCCGCGAAGCCTGTGTTGCAGGTCGTGATGGCGCACGTCCCGCTGGCGCATGCGCCCGCCGCGTTGGCAAAGGAACACGCCCGTCCGCACATCCCGCAGTGGGTTCCGCTCGCGGAGGTGTCGGTCTCGCACCCGTCCGTCGCGTCGCCGTTGCAGTCCGCGAAGGGCGGGGTGCAGGTCGCGACGGTGCAGCGCCCGGCGGTGCACGCCGGAGAGCCGTTGGCGGTGGTGCAGCGCACGCCGCAGGTTCCGCACGCGCCGGTGTTGGTCTGCGTCTCGACGCAGGCGCCGTCGCAGCAGGTGGCCGTCCCTGGGCAAGCGCGGGTCGCGCTGCAGCCCATCACGCACACCTGGCCCACGCAGAGCATTCCGCCGGGGCAGTGATCGTCCGTGCGGCACTGCACGCAGGTGTGCGCCGTGAGGTCGCAGATGCGCGAGGGCACTGCGGCATCGCCAGCGTCGAAGGCTCCGCCGTCGCCGACGCCACCGTCGCTCGCCGGGGGAGCCGCACAACCGTCATCGCTGCGGCAGCCTGCCGCGCAGACGAAGGTCATCGGGTCGCAGTGCTGCGCCGCGGGGCAGGTGTCTGCGGAGGCGACGCAGCGCACGCAGCGGCCGGTCGCGGTGTCGCACACGGCGCCACCCGGGTCCGTGGTGCACTGGTCGTTGGAGCGACAGCCGGACGGGACATCCGGGGTGTCGCTCGCATCGGCGGCGTCGCTCGCGTCGATGAGGTCATTGGTGAAGGGGACGTCCGCGCGGTCGTCGCCCAGGTCCGCCGCGGCGTCGGCGGGACCGCCCACCACCGAGCTTCCGCCGGAGCACGCGGAGACGGCGCAGGAGAGGCCGAGCAGGACGGCGGCGAGTCGGAAACGTCGCGACCCGTCTGGTGATGGAGGGAGAGACTTCATGGGACGATGACTCCACGGGCGGGGGTATGGGTGTCAAGCGACGCCACCGCGGTCTGGGATGGGGAGTCCGTGACGGAAGGAGTGATGTGCGAAAGAGTGGGTCGCTCCACATCCCGGTCCAGGGGGTGTTCATCGCGGCGGAGTGCAGGGCCTCGGGGAGGCCATGGTTCGCGGCGCGCGGTGGCGTTGGCTGGGCGGCACCTTCGGGGTCTACACGTGTAGACCCGGTGGGCATCCTGAGTTTGGGGTCTACACGTGTAGACCCCGGTCAGGCGTCGAGTCCGAGCGCCTTTGCGGCGGCGGCGCGCGACAGCACCACGTGCACCTCGCCGCGCACGACGCTCACGCCCTTCGGCGTCACCCCGACGCCCTTTACCAGCGCCTTCACGCCCCGCGCGATGGCTGCGTCGAGCTTCGCCCGCGCCTGCTGTGCGGCGCTCTTCGGTGCCGCCGCGCGCAGGGCCTTCGCCTTCGCCTTGAGGGCTCGCACCGGGGCCGTCGCGGCGGGTTGGCCGTCGATCATTCCGTGGGCGATGAGTTCGGTAGCGCTGTCGGGCTCCGGCGTCGCGCGGGCCAGCGCCACAAACGCATACGCGGCCTCCTGGCCGACGGAGAGCGCCTGCTCGCGAGGGACGTTGCGCACGATGGCGATGAGCTTCGCGGCTTGCGCGGGCGAGAGCAGCTTTGTTCCCACGACGAAGGCGTCGATGCTGGCGAAGCCCTCCGCCGAGTACAGCTTCTTTCGCTGGATCTCGTCGAGCGCAAGCCCGATGTCATAGAAGCTCTCGACGATGGTGGTGATGCGCCGGCGGATGAGCTTCTCCAGCGCGCCGAGCCGTGTGCGGTGCGCGGCCCGCGCGGCGGCCTTCGTCGCGGTGATGAGCTTCGATCGACCTGCATTCGGTGTTTCCATGAGCGGTTCTCCTCGGTCGAAATCATCGCACGGGAGCATCGAACCCATGTCCATTGGCGCTCACCTGGTTGGGACCATCGCCAGGAGTTCGGAGGTGTCGCCCGTGGGACTGTTCGTGGTGTCGCTCGAAGGTTCCCGGTACGACTGCGCGGGGTCGCAAGCATGCGCGGCGGTGAGGGTCGATCCTCGACTCCAGAGATGCTGACCTGAGAACTGATTTGCCAACGATTTCGACGCGTTCGGATACGGCGCCGTAACTTCTCAATTTCCACGGGCAGTCCACTCCCATTCGCGAGCGATCGTTGCCGCGGCTCAGGGTGCGCGTCATCGCCGCCGCCCGTCGTCGTCAGGACGACTGTGAGCGTGCCTCGATGAGCGCCGGGAGTGGCTCGATTGATTGGTCGCCGCGAACGCAGTCCATCAAGTACTTCCAGAACGAGATGCCGAGCTTGCAGCAGGTCTTCTTGAGACTGGCGAACGTGTCGCGCGCGCGACGTCCGTAGTCGCTGCGGGTTGCTCCGCTGATCTTGCGCCGCGTGACGTACTCACGTACGTCGCCCTCGCTCAGGTTGTTGTGCAGCGGCACGTCGGGGCGCTCGAGCACGCTCGCACCCCGCGGACATGCCAGGAGCAAGCGATCCGATCTCCACGTGGTCGGCCCGGGCGTGCTGGTGAGCGAGACCGGGCACGTCCCGCTGCTCTATCGGCGCTCGAGGAAGCGGCGAAGCATAGTGTGATGAAGGCGCTGAAGGGCTCCTTGAAGGGCGTTCGCGTCGCGCGCGTTCGTGACCAGTTCGGCGCGTTCGATCGAACGCTCGTCGTGGTCGAGAGCGAGGAGTTGCTGGCGGGACAGAAGCGCGGAATCGCGGCGGCTCTGCGGAAAGCTCGCACGGCGCTTCGTGCGTTGGAACGTCGCGAGGGCCAGCGGCTTCGCTCCCGCGATGTGCTGGAACGGCGCATCGCGGCGGTCCTCCGGCGGGAGCATCTGCTCGACTTTGTCGTCGTCGAGCTGTTTCGCCGGGCGAAGAAGGGGGGCGTCGTGCCGTGGGGGCCGTCGTTCGAGTGGGCGGACGCGTCGCTGCGGCTGCACGCCTTCGCGACGGTAGTCGGGCTCATGCTGGTGAACCTCGCGCGGTTGAAGCTCGGGACCAGGCAGTCCGCGCGCGGGATGATGAAGTCGCTGGCGAAGATCGAAACGACGCTCGCGCGCTCCCACGAAGGGGGACGCGGACGAAGGCCGACGGCGATGCTTCTGCCAGATCTGTCAGTAGAACAAGCGCGCGCAGCGAGGCTCTTCGAACTCGACCGCTGGACGCCTGGACTTCTTTCCACGAGTGGTGTCCGACGAAAACATAGCGAGAAACCAGGCGTTCCGTGAGCGGAGGGATGGATCCGCTGCGAAGGTAGGGCTAGTAATAGTCGCTCGACCTGCGCTGCGGAGGCGGCGCGACGGATACTCTCAGCGTCGTTCCGTCATGCTGCCAGCAGTGCCACAGCCTTCCGATCTGAACCAACACCTTGGATCCCGGCGCCGGCGATCCAGGCGCGGTAGCGATCCGGGGGGCGCCTTCAGCCGAGTTGAACAAGACCGTTGCACCGCTCGCGGTGACGCAGGAAACCGTAAGAGTGGGTGCCATTGGTGGAGGGCCACCATCGACTGCGATCGTCTGCTGATTGCGAGTCATCTCTACGTCGCAGTCAATGCCGATGCCGCCGCGATCGAGATTATCAGTATAACAAGGCTCAGTGTGAGTCGCTATCGAGTAGAACCGTGCAACTCCTGGATCAGCAATGACGCGCATTGTGATATGCCTCTGTCTCAATAAACGCTCTTCATTCAGTACATGCACGAACGACCCTTGTCCTCCTATATGCTCGCGAGTGAGAATGTTCCAGCTGGAGCGTCCGACGACCATGGTGTCGGCGGGAGTCTGCTCGTCGTCGGTCTCCGACCCTACACCGCCGTCAGCCACCTCACCGCCCTGCGCTGAAATCACCGAGGAGTCGGTCGCCGCCGAGTGCCGATGGTGGTTCGGCTCGCCCGAGGGCTGCTGCCTCGACTCGGGAGCGGCATGCGCCTGCGGCGCTTCGCCCTGTGAACAACCCACTCCGGTGATCAAGAGGGTTACTGAGATACCAATTCGGACAGAATGATCCATGTTGCCTCTGAATCCAAACTTTAGATTGATTTTGTCGATGAAACGACAGTCCGCTGATTGTGACTTAAAGTCGCATTCTCAGCGGTTGAGTGTCGGACCTCTAAGTGGTTACTTGAAGTGATCGAAAGTGTCGATGCGCGGTGACTCTCCTGCGCCGCCGCTGGGGCGTTGGATCGCTTATCCCGCTCAGCCCCCTGCTAATAATATCGCGATCGCGCCCGCGGGGGCGGGGGCGGGGGTGCCGCGCTCAGACGAAGCGATGCCCCGTTGTGCCGCCAGCAGTGTTCGAAATTGTCTAATGGAAATGATACCCTCGCCCCGGCTGGGAGAAGCTGAGGAGCCGGCGAGGATACAGGACCAAAGCGAACACCGTACTCCTGCCACGAGGATCCGTATTGTTCCCAAGTAGGAATATCAAATCCTTCGGACGTTTGGCATACCACTACGATGACCGGGGCGGCGGGAGCGACTTCCCCTGGCGGGAGTGGACTGGGAACGGGCAACCCCAACTTCTTCGTGATCGCCAAATCGCAGAACAGACTGTCGGTCCGCATATAACAGATTCCGGTGCTCGCGCTGATGTCATACCAGGTGGTGAGTTCGGGTGCGACGGTCACCGGCATTCGAACGGCCAATCGCCTAAGTTCGGAACTAACGCAGGAGCCTGTGGTGAAACCGGAGCGCCAGCCTGCTGGTGGTTCGTTCACTTTGAGTCGAGCCATCAGCGTGTTGATGTAATCGTATACGGGACGCGCCCCCGTTGCGATCTGCACGGACTCCAGGGCTCCTGTCATGTTACCGGGGCAGCCGTACGGAAGCCCGATGGCCGTCGGCGTCCCGTGAGTCGAAGAGTCGTCAGCGCTCTGGTCGTCGCCGTGCGAACTCGACGCACGGCTTCCCCGGGTCGTAGGCCCCGGAGGAAGCGCTCCGGCGGGGTCGGGTGAATGGTTTGCCACAACGGACGTCGGCGCTGCGTTTGGAGCGCCTTCTGTACCCTTGCTGCACGATGCTACGAGTCCGGCAAGGGCGACGACTAACGGTCCTCGAAATGTCATGTAGGCTCCTTGTGAAGGGGATATGAGCCTCCCCCGGGGTTGAGTTGACGGTATCTACGTCGATAAACCAAGGCGATCAAATTGGGGATCCGCAACCCTGCTTAAACGGGATGCCCAGTAGGTGGGTCTTGCCCTGGGGGGCGCTCATCGGGTCACCGGGGAATGCAGGGATCGCAGTCAATAGAGTTCCTCTGCCCTCCCAGTTGGACGCGGCTCTCGCATCCATCACGAAATAGTTCTGGCCCGTTGTCAGGCCACTCGTCCGGGGCGGCGACGTCGGTGCGGCGAGTTGATGACCCACCCCGGTGGCCGCGTTCACCAGATCGGACCCGCCCTAAGGGTGGTCTCGCTCTGGCCCTGTTCGCCGCTCTGGAACACGAAAAGGTCAACTAAATATGCGTTTTCCAGGCGCGATAGGCGGGCCAGCGCGCTCTGAGGAACCCACGGAGCCTCGGTGATGAGCGCACCGACCCTCGCGCGACCCTCACCCCTTGTGCGAGCACTCGCGAAGGAGCGCGCGCCCGGACGGGCGGTCGAGGCATCGTAGTTGGGAATGGTCGACGGGCACGGCGTGGAGACAGCAGGCGCGACAGAGCAGGAGGCAGCGTGGCCGCTCGCGGACCGTTATGCGATCGAGCGCCTGCTCGCGATCGGGGGCATGTCCAGGCTGTACGTGGCCCTCTCTCTCGCCACGGGAGAACGTGTCGCGCTGAAGGTGCTCGACCCATGCATCGCGCAGGACGCGGTCGGGGTTCAGCGATTCCTGCGCGAGGTGCGGCTGACGTCGTCCATCGGGCACCCGGGCATCGTGCAGGTGCGCGACGCCGGCGTGGCGCGTGGCCCGGACGGCGTAGAGGTGCCCTTCCTCGCGATGGAGTTGCTCGACGGGCAGAACCTCGCAGACCTCATCGCCGCAGGCGACCGCACGCAACTCGAGGCGGCCGGGTGGTTTCGCGCACTGCTTTCGGCCCTCGCGGCATTGCACGGGCGCGGCGTGGTGCACCGCGACCTGAAGTACGAGAACGTCTTCGGCGCGCGGTCTCCCGGCGGGCAGATCACCATCAAGCTCATCGACCTTGGCATCGCGCGCGAGCTCTTTGAGGTTCAGGCTGCGACCACCACAGGCACTGCGCTCGGCACGGTCTACTACATGGCTCCCGAGCAGTCGCTCGACGCGCGCTCGGTCACCGCCTCGGCGGACGTCTATGCCCTCGGCGTGATGCTTTATCAGCTCTTCGCCGGGGTATTCCCGTTCGATGGAGAGTCGCCCCACGCGGTGATCGTACGGTCGCATACGACCTCCCACGAGCCCCTCGGTGCGCGCGTCCCCGGGCTCGATCCGCGCCTTGCGGCACTCGTGGATCGCTGCCTCTCGAAAGACCCGCTCGCCCGCCCAATCGACGCTGCCGCGCTCGCCGCCGCGCTCCAGCCACTGCTCGATGATCCTGGCGTCGCCACCTTCCTGGACGCTCGCCTGGTCGATCCGACAACCTTTGGTGAGTTTCTGGCCCCGGTGTCCTCGGGCGCCCCCGCAGACCTCGCAGAGGCCGTGTCCTCGAGTCTGGCGCCGCCGCGGTCGGTCGCCTTGCCCACTCCCGGCCCGTCGGCGCCTGCGCCTGCGCCCCCCGCGTCGTCGGCCCCACGTCGCGTCGGGTGGGCGCTCGCGCTGCTGGTCGTGCTCTCCGTCGTCGCGGTGATGGCCCTTCGTGGTCGAACCCTGACGCCGCCCGCACCCGTCGTCGTCGCTCCACCGCTGCCCTCAACTGTCGTCGTCGCTCCGCCGTTGCCCGCACCTGTCGTCGTCGCTCCGCCGCTGCCCGCACCCGTCGTCGTCGCTCCGCCGCTCGTCGCTCCCCCGATCGGGTCCGCCGGGCGATCGCGCGCTGTCCGCCGCGCGTCTCCTTCCCTCGATCCGGCGCCGCTCCCGGCGCTGCCCCTCGCCGCCGCTCCGCTCCCGGCGCCGCCCCTCGCCGCCGCTCCGATCCCGGCGCCGGTCGTGCGTCCGCCGACCGAACCCGTGGTCGTCGCCGCGACGCCACCGCCGGTGGTCGTCGCACCCCGCCCGGTGGCTCCGCGCGCGGATCCCGAGGCCCCTTTCACGTTTTAGCTCCTCTCGAAAGAAACCCCTGATGCGGATCTCGCCATATCTCGCCGCGCTCGTCATCTCCAGCGGCTCCGCGCTCGTCGCTCCGTGCGCCGAGGCCTCACCGTGGACGCTGCCGCGCGGCACCGTCGTCTTCCAGGGCAGCTTTCAGTACCAGACGGCGAGCCGGGAGTTCTTCGAGCAGGGGCCTTCGCGAGCGTTTCCGCTGCAGGGTCAGTACGTCGGTAACACCTTCACGCTCGGACTGCGCGCGGGCATCACCGACCGCCTCGAACTTGAGGTCGCGCTGCCCATCCGCACGGTCTCGTACACGTCCGACCCGGTGATCGTCGCAGCGCGCGCGGCGGGATCGATGGAGTCCGAAGGCGACTTCTACCGCCGCAACATCATTAACCTGTCGCGTACCGCGACGGGCATCGGTGACCTGTACCTCTCGGCACGCTACCGAGTCGCGCTGCGTCCGTTCGCCTTCGCGATCGGCCTGCGCGTCAAGGCCCCGACCGGCTACGTCGGCCCGAGCGGAACCTTCGGCGACCGTCCGCAGACCGCCGGCGAACTCGCGGGCAACCTCGGTCGCTACGTCTCCCCTGAAAACGTGCGCGACGACGTCACCCTCGGCGACGGTCAGCTCGACGTCATGCCCGAGCTCCTCTTCGGTTACGCGTTTCGCACGCGCACATTCCTGCGCATCGACCTCGGCTTCAACGGTCGCTTCGGCGGCGCGGGCCAGCAGGTGGTCGGCGCGGTCCGCGTCGGGCAGTCCATCGGCAACTCGCTCTTGCTCTACGCCTGGTCGCAGGCCTACCTCAGCGTCACCGACGGTCGGGTGATCGGCGTCTCTGTCGCCGCGCAGGACCCCGAACTCCCGGCGTCCAGCTACCTCGGCGACCGCAACCTGCTGCTGCGCGAACTGCGCCTCGAGCGCGACGTCGTCGAGGTCGGCCTCGGTGTGCTCGTCCGCATCAACCGCGATGTCGAACTCAACCTCGGGTACGCCCGCGGTGTCTGGGGCCGCAACGTCGCGCTCTCCGACAGCCTGTTCGCCAACCTCGGCGTGCGCGCGCAGATCCCCGGTTTGCAGTAGCCAGCGAGCGGTCCGCACGGGTCGCCGCGCGTGAGGGGCACTTGGGGAGGCTCCCCGGGACCACTCAAAGCGCGTAGGGCATCCAATGGTGCACGGCGTGAGGAGTCCCCGCCGGACGCCGCCCAACCGCACGTCGTCGCGGTCCCGTCGACGATGCGATCAGCGGGTCCATAGATTGCTGCTTCGTGTAATAATCCTTCTGTAACCTCCCGCATTTACTCACGTTTCGCAGGGACCTTGTTGGGCGCCCGTGATTTCCCCCGGGGGTGCAACCCGCTGGAGAGCTTCGAGGTCTGGACGTTCGAGCCATCTGGTCCGCGGGCTGAAGCCCGCGGCACCGTCGCCAAAGCCCGTCTTCGACGGGCTGCGCGCCGATCGAGTTCACGACGGTGCCTTCCCTTCCGCGGCGG
>CANJUR010000114.1 GCA_947477565.1 Deltaproteobacteria bacterium
AACGTGGCCAGCCGCGGGCACTATCGCGCGCCAGGCATCGACTGGGACGCGCTGCGCCGCCCCACCGCGACCACCACGGCGTTTCCCGAGTACTGCGTGAGCAAGCTCTGCAACGTGCTCTTCACCCAGGAACTCGCGCGCGGGCGGGCAGGCGAAGGCGTGCGCTCCTACGCGCTGCACCCGGGCGGCGTCGCGTCAGATGTCTGGCGCGAGGTTCCGTGGGGCATTCGGCACGTGATGAAGTTGTTTATGTTGACCAACGAGCAGGGAGCGCGGACGCAGATCTGGTGCGCGACGTCGCCGGACATCGGCGACCACGACGGGCGCTACTACGACGACCGCAAGGAGAAGAAACCGAGCCGGTTGGCCGACGACGTCGAACTGGCGCACGCGCTCTGGACGAAGAGCGAGGCCTGGGTGACGGGCTGACTCACTTCGCCGCGCGTCGCGGGGCCGCCTCGGCGCGCTCAAGGGCGGCCAATAGATCGTGGTCGCGCTCGGTCACCAGGTTGATCACCACGCCCGGACGCCCCGCGCGAGCAGTGCGCCCGACGCGATGGAGGTACGCGTCAAGCTCTTCGGGCAGGTGGTAGTTGATCACCCGACCGACGTGCTCGACGTCGAGGCCGCGCGCCGCAAGGTCCGTGGAAACAAGCAGGTCTACGGTGCCGTCGCGGAAGGCCTTGAGGTTCGCCCGGCGCTCGTTCTTGTCCATCTCGCCCCGGTAGACCACGCACGTGCGGCCCATCTCCCGGAGGTCCGCCGCGACCTGGTCGCACTGCCCACGGGTGTTGGCAAAAATGAGTGTTCCGCCGGTCACGGCTTCGGCCAGGATCGTCCGCAGGATCGGCAGGCGCTTCCCGCCGTGCACCGTGCGGTTGATGGTGGTGAGGCTCGGCACCACCCGGTGGCTTCCGTCGCTGCGAATGACATCCGCGCCGACGAAGAGCTTCCCGATGAGGTCTTGCACCGCCGGCGGAACCGTCGCGGAGAAGAGCGCTAGCTGCCGCGCCGGGGGACACGCACCGACGATGCGCTCCGCGTCGGGCAGGAACCCCGGATCGAGCATCTGATCGACCTCATCGAACACCAGCACGCGGACATCCGCGAGATCGACGAGGTTGCGCTCAAGGAGCTTGATGAGCCGCCCGGGGGTCGCCACCAGCACGTCGAATTGCCCCTGGATGTTGCGTCGCGCGACCTCCATCGTGGATCCGCCGAGCACCGAGCGCACCCGCAGCCGCGTGGCGTGCGTGAAGCGCTTGAACACCCGCGTGACCTGCTCGCCCAACTCGCGCGTCGGGACGATCACCGCAGCGCGGGGCGTCGCGTCCGCAGCCACCGGCTGCCCGCCCGCCTCCAGGGTCTTGAGCGCGTTCAGCACCGGCAGCACGTACGCCAGCGTCTTGCCGCCGCCGGTCTCCGCGACGCCCACCACGGAGCGCCCGGCGAGAAGCGAGGGCAACGCGCGACGCTGAATCTCCGTCGGTGTCACGAAGCCCTGCTCTTGCAGCGACGCCTGCAGGGTGGCGATCATACGTAGGTCGGTAAACGCGCTCCGGAGACTGTCCTTCATGGGCGGACCATCGCACGGCGCGCAGCACACCTGTGGACTCCATTGCTGCCCTCCGTCGCGTTGGCCTTCCATGCGTGGGCGCGGCAGCACCGACACCAACAACGGACTCGCGCCCGACCGCCCGTTGCGCGCACCGGGCGATCTTTCCGTTCAGAGGTTGGCGCGGGCCCACGCCACGATGAGGGCGTTGCGATCCTGCCCCCAGGCGGCACGGTACGCGCGCCCCACGGTCGCGGGCCAGGTCGAGCGATCGGCGGGCACCGTCTCGTGGGTGAGCGCGGTCCACTCGTCGGGGGTGGTGCCCGCGATGCGCCCGTAGCGCCCCACGAAGGCGATGGGGGCGGTGCGGTACTCGGCCATCTGCGCGGCCGTCGGCTGCTCGCGCGTCCCGTAGGGAAGGCCCGCGACGCGCACCGTCACTCCGTGGCGGAAGGGGTAGATGCGCTGCCCGGTACCGTCCATGTCTTCATAGACCACGCCCGCGACCGGAAACTGCGCACCGCTCTGCCCGATGATGTTGCTGCAGAGCGCGTCGATATCGCTGCGTTGCAAGCTCCCGCGGCGCTCGATGGCAGCCTGCACCACCCATCGCGCCAGCTGCGACGGCTCGGCGTCGGCGAGAATCACGTCGGCCTGCCGTGTGCCCCCGCTGTAGGAGTCGGACACGCGATAGCGGCAGAGTTGCAGGGGCACGCCCACCCAGTCGGGGTACGTCGTGGGCTGGCAGTTGGCTTCGAGGTAACGGCCGCTGCGACGCGCTTCAAACCAGGCGGTCACGCGCGCGACCTCGGCGGCCGGCAGCGTACTGCTCGGCGCGTTGCGCACGTGCACGGCGAGTTCATGCATGGCCGAGCGACCGGCCGCGTCGAAGGCCACGGCCCGGAGCCGCTGCACCCCGTCGGGGACGAAGCCCACCGTGTACCAGTCGAGGCCGTAGGGAGCCGTGCGATCGACGCCGATCTCGTACGCGCCGCCCTCGCTGTAGAAGACGACGCGCGCGACGCCCGCCGTCGCCGTCGCCGTGAGCGACACGATGCCCGACACCGTGGCGTCGCTCGCGGGCGCGGTGATGCGCACGGTCACGCTCACATCGACGGACATAGCATCGGGCCGCGCGGCGTCGACGGGCGGAGCGGTTGCATCGGCCGCGGCGTCGATGGGCGCGGCGAGCACGTCGGTCACCGTGAGCACGTCGGTCACCGTGAGCACGTCCGACGAAGGGGCCACGCCGCCGTCGCCGACGGGCGCATCGCGGGCCGAACACCCCGCCGCGAGGACCAGGGAGAGCGTCGCAAGAAGGCCGTGTGGCCCGGCGGTCGTCTGCTTCACGGGAGGGTTCCTTCTGCGCCTGGGGCGGGGAACGGTAGCGAGGGAGAGAGCGCCATCGCAAGCCTCGCCTGCGAGGCTGGGATTCGGAGTAGGCGGTGGGGTGACGGTGATCGGGTACGCAGCCGCGGTGTCGACGAGGTTGCCCACCGCCCGGTCGCCAAAGACGTCACTGAAGCGCGCGTGCGGGTCGCCGCGGACCCCACACGTGTAGGGCCCGAACCCCACACGTGTGGGGTTCCGCGCGCAGGGCTCAGGTCGGTTTCCGATCGAAGGCTCTCTTGACGGGCGCGGCGCGTGCGCGTGCGATCTGCTGGCAGCGTGTAGCGCGGACCCCGCACTCGATGGGACCGCCCTCGATGGCGCGGGCGACGACGACGACGGCGCGGACAGCGATGCGCTGGTGACGCCCGACGTTCCGACGCTGCCCGACGTGATGTCTGTACCCGGCACCGACACCGGCGTCGCGGCGTTCATCGACGTCGACGCCGACGGCGGTTCGGACCTCTACCCGGTGCACATCGGCTCCGGCGACGGACCCGTTGTTTGCACGGCCATCGGCCGGGGGCGCAGACCTCACGTGCCTTCGAGCGGATCTCCCACGATGCCTCTCTCCCGCCCTTGTTCGCACTCGCCACGCTGCGCGCTGCGTCGCGGAGACGCCACATCTTGACCTGTGGGCGGCGTTGGGGTTTCTATGGCGGAGATCCGCTTTTGCGTGTTTTCGCGACTAGTTTACCCACACACCGTCGAGCGTCCGAGAAGGTTCCCGTGCCGATTCTTACGAACGAAGAGCGGGTCGGGACGATTCTCGCAGAGAAGTATCTCCTCGTTCGCATGCTGGGCGAGGGCGGCATGGGAGTGGTGTTCGAGGGGCGTCATGAGTTCACCCGACGCCGCGTCGCGGTGAAACTCCTGCACCCGCACCTCTCGCAGCGCGAGGACATGGTCGCCCGCTTCATGCGCGAGGCGCGCGCGGCGGCGTCGCTCGATCACCGCAACGTGGTCGACGTGCTCGACATGGGCCGCGAGGCCGACGGGGCGGCCTATCTGGTGCTCGAGTTCCTGCACGGCGAACCCATGAGCGAACTGCTCGAGCGCGAGGGGGCCCTCTCCGCCGACGACGCCGCGGCGATGCTTCTCCCCATCATGGAGGCCCTGTGCCTCGCGCACGAGCGCGGCATCGTGCACCGCGACATCAAGCCTGAGAACATCTTTCTCGCGCTCGACAACGACACCGGCAACGAGGTCGCCAAGCTGCTCGATTTTGGCATCGCCAAGCTCGACGACGGCTCGCGCTCCACGGCCACGGGGCAGGCGATGGGAACGCCCGCGTACATGGCCCCGGAGCAGGCCACCAACGCGGCGGATGTCGGTCCGCAGGCGGACGTCTGGTCCATGGGCGTGCTCTGGTTCGAAGCCCTCACGAGGCGATTGCCGTACCCCGCCGAGTCGTCGATTCAATCCCTCAGCATGCTCATGCTCCGCGACCCCGACCGGCTGAGCGAGGTGGCCCCCGACCTCCCGCGGTCCATCACGCTCGCCGTCGAGAGGGCCCTCGCGCGCGATTGCGCCGCCCGCTGGCCCACCATGGCGGCGTTTCTCGACGCCCTGCGGCCGTGCTTCGCGCAGGTGGACGTGCGCACCTTCATCGAGCGCTCCGGCGCACGCGTCGCGCACACCCGCGCCCCCGGGAACCGCGTGGACACGCAGAACGACACCGAGGTGGCTGCCCCGCGCGCGGCGGACCCTGGCGACCTCGCGGCCGACGACTCCCTCGTTGCGTCGCCGCGTGACGCGAGCCGCCCCTCGCCGCGCCCCGTGGCCCGCCCGCGCTGGGGCTTGCGCGTCGCGTTGGCTTCGGTGGCCGTGCTCGTCGTGGGGCTCGCGCTCTCGACCCTTGCGCGCGACGGGGCCAACCCGGGCATCGGCTCCGTGGCCACCAACTTTCGCCTGTGGCGTAGGCGTGCTCCCGCCGCCCCTCGCGTCACGCCCACCCCGGCTCTCGACGCCGGCGACGCAGCGCCCGACGCCGACGCCGACGCCGATGAGCGACGCAGCACCGCGCGGCGGCCGTTGCCGCATCGGGGCCACCCCGCACCCGCTGTCCCGGGGCGTCTCGGTGCGCGCCAGGAAGAGCCCTCGACCCCGTCCGCGCCGACACTCCCGTCTGCGCCCGCAGCGCGCGTTCGCGTCATGAACTGGTGACGACGCGGCGTCCCACCATCTCAGCGAAACTACTATGAGATTGCTCCGCTCGAGGATTCGTCCGCTCGCCCTCTCGTGCCTCGTCCTGGCGTGCCGCGAGGTGCCGAGCGCGCAGCTCGTCGTCGTCGTAGACACCAACCTCACGGCGACCAACGATCTGAACAGCATCCAGATCGAGGTGCAGACCCCCGAGGGCACGACTCAGCGGGTCAGCTCCTTCGAACTCATGCCCACAGGTCCCGTGCGGCTGCCGCTCTCGTTTGGCGTCGTGCCCGCGAACGGCGACCTCTCTCGTCGGGTGCGCATCATCGCGCGCGCGCTCAACTCCCAGGGCGGCACGCTCGTGCAGCGCAGCGCGCTCTCGGGCTTTCTCGCCGATCGGGCGCTCCGCCTGCCGCTGTACCTCCCCGACATCTGCCTCGGGCTCGTATGCCCGCAGGGCACCACCTGCCGCGGCGACGCGCGCGTCTGCGTCTCCGACGAGGTGATGCCGGAGCGACTCGCCGACGTGACGGGGCAGGTCGGCGGCGGCGAGCTCGACGGCGGCACGAAGCTCCCGTTCGTAGCGACCGACGCAGCCGATGCCGCGGCCGACGCAGCCGATGCCGCGACCGACGCAGCCGATGCCGCGACCTTTGCTGCGCCGCGCCTGGTGTCGCCCATGTCGCTGGGTCGCGTCACGACGCTGCAGCCAACCTTCCGCTGGCAGCGAGGCGCTGCTGAGCGCGTGCGTGTCGAGATCTGTGAAGATCGAACCTGCGGCACCCCGCTTCAGAACGTCCGCAGCGCTTCCCCCCAGGTGCAGATGCCGGAAGCCTTGCCGCCGAACCGTCTGCTCTATTGGCGCGTCGTTCCGATCGGTGCGTCTTCTAATGAGCAGATCGGGCCTGCGAGCCCCGTCTGGTATTTTCGCACGCCGAGCGTGTCACTCGGCACCGACACGAGCTACCGCGCCCAGACCGATGTGGACCTCGACGGCCGCGCCGACCTCGCCACGCTCGGCATCAGGGGCGCGGAGCCCACGAGGTTGTCCTTCGCGTCGCTCTTGGACTCCCCCACGCGCTACGGCGAAATATTGAACGTGGCCGTGCCCTGCCGCGGCTGCACCGCCGAAGATGCCGCCTCCGCGGCGGGCGACGTGACCGGTGACGGCACCAGCGACTTCTTGTGGGCCTTCAGCGGCGCGCCGCGGCTCGTCGTCATCGACACACTCCTTCACACGAGAGATGTGCCGTTCTCGCTCCCCGCGAACGCCACCGTGCGCCGCGCGCGGATCGTGGGCGACCTCAACCGCGACGGCTACGCCGACGTGGCCGTGAGCGTGCTCACGACGACGCCCGCACAGTCGACGGTGCGGGTGTACTACGGCGGCCCGGACGGGGTGAGCGACGCGCGCGTCGAGGTGATCACCGCCCCGTCGGGCGAGGTGTGGGGCGACGACATCGTGGGCGGCGGCGCAGACTTCGACGGCGACGGCTACCATGACCTGGCCTACACGGTGCGCCCTGGCCTCAGCGTGAGATTGAACCTCGGCGGCCCCACGTCGTTGACCGTGCGCACGTCGTTGACCGTGCGCGACCTCGCGTTGTCAACCGACGCCGCCGAGGTCACCGCGCTCGCTGCGGGGGACTTCAACGCCGACGGCCGCTCGGACCTCGCGTACCTCACCGGGATGCGCACCGACGGCCCGGCGCAAACCAGCATCTTCACCACCCTCTTAGGCAACGCCAGGAGTGGGCTCGTCCCCACGCTCTTCATCACGCGCACGGCCCCCGGGATGCGCTCGACCGAAACCAACCTGGGCTCGCTTTGCGTGGGTGATTTCAACAACGATGATGCAGACGACATCGTGGGGATGCTCCGCTTCGGCACCACTCCGTCCTTCACGTACACGCCCGTCTACATCGCGGGCACGCGCGGAGGCACCATGACGTCCTTCCCGATGCTCACGCAGCCCTTCGAGGGGCGCCTCGTGCCCTACTTCGCCTCGCCGGGAGACCTCAACGCAGACGGCTTCGACGACATGACCTTCAGCGCACGGCGCCTCACCGACACCGGGGTCGTGCGCGTCGCGGGCGGGAGTAGCGAACCCACCCTGTTTGCGGGGGCAACATTCTTCGCCTACCCGGCGGACCGGAACATCACCGAGTTGAGGGCCGTCGAATGAGCGCCGCTGCGATCGAACCGCGCACGACGCGACGACGCCGGGCCTTCTACGCAGGCCTCCTCGCCGGGACGCTCACACTGTCTGCCGCAGGTCCCGCGATGGCGCAGACGCAGACGCAGACCGCGCCGCTCACCGAGGCGCATGCGCTCTTCGAGCAGGGAATGCGCCTCGTCGAGGCCGAGCGCTGGGGAGAGGCGCTCGAGTTCTTTCGTCGCTCGCGCGCGCTTGGCGAGCGGCCGAGCACGGTGTTCAACACGGGAAGCGTGCTCGTGCGGCTCGGACAGATGGCCGAGGCGATCGAGACGCTCGAGGCCTTTCTGCGCGTGAGCAACGACGCTGCCAACGCCGCCGAGCGCGCCGAGGCGCAGCGGCTCCTTGGGGAGGCCCGCCTCGCGCAAGGACGCCTCGCGCTCGCCCTCAACGTGGCCGATGCCGAGGTCTTCGTCGACGCCGGGCTCGTCGCGGGCGGGGGCGGTCGTCGAGCGCTGCTCCTCGATCCTGGCGCCCACCGCTTGCGCGTGGTGGCCGCGGGCCACGCCGAGCAGTCGCTCTCGGTGAGCGTGCTGCCGGGGCAGGCGCAGTCGATCGCAGTGACGCTGCGGGCCCTGCCCACGCGCCTGCTGCTCACCCTCGCGCCCGCGAGCGCGCAGGTAGCCCTCGACGGCGTGGAGCGCGGGGCCGTGCGGACCTTCGAAGTCACCCCCGGCGCACACGCGCTGGGGCTGCGCGCGACGGGCTATCTCCCCATCGAGCGCGCGGTCAACGTCGCGCTGGGGCAGAGCCTCTCGCTCGACCTCGCGCTGGCGCGCCGCCCTGCGACGGGCATCACCGCAAGCCCCTGGTTCTGGACGGTGCTCGGAGTCGCGGTGGTGGGCGCTGCGGTCGCGGTGACGGTCGCCGTCATGCCTACGCAGCTCGATCCGTACGGGGGCACCACGGGCGTGGTGATCAGCGCGGCCACACAGTCGCCCTGAGCGCGCGCGCCAGGGTTGCAGGCCTCGGAAACCCGCGTTCTGACCGCTGGTCTCAAAGCTGTCGAGACTCGCTTATGAATCTGAGGTTCGGAGTACGTCGCCTCGGCCCGCGGTGCCGCGTGCTGAAGCACACGGCACGGTGTGGAAGCCCGGGGCAGACCCGGGCTCCTACGATGTCCCGATGGAAAAGCGCTGCCCCGTGGGACCCGGGATGGAGCCCGCTGCGGGCTTTCGCTGGGGTGCCGTGTGCTTCAGCACGCGGCACGGCGGGCCGAGGCGGCGTACTCCGAATCTCAGTATGAATCAACGGCCCGCTGGAGTGCGACGGACAGGCTCCGGAAGGGTCCGTCCAGCTCGCGAGACCCAACCCCCGCCCCCACCACGGAGCATTGACTTCACCTCTTCCGGAACGGGCGACCACTCTGCGGACTTGAGGTCAATGCTCAGACCCCACGGGGGTTCAGGGCGCGCGACAGCGGGGATCAGGGGGCTCGCGAGACCTGGCACCGTCGTCCTGCGCCTACGGGACAGCGAAAGATCTGGGGAATGATAAGCCCCCACAACGGGTGGCACGGACAGATCCCTGCGAAACGTGGGTCCTTAGCCCCCGACGATGCCGTTTGGCTGCAGGGTGGTGCGATACGCGCAGTACGGCATCGCGTCGGTGCGAACACCCGTGGTGTCTTCCGGGTACACGCAGTACGCCCCGCCGGTGCATCCGGCGTTGTTGGTGCACGGGTGGAAGATGCACACCCCGAGGTCGTCTCCGGCCGGGCCGCGCGGGGTCATCATCGCGTCGTCGAGGCAGCCGCCCGTGGCGGTGCGCACGTTGATGAACGACCCGCACAGCCCCTCGGCCGGCCGCGCCGTAGACAACGAGAAGCACGTGCCTCGGCACTGCGCGACGTTCGTCGATTGGATCAGCATGGGGTTGCAGAGGGCTCCGTCGGGCCGTAGCGACAGGTTGGCCGGGGCGACCGCGCAGCGACCGAGGCGCGCGTTGCAGCGCATGATCGAGGCGTCTCCGGCCAGCGCACCGGCGCAGTCGGCGTCCGTCGCGCAGTACGGCAGACACCCGGGGGTCTCTCTCTGCGCCGTCTGAAGTTGGAGCCAGTTGGTGGTGCAGATCGCGCCGGACGGACATGCCCCCGCCGGCTCGCTGCGAGCCCCGGGAACGCATGCGCGCGTGCACAGGCTGATCTGCGGGCCGACGTTGGGTGTGGAGTACACGAGGCACGTCGAGAAGGGGCCGCCGCACTCGGCCTCCTCCTGCGCGACGCCGCCCTGGTCGCAGCCGGCGCCCAGCGTGCACACGAGCCCGCCGATCGTGGAGACGCAGCCGAGGGTGCCCGCAGGCCCGAAGCACTCGCCATCGGTGATGCAACGGCGGCCCGCGACCACGGTGGTGCGTGCGGCGCTCGTACCCGCGTCCACCGGGAAGCCGAGATCGACGGCGAAACCGACGTCCACGGGGGAGCCGCGATCGATCGGCGAGCCCACGTCCCGACGGGTGCCTGCATCCGTGGGGAGCCCGAGGTCGCGCGGGGCCACGACGCCGTTGTCGGTCGGGCGCACGACGCCCGCGTCGAGAGGGACGCCGCTATCCATGACCTCGACGAAAACGTCGTCCTCGAGCGGCACGTCGTCTTCGATCACGAACTCAGGTTCGCCGGCGGCGTTGCAGGCGGGCAGGAGCAGGGCAAACCAGATCGAGCTTATTCTCATGGATGTCGAGATCCCCATATTGATGGCAGACACGAATGCCGAGATCACACGGTCGCACGAGTCCTTACCCGCGTGTCGCAGGGATCTATCGGGTTCTGGTGATTTGCATCGGGGCGCGACCCGCTCAAGCACCGGTAGCCAGCGGATTGCGCCCCGGGGGAAGTCACCGTGGCCCCACAGTTTCGCGAAAAGTGGGTAGTGGATCGAGGGAAGGCTGAACTGCGCGCGGAGCCGATGGTACTGGGGCAAGCCAGCGGTGAAGCGCGACTCCTCGTGCGCATCTTCCCGCGAAGGGGCTTCGCGCTCCGAGCCGACCGCGCACTCGTCGCTGTCTTCGTCGAAGACTGAACCTCCCGCCGCCACACCCCGACGTCGCAGTTCCCACACCCCGACGTCGCAGTGCCGCCGCCACCCCGTCGGCACTTGGCTTCAGCGTGATCAGGGACGAAAGCCCGTCCGGAAAGGCGGAGTCGGCGTCACCCAGGCGACGCCAACTCCTACTCCGAACTCAAGCAACGCCAGGATGGGGTTGCTCACCGGAGTCAACGTCCGGCGGGATGTCTGCGGGGAGATTTGCCAGTGCTAAGGGCGATTGGACGCCCTATCCACGGCGGGCCGGGTCGATCAGTCAGGGGTTCGGATTGAGGCGCGCGAGGGTCCAGGCGCCCGCGCCGAGTTGCACGGTGCCCGGGTTGGCGAACACGGCGTGCAGGCCGAAGCCCTGGTCGCCCATGCGCGGGCCGAGCGCACCCGCGGCGATGACGAAGACGCGCTGATTGACGTCGAAGTCAACCGCGAAGGTCGCGGCGTTAGTGGTGGTGCCGGTGGCGCGCACCGCGAGGGTGAACGGATCGGTCGGGACCGTGGTGCCCGCCGCGGCGGAGCTCGCGCCGCGCGGGACGCCCGTGAACACCGGGGTGAAGCTGGCGCCCTGCACGCCGATGTCGACCGTGGGCGCGTTGCCCGCAGCGTGCACCGCGACGATGCGCGGCGCGGTGGCCGTCATGGCGTCGGCGGTCATCGCGTACTCGAGCGGGATCACCGTGAAGGCCGCGCCGCCGGTCGGGGGCGCGAGGAAGTTGGCTGCGATGGCGACGTACTGTCGGCCGGGCGCGAGCGCGAGCGTGGGCACCGTGAAGGCCGGCGCACCCGCGGGTCGGGCCGCGCCCGCGGCGAACGGGAAGATGTCGATGCCGTAGCTGCCCGGCGGAACCTGCACCGAAGCGAGGCCGCCCGTGGTCGTGGTGCCGGTGCGCGTCGGGTACGAGAGGTTGTCGACGATCTGGAGGGTGCGCGCGGTGTTGGCGCCCGCGCCGGCAGGACCGGCGAAGAGGTCGACCGCGGGGGCGTCGGCGCCCGCGTGGACGACGTGCACGCGCGGGTTCTGCTTGACGAATGCGACGATACCCAACTGGTTGACGGCGAGGAGGCCGAAGCCGTTGTCGACCGCGGTGTCCGTGCTCGGGAGTAGGCCCGTGGCGATGACGATCCACTGGTTGCCCGCGCCGAGCGCCGGGGTGGTGAAGGCCGTGACGGTCGATCCGCCCGCGGTGATACCGATCTGCAGAGACATGTCCGCCGGGAGCGACACGCCCTCGGCGCCGGTGTCGGCGAAGCGAGCGAGGCTGGGGACCTCCGGGGTCGCAGGGCCGTTGTTGCCGACGTCGATGCCAACCGTGGGCGCATCGGATCCGGCGTGTACGACGCGGACGCGCGCGCCAGTGGCGTCGGCAGCGAAGCCCTCCTCGAGGGGCAGCACGCGGAAGCGGTCGGCGGCGTCGGTGGACCCGAGGCGACCCGCGGCGATGACGGTGTACGAGCGGCCCGCGACGAGCGTGACCGTCGGGGTCGTGAAGGCCGGAGCGCCCATCGCGCCCGCAGCGCGGATGTCAAACGCGATCGGCCCGGGCGGGAGGTTGAGGTAGCCGGTGGCGGTGCCGTAGGGGACGTTGGTGGCGGCGGCGGTGGTCGCACCCGCAGCGTAGATGTCAACGTTGGGGGCGCCGGGCGCCGCGTGGACGACGCGCAGCCGTGCGGGTGCGGGCGCAGGGGTGTCCGTCGCGACCGGGGTGTCCGTCACGACGGGCCGGTCGGTCGCGGTGCCGGTGTCCGTGGGCGTGCCCAGGTCCGTCGCGAATCCCGCGTCGGCGGTCGGGGTCGGGGTCGCCGGGTCATCGGAGCAGCCGACGAGCACGCTCCCAAAAGCAAACATCACCGCGCTAAGACCTGCCAAAGAACCATGAAGTCGAAGAGCCATTGAGAGAACGCCTCCAGAAAGGAAGTAGATCGGGTGCCGATCGACACCCTACGAGCCGACCACAGACCTCTGAGGTCAGCCGGACCGGGCTTGGGATGACCGCCCCCGCGCCCCGGTTGCGCAAGGTTTGTAGAGGTCGTGCGTTTTTCGTGAAGGCCGAACTGGCACGGTGCGGCAGGCTGCCGCAGAGGGCGTTCTAGGACGTCCTGTCGAAGCTCAAATCACCGGCTTTGGTAACGTTGTGCACGAACATCGCCACTCGCATGGCACTAGCACCGTCGCCTTTGTCGGCTGCGCGGACGCAGCGGACCTCACCGTAAAACGGAGTGGTTGGGCCGACGCCGTCAGGCGTCGAGGGAGACCGCGACGCCGTTGATGACGGCGGCGATGCGCAGCGCGTCGTGGACGTGGTCTTCGGTGAGGCCGCCCTCGAGGATGGTGCGCTCGTGGGCCGCAAGGCAGACGCCGCAGCCCTTCACCGCGCTCGCCGCGAGGCAGAAGAGCTCGAAATCGACCTTCGTGCTGGCGAGCTTTGCGATGCGGTTCATGCGCAGCCGCGCGGGCTTCTTCTCGTACGACTCCTTCCCGATGAGGTGACGCCCACGGTAGTAGACGTTGTTCATCGCCATGATGGCCGCGGCGGCGCGGGCGTCGTCGATGGAGGCGTCGCTCACCCCGGCATCGCGGGCGCCCGCAAGCAGGGCGTCGCGCAGCGCGGGGTGGCGCGCGGTGATGGCCGCCGTGATGGCCGAGCCCCACCGTTGCGCCACCGAGAGGGTGCCGTCTCCGAGCACGGCGCCGAGGTTGAGCCGCAGGTCGCGCGCGAAATCGGGCAGCTGGTTGGAGAGCGCTTCGAGTGGGGTCGGGTCGCTCACAGGGTCTTCTCGCCCTTCTGCCAGTTGCACGGGCAGAGCTCGCCGGTCTGCAAGCCGTCGAGCACACGGATCACCTCCGGAACGCTGCGGCCCACGTCGAGGTCGTTCACCGAGACCCAGCGGATGATCCCCTCCGGGTCGACGATGAAGGTCGCGCGCAGGCAGACGCCGGCGGTCTTGTGGAGGATGCCGAGGGCGCGCGAGAACTCCTGCTTGTTGTCGGCGAGCATCGGAAACGGGAGCTCGCGGAGGTCTTCGTGGTGCGTGCGCCACGCGTGGTGCACGAAGTGCGAGTCGGTGCTCATGCCGAGCACCTGGGCGTCACGGTCGCTGAAGTCGCGCTCGCGCTTGCCGAACTCCGCGATCTCCGTCGGGCAGATGAATGTGAAGTCCATCGGCCACGCGAAGAGCACCAGCCACTTGCCGGGGTAGCTGCGGTCGGTGATCTCCGAGAACTCCTTTCCCTTCTCGAGCGAGACGACGGCCTTGAGATTGAACGAAGGAACCTGGTCTCCAATGGTCAGCATGTCGTGGGATCTCCTGTGGGTGGGCGCCGCCAGCGGAACCCCCTTCCGGGGGCCTCGCCAGGTGCGCCGAGGAGAGTACATATCGAGAATCGGGCCAGACACCCCAATCTCCATTTTTCCGTGGAAACCAAGGGTTTCCGCATGGGAGTCGGCCACCGAGATCCCGGTGACACCGAAATGTCGGTGCGCTCTCACTGGCATTTCGGTGCGCGGTACCCACTGTCGGTCTTCCATGGAACGCCGTCTGCCCGACCTCGACCTCACCCACGACCTCCGCGCGCTCGCTTCGATGGCGAGCGACGACGACGGCCTCGACGACCTCATGCGCCGCGGACTCGACTGGCTCGCCCGGCTCGCGCCCTACGACCTCGCGACGGTGTTTGCGCTCGACGGCGCCCGCCTCGTCGTGCGCGCCGCCCGCGGCCGCCTCGCCGACGAGCGCGTGCGTGGCCACGAGGTCTCGCTCGACGCCTTCCCGACCATCCGCGAGGCGCTCGAGACGCGGCGCGCGCGGGCCTACACCGAAGACGACCACGCCCACGGTGACGGTGACCCCTTCGACGGGGTGCTCGACCTGCCGCCCGGGCACGCGTGCATGGTGGTGCCGCTGTGCGCGTCCGACCGGTGCTTCGGCGTGCTTACGCTCGACCGCGAGCGCTGCGAGGTCTTCCCCGCGCAGGTCGTCGACCTCGTCGAGGTGTACGCCCAGATGCTCGCGCTCGCGCTGGTCAACGCCGAGCAGCGCGCCCTCATCGCGCGGTTGCACCACCAGGAAGCCGACCGCGCGCGCATCCTGGAGAGCGAGCTCACGGGCGACCACGAGGGGGTGCTCGAATCGTCGCGCTCGGAGCGCGTGCTCGCCGTCGCGCAGCGCGCGCGGCAGGTGGCGCGCACCCACACACCGGTGCTCGTGCTCGGCGAGACGGGCACCGGCAAGGAGCGCCTCGCGCGGGCCATCCACGAGTGGAGCGGGCGCGCCACGCGGCCCTTCGTGAAGCTCAACTGCGCGGCGATTCCCGCGGGGCTGATGGAGAGCGAGCTGTTCGGGCACGTGCGCGGCGGCTTCACGGGCGCCACGCGCGACCGCTCGGGGCGGTTTCAGACCGCCAACGGCGGCACGCTGCTGCTCGACGAGATCGGCGAACTCTCGCTCGACCTGCAAGCCAAGTTGCTGCGCGTTTTGCAAGAGGGAACCTTCGAGCCCGTCGGCAGCGACCGCACCGTGCGCGTCGACGTGCGCATCATCGCGGCCACCCACGTCGACCTCGACGCGGCCGTGACCGCGGGGCGCTTTCGCGCCGACCTCTACTACCGGCTCGACGTCTTTCCGCTGCGCCTGCCCGCGCTGCGTGAGCGCATGGAAGACCTCGGCGCGCTCGCCGAGGCGCTGCTCGCCGAGCAGTCGACGCGCACCGGGCGGCGCGGGCGTGCGCTCACCGAGGCAGCCCTTGCGAGGCTCCGCGGCTACGCCTGGCCGGGCAACATCCGCGAACTGGCCAACGTGCTCGAACGCGCGACCATCCTCGGCGACGGCGCGGTGCTCGACGTGGACACCATCGACCTCCCGGCCCCGCGAACCGACCGACCGGTCGCGGTGGTCGTCCAGGAGCAGCGGCCGCTGCGATCGCTCGAAGAGGTCGAACGCGAGCACATTCGCGAGGTTCTGGCGCAGACACGGGGAAGGGTCTACGGGCGCGACGGGGCTGCGGCCATCCTGGGTCTGAAGCCGTCGACCCTGCAGAGCAGGATGAAGAAGCTGCATCTACCGAGACTCGACGACGGGCCGCAGGCGCATTAGCGGGGATGCGGGGAAACCCTGATCTACCGTCAGAACCCTTTTTCACAACGACCCACTGGAGGGCTAAGGACAGGCCCCGGAAGGATCGATCCCCGTTGTGAGACCTCACCCCCAACCCCCTCTCCCAAGAGGGTTCACCTCGGGACACATCTCACGATTCGGCTGTA
>CANJUR010000115.1 GCA_947477565.1 Deltaproteobacteria bacterium
GTGGCGGTTGCGAAGGCCGCGCCCGCGGTTGACCTCGAAGCGCTGATGCTCGCCATCGTCGCCGAAAAGACGGGTTATCCCGCGGAGATGCTCGCACTGACGATGGAGCTTGAGGCCGACCTGGGCATCGACTCCATCAAGCGCGTGGAGATTCTCTCGGCGATGCGTGAGCGCGCGCCGGGGTTGCCCGAAGTCAACGCCACGGAGATGGCCGCGCTGCGAACACTCGGACAAATCGTGGACTACATGCGCGGTCGCAACGGCGTAGCCCCCGCGACCGCCGCGAAGGCCGCGCCTGCCGCAGTGCCGACGGCCTCGGTCATCCAGCGCTTCGTCCTCGAGGAGGAGGCTGCGCCGGCGGCGGGGCTGGTGGTTCCGGGTCTCTTCGGGGCCGCGCACGTCGCGGTGACGGACGACGGCGCGGGCGTGGCGCAGTGCCTCGTGGACGCCCTCCATGCGCGCGGCGTGACCGCCTCGGTGGTGGCCACCGTCCCGGCGGACGCCGACGCGGTGATCTTCCTCGGCGGGCTGCGCGCGGTGGCCAGCGTGGACGAGGCGGTGGCGGTCAATCGCGAGGCCTTCGCGGTCGCGCGCGCCGTCGCTGCCCGCTTCGCCAGCAAGGGCGGACTCTTCGTGACGGTGCAAGACACCGGCGGCGACTTCGGTCTCTCCGGCCACGACGCCACCCGCGCGTGGACCGCCGGGGTCTCTGCCCTCGCGCGCACCGCCGCGGTCGAGTGGACCGGCGCTAGCGTGAAGGCCATCGACCTCGCGCGGGCCGGTCGCAGCCCCGCGGCCCTCGCCGCAGCCCTCGCCGCCGAACTCTTCACCGGCGGCGCCACCCGCGAGGTGGGACTCCACGCCGACGGCGCGCGCACCACGCTACGAAGCGTCGCCCGGGAGGTCGTCGCGGGACCGTTGGCGGTCGATGCGAGCGCCGTGGTGGTGGTGTCTGGCGGCGGCCGCGGGGTGACCGCGGCGTCCATCGTGGCGCTCGCCCAGCGGTCGCGTCCGCGCATCGTTCTGCTGGGGCGCTCGCGCCTCGAAGACGAGCCGGTGTGCTGCCGCGGTGTGGTGGACGATGCGGGGCTCAAGCGCGCGCTCCTCGACGACGCGAAGCGGGTCGGGTGGGTCGTCTCGCCCGCAGATGTCGGCGCACAGGTGGCCCGCGTCCTGGCCAACCGCGAAGTGCGCGGGACCCTCGCCGCGATCGGCGCGGCAGGATCGGAGGTGCGCTACGTCGCAGTGGACGTGGCCGACGCGGCGAAGCTAGGCGTGGCCCTCGACGAGGTGCGCGGCGCGTGGGGGCCCATCACGGGCGTGGTGCACGGCGCCGGGGTGCTCGCAGACAAGCTGATCGCGGAGAAGACCGCGGAGCAGTTTGATCGGGTGTTTGACACCAAGGTGACGGGGCTGCGGGCGCTGCTCGCGGCGACGGCGGGCGATCCGCTGCGATGGATGGTTCTCTTCTCTTCGGTGGCGGCGCGCACGGGCAACACCGGGCAGTGCGACTACGCGATGGCCAACGAGGTGCTCAACAAGGTCGCGGCGGCCGAGCGGCACGCGCGGGGCGCGGGCTTCGTGGCGAAGTCCATCGGGTGGGGGCCGTGGGAGGGCGGGATGGTGACGCCCGCGCTCAAGGCGCGCTTCGACCAGATGGGCGTGGCGCTCATTCCCCTGGCGGAGGGTGCGCGACGCTTCGTTGATGAGATCACCGCCGCCCCGCCGGAGGTCGAGACCGTCGTCGGCAGCGCGCTCGGCGACGGACCGCTCGGCGCAAAGACCACCGCGGCCGCGATGGCCGTGGAGGTGGCGGTAGACCACCGCTCGCACCCGTACCTCACGGACCACCGCGTGGCGGGCAAGCCGGTGCTGCCGGTGGCCCTGGCGATCGAGTGGATGGCGCGCGCGGCGAGGGTGTTTCGACCCGGCGCGGGAACCGTCGTACTGCGCGACCTGAAGGTGCTGCGCGGCATCAAGATGGATCACTTCGAGAGCGTCGGGCACCGGTTTGCGCTGCACGGCGCGGCGCGGGCGCACGGCGGCCCGGACGACCTCGCCATCGAGCTGCGTGGCAAGGACAACGCGCTGCACTTCAGCGCCACCCTCGACACCGCCGGCGGGGTGCGGCGTGCGCCGGAGCGCGCGGCAGACCCGAAGCTGGGTCCATGGACCCGGGAGGCCGTCTACGACGGGCACCTGCTCTTCCACGGGCCGAGCTTCCAGGTGATCCAGAGCGTCGCGGGGGTGTCCCGGGAGGGCATGGTTGGCACCCTCACCGGCGTTCGCGAGCGGGGGTGGGCCGACGAGGCCTGGCGCACCGATGTCGCCGCCCTCGACGGTGCGCTGCAGTTCGCGCTGCTCTGGTCGCGCGAGGTGCTCGGCGGCGCATCGTTGCCGATGGCCGTAGCCTCCTTCGAGAGCTTCTCCGAGGCGTTGCCCGAGGGGATGCTCCGCTGCGTGGTGCGCGGCCGCGAGGTGCACGACGCCCGCGCCGTCTGCGACGTGCTGCTCGAAGACCTCGCGGGCCACCCGCTGGCCCTCTTCCGCGGCGTGGAGACCATCCTGCGCCCGGGCGAGACGGTCGTCCGCGCGGATGTGACGGCGGGCGTCGCGTCGTGAAGTTTGAGCCCATTGCGATCGTCGGGCAGGGCTGCGTCCTGCCGGGCGCCCTCTCGCCGCAAGCGCTGCGAGACCTGGTGCAGGCGGGGCGCAGCGCCGTCGGGCCGGTACCCCCGGGCCGCTGGCGTCTCGACCCGATGCACGCGATGGGCTCTTCCCTCCACGCCACCGACCGTGCCTGGTCTGACGCCGGGGGCTACGTCGAGGGCTTCGACGCCCTCTTCGACCCCACCGGATTTCTCCTGCCGGAGGCCACCATCCGGGAGCTCGATCCGGCCTTCCGTTGGGTGCTCCACGCCGCCCGCGAGGCGCTGCGCTCCATCGGTCACGATCGCGCCTCGACCCGGGCAGGAATCATCCTGGGCAACCTCTCCTTCCCCACCGCGTCGATGTCCCGCTACGCCGAGAGTGTCTGGCTCGACTCGCAATCCGCGGCCTTCCAGGCGTCCGTCGGCGGGCGCGCCGCGAAGACCGCCGGGGTCGAGCGCCCCTCTGCGCACAACCGCTTCATGTCCGGCTTGCCCGCGCACGTCACGGCTGCGGCGCTCGGCCTCCGGGCGGGCGCCCACGCCCTCGACGCCGCCTGCGCCTCGTCGCTCTACGCCATCAAGCTCGCCTGCGACCGCCTTCACGACGGCACCGCGGATGTCATGCTGGCCGGCGCCGTCAACGCCGCCGACAGCTTGTTTCTGCACGTCGGGTTCTGCGCTCTCTCGGCGCTGAGCCGCACGGGGCAGAGCCGCCCCTTCCACCGCGACGCCGACGGGCTCGTCCCGGCGGAGGGCGCCGCCATCATCGCGCTCAAGCGCCTGGGCGACGCGCGCGCGGCGGGAGACAAGATTCTCGGGGTAATACGCGGCGTTGGGCTCTCCAACGACGGGCGAGGCCGCGGGATGCTGGCACCCGCGGAGGAGGGTCAGGGGCGCGCGATGAACCTGGCCTACGCGATGTCGGGCCTCTCCCCCGCGGACGTATCGCTGATCGAGTGCCACGCCACCGGGACCCCGGTCGGCGACGCTACGGAGGTGCGCTCCACCGCGGCGGTCTTCGCGGGCCTGCGCGATGTGCCCGTCGGGTCGCTTAAATCGAACCTCGGCCACCTCATCACCGCCGCGGGCGTGGCGGGGCTGATGAAGGTTCTCGGGGCGATGGACGACGCGCGGCGGCCCCCGTCGCTGCACGCCGACGCGCCCCTCGATGTGCTCGCCGGGTCGCCCTTCCGGCTGCTCGCGGCGGGCGAGCCGTGGCCCTCGGACCGGCCGCGCGTGGCGGCGGTGAGCGCATTCGGATTCGGCGGAAACAACGCCCACCTCCTGGTCACCCAGGAAGACGTGGGGCTCCATACGAAGTCGTACGCAACCATACGATCGCGCGCCGTGGTGGCGATCGTGGGCGTCGGGGCGATGCTCGGCGACACCACCGGGGCGGCAGCGGCGGCGCGCGCGGTGTTTGGCGCGGAGCCGTGGTCGGCGCGGCGCACGGAGGTGAGCGTGGCACTGGACGGACTGCGCTTCCCGCCGCGCGACCTCGCGCAAACCCTGCCGCAGCAGTTGATGGTGCTGGAGTGCGCCCGCGAGGCCACGGTGGGTCTCGCCCTGCCGCGCGAGCGAACGGGGGTGTTCGTGGGCATGGGCTGCGACGCCGAGGTGTCCCGCTACGGCGCTCGCTGGCGGCTCGCGGAATGGGCCGATGCGTGGACGCACCGCACCGGCGCGACGCCCCCGGGGGGATGGCTCGCGGCGGCGCGGGACGCCGTCGCGCCGAAGCTCGAAGCGGCGGGCGTGGTCGGTACGATGCCCAACATCCCGGCCAACCGGATCAACAGCCAACTCGACGTGGCGGGTCCGGGCTTCGTGGTGTCGGCAGAGGAGGCCTCTGGGGTGATCGCCCTGGAAATTGCGGCCCGCGCGTTGCGCGAGGGTGAGCTAGATGCGGCCCTGGTGGGTGCCGTGGACCTGTCCGACGAGCCGGTGCACCGCGCCGCGCTTGCAGCGCTCGGGCTCGACGTGAACCCTGCCGACGCTGCGGTGGTGCTGGTGCTGAAGCGCCTCGACGACGCGCGCCGGGAAGGCATCCCCGTGCTGGCCGTGCTCGACGACGAGGGGACCCCGACGCTGCGCCTGGGCGACGGGGCGCTCGATCCGTTTGCGAGGGCGAAGGCGCACGCTGCGACGGGTCTCCTGCAGGTGGCGGTGGCGGCGTGGAGCGTCGCGCACGGGGCGCGTCCGCAGGCCGCGCGGGTGGCGTCGCCGTGGTGGGGCGAGCGCGTGGCGCAGGCGACGACGTCGGCCCTCGGCGGCGGGAGCACCGTGGTGCGGGTGCGCGCGGCGGGCCCTGCGCTGCCCTTGCGACTGGAGCCGACGCCGCGCTTGTACGTGTACTCCGGAGCCGACCGCGCCGCCGTTCTTCGCGCCCTGGCGGCGGGCGTCGAAACGGGCGACGGGCCCGCGCGGCTGGTGTTGGTGGCCGCGAGCGAGGCCGAGCGGGCGACGCGGGCGCAGCAGGCCCGGCGGCACCTCGAGGGAGGCGCGCCGACGCCGGAGGGGGTGGCATACCGGGACGGACCGATCGGGGGAGAGACGGCGGCGGTGTTCACCGGGGCGGCGGCGTCGTACCTGGGGATGGGGCGCGAGCTTGCGTTGGCGCTGCCTGGGGTGGTCGCGAAGCTGGGCGAGCGCTTCGACGGAATGGCGACGGCGACGGCGTGGAGCTTCGGCGAGACCGCGGAGCCGCGGCACCCGCTCGATCAGCTCTGGGCGAGCGCGTTTCTCTGTCAACTGCACGCGGAGATCACGCGCGATGTGCTCAGGCTGCGGCCCGACGCGACCATCGGGTACTCCTCCGGGGAGAGCAACGCGCTCTTCGCGGCGGGGGCGTGGCGCGACCTCGACGGGATGATTCGCGAGTGCTGGGAGAGCCCGGTCTTTGGCGACGAGATCGTCGGAGAGCAGCGCGCGGCGCGGCGGAGGTGGGAGCGCCTGGGGGTCGTCGGGGCGAGCGCGGCGGAGTGGCGCACCTGGAGCGTGGCGGCGCCGGTGGCGGCGGTGCGCGCGGCGCTGGCGGGGGAGGTCGCGGCGCACCTTACGATCATCAACGCGCCCGACGACTGCGTGATCGGCGGCGAGGCGGGCGCGTGCGACCGGGTGATCGCGAAGCTGGGGCGCTCCCGGGCGCTGCCGTTGGGCTACGCGATGGCGGCGCACTGCCCGGAAATCGGGGAGGTGCGCGGGCAGTGGTACGACATCCACCACCGGGCGACCTTCGTGGTGCCGGGCGTGCGGCACTACTCGGCGGGAAGCGCGACGGCGTTTATCGCCGAGGCGGCGGTCATCGCGGAGGCGATCACGGCGCAGGCCGTCGATACGCTCGATTTTCCGCGGATGATCGAGCGGGCGTGGGCGGACGGCGTGCGGGTGTTCATCGAGCACGGCCCGCGCGGTCTGTGCAGCGGGTGGATCAAGAAGATTCTCGGCGAGCGCGAGCACGTCGCGGTGCCGTTGGATGTGGCGGGGCGCAGCGGCGTGCGGCAACTTGCCAACGCGGCGGCGGCCTTGCTGGCGGCGGGCGTGGCGGTGGACCTGGAGACGCTGCACCGGGCGTTGGGCGCAGACGCGCCGCCGGTGAAGGGAGCGGGAGCGACGATGAAGGTTCCAGCGCACGCGGCGGCCATCCGGCTGCCGGAGTTCGAGGCGGGCATCGAGGTGATGCGCCCCGCGCCGGCCCTGGTGTCGGCGCTCGACGAAGCGCCTCCCCCGAGGGTGAGTACGCCGGCGGTTCTGGCTGCGCCCAGCGCTGCGCCGACGGCTACTCCGGTGACGATGGTTGGGGGTACGAACGATATTCTACCGCTGGTAATTGCGGCTTCCGTGACGATGGTTGGAGGTACGAACGATATTCTCGCGCGGGCGATGGCGGAGCAGGGGCGCGTCGCGGCGATTCACCGCGGGTACCTCGACGCGCAGGCGACGGCGCACACGCGCTTCCTGGCGCTGCAGGAGACGATGCTCGCGGGGCTCTTGCGGGCGCGGCACTCAGGGGCAGTCGGTGTGCCGGCCATCGCTTCCACTTCGGGCGCGTCGAGCCCCGCCCCCACGCCGCGAGCGCTTCCGGTCGCGGCTTCGATTGCCCCGCCCACGATGGCCTCCGTCTCCCTTGCACCCGTGGCTTTGCCCGTCGCGTCCGCGCCCGTCCCGGTCGGTCATCCGGGGCCTCGCTTCGACCGCGCGCAGCTTGAGGTGCTCGCCTCGGGGAAGATCTCCTCCGTCTTCGGCGCGGCCTTCGCTTCGCAGGACGGCTACGCCCGGCAGGTGCGCATGCCGATGCCGCCGCTGCTGCTGGCCGATCGCGTCACGGGCATCGACGCCGTCGCAAATTCCATGGGCACCGGAACCCTCTGGACAGAGACCGACGTCACCCCGGAGAGCTGGTACCTCCACGAGGGCCGCATGCCCGCCGGCATCATGATCGAGACCGGCCAGGCCGACCTCCTGCTGATCTCCTGGCTCGGCATCGATCGGCTCAACCAGGGCGAGCGCGTCTACCGCCTCCTTGGGTGCGAACTCACCTATCACGGCGAGCTTCCGCGGCCGGGCGAGACGCTCACCTACGAGATTCACGTGGACTCGCACGCCCAGCAGGGCGCCGTGCGGCTCTTCTTCTTCCACTACGATTGCCGCGTAAACGGCGAGCTTCGGCTCTCCGTTCGCCACGGCCAGGCGGGCTTCTTCACCGAAGAGGAACTTGCCAACTCTGGCGGAATCCTCTGGGACGCGACCACCGGCGAGCACTCCACCACCGCTCCGCTCGACGCGGCGCTGGTCGCCTGCACGAAGCGGTCTTTCTCGCACGAAGACCTCCGCGCCTTCGCCGATGGTCGCGTGGCGGACTGTTTCGGCCCCGGCTTCGAGAAGGCCCGCACGCACGTCCGCACGCCGCGCATCTCCGCCGGCCGCATGCTCTTCCTCGACCGCGTCGCGGACTTCGACCCCCACGGCGGGCCCTGGCAGCGCGGCTACCTCCGCGCCGAGACGCCTCTCACCGCGGACGATTGGTACTTCGCGGGCCACTTCCACAACGACCCGTGCATGCCCGGGACCCTCATGTTCGAGGGTTGCCTGCAGGCGATGTCGTTCTACCTCGTGGCGATGGGCTTCTCCGTGGACCGCGACGGCTGGCGCTTCGAGCCTGTCACCGGGACGAAGATTCCGATGCGCTGCCGCGGTCAGGCCACGCCGGCGTCGCGGCACCTCACCTACGAGATCTTCATCGAAGAGGTCGTCGCGGGGCCCATCCCGACGGTCTACGCCGACCTGCTCTGCACCGTGGACGGTCGCAAGGCCTTCCACGCCCGGCGCGTCGGTCTGCGGCTCGTTCCGGCGTGGCCCCTCGACGACTGGGCCCGGCTCCCCATCGCCCCGGCCGCGGACCCCGCGCATCGCACCATGGACCTCCGCCGCCTCGGCGGCCTCGCGGGCTACGTCGAGCCCACGTCCGTCGCGGTCAAAGAGGGATTCGCGTTCGATTACGCGTCGCTCATCGCCTGCGCCTGGGGTCGCCCTTCCGCTGCGTTTGGACCGATGTACAAGCGCTTCGACAGCACCCGCGGCGTCGCGCGCCTGCCTGGTCCGCCGTACCACTTCATGTCCCGCATCACCCGCGCCGACGCGCCGCTCGGAGTGCTGCAGCCGGGTGGGGTGATCGAGGCCGAGTACGACATCCCCCCGGACGCCTGGTACTTCGACCTCAACGGCCACCCCACGATGCCGTACTGCGTGTTGATGGAAGCCGCACTGCAGCCCTGCGGCTGGCTCGCGAGCTACATCGGCAGCGCGCTTACGACAGACGTTGACCTCCTCTTCCGCAACCTCGACGGAACCGGAACCTTCTTCGCCGAAATCTTCCCCACCGCCGGTGTCCTGCGCACCGTCGTGAAGGTCACGGACGTCTCCCGCTCCGCCGGCATGATCATCGAGTCCTTCGAGGTCGAGTGCTTCGTCGGCGCGACGCTCGTCTACAAAATGAACACCGTCTTCGGGTTCTTCCCCGCGGAGGCTTTCGTCAACCAGGTGGGCCTGCCCGTGACCCCCGACGACCGCGCCCGCATCGACGCCCCCGCGGACGTCCGCATCGACCTGCGCGCCCGCCCCGCGCGGTACTTCGACGGCTCGCTGCGCCTCCCCGCACCGATGCTCTGCATGCTTGATCGCATCACCGCGTGGGAGCCCAGCGGCGGAAAGAAGGGCCTCGGATGGGCCCGCGCGGAAAAAGACGTCCGCTCCGACGAGTGGTTCTTCAAAGCACACTTCTTCCAGGATCCAGTGCAGCCCGGATCGCTCGGCATCGAAGCGCTCGTGCAACTGCTCCAGTTTGCGATGATCGAGCGCGATCTCGGCGTCGGCATCGAGCACCCGCGCTTCGAGCCCGTCGCGGTGGGCCGCCCCGCCACATGGAAGTACCGCGGCCAGGTGGTGCCCAAAAACCAACGCATCACCACGGAGATCGCGATTCTCGAGGTCGGTCACGAGGGGGGCATCCCCTTCGCGGTCGCCGAAGGATCCCTCTGGGTGGACGGCAAGCGCATCTATTACACGCGCCAATTGTCGATGCGCATCGTGCCGGGCACGGCCCCGCCGCCTCCGCCAGAGAAGCTCACCGCGCCCTCCGCCGAAGAGACCCTCGACCCTTCCGTAGACACCTGGCTCGGCGATCACCGCCCCACCTGGACGCTCCCGGCGCTGCCGATGATGTCCATGGTCGATCGCCTCGCGGGCGCAGCGATTCGCCCGGGCGAGCGGGTGATCGGGATCGCCGACGTGCAGGTGCACCGCTGGTTGCCGCTCCCTGATGCGCCGGTGCGGCTGCGCACGGAGGTGCAGGGCGACGGCGACGCGCGCACCGTCACCCTGGTGGCCTTCCGCGAGGCCCGCGAGGCGGCCCTCTCCCGCTTCGAGCCCGTCGCCTCCGGAACAGTCCTCCTCGGAGCGAACTACCCCGCTCCCCCCGCGGTCTTCGCGGCGCTCACCGACGCCGTCGATGCAGAAGATCCGTACGCCTCTGGCGGACTCTTCCACGGCCCGATGTTTCAGCTTCTGCGCTCCTGGAAGATCGGCGCGCACGGCTCCACCGCCGTCATCGACCTCGCCGGTCGCGGCGTCCCACGCGGCGCGCTGCACCAGGGATTGCTCGACGCGCTCACGCACGCCATCCCTCACGACGCGCTCTCGCAGTGGTCTTCGGAGATCTCCGACGACGTGGTCGGCTATCCCTATCGCATCCCGGTGATGCGCTTCTACGGGGAGGTTCCCGTTGCGGGGGAGGGGCGTCTCGAGGTGCGCTTCGCGGGCTTCGACGGCGACGCACGCTTCCCGAAGTACGACCTCCAACTCGTCGTCGAGGGCGTCGTGCGCGTGGCGCTCACGCTCGTCGAGGTGCTGCTCCCGAAGGGCCCCATCGGCCGCGCCACCCGGCTCGAACGCCGCGCCTTCCTCCGCGATCGGCGCTTCGTCGCCGGCGTGCGTCTCGCGCGCTCCGAGGGCGCGGCCACGGTCGCCACCCCCGCGGACGTAAAGCCCAGCGACTGGCTCCCGGGCAACGTCGCGACGATCTACGGCGTCGCCCCTGGCGCCGACCTCATCGCCGAGGTCGCCGTGCGCGATCACGTCGCCGCGCGCGCCTTCGTGCACCCGAGCACCGTGCGGGTGAGCGCCGACCTCCGCAGCGCCACCGTCGCGATGCGCCCGCTGCGCAGGCATTTCCTGAATGTCGAGCGCGCCGGGGACACGGTCCGCGTGACCGACGCCGCCGCGCCCTCGGTGGACCTCGCGCCCGTCGAGTCTCACTGGCGCACCCGCTTCGGCATCGGCGCGTGGCCCGTCGAGGACCTCTACTACGGCCTCATCGAGCGCTTTGTCGGCGACGTGGTCATCGCCGATCCAGAGGCCTTCGCGCGGGTGCGCGGCCGTAGCTGTCTCTACCTCGCCAACCACCAGGTGGCGGTGGAGTCACTGCTCTTCTCCGTGCTGGTGTCAGCGCTCTCGGACGTCGCCACGGTGACGCTCGCCAAGGCCGAGCACCGCGGGTCCTGGGTGGGCGAACTCATCCGGCACAGCTTTACCTACCCTGGTATTACCGACCCCAACCTCATCACCTTCTTCGACCGCGAGGACCGCGAGTCCCTCATGCGCATCATCGGCGAACTTGCGCAGGAGATGGCGCAGCGTGGCAAGAGCGTGATGGTGCACGTCGAGGGGACGCGCGCCCTCTCCTGTCGGCAGCCGGTGATGAAGATGAGTTCGGCGTTCATCGACATGGCCTTCGCCGTGGGCGCGCCCATCGTGCCGGTGCGCTTCGTCGGTGCGCTCCCGGTCGATGATCTCGCCGAGCGCCTGGAATTCCCTCTCGGGTACGGCCGCCAGGACATCTGGATCGGTCGCCCGATCGAGCCCGACGCCCTCCGTGCGCTCCCGTTGAAGGAGCGCAAACAGGTGGTCCTCGACGCCATCAACGGCCTCGGCCCGGCGTCTGCGCGCGAGCAGCCGACGGCACCGGACGCAGCCTTCGCCCGCCGCGTCGCGGCGTGGACCCCGCGCTGCGGAGAGAGTACCGAGCACGCCGTGCTCCTTGCCACGCTCGAAGCGCTCGAAGCCTACCGCTCGGAGGCCACTCCGCGCCTCGTCGAGGCCGTCCGCGAAGGTCACCCCGTCGCCGGCGAAGGCCCCGCGGCGCAGTGGCTCGCGGGCTTCGCGCGCTGGCTCTCCGCGGGCCGCCCCTCCACCGTCCCCGCAGAAGGATAGATCTCGGAATGTCCCTGATCCACCGTCCGTTTCGTCGTGTCGGGGTCGTCAATCGGGGCGAGGCTGCGGTGCGCTTCCTGCGCGCGGCTCGCACCTGGGCCCGCGGCCATCGGGAGCCCCTCGAGGTCGTCGCGCTCTACACGCACCCCGACCGCGACGCGATGTTTGTCCGCGAGGCCGACGACGCCGTGCTGCTGGGCGACGCGCTTGTTCCTGGCGTCCACGGCGCGCTGCGCAGCGCCTACCTCGACGTGCCGCGGATCATCGCGCTCCTCGTCGAGGCGGGCTGCGACGCCGTCTGGCCCGGCTGGGGATTCGTCTCCGAGCGGCCCGACTTCGCCGACGCCTGCGCCGCCGCAGATCTGGTCTTTATCGGTCCATCCGGCGCCTCCATGCGCTTGCTCGGCGACAAGATCGGCGGCAAGCGCGTCGCCGAAGAGAACGGCGTCCCGGTGACCCCGTGGAGCAACGGCCTCGTGGCAGACGCGGCCGCGGCGGCCATGCACGCGCAGCGCATCGGGTTTCCGGTGTTGCTCAAGGCCGCGGCGGGCGGCGGAGGCCGTGGGATTCGCATCGTGCGCGCGCCGGAGGAGGTCGCCGCGGCGTTTGTCAGCGCGTCCGCGGAGGCCCGTGCGGCGTTTGGCGACGCGACGCTGCTGGTCGAGGCGTTTGCCCCGGAGGCACGGCACGTCGAGGTGCAGATCATCGCGGACGCCTACGGTCGCGTGCACGCCGTCGGAACCCGCGATTGCAGCATGCAGCGGCGGCACCAGAAGGTGCTCGAGGAGGCCCCCGCGCCGGGCCTCGGCGCCCTCGAAGACGAGCTGAAAAACGCCGCGATTCGCATCGCCCGCGCGAGCGGGTACGTCAACGCGGGCACCGCTGAGTTTCTCGTTCGCCCTGATCTTTCGGGCTTCTATTTCCTCGAAATGAACACCCGCCTCCAGGTGGAGCACCCCGTGACCGAGTGCGTCACCGGCCTCGACCTGGTGGGGATGCAGATCGACGTCGCGCGGGGCACGGCACTCCCGGAGACGCTGCCGCCGTCGCGTGGCCACGCGGTCGAGGCGCGCCTCAACGCAGAAGATCCGGACGAGGGCTTCCGACCGAGCGCGGGTAGGCTCATTCGCTTTGAATTGGCCACCGGGCCGGGCGTGCGTGTCGATTCGGGCTTCGTCGCGGGCGACGTGGTGCCCGGCGAGTTCGACTCGATGCTGGCCAAGGTCATCGCCACCGGGCCCACCCGTGAGGACGCCCTCGCGCGCCTCGAGGAGGCCCTCGCGCGCAGCACCGTGGCCATCGAGGGCGGCGCGTCCAACCGTTCGCTTCTTCTCGAACTCGTCGCCCACGACGCGCTGCGCGAGGCGCGAATCACCACCCGCTGGCTCGACCACCATCTTCCCGAGCGGGGCGAACCGCTCGCCCGCCGGCACCTCGACGCCGCCCTCGTCGCGGCCGCCATCGGCGAGCACCAGCGCGCCCGCGCGGACGCCATCGCGGAGGTGATGCTCCACGCCCACCGCGGGATGCCCACGAGCGTTCCGCAGGCCGAGGCGCACACCTTCCGCTTTGCCGTCGGCGGCGCGTCGCTCTCGCTCGAAGTGCTCGCCACCGGGCCCGATCGCTACCGCATCACGTGCGCGGGCCAGTCTGCCGACGTGGTCTACCAGGCGAGCGGGCCCGGAACCGCCGTCCTCACCCTCCACGGCCGCCGTCTCGCGGTGGTTCAGGTGGTCACGCCGACCGCGCTGCACGTCGAGGTAGACAGCATCGCGCACCGACTCGCCCGCGCCTCCGACGGCCGCGTGGTGGCGCCGGTGCCCGCGGCGGTGACGGAGGTCTGCGTGCGCGAGGGCGCCATGGTGGCCGCGGGCGATCGGCTCATGACCCTGGAGGTCATGAAAATGGAGATCGCCATCGAGGCCCCGGTCGGCGGGCGCATCGGGCGTCTCCTCGTGGGCGCATCGTCGCTGGTCACCGCGGGGCAGTGCCTCGCCGTCATCGAGGGCCGCGACGCCGAGCGCTGGTCCGCCGTCGAAGGCCTACGCCCGCTGCGCGCCGACGCCGCCGTGGACCCCGTTGCGCGCGCCGCGGCGCTGCGCCTCGGGGTGATTCTCGGGTACGACTTCTCCGCGCGCGAGACGCTCGGCTCGCTCGCCCTCCTGCGCGACGCGCGGGTGCCCGTCGGTCGCGGCGAACTCACCCGTCTGCTCGACGCCTACGTCGCCCACGAGCGCCTCTTCAACACCGCTCGTGGCTCCGACGGCGTTGCGCCGGTAGATCACCTCGCCCGCTTTCTCCGACCGCGGCGGGGCAGCGCACAGGGCTTCCCCGAGGGCTTCGTCGCGAAGGCTCGCGCGGCCCTTCTCTGGCACGACGTGCGCGACGCCGACGCCCCGGCCCGGCACGACGACGCGATGCTCCGCATCCTGCAGGCCCACCGCGCGCTTGAGCTGCGCGACCGGGTGCTCCACGGGGTGCTGACCGCGGTGGTGCGCGTCGATCACGACGACGCCACGGACGACGAGCGCACCGCGCTGCGCGAGCGCCTCGAGGCCTTCGCGGCGCTGGTGGTCTCCCGCGACCGCGCCCTCTCGGAGGCTGCTTACACAGTGGTGTATCACCTCTGCGACCGACCGCGGCAGTCGGCGCAGGCGCAGACCCTCGGGCGCGCCGCGGAGGAAGCCTTTGCCCGGCTGCTGTCGCCGCGGGTGACGCCCGCGGAGCGCGTGGCGCTGGAGGCCGAACTCGACGCGCTGCCGCATGGGGGGCTTCTGGCGTTGGTTCCGGTGGCGCCTGCGCTGGCGCTCAAGGCACCGCGGGCGGCGCTTCTCGACCGGCTCGTGCGACGGATGCACCCCGGTGCGGAGCTGGCCCGCCCGTCCGCGGAGGCCCAGACGGCTGCGCTCTATTCCACCGCGCGGGGGAGCATTCTCGCGGTGCTGTCGAGTCCCGCGGAGATGGTCGCGGACGCGGCGCGCGCGCTCGAACTGCTCGCGGTTGGATCCGACGCGCTGGAGATCGACGCGTTTGTGGCGGAGCCCGATCTGGCCTGGCTCGCGGGCTTCGACGCCGACGGTGCGGCCACGCTGACGGCCCTGCCGCGGTGCGTGGGGCGCTTCTCCGTCAACTGGGGCAACGTGGAGCTTGGTCGGTTGAGTCGCACGTTTTCCCGCGCCGCCGACGGGGCCTTCGCGGAGAATCGCTTTCTGCGCGACTTCCACCCGGCGCGCATCGAGGCGTGCGAACTGGCGCGGCTCGGGGCCTTCGAGTTGGAGCGCTTGCCTGCCCCCGGTGAGGTGTTTCTCGCCGTGGCGCGCTCGCGGCAGGACGCCTCCGACGAGCGGCTTGTGTGCATCGTGGAGGTCGAGCGCATCGACCCCGAGCGCGACCCGGAGACCGGTGTACTGCGCTCGATTCCGGGCTTCGAGCGGGTGTACCTGACGGCGCTGCACGCGATGCGCGACGCTCAGGCGGTGCGCGCCCGCGACCCGAAGCCCTTCTGGAACCGCCTCGTGGTGTTCACCCGTCCGCTCCTGACGATCACGCGCGACGAGATGATGACCGTGACGCGTCGGCTCGCCCCGGCGACGGCAGGGCTGGGGTTGGAGAAGTTGATCATGCGGGCGCGCGTTCCTGACCCTGAGTTTGCGCACGGCCGCGAGGTTCAGGTCGAGTGGACCAACCCGACCGGTCACGGCGCGACGCTCACCACGAGCGAGCCCGACCAGGAGCCTGTGCGAGCGCTCACGGCGGACGAGCGGCGCATCGTCGAGTCGCGGCGCAAGGGGCTTTTCTACCCGTATGAGCTTCTGCGGGCGCTCTCCCGCGACGACGACGCGGGGCCCTTTCCGCCGGGCACCTTCACCGAACTCGACCTCGCTGCGGACGGGGTCAGCCTCGTCGCCGCGGAGCGTCCCTTCGGGCAGAACACCGCCTACCTGGTGGTGGGCGTTGTGACCAGTCGGTTTGCGCCCTTCCTCGACGGGCTCTCGCGGGTACTTCTTGTGGGCGACCCGACGCGGGGCATGGGTTCGCTCGCGGAGCCGGAGTGTCGGCGCATCATCGCGGCCATCGACCTGGCCGAGCGCGACGGGTTGGCGGTGGAGTGGGTGGCGGTGTCCAGCGGCGCGCGCATCGCCATGGACAGCGGAAC
>CANJUR010000116.1 GCA_947477565.1 Deltaproteobacteria bacterium
GACTGTTGGACTACTGGCGACTGGTGCACTTCGCACGAAACGCTTCGCCCGCAGATCTGCCCGACAAACCAGCACCCGGAGAGTCGAGAAAACGAGCGAGATCGTGAGATGTGTGCCGAACGGAGCCACGAGTGGGGGCAGGGCGCGCGGCAGCGGGGAAGGGGGCTCGTGCAAACACCGACGTTCCTCGATGAAAAACGAGGGGATGCCTCAGGGCAGGGCTCCCACGTCTGCAGTGCAATCGCGAACCTGTCAGCACCCTGAGCCCTGCCCCCGCCCCGCGGGGGTAGGGCGCGCGGCAGCGGGGAAGGGGGCTCGTGCAAACACCCACGCTCTTCGATGAAAAACGAGGGGATTCCTCAGGGGGAACTCTGCCGTGCAAGACCCTCCGTGCCCCTCGGCGATTGCACTCGCGACAACGAGGGTGTCAGGAGGTCAGAGACTTTCGGACTTCGACGACGGCGGCGTGATGCTCGCCGCTCTCTACAGCGCGATCAGGAGGCTGTTTACCGGCTCCATCTCAGCGTCCAATGAGAGGTTGCCGCTCGACACGCAGCAGTTTCGACAGTTCATCGATTGCCCGTGTTGCTTCCTTTTCCATCGATCGTCACCGACCCCGGCCGTCTGCTCTCCAGAGATCCTGACCTGAGATCGAACTCTCTAGTGAGTTCAACACGTCCGGACGCGACATCGTGCGTTCGACGGGATGCCAGAATTCCGGCCATGCGTTGAAGTCCGCGCGAGCTTCGACGCATGGCCCAGAACTCGGTCTCAGCGGCTTCTATGCGCGCAACACCATCAGAGTTCGGCAGCCATACCGGGACGCGCGGCATCACGACCGAGTTGTCAGGTGGGAATCTCTGGAGTTGAGGTATTTCTCCGAGAATCAAAGGCGGGTCGGAAGAAATCCCGGAGCCCTGGTCAGAGCGGCACGCACACGCGGTTTGAAGACGGCAGCACGTAGCATTGATATCCAGAACGGCACTGCGCTGTGCTGGTGCAAGAGCGCGCACAGAATTGATCCATCCCATCGGAGGTACAGAGGCCGCCAGAGCCGCAGTCGTTGTCGTTGGTACAGGCTTTGGTGCAGTACCCGGACGGCCAATCGATGCGGCAGAGGAGGCTGCCGCTGCACAGGTCGGTTCGCGAGCAGGCCTGGCCCAACGTCCCGGCGCTGCTCGTCGCGCCCGAGCAGATGCCCGCGTTGCAGGTCTGCGTGGTGGTGCAGCGGACACCGCACGCACCACAGTTGGCGGCGTCCGTGCTTCGGTTGACGCAGGCCGTGCCGCACATCGTCTGCGGCGCCGAGCAGGTGACGGTGCTGCGGCAGACGCCCGACATGCAGCTCTGCGTGGTGGTGCAGCGGACACCGCACGCACCACAGTTGGCGGCGTCCGTGCTTCGGTTGACGCAGGCCGTGCCGCACATCGTCTGCGGCGCCGAGCAGGCGCTCTGGCAGAGGCCCGCAGCGCACGTCTCACCGAGCCCGCACGGCTGGTTGCAACCGCCGCAGTGCGCCGGGTTGATGCTGGTATCGACGCAGCCGCCGCCGCACGCCTCGCGCGACGCAGAGCACCCCACGGAGCCGACGTCAGCCCCCACATCGCCCACGTCGCTCGTCGTCCCCACGTCCGCAGATCTCACGGGATACGGCAGGCTCCCCGACCCACAGCCCGCAACGACCGCCAACCACGCCCAATGCACCGCCGTCTTCTTCATAGGCTTGGCCTCGCGCATAACTTCGACGTAAAATGAGACCGCAGGAGATCTTGGAGGGGGTTGCAGACACGGCCGGCGTCGGGGCAGGAGACGGGTTGCGAACACCAACCCCCTCAACGCCCACGACCCATACCCACATCCTGCCCGACCCTCCGCCGCCACGCAATCGTCTTGTTCGACCCGCCAACTGTCTCGCCGCGAGCGCACCGGCAAGGTGCTCGACTTCGAGGCGGCACGACGTGATCGCGCGCTCACCCAGCAGCAGGCGGCCGACGACCTCGGCGTGCCTCGCACGACTCTGCTGGGCTGGGCTGGGCTGGGCCGCCCGCGCCGCCGCGACCGAGCTCACCCCGGCCCAGCGTGCGTTCTTCGAGAGCCCCGACGGCGTGAAGTTCCTTCGGGTGCTGCTCACCGCTGCCCTCTTCGTGATGAACCTCTCAGGCGGACGTCGGGGTCGCGATGGTCCGCACCTTCTTCACGCTCACGGGACTGCACAGGCTCGTCGCGTGCTCCGAGTCGTCGCTGCGCAAGACGCACAAGGCCATGATCGGCGCCATCGGCGCGTGGGGCGACACGCAGGACGCCGCGCTCGCCCCGGGCATGGCTCCGAGGGACCTCCTCGTGGCCTTCGACGAGAACTTCCATCGCGGCATGACGCTCGTCGCGATGGAGGCGACGTCGGGCTTCCTGCTCGTCGAGAAGGCTGCCGCCCGCCCGGCGTCCGCCCCTGGGACCTCTACGGCGCAGCCAACGACAACGACATCGACATCGACAAGAAGTGGGCGATGGCCGTGGTGCACGGCCGCCCGAGCCAGGGACTCTCGCGCCGCTACACCACGGTCATCGTGGCGCTGCGTCCGGAGTGCGACGGGCGCATCATCTGGGACGAGGGCGTCGAGGAGATTCAGTGGCGCTTCGGCGGGGCCATCATCGACATGCACCTGCCTGCGCCGGGCACGGCCACGCAGCTGGTCGAGGCGGGATACATCGACAACGCGTGGATTCGCTTGAAGCACCCAGACTACGACGAGCTGCGCGGCACGCTCGACGTGATCGGCCGCACGGTGAAGGTGGAAGGTGCGCGCGCGGTAGACGTCGCTCTTCGCCCGCGCTCCGTCAGAGCACGCACACTCGGTTCAGGGAGGGGAGCGCATAGCATCGGTACCCCGTCCGACACTGAGCCACGGAGGTGCAGGAGCGGACGCAGAAAGAAACATCGGCGAACCGGTCGTAGATGCAGATGGAGCCCGTCTCGCAATAGCTGTCGTCGACGCACAGATCGGTGCAGTAGCCGCCGGGCCAGTCATCACGACACACGCCCGCCCCGCACACGGCGCTGCGGGCGGTGCAGGCCTGGCCCACCGTCCCGGCGCTGCTCGTCGCGCTCGAGCAGATGCCCGCGTTGCAGGTCTGCGTGGTGGTGCAGCGGATGCCGCACGCCCCACAGTTGGTGGCGTCGGTGCTGCGATCGACGCAGACCGTGCCGCACAAGCTCTGCGGCGCCGAGCAGGTGATGGTGCTGCGGCAGACGCCCGCTACGCAGCTCTGCGCGCTGTTGCAGCGGGTGCCGCACGCGCCGCAGTTGGCGGCGTCCGTGCTTCGGTTGACGCAACTGGTGCCGCACATCGTCTGCGGCAACGCGCAGGCGCTCTGGCAGAGGCCCGCGGCGCACGTCTGGCCGAGCGCGCACGGCTGATTGCAACCGCCGCAGTGCGCCGGGTTGATGCTGGTATCGACGCAGCCGCCGCCGCACGCCTCGCGGGGCGCAGAGCACCCCACGGAGCCGACGTCCACGGCCGAAACATCGCGCGAGCCTACGAAGGTGCTCCCAGCGTCTCCGACGACGGCGTGATCGAGGAAGGGGAAGAGCGACGCATCGACGAGCGGATCGATGGGCTTGTCGCTCTCGACAAACTCGCCCACATCTTCGTCGAGGGGCAGCTCCGCCCCTCCGCTGCCGGTCGCACAACCAAAGAGGAGCGAGGCAATGATCACGAGGCGAAAGGGAGAAGTCATGGGTGTTATCTTTGGCTCTCTTGGAGCGCGATCGTAGAGCGTCTCCCGCCCTGCCGCCAAGCAGTGGTACGCAGTCGGGGATGTTCCGCGTCGCACTCCTCACCCTCGACGACCGCAGCGCCTACGTCATCGACGACGACCTCGCCATCGCCGAACTGCGCGCCCGTGGGTGGCAGGTGGCAGAAGTGCCGTGGCGGCGCGCGGGCGTCCAATGGCGTTCGTTCGACGCAGTGGTGATTCGCACGACGTGGGACTACCAGCACGACCTCGATGGGTTTCTCTCGGTGCTGGCAGACATCGAGGCGACCGGCGTCACGCTCGCCAACCCCGTCGCCCTCGTTCGTTGGAACGCCCGCAAGACCTACCTCCGCGACCTCGCCGCGCGGGGCGTGGACATCGTCCCGACTCTCTGGGGCACCGGGCTCTCGGCGACGGAGGTGCGGCGCTGGGGCGATGCATTCGGGTGCGACGAGTGCGTCGTGAAGCCGACGGTGAGCGCCAACGCGCACGACACGTACCGGGTCGCACGAGACCTCGACGAAGCGGCGGTGGCGCACCTCGTGGAGCGCTTCACGGGGCGCGAGTGGATGGCGCAGCCCTTCGTGCGCAGCGTGCCGACGGAGGGGGAATACTCGGTGTTCTACTTCGGCGGGATGCGAAGCCACGCGATCGTGAAGCGCCCGAAACCAGGGGACTTCCGGGTGCAGGAGGAGCACGGCGGGCTGATTGCCGGCATCGCAGCCGACGACGTCCTGGTGGCCGCGGCCGATCGGGTGATGGCCGCGCTGGACACGGTGCCGCTGCAGGCGCGCGTAGACCTGGTGCGCCTCGACGACGGCACCCTCGCGCTCATGGAACTCGAAGCCATCGAGCCGTCGCTCTACTTCCGGACCGATTCGCTCGCGGCGGGTCACTTCGCCGACGCTCTGGAGCGCCTCGTGGGCGGTGCTCACCGAGGCCAGCGCGGGATAGAGACGGGCGGCACCCCCGCCGCGCACGGTTGATGCTGACTTACCTCCGTGGGCTCTGGTAGGGTTGCGGCCCTTCTGTGACGAAAACGCCGCGCCCCGCCGTCGTGCTTCTCGGAGCCCAGCGCTTCGACCCCTCCCTCAGCGCAGCCGTCTCCGAGCTGGGCGTGGCGGGGCGCATTGCGACCATCACCGCCGGCTGGCAGGAGCGCGAGTCCGAAGACGAAGAACTCTCCGCCCACCTTGGCGATCGCACCGTCAACCTCCGGCTTCACGCCCGCGGGGATGAGCTATTCCGCGAAGACCCAGAGCTGCGCGACGCCCATCGCGAGCGGCAGGGTTCGCTCAGGCACCGCCAGGACTTCTATCGCATCCGGCTCGAGCACGAGCTTGAGGCCGACCGGGTGATTCGCAGCCGCGCGGCGCCGCCGGAGATTCTCGCCGAGCAGGTGCAGGCCTCGCTCGACGGCATCCGCGAGCTTGACCAGTGGCACCTCGGGCTCTGCGCGCGCATTCGCACGGAGTTCGAGACCCGGTGGGACCTCGCGAACCGTCCCGCGGTGATGCGCCATCGCCGCGAAATCGCGGAGATTCTCGACGGTTGCGAAGCCATCGCCATTGCGGGCGGGCATGTCGCGACGCTCATCAACCGGCTCAGTGTGTTCGGATTCGCCGACCTGGTGCAGCACCGCACGGTGTTCGCGTGGTCGGCCGGGGCGATGGCCATCAGCGATCGGGTGGTGCTCTTCCACGACTCGCCGCCGCAGGGCCCCGGAGCGAGCGAGATTCTCGACGCGGGCCTCGGGCTCATCCCTGGCGTGGTGGTGCTCCCGGAGCCCGAACACCGACTCCACTTCGATCGCAAGGACCGTGTGCAAAGACTCGTCCGCCGCTTCGAACCGGCGATCTGCCTGGCGCTCCCGGCGCGCTCTCGCGTCACCTGGCGCGACGGGGTCTTTTCTTCCGCGCACGACGTCATGCAACTCCGGGCGAGCGGGCGCGCCATCCCGTTTGCCGCGCGCAGCCGGAAGGTGACGACGTGACGACGCGCCTCGCGATTCAGAAGCTCCTCGACGGTCGCACCGACCCGGGGAGAGTGCAGGCCTTCATCACGGGAAGGATGTTTCCCATCGTCGAGGGCACCTCGGTGACCTTCGTCTGGGTCGGCCACGCAGACACCGTGCAGCTCCGCCACTGGATCTACGGCCTGGAATCATCCAACGCGCTCACCCGCGCGCCGGGCACCGAGTTGTGGCACCTCACCCTGGAGATTCCGTCCAAATCGCGAGTTGAGTACAAGTACGAGATCCACCGCGGCGGGCACAGCGGGTGGATCGAAGACCCGCTCAACCCCAACCGCGCTCGCGACCCGTTCGGCGCCAACTCGGTTCTCCAGAGCGAAGGCTACGAAGACCCCACCTGGACCAACGTAGACCCCATCGCGCGCCCCGGGCTGCTTGAGCCTTTCGTCTTCAACAGCGACCTCCTGGGGCGGCGCACCGGGCACCTCTACCTCCCGGCGCGCTTCCGCCGCTCGCGGCAGTACCCGTTGCTTGTGGTGCACGACGGCAGCGACTACCTGAAGTACGCAGGGATGAAGACCGTTCTCGACAACCTCATCCATCGGTTGGAGATCCCGGACGTGATCGTGGCGTTCACGGACTCGCCGGACCGGCTGCGGGAGTACGCCAACGACGAGCGGCACGCGCGCTACCTCACGGAAGAGCTTGTTCCCGACCTCGCGCGGCGCTTCCCTCTCTTCGATCAGCCGCAGGGGCGCTGCATCATGGGCGCGAGCTTCGGCGCGGTGGCGGCGATGTCCACGGCGTACCGCTTCCCGGGCTTCTGGGGGCGGCTGCTGGTGCAGTCCGGGTCGTTCGCGTTTACGGACATCGGCACGCGCAACCGCCGCGGGCCGCTCTTCGACCGCGTGGTGCAGTTCGTCAACCAGTACCGGGCGCAGCCGCGGGCAGTGAGCGAGCGGGTGTTCGTGAGTTGTGGCGTGTACGAGTCGCTCATCTACGAAAACCGCTCGATGGTGCCGCTTCTTTCCGCTGCGGGGATGGATGTTCGCTTCGTCGAATCGCGCGATGGCCACAACTGGGAAAACTGGCGAGACCGCTTGCGCGAAGGTCTGTCCTGGCTGATGCCAGGTCCTCTCATGTTCATCTACGAGTGAGGTTGGTCGGTGGGAGACGTCACAAGACACATCGGGCTGTCCCTCGGCGCAGACATCTGCTGGCCGCTCTGCTTCGAGCACATGATGAAGCGCCTCGACCTGCGTATTCCGCAGGGCGGCGACACCGTGCGCTTCGAGGTCGAGCGGGTCAGCATCGAGCCGTTCAACCTCCGCCAACCGGTGAAATACGACCTCGTCGTAGATCGGCTCACGCACTGGTTTCACACCAGCCGCGAGTGGATCAAGAAGGGCATCCTCATGGATGACCTCTACGTGTTCAACAACCCGTGGAGCATCCAGGCGAACGAGAAGCACACCAGTTATTGCGCCATGATGAAGCTCGGGATGCCCATCCCGGAGACGTGGATGATCCCGCCGAAGGGGTACACGCCGTCGCCGGACGTAAAGCCCACGCTGCAGCAGTACGCGAAGCTCTTCGACCTCGATAAAATCGGCGAGAGCGCCGGGTGGCCGATGTTCATGAAGCCGTACGACGGCGGCGGGTGGCGCGCGGTCACGCGGGTGAAAAACTCCAGGGAGGCGTGGAAGGCCTATGAGGACAGCGACACCGCGGTGATGCACCTGCAGGCCTCGGTGGAGGGCTTCGACCGCTTCGTGCGCACCGTCGGCTTCGGCCCGCAGACGCGCAACGTGCTCTACGCTCCGGACGCCCCGCTGCACGACCGCTACACCATGGAGACGGACTTCCTCTCGAAGGAAGACGCCGAGCACCTGCGCAAGGTGACGCTGACCATCAACGCGTTCTTCGGGTGGGACTTCAACTCCTGCGAGTCGCTGCGCAAGGACGGCGTCTGGTACCCGATCGACTTCGCCAACCCGTGCCCGGACTCACAAGTGACCTCGCTGCACTTCCACTTCCCGTGGATGGTGAAGTCGTACCTGCGCTGGTCGATCTTCTGCGCGGCGACGAAGCGCAAGATGGCGCGCACGCTCGACTGGGAGCCCTTCTACGCGGTCGCCGCGATGGACCTCTCGTACGAGGAGAAGCTCGACCGATACGCAGCCATCGCGGACGCGCGCTTCGAGACGGCGCGCTTCGAGGAGTTCTGCGCGACGCACCTCGGACACATGGATGAGGTCGCGTCGGAGTTCTTCGCGACGACGGAGGCCAGGGAGGCCGTGCGGCAGAAGGTCACGGCGCTCTATCCGGCGCACGAGATCGAACGCTTCACGGAGCTGTTCTGGTCGAGGATTCAAGCGTGGCGCGCTGGGGGGTGTCCGTGAGCAACTTCGTAAAGTCACGCTGGTACTCACCGCGCATCGGCTGCGAGGCCACGCTCGCGCGCTGGGGACGCATCGGTCAGCCGGTGCTGGTCTTCCCGACCGCGGGGGGCGACGCCGAGGAGATCGAGCGCTTCCTGATGATTCGCGCGCTCGAGCCGTTGCTAAACGCCGGGCGCATCAAGATCTACTCGCCGGACAGCGTCGCGGGGCGGGTGTGGTTCCACAAAGAGGGATCGCCCGAGCACCGGATGCGGATGCAGCACCAGTTTCACGAGTGGATTCGCCACGAGGTGGTGCCCGCGATCTACACGGACTGCCAGACCGACGACATCCCGATCTGGACCACCGGCGCATCCATCGGGGCGTTCCATGCGGCGGCGGCGGTGTGCCGGTCGCCGGATGTCTTCCACCGATCACTGTCGATGAGCGGCACCTACAACCTGATGCGCTTCATCGAGACCGACACGCCGACGGAGACCTTCAAGCGCGTCTCGCCGCTCTACATGGTGCCCCGGCTGGAGGGGAGACACCTGGAGGTGCTGCGCACGCGCTTCCTGCAGATCGTGACCGGCGAAGGACGCTGGGAGAACCTCGGGGAAAGCTACGGGCTCGCCAACGTTCTTGGCGCCAAAGGGGTCCCCAACCACGTCGATTCCTGGGGGCCCGACTGGCACCACGACTGGGTCACGTGGCGTGAGATGTTACCGAAGTATCTCGACCAGTGGACGCGGTGAGGAGCTGACATGAGCACGCAAGACACACGGGCCCACAAGCACATCGACGGCGAGCTCGAGGGCATCTCGCGACGACAATTCATGCGGGCGTTGCTCACGGACCTGCGAGCGCTCGAGCGCATGCTGGCGGAGGGGCTCTTCGAGCGCGGCGTCGAGCGCATCGGCGCCGAGCAAGAACTCTTCATCGTCGATCACGCGTACCACCCGGCGCCGGGGGCGTTGAAGATCCTCGAGCAGCTCAAAGACCCGCACTTCACCACCGAGCTGGGGCTCTTCAACCTGGAGATCAACGCCGATCCGCAGCCCTTCGCGGGCGACGGCCTGCGGAAGATGGAAGCGCAGCTCACGGCTCTCTACGCGAAGGTGCGCGTCGCCGCCGCTGCGGTGGAGATGACCCCGGTGCTCGCGGGCATCCTGCCGACCATCGGCAAGACCGACCTCGGGCTCGACAACATGGTGCCCAACCCGCGGTACCTCACCCTCAGCCGCGCGATGAACAACGCCCGCGGCGAGGCCTTCGACTTCTCCATCCGCGGCCTCGACGAGCTCGTGGTCAAGCACGACTCGGTCATGGTCGAGGCGTGCAACGCGAGCTTCCAGGTGCACTTGCAGCTGGCCGATCCTGATCGGTTTGCGCAGGCGTACAACCTCGCGCAGCTGCTGCTTGCGCCGGTGCTCGCGGCGTCCACCAACTCGCCGGTGCTCTTCGGCCGCCGGCTCTGGGCGGAGACCCGCATCGCCCTCTTCGAGCAGGCCTGTGACATCCGCACGCCCGGGATGCACCTGCGCGAATCTGCCGGGCGCGTGTCCTTCGGGCGCGAGTGGCTCCGCGGCAGCGTGGTGGACCTCTACAAGGAAAACGTCGCGCGCTTCCGCGCCCTCGTGGGCACCGAGCTGGAAGAAGACGGCCTCACCGCGCTCGACCAGGGCCGCGTGCCGGACATGAAGGCCCTGCGGCTCCACAACGGCACCATCTACCGCTGGAACCGCGCCTGCTACGGCATCTCCGAGAACGGCAAGCCGCACCTGCGCATCGAGTTGCGGGTGCTCCCGTCGGGGCCGACCATCGCGGACGAAGTGGCGAGCAGCGCCCTCTGGCTCGGGCTGATGAGCGAGCTCGGCGCGACCATCGACGACATCACCACGCGCATCGACTTCGACCACGCGCGGGCCAACCTGTACGCCGCCGCGCGCGACGGCCTCGGGGCGCGGCTGATGTGGCTCGACGGCGAGGAAGTGCTCGCGCAGACGCTGCTGCTCGACCGGCTGCTGCCGCTCGCGAAGGCGGGCCTGCACCGCGCGGGCGTCGATGCGACGGACATCGAGCGGTACATGGGCATCCTCGAGCGGCGCCTGCGATCGATGCACACGGGCTCGCGATGGACCCTCGACTCACTCGCAGGGATGAAAGACCGCGGCACCCAGGGGGCGCGGCTCACGGCGCTGACCGCGGCGATGATCGCGCGGCAGAAGACCGACGCCGTGGTGGCCGACTGGGCGCCCGCGCGACTCGACGAAAACGACAGCGCGCGCACCGGGTACCACAAGGTGTCGCAGTACATGACCACGGATATTTTCACCGTTCGTCCGGACGATCCCGTCGAGCTCGTGGCCGACCTGATGAGCTGGGAGCGCATCCGGTACGTGCCGGTGGAAGACGACAAGGGACGGCTGGTGGGCCTGGTGTCGCAGCGCGTGGTGCTGCGCTACCTCGCCGACCTCGCGAAGCACTCGCACGTCGCAGGCGCGGAGAGCATCCCGGTGGCGGACATCATGCGCCGCGAGCTGGTGACGGTGACGCCGGACACGCGCACCCTCGACGCGACCGCGCTGATGAAGAAGCACCGCATCGGATGCCTGCCGGTGGTGCAGGACGGACACATCGTGGCCGTGCTCACGGAAGAAGACTTCGTAGGCATCGCGTCGCGCGTGCTCGCGGCGGGCGACCCGGACGAAGCCACCACGAACGAATAGATCCGCCGTCGGCGCGTGTTAGAGAGCGGCGTCATGGCACCCACTTCCTTCATCCTTGATCGTCGCGAGGTCGGCCGGTGGGTCGGCGTCGCGCCGGGCCCGACGCTGGTTGCCGTCGCGGGCGTTCACGGCAATGAGCCCGCGGGCCTCGAGGCGGCGCGACGGGTGTTCGCTCGGCTCGAGCGTGGCGATGTCACTGTGCGCGGCGAGCTGGTGGTCTTCGCGGGCAACGTCGGATCACTCCGGCGCGGCATCCGCTACGAGACCAAGGACCTCAACCGTCTGTGGAACGAAGGTCGCGTGGCTGCGCTGCGCATGCCGGGCTACACGGCCGCCGACGCGGAAGACCGCGAGCAGGTGGAGCTTCTCGGCGCCATCGAGGCGGCGATCGAGCGAGCGCGCGGCCCGGTGACGCTGGCCGACCTGCACACGTCGAGCGCAACGGGGGTGCCCTTCGTGCTCTTCGGCGACACGCTGGCGCAGCGGCGCTTCGTGGGGGCGTTTCCCATCCCGGTGATCATCGGGCTGGAGGAGCAGGTCGATGGCGTGCTCACCGAATACTGGACCCGCCGCGGCTGCGTGACCTTCACCGCGGAGGGCGGACAGCACGACGACCCCGGCTCCGTGGACAGCCTGGAAGCAGTGCTCTGGCTAGCGCTCCACGAAGCGGGCCTCATCGACGGCGCGGCGCTGCCGGAGGTGCGCGACGGGCACGCACGGCTCGACGCGCGGCGGGGCGATCTACCGCGGGTGCTCGAGGTGCTCTCGCGGCGCGCCATCACCGCGGAAGACACCTTCCAGATGGAGCCCGGATTTCGCAACATCGAGCGGGCGCGGGCGGGTCAACTGCTGGCGCGCGACCGCCGCGGCGAGATCGTGGCGCCGCACGACGGCGTGGTGATTCTGCCGCTGTACCAGGGGCTCGGCAGCGACGGGTTTTTCTGGGGGCGCGAGGTGAGCGAGACGCGGATGCGTGCATCGTGGGTGCTCCGCCGGCTGGGGGCCGATCGGCTGCTGGCGCTGCTGCCGGGCGTCGCGCGCGACCCACTGCGGGAGACGCGCTTCGTGGTGGACCCGCAGACCACGCGCATGGTGCCGCTGGAGGTGTTTCACTTGTTTGGCTACCGGCGGGTGCGCGAGCGAGGCGACACGCTCACGATCGAGCGACAAGTGGACTGAAGGGGATCTTCATCACCGGTGATGCGGCGTTCATCACCGGTGATGCGGCGTTCATCACCGGTGATGAACCCCGTCCTTCGGCACGGCGCACCCAATTGAACCGCGGGCCGGAGCGCGGACCGACGATCGCGCTAGAGTGCGCCGTCTTTTAGACACCCCACCGAATGCCCCGCGCGGAAATCACTACAGCCCGACCGGCCCCCCCGGGCCTCTTCGCAGTCCTCGCATCGGACGACGAACTATCCGCCATCGCAGCCCACATCAGCGCGCTGGGCATGGTGCGCTGGCATTGGTCCATCGGGTTTTTCTTCGACGTGGCTGCGCTGCGCCTGGTGTGGCCCGAGGCGTCCTGGAGCGTGGTGCTCCTCTGCCGAACCATCGGCGTCCCGCTGCAGCCCGCGCTGGTCTGGCTCGCCAACAGCAATCGCGTCGCGGCCCCGACGGTGGGCCTTCTCGCGCTGCTCTACACCCTCGTGGTGGCGACGCTGATGTGCATCATTTCTGTGGAGTTTGGCGGGCTCACCAGTCCCTACGTCTTCGTGCTGGTGGCCTTCACCACGGCCGCGCCGCTGGTCGCCGAGATTCGTCGCTCGCGCCTCCTCGCCCTCTTCGGCGCCTGGTTCATCGTGTGGACCGCCACCCTCGGAATCGCCTCGCGCAGCCATCCCGCCCTCGCGCGACAATGGAACGACACCCCATCGCTCACCCTCTACTTCGGTCAGTGGATCTTCCTCACGCTGATCTTCCTCGCGGGCATGAAGGCCGCCTGGGAGACCGCTGCGCTGCGCCGACAACTCCGCGAGGCGCGCAAGCTGGCGGGCTACCGCATGCAGCTCCGCCTCGGGGTCGGCGGCATGAACGAGGTGTGGCTCGCCTGGGACGAGATGCACCAACGGGACGTAGCGATGAAGATCCTGCACGACCCCCCCTCGGAGGCGATCGCCCAGCGGTTTGAGCGCGAGGCTGAGGCACTGCGCGCGCTCTCGTCGCCGCACACCGTGCGGGTGCTGGACTTCGGCGTCAGCGACGACGGCGTCCGCTACCTCGCGATGGAACGCCTCGTCGGCATCGACCTCGAGCACCTCGTACGCAGCAGCGGCCCGATGCCACCCGCGCGAGCGGTACACCTCGCGCGGCAGGCGTGCAGCTCCCTCGGGGAGGCCCACCGGGCAGGCATCGTGCACCGCGACGTGAAGCCCTCGAACCTCTTCCTGAGCCAGCGCGAGCACGGCGACCACCTCACGGTGATCGACTTCGGCATCGCGCGTCGGGTGGACATCCCGGAGTCACGCCTGACCGACGTGGGCGACGCCATCGGGACGCCGCACTTCATCGCCCCGGAGTCTCTGCTCGGTGAAAACTCCGACGCCCGGGGCGACATCTACGGTCTCGGCGCAACGCTCTACTACCTCCTCACCGGCACGCGCCCATTCGAGGGTCTTACGGGCCTCGCACTCGTCGGAGCGGTCCACTCTGCCACGCCTGATTCGCCCTCTTCGCGCGCTCCGCGAGTCGATCAGTCCCTGGACGCCATCGTTCTTCGCTGCCTCGCCGCCACGCCCAACGATCGCTTCGCCGACATGGCCGCCCTCGATGCCGCGCTCGCAGCGCTCCACCTCCCCTGGACCGCCGCCGAAGCTGCCGAGTGCCACGCTCGGAGTGAGCGCGCGACGCCGGTGCCGCTCCTTCACAACGACCTCACACGCCCGGAGCCCCGCATCTCCCGCCCATCGGATCTGCGCTTGTCCCCCGACCGTTCGGCCCATGTCGCTCCGCGGCGCGAGTCGAAGCCGTGAGCGCGCTTTCGGACAAGGCCCGTCGCATCGAGGGCATCCTCGACGCGCTCCATCCTGACCCGGCGATTCCGCTCGACCACGTGGACGCGTACACCCTCCTCGTGGCCGTCGCGCTCTCTGCGCAGACGACGGACAAGAAGGTCAACGAGGTCACCCCGGCGCTCTTCGCGCGCGCGTCCACTCCACAAGCGATGCGTGCGCTTTCCGTGGAGGAGATTCACGGTTTCATCCGGCAGGTGAACTTCTCCACTGCGAAGGCGAAGGCCTTGCGGCGCGCGGCGGAGATGCTCTGCGACGAGCACGGAGGAGTTGTTCCGCGAGACTTCGACGCCCTGGTGGCGCTGCCCGGCGTCGGAAACAAAACCGCCAGCGTGGTGATGGGGCAGGCGTTTGGGGAGCAGACCTTCCCGGTGGACACGCACATCCTCCGTCTGGCGCACCGCTGGGGGCTCTCCAAAGGGCGCACGCCGGACGACGTCTCCGCCGACCTCAAGCGCGTCTTCGCCCACGCCTCCTGGAACAAGCTCCACCTACAGATCATCTACTTCGGCCGCGCGCAGTGCCCCGCGCTACGGCACGACCTCACGGCATGCCCGATCTGCTCCTGGGCGGCCTCGAAGGCGCGCGTCACCGCGGAGGCCCGCGGTCTTGCTCCGACGCGCAAGAAGCGCCCGCGCCCTACCCCCGCGTGACGGCCATCGGGTACGCACAGTAAAGCGTCGAGAACGCCCCTGCGGGCCGGTGGTTGCCGCTGTTTTTCACGCCGCCGAACGGGAGTCGGCTCGACGCTCCGACGGTCGGTGCGTTCCAGCTGAGGGCGCCGACATGGAGGGTGCTCGCGGCGTGCTCGAACGCCGCTTCGCTATCCGTCCACACGCCCGCGGTGAGGCCGTAGTCGGTGTCGTCGGCAACCGCGATCGCCTCGTCGAGGTCCGCGACCACGTACACCGCGAGGTCGGGTCCAAACGCCTCGTCCCGCTGATAAGTGCTGTGCTTCTCGCGACGCTCCACCCGTCGCACGCGCGGCGTCACGTAGCACCCGCGGTGCGCGCGCCCCTCCCAGGTGATTCTCGCCTCCATCGGGGCGATCACGGCGTAGGAGCCCTCTTCTTCCGCGAGCCGTTGCAGCGCCTCGAATTTCTCCAGCGCCCGTGGTGACGCGAGCGGCCCGCAGAACGCTGCGGCATCGAGCGGGTGCCCCACCACCAGCGCAGCCGCGCGGCGAGCGATCTCGTCGATGAAACGGTCGGCGATGCCTCGGGTGACGACCAGTCGCGACGCGCACGAGCACCGCTGCCCGGTGGTGGCAAACGCGCTGAGCACCACGTCTTCTGCGGCCTTCTCGAAGTGCGCGTCGTCGAGAACGATCGCGGCGTTTTTGCCGCCGAGTTCGAGCGCGAGGATGCGCCCCGGGGTGCTCACGTTGGCCCGCCGGAGCTTCTCGCCGACGGCATACGATCCGGTGAAGAGCACGCCATCGACGCCGGCGTGTCCGCCGAGCGCGGCGCCCACGACGCCATCGCCCTGCACGAGGTTGAACACCCCGGGCGGAA
>CANJUR010000117.1 GCA_947477565.1 Deltaproteobacteria bacterium
CGACTTCATCGTCGCTTTCGCGCGAGCGGGGGATAGGCGATCCAACGCCCCAGCCCTTCTGGCACGGATCCGCTAGAGTTTACATAACTCCTTTATATGCGAAGTTCCCCTTGGTTCGCGCCGTCGAGATCACCCGCTCACCGCGCTGGAGGAGCTCGCTGGCGCCGCGTCCACCTCGCGCCGCACCGTGGGCCCGACCACCGGGCCCGCGCCGTCCATCGGCTCGCCCAGCCCGTCGAGCACCCGACCGCGGAGACCCTCCCCGCACGCCACGGTGAGCGCCTCGCCGGTGCGCCGCACCCGGTCGTCCGCCCCGAGGCCCCGCGCCGCGCCGAGCGGCAGCAGCACCGCCCGCGACGCGTCGAATCCCACCACCTCGGCCCGCAGCGCCGGACCGTCGTCCCGCGAGACCTCCACCACCTCGCCGACGCGCGCCCCGGGCAGGTCGGCCTCCAGCGCGAGGCCCCGCACGCCGACGAGCCGCCCGGACGCCCCGACGCCCACCGGCGCGAGGTGCGCGCGCAGTCGGTCGCGCAGGGCGCCCAGGTCGTCGGTCACTCCACGTACCGGCGAATCCGCGACCACATGCGCTCGAGGATGGCCGCGAACGCGTCGACGCTCCCCTCGGGCACCTCGAAGAACGACAGCCGCGTGGCCCGGGCGACCACCCGCACGCCCTTCAGCTTCGGGTGCCGCCGCAGCGCCCGCTGGAGCATCCGCGCCGCCGCCGCGCACCGCTCGCTCTCGCTCTGGCGCAGCCCGGTCTTCACCGCGGGCTTCTTCTTCGTCGTCGTCGCCGCGGGCTTCTTCACCGTCGTGGCCGCAGACTTCTTCGCCGCGGCCTTCTTCGGCTTCGCGGCCGCGGCCTTCTTCGGCTTCGCGGCCGCCTTCGTCGTGCGCCTGCTCCGGGGTGGGGTCGGCATGGATCCACCTTGGCGCGATCGGCCCCGCCGGCGCAAGCCACTCGTCGCGGCTCCGCCGTGCGGGTGACCTGCTAGCGGCTGTCGTCGAGGCGCAGGGCCGCGCAGACGCGGTCGAGCGCGGCGCCCCGGGCCCACGCGACGCCCGCGAGGTCGAACGTCTCCGCGGCGCCCGGGGTCACGATCGCGCCGAGGTCGCCCGCGTCGCAGCGGCGATCGGCGTTGCGGTCGACCACCAGCGCGACGCGCTCGGTGGGCCACGCGCGGCCGGGCATGTCCCAGCGCAGCGTCGCGGCGCCGAACGAGATGGACGTGGTGGCGACCTGCGCGGCGACCGGGCGCTCGTCGGCCACGACGCCGCCAAAGAGCGTTGCCCCGTCGAGCGCCGCCCCGTCGAAGCCCGTCACCGACAGGCTTCGGCTGCGGTCGACCAGCCCCGCGATCGCGGCCTCCGCCGCCGGCGCGGACGGCGGCGTCGCGAGGGCCTGCGAGACGTCCTCGTCGCCGAGCGTGGCGTAGCGCGGGCTGAACACCGCCCGCGCGACGTCGCGGCTGGTGTCGCCCGTGCTGCCGGGCGCGAACACCACCGCGACGACCTGCGGGTACCCGTTGGCGCCGCGGGGCATGCAGACGCACGCCTCGAAGGCGCCGTCGCGCACGGTCGACCCGGCGACCACCACGCCGTGGGCGCCGTCGAGGTCCGCGCCGTCCGTGGGGAGGTAGCGCATGGCGAAGCGCACGCGGGCGCCGTCGAGGCCCGTGAGGCCCGCGGCGTGGCCGCGCACGAAGGTCATCGGGGAAGGACCGCACGCGGCGCGCACGTCGGCGCAGGCGAGGGCCGAAGGCTCGACGACGACGGCGGCATCGACGACGGTGGGGGCGGCGTCCGTGGGGGCCTCGGCCACGGTGACCGAGGCGCCGCAGGCGGAGGTCAGCGCGGCGGCGAGCACGAGGGAGAGGGTCGTGAGTCGGTGGAGGTTGCGCATGGAGGAATCTGGCGCCACCCGCAGACTAAAGGGAATCAGTATGTTCTGCACGGCATTGGAGGCCGTGGCGATACAATGGCCGGGGTTCAGCGCGCGCGGAGGGCGTCGATGACCTCCGCGGCGGCGCGCTGGCCGGAGAGGGCGCCGCCCTCCATGAAGCCCTGCCACTCGTAGAACGAGCTCGTGTGCTCGCCCGCGAAGAACAGGTTGCCGACGGGCTTCGCCTCGTTGTCGGCGATGGTGGTGAAGTAGCCGACGTGGTTGGCCGAGTAGCTGCCGAGCGCGTTGGGGTTGCGCGGCCACGCCTCGAGGTGCGCCACCACGTCGCCGCGCGCGTCGCGGCGCACCGCGGCGAGGGCGCCGGGCACCACCTGGGCGTAGTCGGCGAGGAAGAGCGCCGCCTCGGCCTGCGTACGCGCCGGGTCGAGGCGCGCGCCGAGGGCGCCGCCGGTGTAGTCGGTGAGGACGCCCGCGGTGGCGGTGGCGCGGATGGGGTTGGTCTCCCAGCAGCTCTGGAAGTTGGCGAGGTCGGAGTAGGCGGCGCCGTTGTTGCCCTGCGCGGCCCACGGGCGCGCGGTGAAGCCCACCATGAGCTTGGCGTTGGTGCCGTAGCGGAACTCGCGGATGGCCCGGGTCTTCCACGACGGGAGCCCGAGGCTGGTGTGCAGCTCGATGCCGCGCAGCACGGAGAAGGGCACGGTGATGACCGCGGCGTCGTGCGTGCGGACGACCGTGCGCGCGCCGGCGCGGAAGGTGAGCTCGACGCGGCCCGCGGCGGTGCGGGCGATGCGCACGAGGCGCTGCCCGAGCGCGGCGGGGCGCGCGAGCGTGGCGTGCAGCGCGCGCACGATGCCGTCGTTGCCGGTCACCACGTGGAAGCGCTCGTCGCTGAAGACGCCGTACGGCTGGAAGCGGCTGCGCCGGTCGGCGTGGATGAAGTTCAGGAACGCGAGGCAGCTCTGCTCCCCGATGGGGATGCCGTACTCGATGACGTAGGTCTGCTCGATGACCTGGCGGAGGAGCGGGCCCGCGCCGCGCGTGTCGAGGTACTCCGCGAGCGACACGCGGTCGAGCGAGGCCTCCGCGGGCGTGAACGCGTCCGCCGTGGGCTCGCCGATGGCCTGCAGGTCGCTGCGCATGCGCGGCACGAACGCGCGGTACTCGTCGACCACCGCGGACTCCGGGTGGCGCACGCCGTCGAAGAAGTAGAAGACCTCGCCGGGGAGGTTGGCGAGGCTCTCGAGCTCGAGGTTGAACTCGCGCGCCCAGCCCCGCATGGTGTGGTGCGCCGTGTCGATGAGCTCGCCGCCGCGCTCGATGACCTGCCCCGGAAACTTGTCGGACATGGACCAGATGCGCCCGCCCACCCGGTCGGACGACTCGTAGAGCGAGACCGTCACGCCCGCCCGCTCGAGGTCGCGCGCGCACGCCAGCCCCGCGACGCCGGCGCCCACCACCGCGACGTCGCCGCCGACGCGCACGGCGCCGAACGACCGACCCACGCCGTCGACCGGCGCGCAGCCCTGCGCCCCGAGGGCCCCCGCCGCGAGCGCGCCCACGGACCCGAGCAGCACCTCGCGACGGCCCAGCCGCGCGCCGCGATCCCGCGCGACCGCCTCCTCCACGCCCTCGCGCGACGGCAGGCCCTTCTGCTCGCAGAAGTTGGCGATGCGAATGGTGCGGACCAGCGAGTCCATCCAACGGCTACGGGCCATAGGGGTCTTCGTCCTCCTCTTTCCGGGCTCGACCCTACCCGGCGTACCCATGCCGTGGCGAGCGCGCCGCCTGCGTTTTCGTACGCGCCAGGCGCCCGCGGCGGGACTCTGCCCGGCGGTCAGTCCGTGTCCCCATCGAGCTTCACCTTCGCGACCTCGCCGTTGAGCACCTCGCAGACGGTCAGCACCAGCGGGTGCGCCCGCAGCACGGCCTCCTTCGCGCTGCGCTCGGCCTGCCGCGCGAGCTCCTCGAGCCGCGCGATGGAGGGCGCGTCGTCGGGCAGCGTGCCCTGCACGAGCTCCATCGTCGGGCGCGCGCCGAAGACCCGCTCGGCGGCCTCGAGGATGACCGCCTGCGCTTCTTCGGTGGCCAGCTTCTTCCGGAAGAAGCTGTCGCGCAGGTCGATCGCGAGGCGCACCGCCGCGCCCGACACCTCCAGCGGAACCGCCCCCTTCAGCACCGGCACCAGCGTCTTGTCGACCGCGTCGACCACGCGTCGCCACGCCTCCATCGCACCCATCGCCGTCGAGACGTCCACCGTCACCTCCGGCGCGGCGGCCGCCGCCGGCGCGGCCTCCGGCGCCGCCGACGGGCGCGGCTCGGTCGACACCCGCGGCGTCTGGATGAGCGCCGCCTTCGGGGGCGCCACCGCCACCGGCTTCACCGCGGCCGTCACCGGCGCAGGCGCCATCTCCGGCGCCGCCGCGGTCGCCGTCGACATACGAGGTGAGGTAAACTTCCCCGGCCCGCCCGTCGGGGGGGCGCCCGGTCGCTGCACCGTCGGCGTCGGGCCACCGCCACCCGTCGGGGCGCCGCCGCCCGTCGGGGGTCGCGCGGGCGCCGGGGCGCCGCCGGCCACGCGGCGCTCCATCTCCACCAGCCGCGCCATCAGCTCTTCCACCGGAACCAGCGTCGGTCGGTGCGACAGCCGCACCGCCGCCATCTCGAGCACCCAGCGCGGCTCGCGCGCGCGGCTCACGTCCTCGGTCACCTTCGCCCACGCGGTGAACATGCGCTGCAGGTCCGCCGGGTCGTGCTGCTTCGCGAGGGCCATCGCCTGCGCGCGCTCGTCGTCGACGAGGTCGAGCATGGACTCCGGGTCCTTCGCGACGCGCGCCACCACGAGGTCGCGCAGCACGCCGAGCACCCGCCGCGCCGCGTTGGGCAGGTCGAAGCCCTCGCGCGCGAACATCCCCACGGTCTCCAGCGCCGCGCCCGCGTCGCCCTGGAGCATCGCGCGCACCAGCGCGTCGAGCAGCCCCCGGTTGGCGATGCCCAGCAGCCGCGACGCCGCCACCCCGGTGAGCTCGCCCTCGACGCCCGCGAGCACCTGGTCGAGGAAGGTGAGCGCGTCGCGGAGCGACCCGGCCGCCTCGCGCGCGACGAGCATCACCGCGTCGTCGTCGAAGCGAATACCCTCCTGCGTAAGAATGTGCGCCACCCGGTCGCGGATCTGCTTCGTCGGCAGCAGCCGGAAGTCGTACCGCTGCACGCGCGAGAGGATCGTCGGGATGACCTTGTGCACCTCCGTCGTCGCGAAGATGAACTTCACGTGCGGGGGTGGCTCTTCGAGGGTCTTGAGCAGGGCGTTCCACCCGTTGGTGGAGACCATGTGACACTCGTCGATGATCACGACCTTGTAGCGGTCGCGGAGGGGGGGGATAGGCGATCCAACGCCCCAGCCTTTCTGGCACGAATCCGCTAGAGGTTACATAACTCCCTTATATGCGAAGTTCCCCTTGGTTCGCGCCGTCGAGATCACCCGCTCACCGCGCTGGAGGAGCTCGCTGGCGGCGCTGCGGCCCTGGCGCGCGCGCACCACGAAGCCCTCTACCACGGGCAGGCCCACGGAGCGCAGCAGTCGCTTGGCGACGTCCTTGTCCATGCCCGCGGCGCTCCCGAGCACGCCGCTGCCCACGTAGGGGACGCCGGCCATCTCCAGGAGCCCTTGGATGGTGCCGTCCTCGCCGTAGGTCCCGTGGAGCACGGGGAAGACCACGTCGAGCGAGCCCACCGCGGGCGCTGCGTCCTGCGTGGTGACCAGCGACGCCCCTTCGCCGCCCGGCGAGACGACGACCTGCGGCGCCGTCGGGTCGAGGTGCAGCGGGGCGCCCGGCGTGGCGAGCAGCGCCTGCGCGGCGTCGTGGAGGTGCCAGCGCCCCTCCCGGTCGATGCCCAGGAGCACGGGCTCGTAGCGCTCGCGGTCGAGCGCGTCGACGATGGAGCGCGCGGACAGGAGGGAGATCTCGTGCTCGCCGGAGCGACCACCGAAGATGACGCCGACGCGCAGCTTGCGTTCCATGGTGCCCACGGGCGTTGGCAGAGGGCAGGGGCGGCGGTGAAGAATGTGGGCACTCCCCCCCCGGGAAATAATCTTCAACTCGGGAACCTCCCGCCACCCTCATCTCGTCCCTGCTGCGAAATGAGCAACGACCTCGACGAGGGCGTGGCGTCGATCCACGAACATGAGGGCCTCCAAACCGGGGCGCCTCCTTGCGTCGACGTCGATGCAGCGGCACTACCGACCGCGGCCTCCATGCGCCCCGAACGACCCGACCACGCCGAGTTCGAGGCCCGCGTCCGCCCGCACATGAGCCGCGTCTACCGCTACTGCGTGGGCCTCACGGGCGACCGTGACCTCGCCGCCGACGTCTTCCAGGACACCCTGGTCGCGGCGTGGAGGCGCTTCGACTCGTACGAGGGTCGCGCCGAGCTCGGGGCGTGGCTCTGCGGCATCGCGCGCAACCAGTTCATCGACGTGCGCCGCACGGAGACCCGCCGGCGCGGCCTCTTCGATCGCGTCATCGACGCGTGGCAGCAGCTCATGAGCGCCGACGCGGGCGAGGCCGACGCGCCGCTCCGCCTCGCGATCGAGCGCGAGGAGGTCGACACCCTCCTCGCGTGCCTCCAGGAGCTGCCCGAGGAGTTCCGCTCGGCGGTGCTCCTGTGCGACGTGGAGAGCCTCTCGTACGACGAGGCCTCGACCGCCCTCGGGGTGCCGGTGGGCACCGTGAAGAGCCGCCACGCACGCGGGCGCGCGAAGCTCCGCGCTGCGCTCGAGGCCCGCCAGCAAAGCCCTATCACCCGCATCACGAAGGTGACGCCATGAACAGCCGTGACGACCGATCGGCCGACGACCGACTCGACAGATCGCTCCATGCCCTGCGCCACGTCGAGGTCCCAGAGGCCCTCGCGCGCCGGGCCCTCGCCCGGCTCGACGCCCCCGAGCGGGCGCGGCGCCCCGCCCCCCGCGCGGCGTGGTTCACCGCCGTGCTGTACCTCGCCCCGGCCGCGGGCGCGGGCGCCCTCCTGCTCGCGCGCCCGCCCCCCGCGGTCACCGTCGGCCGCGAGTTCTCGCACGCCAGTGAGATCACCCTGGAGCTGCCCCACTCCGGCGACGGCGTGGCCGAGCTCGCGCTGACGACGCACCACCACCGCTACACGGCCCACGTGCGCGTGGAGCTGCCCTCGGGCGTGGCGCTGCACCTCGACTCCGATGGGCCGCCCTCCGCCTGCGCGCAGACGAGCTGTGTTCACCACTGGCGCACCGGCGCGCCGCCGCACCGCAACCCCTTGCAGGTGGTGGTCTCCGAGCCCGGCCGCTACGTCATCCACGTCACGCACGTCTCCCCCTCGGCGAGCGTGCGCGAGCGCTTCGTCGTGCTCGCGCGGCGCCGCGCCGTCCCCGCCGCCTGAACCGGCGCTGACCCCCCGCGGCGGGGAAAAGTCGTCCCTGTCGTCGCCGACGGGAACCTCCCGCCCCTCTCGCGACGTCACCCCAGTACATCGGGCCTCCAAACGTCCGCCGACCGCCCGGGTCACTCCCGCCCCCCTCCGCCGCCATAGCGGCGCTCGGCGCGCGTGGCCCATCCGACCGACACCCATGATGCAGAAGTTCATTCATCGGCCGGTGCTGGCGATCGTGGTGTCGCTGGTCCTGATCTTCCTCGGGATGCTGGCGATCAAGAACCGGCCGATCTCGCAGTTCCCCGAGATCGCCCCGCCGCTCGTCTCGGTGACGCTCGCCTACCCTGGCGCGAGCGCGGCGGTGCTCATCGACTCGACTCTCATCCCGCTCGAGCGCGCCATCAACGGCGTGCCTGGCATGCGGTACCTCATCTCCGACGCGACCAGCGCGGGCGAGGCGACCATCCAGGTCATCTTCGAGCCCGGCACCGACGCCGACCTCGCGGTGGTCAACGTCAAGAACCGCATCGACCAGGTGTCGAGCCTCATCCCCGAACTCGTGCGGCTGGAGGGCATCGTCGTCTCGCGCGTGCAGCCCAGCATGCTGATGTACTTGAACCTGTACAGCACCGACCCGAACGCGAACGAGACCTTCCTCTACAACTACGCCAACGTGAACATCATCCCGGAGCTGCAGCGCATCTCCGGCATCGGCCGCGCGAGCATCCTTGGCAACCGGCAGTTCGCGATGCGCGTCTGGCTGAAGCCCGATCGCATGCGCGCCTACAACATCTCGACCGAGGAGGTGATGCACGCGATCAGCGATCAGAGCGTCATCGGCCGCCCCGGCCGCACCGGTAGCGCCACCGGCATGACCGCGCAGTCGCTGGAATATGTGCTCACGTACCAGGGCCGCTACGACCACCCCGAGCAGTACGCCAACATCATCATCCGCGCGACGCCGCAGGGGGAGATCCTGCACCTGCGCGACGTCGCCGACGTGGTGCTCGGCAGCGAGTTCTTCGACATCTACTCGAACCTCGACGGCCACCCCTCGGCCGCCATCGTGCTCAAGCAGACCCCGGGCAGCAACGCGACCCGCGTCATCGCCGACGTGAAGGCCCGGCTCGACGAACTGCAGCGCACGCGCTTCCCGCCGCACATGCGCTTCTCGATCAACTACGACGTCTCCAGCTTCCTCAACGCGTCGATCGAGAAGGTCGTGCACACGCTGGTCGAGGCCTTCCTGCTCGTGGCGCTGGTGGTGTTCCTCTTCCTCGGCGACTGGCGCTCGACGCTCATCCCGACGCTCGCCGTGCCCGTCTCGCTCATCGGCGCCTTCATCTTCATGCAAGCCTTCGATCTCACCATCAACCTCATCACGCTCTTCGCGCTGGTGCTCGCGATCGGCATCGTCGTCGACAACGCGATCGTCGTCGTCGAGGCAGTGCACACGAAGATGGAGGAGGAGGTTCACCTGTCCCCGTACGAGGCCGTGAAGAGGGTCATCGGCGAGATCAGCGGCGCCATCATTGCCATCACGCTGCTCATGTCCGCGGTGTTCGTCCCGGTGGCCTTCATGACCGGCCCCGTCGGCGTCTTCTACAGGCAGTTCTCGATCACCATGGCGGCGGCCATCGTCCTCTCCGGCGTGGTGGCCCTCACGCTCACGCCCGTGCTCTGCGCGATCATCCTCCGGAACAACCACGGCAAGCCCAGGCGCCGCACGCCGGTGGGCATGTTCATCGACCTGTTCAACCGGGTATTCGGTCGGGTGACGAGCCGGTACGTGCAGCTCCTCGGCGTCATCGTGAACCGCCGGACGGTCACCTTCGGCGTCCTGCTGCTCTCGTGCTTCGGCATCTTCACGGTGAACCGGCGCCTGCCCGCGGGCTTCATCCCCAACGAAGATCAGGGGCAGATCTACGCGATCATCCAGACGCCACCCGGCGCGACCCTCGAGCGCACCAACCACGTCTCGCGCGAACTCCAGGAGATCGCCCGGCACGTCGAGGGAGTCGAGTCCGTCTCGTCGCTCGCCGGCTACGAGATCCTGACCGAGGGGCGCGGCTCCAACTCCGGCACGTGCCTCATCAACCTCCGACCGTGGTCGGAGCGCCACCACTCAGTGCGCCAGGTCATCGAGGAGCTCGAGGAGCACACGCACGACCTCGGCGCGCGGGTGGAGTTCTTCGAGCCGCCTTCGGTGCCGGGCTACGGCGCGGCCGACGGCTTCGCCCTGCGCCTCCTCGATCAGGCCGAGACCACCGACTACAACGAGTTCGACCGCGTCAATCGCGAGTTCATGGCCAACCTCGAGCGGCGCCCGGAGCTCGCCGGGCTCTTCACCTTCTTCGCGGCCAACTACCCCCAGTACGAGCTCGTCATCGACAACCAGCTCGCGATGCAGAAGGGCGTCTCGATCCGCGCGGCGCTCGACAACCTCGATATCCTCATCGGCAGCACCTACGAGCAGGGCTTCGTCCGCTTCGGGCGCTTCTACAAGGTCTACGTGCAGGCGCGCCCCGAGTTCCGCCGCCAGCCGTCCGACATCATGAACCTGTACGTGAAGAACAATCGCGATCAGATGATCCCGTACTCGGCGTTCATGACGATGCGAGAGACGCACGGGCCCAACGAGATCACCCGCTACAACCTCTACAACTCATCCGCCATCCGCGGCGTGCCCGCCCGCGGCTACACCAGCGCCGACGCGATCCGCGCCATCCGCGAAGTGTCGGCCCGCACGCTTCCGCGCGGCTACGACATCGCCTGGGAGGGCCTCTCCTACGACGAGGCGCGCCGCGGAAACGAGTCGATCTACATCTTCCTCGTCGTACTCGCCTTCGTGTACCTCGTGCTCGCGGCGCAGTACGAGAGCTTCATCCTCCCCTTCGCGGTGCTGCTCTCGCTCCCGGTCGGCATCCTCGGCTCGCTCTTCACGCTGAAGGTGCTCGGCCTCGCGAACGATATCTACGCGCAGGTCGGGCTCGTCATGCTCGTCGGCCTGCTGGGAAAGAACGCCGTGCTCATCGTCGAGTTCGCGGTGCAGGCGCGGCACAAAGGGATGTCGGTGCGGGACGCCGCCGTCGAGGGCGCCAGGGCCCGCTTCCGCCCCATTCTCATGACCTCCTTCGCGTTCATTGCGGGCCTGATCCCGCTGGTGCGCGCGACGGGCCCCGGCGCCGTGGGCAACCGCACCATCGGCGGCTCGGCGCTCGGCGGCATGCTGTTCGGCACCGTCTTCGGCGTGCTCGTGATCCCAGGGCTCTATTACATCTTCGGCACGCTCGCCGACGGTCGCTCCCTGATCCATCAGGAAGAAGAGAACCCGGTGACCGAGGGCGATGAGCACCGTGGCTGACGCCCGCGGCTGGTTCGGTTCGATCGCCCTCGCCGGGGCGCTTATCAGCGCCTGCGTCCCGGCGCTCCCCGGGGGCCCCGCGCTCGCGCCCAACCGCAGCGTACCGGCGACCTTCGGCATCGAGGCCGAGGCCGAGAACTCGGCCGGGCTCGACTGGCGGGAGTTCTTCGCCGACCCGCACCTTGTGGGGCTCATCGACGCCGCGCTCGCCAACAACCAGGAGCTCAACATCACCGTGCAGGAGATGCTGGTGGCGAGCAACGAGGTGATGGCGCGGCGCGGCGAGTACATGCCGAGCCTCGGCGTCGCCGCGGGCGCGGGCCTCGACCGCGTCGGCCGCCACACAAGCCAGGGCCAGGCCGACGAACTCACCGGCGTGGCCCCGAACCTACAGAGCTACACCTTCGGGCTGTCGGCCTCGTGGGAGGTCGACATCTGGGGGCGACTGCGCAACGCCGCCGAGGCCGCGCGCTACCGCTACCTCGCGAGCCGCGAGGGGCGGAACTTCATGGTCACGCGGCTCGTCGCGGAGATCGCGAGTCGCTACTACGAGCTCATGGCGCTCGACCGCCAGCTCGAGATCGTGCGCAACAACGTGCGGCTCCAGGAGGAGTCGCTGGAGGTGGTGCGCGTGCAGCAGCAGGCGGCGCGGGTGACGATGCTCGCGGTGCGGCGCTTCGAGGCGCAGCTCCAGGGTTTTCAGAGCCGGCAGTTCGAGATCTGCCAGCGCATCGTCGAGGCCGAGAACCAGCTCAATCTGCTGCTCGGGCGCTTCCCCGCGCCCATCGCGCGCAGCTCGGAGAGCTTCCTCACGATGCAGCCCGCGGTGCACACGGGCCTGCCGACGCAGCTCCTCGAGAACCGCCCGGACGTGCGCCGCGCCGAGCTTGAACTCCGCGCCGCGCAGCTCGACGTGACCGCTGCGCGCGCCCGCTTCTACCCCTCGCTGCACCTCGACGGGCGGCTGGGCTACCAGTCCTTCGACGTGCGGCACCTGGTCGACACCCCAGACTCGGTCCTGTTCGGCATCCTGGCGGGCCTCTCGGCGCCGCTACTCAACCGCAACGGGATCACCGCGGAATACTTCTCCTCAAACTCGCGGCAGGTGCAGGCGGTGCTGCGCTACGAGCGCGCCATCCTCAGCGCTTACCTCGACGTCAACACGGGCGTGAACCTCTTGAGCAACATGTCTCGGGCCTACGAGTTCAAGTCGCAGCAGGTCGCGCGCCTGGGCGAGTCGGTGGAGATCTCGACGCTGCTCTTCACCTCCGCGCGGGCGGAGTACCTCGAAGTGCTCACCACGCGCCGCGACTCGCTCGAGGCGCAGATGGAGCTCATCGAAACCAGGCAACGACAACTGACGGCCACCGTGACGCTCTACCAGGCGCTCGGCGGGGGCTGGCGTCGGGCGGAGGCTGTTCCCCGGCCGGCGCCGAACGCGGACGCTGGAGCGGCGCAATGAAGAGGCTGGCGGTAGGCAGGTTGGTGCTAGGGCTGCTGCTTGCGGAAGGAGGGAGCGGTTGCCATCACGCGCAACACCACGCCGAGGCTCGGCCCCGCTTCGAGGTGACGACGGCGATCAAGCGGGACATCGAGATCACGCACCCGTACGTGTGCCAGATCCGGTCGGTGCAGCACATCGAGGTGCGCGCGCTGGAGGGCGGCTACCTTCGCGACGTGCTCGTCGACGAGGGCGAGGCTGTGCATCGGGGGCAGGCGCTGTTCCAGATCACGCCGACGCTCTACCAGGCCGAGGTCGCGCGCGCCTCGGCCGAGATGCAGCACGCCGAGGTCGAGTTCCGAAACACGCAGTTGCTCCGCACGGGCAACGTCGTTTCGCCCAACGAACTCGCGCTCGCGCAGGCGACGCTCAGCGAGGCCACCGCGCAGCGCCAGGTTGCCCAGGCGCACCTGCAATTCTCGCGCATCGAGGCGCCCTTCGACGGCATCGTCGGCCGGCTGATGGCCCGCCGCGGGAGCCTGCTGGAGCAGGGCGATCTCATCACGGTGCTCGCCGACAACAGCCAGATGTGGGTGTACTTCAACGTCAGCGAGAGCGAGTACCTCGCCTACCGTCGCACCCACGGCGTCAACGACCCGGTGCCCGTGCGCCTGCGCATGGCGAACGACGAGATGTACCCGCACCCGGGGACGATCCAGACCATCGAGGCCGACTTCAACAACGAGACGGGCACCATCGCGTTTCGCGCGGGCTTCCCCAACCGGGAGAACGTGCTGCGCCACGGCGAGACGGGCGAGATCCTGACGACGTCGGCGCTGCCCGGCGCACTGCTCATCCCGCAGAAGGCGACCTATACCGTGCTCGACAAGACATTCGTGTTCGTCGTCGGGCAGGACAACGTCGTGCGCGCGCGGGAGATCACCGTCGGCGAGTCGATGCCGCACCAATACGTCGTGATGACCGGACTGCGCGAGGGCGAGCATGTTCTCATCGAGGGGCTGCGCCGCGTGCGTGACGGCGACGCGATCACGTCCAACCTGCGCAACCCCGACGAGGTGTTCGCCGAGCTCAACCGCCTGCTGGCGGAGTGACCGGTCGGGCGCCCGCCGGGCGCTCAGCGGCCGATGCGACCCGGTGCTCCGGGCGCCTCGCTCCCGCGGCAGCGCAGCGACGCCACCCACGCCTCGGCGTCGCTCACCCAGTACGCTGCAAAGTAATCACCCGCTCAGCACCATCCCGCAAGCCGACCGGCCCATTCGCATGGTTCGACCCGGAGGTTCGCCATGCCGAACCCCCAATGGTTCTCCGACTCCGTCCTTCGATCCCCAGCGTCGTCGCTCGCAGAGTCTTCAGTCCGCCGAGGCCAGGCGCCTGCTCATCGAGCTCGAGCGGAGTGGTCTTTCCATCGCCGAGTTCGAGCGCCGTCATGACCTTTCGCGCAACCGCCTTGGCACTGCGGCCGATATGCGCCTCCACCCCGCCGTCGGTGGCCTTTCTGCCGGTGCCCATCGAGGTGTCTCCGCGCGCCGCCCCGTCGCCCGTCGCTGCCGCACCGATCGAGATCGTCCTGCCCGATGGTGCGTTCGTGCGAGTGCCGCGCGTGTTGAAGCTACCGCCGTCGGTTCGAATCGATCTCGCCACCACGCCCGTCGATGAACGTCGTGGTATCGACTCGCGGGCCGGGACGGTGCTCCGACATGGCACTTCAGCCCCTCTCCGGACACTGCTTCATCAGCAAGCGACGACATCATATCAAGATACTCTTCTGGGATCGCACCGGCTTTGTGTTGATCACGAAGCGCCTCGAACGCGGCTGCTTTCGACAGTGAACTCCTCCAGCGCGGTGAGCGGGTGCTCTCGACAGCGCGAATCAAGGAAACTTCGGATAGTAAGGTGATCTGGTAACTGCAGCGGATTCCTGCCAGAAGGCTTGGGGCGTTGGGTCGCTGATCCCCGGTGGTGCCCTGGTGGGGCAGCGCGAAGCTCGTCTTCCAGGCCGCCCAGGGTCAGGGCGTTTCCGGGGCTTGGAAATCCAGGCAACCGCAGTTAATAACGGGTGCTACCGTCCCTGGATGCGGTCGCGTCGGAGGCTCAAGCCAACGGCTGGCCGCTCCATCCCAACCACCGCTCCGATCGTAGAGGTCTCCGTGTTCGTGAACACCCAGCACGCTGGCGTCGATGTGGCCGCCCCAGATGTTCTCGAAGCTGCCGATGGTGGTACGCGACCGAGACTCTCCCGCAACCGGGCATATGGGTGCACGGGCGTCGCTCCGGCGCACTCCGTGTACGTCGCTGGTGCCGTCGCCCACAACCTCCTCACCATCACTCCGCAGACCCACGCCGACGGGGGGGCGCAGACCGCCGGCGTCACGACCGCCGCGAGGCGAGGAGCGGCCCGGCACCTGGCGGGCGCCGCCACGGTGCTCATCGCCGGCTCGCCCGCAACGCGCATGGGCAACCCATCGACTCACAACGGCGGCAACAGTGACGGCGCCCGCGTCACGCCCAGCCAGCGCAAGGTGCTCGTCCTCGGCCCGTGACTGCGCGTCGGCCCCGCCGCCGCCGGCTCAGCCGACGTGGATCTGAGCGCCGTCGACCTTGACGAGACCGTCGGCGCTCACCGACGCGTGTTCGCCGCGGAGTTCAAGGAGTCGGCGGGCCACATAGTCGATGCCGCCCGCCCGAAGCTGGTCGACCTCTTCGATGAAGCGGTACGCGCGCCCGATGCGCTGCGTGAGGCGATCGACGGTCTGATCGAGGACTTCGGCCACGAGGCGAACACGCCCGCCCTCGACCTCGACGAGCCCTCCGAGGAACCGCGCCCCCTCGAAGGAGGCCTCCGCCTCGCGCGCCTGCACCTCGACCCGATCGGAGACCGCCCGGAGCGTGCCTGGGGTCACGATGTCGACCCCATCTCTGGCTCGCACGGTGAGCCTCCCATCGACCGCAAACTCAACGTCTCCGGGGGATAGGCGATCCCACGCCCCAGCCCTTCTGGCACGAATCCGCTAGAGTTTACGTAAGAGATAGCGATTTGGCGAAGCGCCACCGCGGACGATTGACAGTCAACCAAGCGGCATCAGGCGCTTCGCCAAGTCGCGGTTGAACGAAGCCGCGGAGCCACCGGCACGCCGTCAGTCGTCTATGTGGGAATAG
>CANJUR010000118.1 GCA_947477565.1 Deltaproteobacteria bacterium
AGCCCCCACCCCCAGCCCCGCCCCCACAAGTGGGGGCAGGGGGCAGACATACCTATTGTAGAAGCGTTTTGTCGCTCCGAACTCCCTGCCCCCACTTGTGGGGGCGGGGCTGGGGGTGGGGGCTCGCGAGCCCTATCCTCGTGAGCCCCCCACCCTTGCGAACCCCACGGAGCACTTCCGTCGGCATGTGCTGAGGGTGCCAGTCGTCCGCGCGGGCTCAGACTGCTGGCCGCTCATCGGTGCCAGTCCGCGCGAAACGCGACGGTTTCCCATGCTTGTTTCCCCGCACTCTGACGGTAGACCGCCGTTTCCCCGGATCCCTGCTAAAAGCTGGGGCGTGGGATCGTTCCCCCCGCACGTTGGGCGCTCTCGACGAAGCGGGTTTCTCACCTTGTCGGCAGCGGAAGACCGCCGACGCTCAGGGCATTGGCACTACGCGGATGGTAGCGTCGGCGCCATGGAGGTACACCTCGACGGCCCGGGAGACAGCTTCGTTGCCAATCACCATCGACCTGCGTGACCGACTCACCCTCCGCAATTCGTTTCGCTTTCCGCTCCAGTCCGCGGCTTCGCGGCGCGACATCGTCATCGGGGGCCTCTGGCTTCTCGTCCCCGTGGTCGGTTGGCTGATGAACATGGGCCATCGCATACGAGTCGTTCACCGGATGCACCGCGGAGAGCCCCCGTGGCCCGCGTGGGACAACCCGATGGATCTCATGAAGCATGGCGCGATGACCTTCCTGGGGATGGTCTGGTACGGATGGCCGGGCATGACGCTCGCCGCTTTCGGACTGTGGTCCCGCGTGCGTCCCCTGGTGGCCCTCGGGGCGGCGTTGTGGCTCCTGGCAGTCGTCGCGATCCCCGGGTACATGTCCCACTACTGCAAGGAGCTCGATCCCCGCGAGATCTTCGACCCGCTGCGCGCGCTGCGTCGCGTGGGCGAAGGGGGCTCCGCCTACTGGAAGGCGTGGAGCATCGTGGTGCCAGCGATGGGCCTATCGTTCCTGGGTTTGCTCGCCGGGGGCATCGGCTTCGTGTTCACGAGCGTGTGGTTCTGGCAGGTGGCGGCCTTCAGCTTCGCGACGGTGTTTACCCAGCGCTTCGGCCTCGATGAGGCGCGATCGACCGACTCTGCATAGACGAACCGCGGAGCGCACCAGTGAGTGTCCACCCTCCTGCATGCGCTCGGCGAAGGCTGCGAAGTGATCGCGCACGAGGCCGTGCACCACCCCGTCGCAGACGGAATCGCGGGCTCCAGGGTGAGCGTGTCCATCGCCATCGGGCATCGGTGGGTCCGCGGGCAGAGCGACCGACGTGCCGTCGCAAATCCGCTGTGCCTACCGATGATCCCACGCCTCGCAGGGGTGGCGGCGGGTGGCGCAGAGCGTCCACTCTTAGCCGAGCGTCGTCGCCGCGGGACGGCCGACCGCCCACGCGACTCGCGACACGACGGCCTCATCTACTTTTGCCAACCGCACCCACCCGTCCACCGCCGCTGTCGCTCTGCCCCCATTCTACGATGTAGCGTGGCGCGCCATCCCTGATCGTTTTTTGCGGGGTGAAGGAGCGACGATGTCTGGAGGGTCCGATGAGCCACTGACCACGTGGGCGGCGAAGAGCGAAGAGCGCTGGGTGCAGGTGTTTCGCACGCGCCTGGGGCCAACGCTGCTGCTCCTGGCCACGCCGCCGATGGCGATGATCTTCTGGATCGTCTGTCGTCACCTCGATGGGTCGCTCGCGCGCCTTCTCGACGCCGATGGCTGGCGCGCGGTCGTCGCGCACTGGCCCCGGCCGACGCTCACCGCAGTGAAGATCGCGTCGCTCTTCGCGATGTTCGAGTACGCGCTGCTCGTCGCACTACCCGGCAAGACCTTCGCCGGACCCATCACGCCGAGCGGTGTGCAGCCGGTCTACAAGCTCAACGGAGTCGCGGCATGGGGCGTCTCGCACGCGGCATTTTTCGGTCTCTCCTACGGTGCGGGATGTTTTCACGCGGGCATCGTCTGGGATGAGTTCGGGCCGCTGATCGCGACGCTGGTGCTCTTCGCGCTGCTCTTCTGCCTCGGGCTCTACGCGAAGGGGCGCTTCGCCCCGACGACCGCTGACACCTTCGTCTCCGACAACTTCGTCTGGGACTACTACTGGGGCGTCGAACTCCACCCGCGCGCCCTCGGGGTCTCCCTCAAACAACTCATCAATTGCCGAATCAGCATGATGGGGTGGAGCCTCATTGTGTGCTCCTTCGCGGCAAAACAGGCCGAAATCTACGGGCACGTCTCCAATGCAATGCTGGTCTCCGCCGCCATCACGGTGGTCTATCTGTTCAAGTTCTTCTGGTGGGAGAGTGGGTACTTCACTTCACTGGACATCATGCACGACCGCTTCGGCTTCTATATCTGCTGGGGCGTGCTGGCCTGGGTGCCGTCCGTGTACGCGCTGCCCGCGCAGTACCTCGCGACGCACCCGCGCGACCTGCCGTGGCCCGTCGCGCTCGCCATCTTCACGCTCGGCGTGGCGTGCGTGTACGTCAACTATGCCGCCGACGAGCAGCGCCAGCGGGTGCGCGCCACCGGGGGCGAGACCACCGTTTGGGGCCGCCCCCCGGAGTTGATCCGTGCCCGCTATGTGACCGCCGACGGGAGCGAACACGAGAGCCTGCTGCTCGCGTCCGGATGGTGGGGCGTGGCGCGGCACTTCCACTACGTCCCGGAGATCGGCCTCGCCGCCGCATGGACCCTCCCCGCGGGGTTCAGCCACTTCCTGCCGTGGTTCTATGTGTTTTTCCTGACGATTCTGCTGCTCGATCGCGCGGGCCGCGACGACCTCCGTTGTGCGAAGAAGTACGGAACCCACTGGGACGACTATCGCCGCCGAGTGCCACGTAAAGTCGTCCCCGGCCTCTACTGACCCCCGCCGTCGTCCCCTCGCTACGCGCCGAAATCCATCCCCACTCCGGCGAGAAACGCACGCCGCATGTCGAGTTCGTCGTCGGCGTAGAGCCCCTCCGCGTCACTCAGCGTCACCGCCCGCGACCGCTGCGTCTGTGGGTCGCGCACCTCGAGCGACAGCACACCGTCGCGACCCACGCGCAGAATCACCTCCACCGCCGCTCCGTCCGGGAGGTCGTCGTCGAGCGCAACCGCGAAGCGCCCCAGCGGAGTCGCCTCCGCGAGCGAACTCCCTTCGAGCACGTCAATGGGAAGAACCCGCGCGCCGCCACGCTTGCGAAACACCCGCCGCCCCTCGAAAGGCACCCGCGTCAGCGCCGGTACCAGCACCGCCAGCGCCTCGCGCCGCTCCCCCGGCCGCGACGGGTCAGCCTCCCGCGCCCGCACCCCCAGCGCGTCCGGGATCACCCCGTGGTAGTCCGCCCCGGGCTTACCACCATCGGTAAAACAGCGCTCGGCGTAGAGCGCCGCCCCGGCCGCCACCGCGCACGCCGGATTGAGCGGATCATCCGCGTCGTCGAAGATCCGCACCGCCTCCGCGCCGCGCAGCGCCCGCAGTCTCGCCTGCACGGAGTACAGCCAACTCGATCCGCCCACGAGCAGCACCTCGTCGAGATCGCGCCACCCCAACGATGCCCGTGCGAGCGCCTCCTCTGCGCAGGACACCGCGCGTTCGGTGAGCTCCTCGGTCCAGCGGGCGAGATCTCCGAGGGTCACGCGGACGGCCACCGTGGGCAGCGTCGCCCCGGACTCCGTGCGCAGGGCGAGCGTGCGCGCCGCCAGCCGCGCAAGTGGGTTGGCGTCGAGCGTGGCGTGCTGGTTGAGTTGAATCTTCACCCCCTCGGCCACCGCCAGCAGCGCCTCGCGGGAGGCCTCGTCGAGGTCTTCGAGCGCCAGCCCGGGGGTGCGCGCGGCCTCGGTGTAGCGCTCCAACAACCGCTCGCGCAGTAGTTCATCGACGCCGAGACCGCCCAACTGCACGCCATACGAGGCCAGCGCCGCGAGCGCCGCCGCACCCCCGCCGCCCTCGCGCCGCAGAATCGTCACGTCGAGGGTTCCGCCGCCGAAGTCGAAGACCATGAAGCGCGTGGTGCGCGCGCCGAAGCGCTGGCCCATGCCGTACGCCCACGCGGCCGCGTCGGGCTCCGGAAGCATCGCGACCGAGGGCAGCCCAGCGAGGGAGACGGCCTGTGCGACGGCGCGGCGCTCGCGGTTGCGTAGGCGCTGCGGGTGCGTGACCACCACGCCGTCGATGGGTGGGAGACCCGGCGTGCGCTCGACCCACCCGCGCAGCGCTCGCATCACCAGAGCGCCGATGTCCGTCGCGTGGAGGTCGAGCGCGCCCAGTGACCACGGCGGACCCCCCGCGACCGCGTGCGTGACCGCGAGGTGGTTCTTGCTGCCGCGCACCAGGGCCATGCGAGGGGGTGCGCAGCCGAGGGCGGCGCAGTGGTCGCGCCAGGCGACGGGCGCGCGGCGACCCACCGTGACCGCGGGCTGCGAAGCGTCCCGACCGTCGAGAAGAACCGTCGAAGCGAGGGTCACGCCGCCGGACTCCAGGGGGATCATTCGCACGACACCGCGGTGCGCGAGGGCGATGGAGGCGTAGGTGGTGCCGAGGTCGATGCCGTAGAAAGCCATTGGGGGAGGGTGTTTCCGCGGACTCTACGCGCGACCCGCTTTCTGGCGAAACCAGAGTCGCGTACGCGAAGATGTTCGCGAAGCCATTGCCCGAAACGCGCGCATGAACTCCGACGACGAGGCCTTCCTGGAGCTGGAGAGCGACGCGCCCGCGGCGACGCCCCCGGACCCGACGCCGCACCTGCCGGAGGCCCTGGACGACGAGGCCTTCCTCGAACTGGACGAGGCCGCGCAGAGCCCTCTCGCGCGCACCTTGCGGGTCGTCAGCGACGACGACCTGCGCACCGTCACCGCCCTCGCAGAGGACGACCGCCCCCTCCTCGATGCCCTCTACGCCGCGCAGCCCGACCTCGCCGCGCGTCCGCCCACGGGCGTCGAACTCGCAGAGCGCCTCGCGTTCGTGCGCGCCGCGCTCAACCAGGTCACGCGCCGCGGGGCCGAGTGGCGGGCCCGCGCTGAGGTCGCCGGGTCGGCCCTGGCGAGGCGTCTGGCGATTTTGCCCCGCGAAGAGGCCCTCGGCCCCGCCGCCTACGCCGAGCTGCTCGCGTGGCACGAGCGCGCCCTTTCGGTGTGGATCACCCGCGAGGCCGGCGACGACCGTGCACTGCACCCGCCGGAGCTACGTCGGCTCGACGCCGAGGCCGTTCGCCGCGGTATTGCTCCCGCCGTCGCGCGCGACCTCGCAGCCCGGGTCGGAGTCACTTTACACAGTGATGTATCCGTCGCCTGGGCGTCTTGCGCCGCGCTGCCGGGTGGGCCGCGCACCCTCGACGCCGCCGCCGCCGCTCTCACCGCGAGCGTCGCGCACGGGGTCGTCGCGCTGCGCGAGGGCGCGCTGTCGGCGTGGCTCAGCGCCCACCGAGGCGACCCGGCGCTCGTCGCGATCGCACTGCGCTCCGAGGCCCTCGCGCGCGGCCCCGACAGCGACGCGGCGGTCATCGGCACATGGACCCTCGCGTGGGCGATGGGGCGGGAGGGCGTCGCCCTCGACGGGCTGCTGGTGACGTCGCCGGAGGTGTTGCGCACGCACCTCCGCGCGGGGCGGCTGGACGCATCGCGGGTGCGCTCGCAGGGGCGGGTGCTCGGGGAGTGGTTTCGGCGCGCGGGGCACGGCGCGGTGGCGGCGGCGTGCGAGGCCGTGGCGCGGGACGACGCCCACGCGGCGCTGCGACTCGCATGGGCGCTCGGCGAGCCGCTGCGGCTGGCGTCGAAGCCGGTGGGTGATTCGACGGCGTTCGCGCGCGAGGTGCTGCGCCGCCCGGAGGCTCGCGCGGAGGGGCTCGAGCGTTGGCGCGACGGAACGCTGCGCACCTGGCTCGACGCGCTCCCGCGGGCGAAGCGCGACGCGCCGTGGATCGACGAACTCGCCGCTTCGCGTGCGCACGACGCCGACGAGGGTGCGTTCTGGCGCGGGGTGTATCGCCTCGCGCCTCGCGCCTCGCTGCGGGTCTTCGTGGAGGCCGGCAGCGACACGCGGGCGGTGCGCTTCGAGGGCATCGGCGACCTGCGCTCGACCGCGCGCGTCGCTGCCGCCTGGGGGGCGTTGCGCGAGGCTCACGTGCACGGCGAACTGCACGCATGGCTAGCCCAGGCGGCGCCCGGTCTGGAGCTCGATGCGCCGCCGCGGGAGGCCGACGATCCGGCCCTGCTGCGGCTGCTATGGTCGCTCGGTGCGACGGGGCTGGTGCTCGGTCGCGGTGCGGCAGGGACGCCCATCGATACGCCCGCCGACCTGGTGCTCGCCTGGCGGCGTGGTCCGCTGGTGCTCGAGGCCGCGCTCGCGCTGGGCGTGGTGGGTGAGTGGCTGCGGCGCTTCTGGGCCCACGATGGGGTGTCCGGGCTCAGTCTCGGCGACGCGCTCACCCGATGGGGCCTGGGCTTCGGCGTCGGCGTGGTGCCCGCGGGCGTGGCGGCGCTGCGGTGCGCACTGCTGGCGGGGCTTACGGTGATCCCGAGCGATCCGACGGCGAGCGGCGGGCCCAGCGGACGGGCGCTGGTGGGCTTTGTCGGCATCGATCCGGCGCAGCGCGACGATGCCGTGTGGTCCGAATTGCTCGACGCGCCGGGCGATCCACTCGCGCAGGGGACGGCGCTGCTCTGGGCCGCGCGGCACGTCCCGGCGCTGGGGGTGCTGACCGCTGCGGGAGACACTGCGGCGCGCGCGGCGGTGCGTGAGGCGCTGCTCGAGGCGGGGGCGCCCGTGCCTTCGGTGCCGCTCGCGGAGACCCTCGCCGATCAGGCCGCGCAGGCCGCGCGCAGGGCCCGGCATCGGGCGTTGCTGGAGGAGAGCGAGCACCTTGCAGCGCAGCGGGAGACGGCGCGGTCGCACCTGTCGCAGGAGGCCGCGCGGGTAGCGACGGAGCGCGAGGCTGCGCGGGCGGCAGCGGCGAGGGATGCGCTGCGCCGCGAGGTCGATCGGGAGATCGCGCGCATCCAGGCCGAGCGCGAGGCAGCGCGGGGGACGCACGCCCGGGCGCTGGCAACGCTGCAGATGGAGCGCGCACTGGCGGAGGCCGAGCACGCGCGGACGATGGCGGAGCGATCCCTGGCACGGGCGCGCTCGCCGGAGGATCTTACCGTGCTGGTAAACGCGACGGAGCTCGCGGCGCGCTGGCGGGCGGCGGCGCGGCAGGCCGCGGAGGAGGAGGCGCAGTCCGTGATGGCGCGCTCCGAGGCCGAGCGGCAGGCAGCGGCGGTGCGCGCGGCGGCGGCGGCAGCGCAGGCGGAGGTGGTGCGGGCCGCGGAGATCGTCGCGGCGGAGCAGGCGAGGCGCGAGCGGTCCGAAGCGGAGATTATCGCGACGTTGGGTGATCTGCAGGCGCGCGAGGGCGTCCTGAGGGCGGCGACGGAGGTGGCAGCGGCGGAGTTGGCGAGCCTGGCGCTCGCGATGGCGGAAGAGGATACGCAGCGGGCCGAGGCGGAGCGGGTCGTCGAGGAGTCGGCGCGGCGGGCGGAGGCCGTGCTGGAGCAGCGCCGCGCGGCGGAGTGGGCTGCGCAGCAGGTTCATGCCGAGGCGGAGATCGAGGCTTTGACGCAGGCCGAGCGCGAGCGGCGAGCGGAGGCGATGCGGATCGCGCAGGAGGTCGCGGGGTCGCGTTCCGAGGTGGCCGACGAGCCCGCGGTGGACGAGGGCTTCACTGAAGATCCGAGCGCCGAGTCGGCGGACGACGTGGGCGAAGAGGTGATCACCCGCGATCGCCACGAGGTGGTCCCGGACCGCCTCGCGGTGGCCTACGAAGGCGTTGACGACGCGGCGCTGGCGGGCCTGCGCGAGGCCGTCGATGCGTGGTCCCGGGGGCGTCCGAGGCACCCGCTCGCCGCGCTCGGGGCGGCGATGGTGGTCGAGGCGGTGACGATGATCCCGGCGTTCGAGGCGCACGTCGCGACGCGTTTGGAGACGCGCGTGGTTGCACGGCGCGTGGCCGCGGAGGGTGACGACGAGGAGACCATCGCGGTGGGCGCGGAGGCCCTCGCCGAGGGGGAAGACGCACTGGACGCGTGGCTACTCGACCTCGCGCCCATCGACACCTGGGATCGCCTCGTCGTGGACGCCCCGCTCGGGCTCCGTCCCCGTCGCGGCACCTGTCCGATTTGTGTGTCCGCCGAGCCCGGGGAGCGTCCGGCCGGGCGCGTCTCGTGTGGGGTCTGCGCCGCAGTTGGTACGCTTGTTTGCGCGCGCTGCACCGGCTACGGCCGCGCGCGCTGCGGTCGTTGCGGCGGCAACGGCGAGGTGCTCATCCCCAGCGGCGGAACCCGTCGCTGCCCGACCTGCGACGGCCGCGGCGACGTCTCCTGCGAGGCGTGCGCTCTCGGCCGCGTGTCGTGCCGCGCTTGCGAGGGCGTCGGCCACCGGGAGTGCGTGTCCTGCGGCGGCGCGTCCGTGGTGGCGACCCGCCCGTGGGTGTCTCAGGCCGTGCTCGGGGTGCGCGCTCGCGCGGTCGTCGCGGTGGGTCTACCCGAGGCGCTCGCGGCGGCGGTGGGAGTGCCCGGCAGCGAGGCCGATCCGGTGGTTCACCTCGAGGCCGACGCGCTCGACCCCGGCGCGATGGCGCACGAACTCCCGCACGATCACCTCGGCGCGGCGCTGGCCGACCTGCTCGCGGCGGAGACTGCGCGCGCAGCGCCCGGCCAGCGCGTGACCCGCCAGCAGGTGGTGGTGTGGCGCTACCCCGCATGGCGCTTACAGGTTCGGGTAAACGATGAGCCCTTCACGCTCTGGGTGCACGGTGCGCGGCGGCAGGTGTGGGCCGAGCGGTCGCCCCTCGACGCGGCCACGGAGTCCGCGGTCGCGGTGGTGCGCGCGCTGATTGCGGCGGACTCCCTCGACGCCGCCATCGACGGTCTCGTCGCGCTCGCCGCGGAAGACCCGGGCCACGCGGATGCCCGCGACGCGGCGACTGCGCTCGGCGACGCCGTACTGGCGATGGCCGAGCGGGGAGATCTCTACGAGGCGCAGCGCCTGGCTGAGCGCGGCGCGGCGGTGCGCTGGCCCGACGCGGTTTCGCGGTTGGTGCGGGCCGAGCGGGTGGCGGGGCGGCGGCTGCAGCGGCGATCGTCCTGGGCGTTGGTGGAGGACGCCCGTGCGGCGGTGCAACGCGGCCTCGACGGGCGAGCGCTCGACCTGCTGCGCGAACTCTCTGCGGCGGCGCCTGATGATATCGACGGCGCTGCGCTGGCGGGCGAGCTGGGCCGACGGCTCGATTCGCAGGCGCTCGCGCTGGTGGCGCGCGGGGCCCTGGACGACGCGGCGGCACTGCATGCGCGGGCGGCGACCGTTGGCTTCCCGGCGGGGCTCGCGGCGCTGCTCCCGTCGGCGAAGGCGCTGCGGCGCGCGCGCATGCGGTTGACGCTGCGCACGGTCAGTGGGGTCGCGCTGGGGCTCGCGCTCGTCGCGCTCGGGGTGATGGCGCTGGTGCGGTGAGGCTTCCCTCGCGGTGCGACCGGGGTATAGGGTTCGCGACCGTGAGGTTTCGAGGACTCTTCGCGACACTGGGCCTCGTGGGAACGCTACTGGGTGGGGCGTCTTGCCTCGGCGAACTCGACGAGTACACGCAACAACCGCTCGCCACGCACGTCACCGATTGGCGCGACGAGGTGATCTACCAGCTGTTGGTCGATCGCTTCGCGGATGGCGACACGGGCAACGACGTGGGGGTCGATCGCAGTTCGCTCGGCCGCTACCAGGGCGGCGACTGGCTCGGGGTGATTCAGCAACTCGACTACCTGCAGCGCCTCGGGGTGACCACTCTCTGGATCTCCCCGGTCGTGCGCAACGTCGATACTGACGCTGGTTTCGACGGTTATCACGGCTACTGGGCATCAGACCTCACGGTGCTCAATCCCCACTTCGGCGACCTGGCGATGCTTCGTCGGCTGGTGCGCGAGTGCCATGACCGCCAGATGAAGGTCATCGTTGACATTGTGACCAATCACATGGGTCAGATGTTCTTTTATGACATCAACAACAACGGCCGCCCGGACGAGTTTCTCGGCGGCAGTGGCGTCGTTTCCGGCTTTCAGAACCCCGGCGGATCGCCCACTCCCCTTTCTCGGGTGACCGAGTACGACCCGGACTTCAATGTCCGCGGTCCGGTGCAGGCGTTCACCTCCCTCGGCCCCGCGGGCGACGCGCCCATCATATTCCTCAACATGCCTGAGCTTTTCCGGGTTCCCCCGCGCTCGGACATTCTCGCTTCCCAGGCGATTCTTGCGAGTCCGCTGGGCTACCACCGCCGCGGTCGCATCACGACCTACGAAAACGTCAATAGCCAGCCTGGCGAACAGACCCTCCTCGGCGACTTCCCGGGCGGCCTGAAGGACGTCAATACTGAAGATCCTCGGGTGCGCCTCGCGATGGTCGAGGCCTATTGGCGCTGGGTCGAACTCACGGACATCGATGGATTCCGTATCGATACGCTGAAGCATGTCGAGCACGGGTTCTGGCAGTATTTCGGGGCGCAGATCCGCCAGCGCGCGACGCGGGCGGGCAAGCAGCGCTTCTTCATGTTCGGCGAGGCCTTCGACGGCGACGACCGTCTGGTCGGCTCGTACACGAACCCCAACGAGATGGACTCGGTCTTCTACTTTCCGCAGAAGTACCGGGTCTTCGACAATATATTCCAGTGCGGGACAGGCAACACCCGGGATGTCGAGGCGCTCTACACGGAGCGGCTACGCGACTACTCGGCGACTCCGCAGCCCCAGGGCATCGGCGTGCCGCCCACGCAGTCCCTGGTCAACTTCATGGACAACCATGACGTGTCGCGCTTCCTCTATGGAATGAACCCCACGGTAGTCGATGACATTCGCCGCGGCGACGGGCGCGACTGCTCCTCGGGTCTGGTCAATGGCAACAATCCCGCGGATATCGAGCGCTTTCGCCCGCGGCTCCTGGCCGCGCTGGCCTACCTGCTCACCGAAGATGGCATTCCGTGTGTCTATTACGGCACTGAGCAGGACTTCCGCGGTGGCAATGATCCGTCCAACCGGGAGCGGCTCTGGGAGACGGGCTTTTCCATCAATGAGACTCGCCGGGACGGATCGGTCAGCACCTTCGGCTGGACACGCCGGCTCATCGCCGCGCGCCGCACATACTCCGCGCTGCGTCGCGGGAGCATGTCCGTGCGTTGGACGACGGAGCACACGGGCGCCGAATCGGACTCGGGGATGCTCGCGTTTGAGCGCGTAGACGGGGCAAATTTTGCCTTGGTGGTGATCCACGCGAAGGACGGCACCGGGGAGACGGCGGCGGGGGGCATCGCGATGACCGTGAGCCAGCCCGAGGGCACCGAACTGGTGAACGTTCTGGGCACTCAGCCCCAGCGGGTCACCGTCGGCAATGGCGGACAGGTGACGGTGTCGTTGGGATCATGGCAAAGCGCAGTGTTTGTACCTCGCTCGCAGGTGCGCTGAGCCTGGCGGCGCTGGTGGGGTGCGGGGCCACGCGGTTTCGCCCGCCTCCGCGGGTTGTTTGTGAGGTTGGCACCCGGCAGGGCCTCCCGACGCCCCACCTCGCCTGGAACGGCCGCGGCTGGAGCGCCCTCATCCTCGACGGCCACACCTTGTATTTGCGTGCTTTGCACCCCGATGGCTCCATCTTCGGCGACGCCATGGCGTTGTCCCATGACGCCGACGGACTCGAGCACGCGGCGCTCGCGATGATTCACGGCACGCATCGCATCGCCTTCGCCACTCGCGGCGATGCGTCGGTGCAGGTGGTGCGGGTTTCCGAAGGGAGCGACCCCACCGTGGCCTCGCTCGCCGTCGCTCTCACGGGAACCATCTCTGTGGTGCCGCGGCCCACGCAAACGTCCGTCCCCGCAGCGGTTTTCCTGGAGACGCCGCGGGGCACGGAGCGATCCTTGATCGAAGAGGACGGCGACCTCGGTCCCACCGCCCGCTGCCCTCGGGGTGTGGTTCCCGACGCGGTGCAAGCGGTGGGTGACGGTTTTGTGGCGCTGGTGGCGGGCGAGCGCTCCGGGCTCTCGGCGGTGTGGCTCGACGAGCGGTGCCGCGAGCGCTCCCGCGCGGTATTGTCCGAAGGCGCGGGCGAGGTCCATTGGCGCGAACTCACCGCGGGCCCATCGGGTGCGTGGGTGACCTTCACGGACGGCAACCAGGGGGGATGGTTCGCGGCGCTGGGCAACGACGGTGAGGTCCGGGTTCCGCCGCGACGTCTGGAGGGCGCCATCGAACGCCCCTCCCTCCTGGTGGGCCTCGACGACGCCGGGACGCTGCACTCGCTCACGGTGCTGGGCATCCGGCGCACGGAGGTCGATGCGCGACTGGTGACCTTGCAATACGATCAAGAAGCGCGGTTTTCGGAGCTACGCACGCTTCTCAACGAGCCCATTCGAACGCTCGACGTGGTGGCGCCGTCGCCCTGGGGCGGCGCGCTGATTGGATATCAACGCAGCGCTACGGCGGGCTCCATGGGATATTCTTTCTTTCTGCGGATGTGCCCATGAACTCACTTCACGGCGTTCGCGTTCTCGATCTGACACGAATGCTCGCGGGCCCCTACGGCACGATGCTCCTCGCCGATCTTGGTGCCGAGGTGTTGAAGATCGAGCGCCCGGTCGGTGGCGATGAGATTCGCTCTGTGGGTCCGCATTTCGTGCATGGCGAGAGCGTGTATTTCCTCTCCGTCAACCGCGGCAAGCGCTCCGTTGCGCTCGACCTGGCGCGTCCGGAGGGGCGCGAACTCCTGCGCCGCCTCGCGATGCGCTGCGACGTCGTGGTGGAAAACTTCCGCGCAGGCGTGGCCGAGCGCCTGGGCTGCGACGCTGCGACGCTGATGGCCGCCAATCCTCGATTGATAGTGTGTGGCATCACGGCCTTCGGTCGCACCGGGCCTGATCGCGACCTGCCGGCCTTCGACCTGACGCTCCAGGCGCGCGGCGGAATGATGGGCCTGACTGGCGATCCCGCGGGGCAGCCTGTGCGCTGCGGCGTGCCGATGGGTGACCTCGCGGGGGGCTTGTTCTCTGCGTTGGCGGTGAGTGCGGCCCTGTACGAGCGCGAGCGCACTGGCGTCGGGCGCTTCATTGACCTGTCGCTGCTCGACTGTCAGGTAGGGCTCTTGAGCTACGCCGCGGGCAACTGGTTGATGGCGGGAGACGACATGGGTCGCCAGGGATCGGGCCACGCCTACGCGGTGCCTTACCAGCGCTTCGAGACGAGTGATGGGCACATTGTGATAGCGGTGTTCACCGATGCTTTCTGGCCGGGTTTCTGCCGCGCACTCACCCGGCCCGACTGGATCACCGACCCGCGTTTCGCCACCAACGCCGCGCGTCGTGGTCACCTGGCGGAGGTGCAGTCACTTGTCGGGCAGCGCTTGTCCGAAGAGACGACTGCGCACTGGCTGACTCGGTTGTACGGTGAAGGTGTCCCTGCGGGGCCGGTACAGCGTGTGTCGGAGGTGTGTGCCGACCCGCAGGTGCTCGCGCGGGGCATGATCGCGACGATGGAGCACCCGGTGGCGGGGACGGTGCGCGCTGCGGGCGATCCGTTGCGGGCGGGGGAGGGGGAGCGCGCGGGTTTTATCGCGGCTCCGACGCTGGGCGCGGACACCGACGCGGTGCTGTTGGGGCTATTGGGAGTGGGCGTGACGGAGTTGGCGGCGTTGCGGGCGAGCGGGGTTGTCGGATGAAAGGGGTTGTCGGATGACCATTGTGTTGCATCGATTTCCGTTGAGTCACTTCTCCGAGAAGGTGCGATTGATGCTCGACTTCAAAGGGCTCGACTACCGGGTGGTGAACCACTCTCCGGGCCCCGACATGTTGGCGATCATGCGGCTCTCTGGGCAGCGCAAGTTGCCAGTCATCGAGCACGAGGGGAGCGTGATTCACGACTCGACAGCGATCGCTCTGCACCTCGAACACGCCTTTCCGCATGCGCGACCGATGTTGCCTGCGGACTTTGTTCAGCGCCGCGCGGTGCTCGACCTCGAGGAGCGCCTCGACGCCGTGCTTGGCCCGCGCGTGGCCGGCATTGCCTCAGACGAAGCTCTCCGCGACGGCGCAGTCTGGACTGACCTGGGCAGCGCCGCGCTGGGCGCACACGGGCTCACGTGTGCGGTGGTGCGTGCGGTGGGCTGGGTCGCGCGCCCGGCGACGTTTTTCCCCGGGGTGCGTCGGCAGTTGGACGAGGCGCGCACGGCGGTGCGGGTGCTGCTTGTGGAGCTATGCGAGCGCATCGCGGCGGACGGCTATCTGTGTGGAAAGACCCCGACTCTGGCCGATCTGACGGCGGCGGGTCTGACGCTGACGTTGAAGATTCCGCACACGAAGTACAACGCCCTCCCCAATCGGGTGGGGGAGGGGGTGCGGGAGTTCATCAACGACCCGGTTTTGGGGAGGTTCTTCGACTGGCGCGATCGGCTCTACGCCGGGCACCTGAAGTAGCGCCATCCCTTTTTGGAGTTTGGGGGTTGTCGATTCCCGGTACGACCGCGCGGCGTCCGTCGGCGCGGTCCTCGACCGGTCCATTGGCTGCGGTGCGCGCCCTCGATTCATCGACAGAACCCGACCTATCGCGATCGCATGCGCGTCTGCTGAGGACGATCGTACGGAATCCAGAGATCCTGACCTGAGCAGGGATCCGGGGAAACGGCGGTCTACCGTCAGACTGAGGGGAAACAAGCGTGGGAAACCGTCGCGTTTCGCGCGGACTGGCACCGACGAGCGGCCAGCAGTCTGAGCCCGCGCAGACGACTGGCACTCTCAGTACATGCCGACGG
>CANJUR010000119.1 GCA_947477565.1 Deltaproteobacteria bacterium
CGCAAGGGTGGGGGCTCGCGAGCCCCACCCTTTCGAACCCCCACCCTTGCGAGCCCCACGGAGCACTTCCGTCGGCATGTGCGGAGGGTGCCAGTCGTCGGCGCGGGCTCAGACTGCTGGCGGCTCGTCGGTGCCAGTCCGCGCGAAACGCGACGGTTTCCCACGCTTGTTTCCCCGCAGTCTGACGGTAGACCGCCGTTTTCCCGGATCCCTGGTTAGATGGCTGCTCGGGGAATTGCCTGTCAGGCACCTACGCCCACTCGTCGAGTGCCGAGCACTCGACGCTCATGCAGATAGCCCGGCGCAGGCCGGGCGGTCCATCCCAGGCTCCGGCTTCAGCCGGCGCTCTCCCTCGCTCCCTCCCTCTCTCTCTCCCTCCCTCCCTCCGGCCACGCCAACAATCCATCGAGCGCACGAATCAGCATGAATTACAGCCGAATCGCGAGATGTGTCCCGAGGTGAACCCAGGAGGAGAGGTGGCTCACATGCCTGTTGACTCAGGGCATCACTGTCAGCACTCAGAAACCCGCTCTCCTCCCGGGAGAGGGGCTGCGCGAAAGCGCTGGGTGAGCTCGCGCGGGCTTCGACGCATCGGCGAGGGATTGAGACCAGAGGACAGGCTTCAGTCTGAGGGCGATTCCGTCGGTCGCCGGGTTTATGGCCAGGAGCTACGAATCTCAGACGAATCCTGACGTTCGGGGTGCGTGATGGAAGGAGTGATGAGCGTCGTCCGGGGGTCGCGAACGCGGAGCCGGCGAGTCCCCCGGATGATGCCAACGCCCACTCCGAACTCCAGTTCAGTCCCTCGCGACGGAGCCCGCGCGCAACGCGCTTGCTGAACACGGCCACCTCATGGACCATGTCTCCCGCACTGGCCGAATGCTGGGCTGAGCGGACACTGCTTCCTCACCGTTCGGCTAGACCGCGGCCGAGAAGAAACCCTTAGGGAGAAGATCCATGCGCAACGAAGATGAACAGATCGAAGGGCTGCTCCGAGGTGGCGTGGGCGACTGGGCGGATGAACAAGTCTCGTCACCCACGGAGTTCGAAGACCTGGACTTTCACGACTTCTTCTCCGTGACGCCCGATCAGGTTGCGCAGCATGTGCTCCGCGTTGGCTTTCCCATCGGCGTCGTCTGGGCGCCGGGGCAACCGATGGAGGAGAAGGACGACCGTTACGTCGTCGAGCCCTCGGGTGCCATCTGGAAGGTGTACTACACGCAGCGGGGCTGCGAGCAGGACTGCGTCAACTTTGCAACGCGCGAGGCCGCGGTGTTCGACGTCGTGATGCGGGTCTTCGAAAGCGCGTGGGTCATGCTAGGCCACCGATACTGGCACGCGCACCACCCGGAACTCCTGTGCATGCCCGCGTTTGGTGTGCCCTGGCCGCGACCGAAGGCTCCAGCGAGTCAGGGAAGCCTTCGTATGTGACCGGACTTGAGTAGGTCATTGACGGAGCGGTCGGTGATGAACTGGGTGCCACCGCCGGGCTGTCCGAAGGCGGGCGCGATTCGGCCTGAATCCGTGGGTAATTGTCTCATCACTTCGAATTGCGAGTAATCCTTAGTGAGGCTGTCGGGCGGGAGTCCGCGCCCCTCGTAGGGCGTCCCTGCGGGCGAAAAGTAATTCCCGTTGTCCCCACCGTAGCGATCGATCTTCGTGCCCGGCTGGAGAATCTCGTCTTTGCTGGCACCCGCGAAGCCTCGGTTGTCGGGATACTTCCACGTTCCGTCGGCGTGCTGGTACGGCGTCATGTCTTTGGGGTACTTGACATGGGCCGTTGAGGGCCGAGCCGATTTCACCACGCGCACACCACCACCGGATAAGAGCTTCTTCCCGACGGTTGCGGGCAAGGCTAGACCTGCGACGAGGTCCGTCGCCTCGCCGATCATATCGGCGGTACTTTCGCTCGCCCCGAGGGCTTGCGCGGCGTTCGCCGCGGCCTGCTTCGTGAGAGTGTCCTGCCACTTGCCGGTCCAACCCTGCCGTATTGCGGCGCCCGTGGTGTCGGCACCGTGCAGCACCAAGCCGCCGCCCAGCACCTGCGTGACGCCCGTGGGTGCAGCCATGCCAAGTGCGCCCAGGCCCATCTCCGCAATACCGCCGGTGCCCTGCGCAACTGCCGCCAGGCGGGGGACGATCGCGTAGTCCTCGTTTAGTTTTTTGCCGATGTCGTAGGCCTTCTCGGCGGCGTCCGAGGTGGCGTTCAAGGCTTCGCCTGCTTTGTCGGTTAACCAGTCGAGGTAGCCCTGCTCCCTCTTCGTCGGCTTCACCGGCGGGTTGGGGTTTTTCCGGGGCGTCCCGCCTGCATCGACCTGCCCTTTCGGCGCCCCACCGGGCTGGTACACCAGCATTCCGGAGGTGTTGCCGCCGTTCATCGCGAAGGGATCGCCGTTGCGAATGAGCAACGATTTCTCCGCCCGCACGTTGCTGCTCGAGCCCGTAGGAAAGGTGGACCCCGTCCCCGCGAACGTGCCGGATACCACTCCACCTCCGGAGCCTGCCTCGTCGCCGATCACCAGCGGAACGCTGCTCTTCATGGCGAAGGTCGGCACCTGCGTCGCGCGCACCGTGGCCGCGATGTCAATGCTGGAGCTAAGCGGCGCGATGATGGGATAGGGCACCGGCACCTTGAGCGGGCCCGTCTTGCACACGTCCGCGTGCAGAAACACCACGATAGGTTCGCCGAGCTTCCGGGCGGTCTCTTTGTCATCGGCCATGGTGTCGCGACTCCTCAGGGTTTCGAAACTCCATACGGACCTCCAGCGCCCGCAGCGGCGGGTCCAACGCCAGCTTGAGACGCCATACGAGACCTACCTCGAGCGCATCCGTGTCGAGGCTTACCGTGTCGAGTTGCATCGCGAAGGGCATCAAGACGCCGCTTTCATGGCGCAAGAGCGCGAACACCGTGTGACCGGGCAACGAGAAGGCAATCTCCCCGGAAGCCCCCACGTTGGTCACCCGGACCTCTTCATCGCCACGGAGATACCCCTGGGCACCGAGGCCTCGCGGCGCGCAACACCAGTACGCATCGTCGAAGTCTTCAGGCATCACGGGCCAGCGCGTCGTGCGCCATCGCTCGTCAAAAGTGCCCGCCAGCGCGACCCGCGAGGGCCACGCGCGACCTACGGGACCGAGGCCCGCAGGCGCGATGGGACGGTCAATGTCCACGAGCGGATCGTCGGGCCACTCGATCTGCGAGGCGGCGATGCGGTCGCGTCCGTCACGCCACCAGGGCGGCGCGAAGCCTGTGCCCAGGGGGTTGTTTTCGCAGTGCTCCTCGCGCTCGCCCTCGCGCACGCCGCCGCCGTAGGCAAGTTCGTAGCGCAGCGGCACTGCGGAGCACGCCAGGGGGTCGCTCAAGACCCAACGGCCGTCGGATGCGCGCGTCCACCATCGGGGACCGGTGACTCGGACGCGGCTGGTTCGCTCGCCCACCGTGGCGGACACCTCCCACGCGGTCGCGGCGACGCCGCCGGGTGCGCGCGCAGTGCCGCGTACGAGCACGTCCGTCGAGGGCTTGAAGGGCGCGAGGTCGCTCTCGTCGCGGACTGAACTCTCCGTGGCGGCACCGTAGTGCTGATCGCCGAGAATGAGCCCATGTTGCCGCTGACCAAGGCGCGGACGCGGCGGTGCGAGCGTCAGGGTGGCGCGCACGACGAGCACGTGCCAGGGCTGGTCCGCGAGGTCACGGGACTCGAATACCATCGCCGGAAACGGCGTGTAATTGATCAGCTCCACGGCGTGCTTCTCCGGATGGGCGCTTAGTTGAGGTCGATGACCTTGCCGTCGATGGACACAGGTCCCTTCGCCGCAATCGCGATCTTTTCGCCCGTAATGCTGATGTTTCCTGCTTCGTCCATGAAGAGCCGCGACTTGCCGCAGACCAGTTCGAAGCTTTTTCCGACGGTCACGGTCTTCACGAGCGCGACGTCCTCGACCGAGTCCTGGAGCACCTCGATCATCTCGTCCTTATCGACGGTCGTCGTCCGGTTGCCGCCGACCTTCACCGTGTGATCGTTGTCGATGGTGAGGGACGCGCCCTGATTGCCGTGCACCTCGATGTCATGGTTGCCATCGACGGTGTGCGTATCGTTCTGGCCGACCCTGGAGACCCGGTTCTGCTCAATGGTTCTGAACTCGTCGCCCATCACCATCTTCGTCCGGTGTCGCACGACGGTGAGGGTTTCGTCGTTTTTGACGAGGGTGTCCATGTTGCGCTGCGCCTGCGTGAAGAGCTGCTCGAGGCCTTTGAAGTCTTCGAAGCGAATCTCGTTGAAGCCCCCGTCGCTGGGCGTGGTGTTGGTCTTGAGGCTCGTGCGGCTCTTGTTCTCGGGGAGCTCGTAGGGAGGCTGGTTTTCGCCGTTGAACACGCACGCGGTCACAAGCGGTCGGTCGGGGTCGCCCTCGAGGAAGTTGACGACAGCTTCCATCCCCACGCGCGGAATAAACACGAAGCCCCAGTTGCCGCCTCCCATGGTCTGCGCCACGCGCATCCAGCACGAACTCGCATCGTCTTCGCGCCCGAGGCGATCCCAGTGAAAGTGTACCTTCACCCGGCCGTGGGGGTCCGTATGAATCTCCTCCCCGGGGGGGCCGACCACGCGTGCGGTCTGCGGCCCTTCCACCACGGGCCTCGGCGTGACGCGCGCGGGCCGAAAGGGCACCGAGGCCTCGTTTCCGTCGATGCGATGCACTTCGAAGCGGTTGCCGTAGCGCCCGACTCCGGTCGCGTCGATGGGGGCGCGGAGCCTCGCTTCGGCGCTCATCTCGCGGAAGCGGGAACTCGCGCGCACCGTGTCCGGAACTTCGTTCCAGGCTTCGCCGTGGTGCTCGACTGCGACGACCAGATACGCCCGATCGAGTTCCGGGCGCTCGTGGCCGTCGAGGGTCATGCGCCGTCCGGGCATCATGCCGGTGACCAGGCTCCTGCCATGACCCCGGTGGACCCGCGTCAGGTGCTCCTCACCGCGCACCTTGGCGAGACGCCTGGTGTTGTGCTGCTTGTAGGCGTGCTCGGCTTCGTCGTAACCCGTGATGGTCGCACGCGCGGGGTACTCGAAGAGCGCGCGGTTGCCGGCCCCGAAGCGACCCGTGAGCTCAAGCCCTGCCCGCGGCCGCGTGAAGTCGAAGTCTCGAAGGGTGACGCTCGAGGGTCGCAGCGTGTGTCGCTCGTCGAACCAGACCAGCGTCTCTGACGAGGACGTCATGCTGCCTTCGCCCTTCATCTGCAGAGGGCCACCGTCGAGGCTGGGCACCGGCTCCCACACGTGGTCGTCGCCCGCGAGCACAAAGGCCTCGCTGCCGTCGCCGTCGTGCGCAAAGTAAAACGGAATGCCCTCGTCCTCGAGGAGCCGTCGCACAAAGGCGAGGTCGGTTTCCTGATACTGCACGCAGTATTCACGCGGGGCGAGGTCCTCGAGCGAGGGGTCGATGCGCAGCTCGCCAGGGCCCTGGTACACCCCGGCGTCCGTGAGCACTGCGCGCACGATGTCCAGGGTGTTTCGGCCCTGAAAAATACGGCAATCGCTGCGCTCGGAGAGGATCCAGAGGGAGGGCACCATCTCGACGCGCACGAACCGATGCTGCGCGGTGGAGCCGAGCTCCTCGACCTCGCACACCACGCCGCGAAGCTCGCGCACGAGTTCGCCCCGGTGCGTCTCGAGCTTCGCGCGGGTGCCAAGGAGCGCGTCGAGCGCGCCGCCACCGGACTCCATCACCAGCACCACCTGCGCCCGAAAGAGATCCGACATGGCTTCGCGGGTGTCGAGGTGCACCACGGACCAGGCGTCCTGGGCCACGTGGCCGGCCGAGAAGCGCCAAAGAACCTCGGGCATTACCGGGAGGGCGTCGTTCATGGGTTAAACAGGTCCTGTTGCAGTGGTTTTAGCGGGGTCGAGCGAGCGAGCACCAGACTGGGGAGCTCGGCGGGAGTCCAGGGCGAAGGTACGGCGAGTCACTCGACGCGACGCCGTACGGATGGTCGGGGAAAAACCGCCGAAGGAAGCGGACGCGCGTGCCTCCACCCGTCGGCGCCATGATCGGCGGAACCATGTTTCCCATACAGCGCAGGCACTGCACCACGAAGTGATGGTCTGCGACAAGTGCGTCGCGGCAGTGCATCGAGGCTTCATCAAACGACAGCCCCGGCCCGTCACCAGGACCGCGCGATAAAAACAGGGATGCGGGGAAACCCTGATCGACGTAGCGCGAACAACCCCGCCGGAGAAGACGGCAGGTCACCGAGCACCGCATCCACCTTCCCCTCGAAGACCGCGTTGGCCTTCTTCGCGCCGCCGATAGTCGCCAACGCACCCGTTGGTCGAGCGAGCCCACGTCGAGCACCGTCTCCTGCTTCAGCTGCCTCGCAATTCGCTCGATCCACTTCCGCTGCTCCGGCGTCCACCGCGCTGGAGGAACCCGCTCAATCCGATCACCGGTCCGGTGAACCCGATCACCGGTCCGGTGATCCGCGGGTCGACGCCACGCGTCTCCCTCTGGAGCGGGGCCTGTGAGGCCCTTTACTTACAGTGAACATGTCGGGTTCGGGGCCCGGAGCAGCCATGACACCGGGGGGGGTGCCTGAGCATGAGAAAATGCGAGCTGCACCGAACGGAATGGATGCGGGAAATCGGAGAACGGTGCGCGACGAGAGCGACTCGGGAGGGAGCGCGCGCGTCATCGCTCGCCGGAGGACAATCCTCCGCCCGCCGCTCAGGGAGCGGCGCGAAACGAGACCGCTTCGAGCAGGTGATGGAGGCCGGGGGAGAGTTCCCAGGCGAGTTGCACGCGCGGTGCGTCGCGGCAGAGGAGGCTCGTGCGGTGGTCGAGGAGCGCGAGGCGCGGGTCGTCCGTGGGCGGATAGTGACGCTGCACGAGCGCCTCCGACGACGACCACGGGACCCGTGTCGAACTGTCGATGTCATGCGGCCGCACGAGGCCCGAGAGGCGATCGTGGAAGCTCGCCCAGGAGCGCCCTGAGAGCGCCGCGGGGAGACCCAGTAGCCAGCGCTCGTAGGAGCCCGCCGGGGGCGCGTCGTCGTCCTGCGCCGGGTCGCGGTCGTCGCCGAGGAGCGGGAGCTGCCCGAGGATGTTGCAGAACAGCACCGCCGCGCCGGGGTGCGCATCGAGGAGCGCGCGCAGTGGCGCGAGGTCGAAGCCGTCGCGGCCGGGCGAGAGGTAGTCGCGCGCGTCCCACGTGAGCTGCATGCGCCCCTCGGCGATCAGGTGCCGCGAGCGCCAGCGAAACACCCGCGGCGCGAAGGGATCGAAATCGACCGCGACGATGCGCGTGAAGCGCCGCAAGAACGAGAGATCGAGGCAGTGGCCGCCGCTCGGTCCGACGAGGACGATCGTGGACTCGGGCGGCGCCCACGCCGCGAGGAAGCGTGCGATTCCGCGCACGCACGGGGCCCAGAGGGTGTCGCGGCGACGGAAGGCCTGGAGGTGGTAGGCGATTCCGCCGGTGGGGTTGTTCCAGCGCGAGGTCATGGTCGGTCGCCGTTGCGTCGATGGGATGCGAGCGCCGCACGCCAGAACCTACCGAGGGACCGTACCGTGGGACCCATCGCGTCTCTTCCCGCGGGGTCGATGTCAGGCCGTGCGAGTCCACTCCGTCGTCTCGACCACCGGGAGTTGCAGCGCTCGCTCGCGGTCCAGGTCGAGATTGCCGACGTGCAGCGAGAGCGGCGCCTGCACCCACTTGTAGATCGACTGCACGAACATCCGGATGAACTTCGCCACCCAGCCCTCGCGCTGCTCCGCGGTGTCGTCCGGAAACATGCTCCCGAGCGCCTGCACGATCTCGTTGGGCGAGAGCTTCTCCGCTGCGTACAGGTGGAAACATGCGTCCAGCACGCGGAACGGCATCAGCTCGTCTTCGCCCTTCTGGTTGGGCGCAAGCTCGGGGCCAGCGGGAGCCGACAAGGTCTTCCATATGCCCTCGAACCCGTGCTTCTCCAGCATGTATTCGAGGAGGTAGATCACCACCGTCTTGGGCACGTTGGCGAGCACCGCGAGGGCCCCTTCGAGGTCGCCGCCGATAGTGGTGTAGCCCATCGCCTTCTCCGACATGTTGCCCGTCTGCAGGAAGAGCATGCCGGTGGTGTTTGACCAGTTCCACATGCGCTGGGCGCGCACGCGAGCCTGGATGTTCTGCATCGTCACCGCGGTGAGTTCGCCGCCGACCATGGCCTTCGCGGCCTCCGCCTCGCGGTCGAACGCCTCTTCAATGGCCACCACCTTGAAGGGCACGCCAAGCTCTTCACAGATGATTCGCGCGCTCTCGGAGGTGTGGTCCGTGGAGTACCGCGACGGCATGTAGAACGCCTTCAGCATCTCCCCGGTTTTCTCCCGACGGGCATCTTCGGGCAGGTCGGCGAAGCGCTTCTGTATCGCCCGCCACGTGATGAGCAGCGTGAGCAGCGAGTCGCGCCCGCCGGAGAGCGCGAGGCCGAATCCCTTGAAGGCCCTGGTCTTCTCGAAGTAGTCCCAGACCCCGAGGCCGAGGGCGTCGAGGAGGTCGTCGCAGAAGTCCTCGCGGGCGTTGCGCGGGGTGTGTCCGCCCGGCAGGAAGAAGCTCCCGTGCGAGGGCGTCGGGTAGGCCAGCATCGCGCGGTCGGCGCCCTTGCCGGACGCTCGGATCACCGTCGGCTTGACGGGTGACTGCGCCGCGTCGAGGCAGTCGTTGCGCCACGTGGTGGCCTCCGTGCGGAGCCGTCGGGTGCGGTCGAGATCGACCACCGCGGCGGCCCAGGATTCGGTCCAGCGCGGGGCCTCGAGCATCGGGCGGCCGTTCTGGAAGACGAACCCACCGCCGTCGAAGACGAGCCCGTCGTTGGCGCCGACGCTGTTGACGTAGGCGAGCGTGCACTGGTTGTCGCCGGAGCGCGTGGCGAGCATCTCGCGGCGCGTCCCCATCACGCCCATGCGGTAGGGCGAAGCGGAGATGTTGAGCACCAGTTCGGCGCCTGCGTAACAGCGGCGGCGCATCGGCCCGTCCGGGGACCAGACGTCTTCGCAGACCTCCACCGCGAGGGTGCCGAAGTCGAAAGCAAACACGAGGTCGCCGAAGGGGACGCCCTCGACGGTGTCGTGCTGGCCGGGCACGCCGCGGGAGAACGTTCGGGCCTCGTAGAAGACGTTGTAGGTCGGGAGCTTCTCCTTCGGAACGAGGCCGAGCACGACGCCGCGGTGCACGACGGCGGCGCTGTTGTAGAGGTGTCCCTGGTGCGCGACGGTGACGCCGAGCGCGAACACCGTGGGCAGATCGGCGGTGTGTTGTGCGAAGTGTTGAAGCTCATCCCACTGGGCGCGGACGAAGCCCGCCCACTGCACAAGGTCTTCCGCGGGATAGCCCCCGATCACCTGCTCCGGGAGGGCGGCCACGGTGACGTCGGCGGCGGCCATCGCCCGGGCCTGGGTAATACACCGGGTGGTATTCGAGTGTACCGAACCGACCGTGGGGTTGACGCTTCCGAGGCCGATCTTGACCAGTCGCATGGTGGCGGAGGCTCCTTCGTTGACGCGCGCGGAAGCTATCACAGCGGTCGAGCGGGTCAGTACGGCGCGTCGGCGCCCCAGTGCTCGCGGAGCAGCTCCCGGCGACCCGAGTTGTCGTGGTAGGCGCGGTAGTGGTTGGGGTGCGTGCGCCAGAAGTTCTGGTGGTAGTCCTCCGCGACCCAGAAGACCCCGGCGTCTTCGATGGTGGTGGTGATGGGGTCGGTGAAATGTCCCGCCGCGGCGATGCCCGAGCGGGTGCCCGTCGCGGCCGCGCGCTGTGCCGCGTCGTGCACGAAGACGACGCTGCGGTACTGGTGTCCCCGGTCCGAGAAGGCGTGATCGACGCCGGTCGGATCAATGCGCCGCCAGAACACCGCGAGCAGTTGGTCGTAGGTGATGACCGCGGGGTTGTAGACCACCCGGACGGCCTCGGCCTGCGTCGTGCGGTGGTTGCTGACGTCGTCGTAGGTCGGGTGTTCGGGTGCGCCGCCGGTGTACCCGGAGATCGCATCCTGCACGCCGGGGAGGTGCTCAAAGGCGGCTTCCATGCACCAGAAGCAGCCACCCGCGAAGGTGGCGACCGCCATGCCGGCAGGGGGCGGCCCGGCGACGCGCGTGCCTCCATCGGGGACCATGGGGTAGTCGTCCGGGTCGGTGATGACAGGATCGGGCGCGTGCGACGTCACCGGGGCAGCGACCGAGGAGGGGGCAGTGGGGGGCGTCGAGGCCTGGTACCCGGATGATCTGCAGCCTGCGAGAATCACGGCGACGGCAGAGAAGAGGAGTGAGGTTCGGAGGTTCATGCGGTGGGATACTCCGGGAGGCGGTGGGGCGGTTACGAGCGACTCCATCACGGGCGGCGCACGCATGGTAGACAGCGCGCCCGGCGACGGCGACGACGCTGTCGGCCGAAACGCGATGGACCTTTCATGAAGTTGTTTTTTCTCCCAGGCACCTGCTCGCTCTCTCCTCACATTGCGCTGCGCGAGGCGGGCATTCCCTTCGAACTCGTGCGCGTGGGTCGCAAGGACAAGCAGACCACCGATGGGGAAGACTTCCTCGGCATCAACCCGAAGGGGATGGTTCCGGCGCTGCGGCTCGATGACGGCGCGGTGCTCACCGAGGGGCCTGCGATCGTGCAGTACATCGCTGACCTGAAGCCCGAGTCGAACCTCGCGCCCGCCAACGGGACCCTCGCCCGCTATCGCCTCCAGGAGACGCTCAACTTCCTGAGCACGGAGGTGCACAAGGGCTTCTCGCCGCTCTTCAACCCGAAGACCCCGGAGGACTACCGGGTCCTCGCCAAGGACCTCCTCGCAGCCCGCTTCGCGCTCCTCGAAGCGCGCCTCGCGCAGAGCCCCTTCCTGATGGGCGACACCTTCACCGTGGCCGACGGGTACCTCTTCACCATGCTCGGATGGGCGCCGCACGCGCGTGTCGATCTCGCGCCGTGGCCGGGACTCCAGGCTTACCGCGCCCGTATTGCCGCGCGCCCCGCCGTGGTCGCCGCGATGACCGCCGAAGGCCTCCTCAAGCCGTAGCAGCGTCGGCGACCGCCTCCTCGAAGGCGGCACGAAACTGCGTTCGGCTCAGCTCCGAGACGCGTCTCGCGCTCACATTCCGAGCAGGCGCTCGGCCTGGCGACGAAACTCCGTATACGACGTCGGCTCCATCACCTCGCGCCCGGCGGGCTCGCGTCCCGGCGCCCGCACGAGCATCGGCACCGTGCGGTCGAAGAGGTACGGCGACCCGTGGCTGGTGCCGCGCCCCAGCGCATACCCAGCATCGAAAAACGCTCCTGCGCGCGTCTGCGCATACAGCGCCGCGCCGTTGTGATCGGGAATCGCCCGACACAGAAGCGCCTCCACGGACTCTCCCTCCGCGCATCGCGCGAGCACCGTGCGCGTGTCGATCACCCGCTCGATTTCCGGGTGCTCCCGCAGCCGCGCCGTGAGCGTCGCTTGCAACAGCTCGCGTCGCGCGGTCGGCAGCGCCTCTGCCGCGGCGGTCAGGTAGACGTACGGATCGGCGATGCCGCGCACCCACTCGCCGGCGCCGAGCACCCGCACCGCCGACGCCTGCAGCTCTCGCGCGACCTCATCGGAATCAAGTCGCCCCAGCGCCCCGCACGGCCGCTCGTAGGCGTCGCCCCCCCCGCGCGCCGTCGCTCCGTCGCACCACGGCCGCGCCGCAGCGACGGTCGCCACCTCGGGCAACGCGGTGATCCCGTGGTCGGCGGAGAGCACCAGAGACCAGCCGTCGCGTCCTGCGAGGGTGTCCAGCCGCGCGAAAAACCGACCCAGCGAAGCGTCCAGACGACGGAGTTGATCCCACGCCTCCCAGGAGTCTGGCCCGAAGAGATGGCCGATGTAATCGTTGGAGGAGAGCGACAGCGCGAGGAGCATCGGCGCCCGCGGATTGCGCGCCGACGTGAGTGCGTCCTCGGCGAGGCGCAGCACCGCGGTGTCCCCCATCGGCGAGGCTCGCAGCGCGCCCGCGGGCCGACGCGCCCTCGTGAAGTCATGGGGAAACGTCGTTCCCCACCCGTCGAGGTCTCCTTCGCCCGGCTGCGCGTCCGGCGTCGCGGCGTGCGCCCGCACCCACGGCTCATCGAGCAGCGTCCACGGCGTCGCGCGCAACGCAGTCAGCGCCGCGGGCATCCCGTCGGGGCTTACCCAGGAAGGTAAACTCTGTCCGAATGCGGTAGACGTCACGAAGCGGTCGCGCCCCGGGTCGAACCACACCGTCGCCGTCGGGTGCCGACCGCCGCCGAAGATGGCGCCGCGGTCTTTGAGCGAGAGGCTCACGATGACGGCGTCCGGGGAGCGTGCGCGCAGGGCGTCCGCGAGCGTCTCCACCCGCAGTCGCGCGATGGAGCTACCCACCGCGTCGGTCACGCCCTCGTCGGTCACCAGGTGTGCGGTCTCGTCGCGCAGAATCGACACCCGCCCGCCGTGCTCGTCGGGCAGTTCGTTGGCGAGGATTCCGCTCTCCCGCGGGGCCTGTCCCGTATAGAGCGACGAGTGCCCGGGCGCGGTGTCCGTCGCCGCGTGCGCAAAGCGAACATGGCGATACCAGGTGCCCTCCCGCCGCAGCCGCGCGAAGCCGCCGTCCGGGGGTAGCAGCGCGAGGCGTTCGTCGGCGATCCACGCGGCAAACTGATCGACCACGATGGTCACCACGAGGGGCGCCGCGCGCTCGGCGTGTGCCGGGGTTGTGGGTGCCACGGGGCGAGACGAACAACCGAGAGCGAAGATCCCGAAGGCGAGGGCGATGGATCGCATGGCTTCTCCCGCGGACCCTAGCAGCGCCCCTGCCCGGGATCGCAGCGGATGCCTCGTTGCGGTCCGCCTTCGTCGCGGTCACCCTCCGCCCCCGCCATGAAGCTCCACCTCCGCGAAACGCCCGATTACACCGCCGCCCTCGCGCACCTCACCGACCGCGGCGACGACGACCTCGACCGTGTGACTCCGGCCGTGGCGGAGATTCTCCATGCGGTGCGCACGCGCGGCGACGCGGCGCTGGCGGAATACTCCCTCAAGTATGACGGGGCCATCCCTGCGCCCTTCGAGTACGGGCCCGCGGAGATGGCCGCGGCGCTGGCGGGCCTCGATCCGGCGTTGGCGGAGGTGCTGCGGTTCTCTGCGCACCGCATACGCGCCTATCACGAGAAGCAGGTCGATCCGGGGCTGCGGTACACCGACGAAGACGGCGTGGGCCTCGGCTGGCGGGTGCGTCCGCTCGCGCGGGTCGGGGTGTACGCGCCGGGCGGCAAGGCGCGGTACCCGTCGAGCGTGCTGATGTCGGCGATTCCCGCGGCGGTGGCGGGCGTGGGCGAGGTGCTGCTGGCGACGCCGCGACCGACCGCGGAGATTCTCGCGGCGGCGGCCATCGCGGGGGTGTCGCGGGTGTTCGACATGGGCGGCGCGCAGGCCATCGGTGCGCTCGCGTACGGAACCGCACGGGTGCCACGGGTAGACAAGATCGTCGGGCCGGGAAACATCTACGTGGCGTGCGCGAAGAAGCTGGTTTTCGGTCGCGTGGCGATCGACGGCATCGCGGGTCCATCGGAGATTCTGGTGGTGGCGGACGAGGGCGCCGACCCGGAGGTGGTGGCGGCTGATCTGTTGTCCCAGGCCGAGCACGACGAGGCGGCATATCCGCTGTTGGTGGCGACCACCGCGGCGGTGGCCGAGCGCGCGCTGGCGGCGCTGCGGTCGCAACTGGCGGTACTGCCGCGGCGGGCCATCGCGGAGGCCTCGGTGACCGCCAACGGACATGCCTTCGTGGTGGGAGACCTTGCCGAGGCCGCGCGAGTGGTGACGGCGCTCGCGTCCGAGCACCTGGCGCTGCTGGTGCGCGATCCGGAGGCGCTGCTGGCCCAGGTCGGAGCGGCGGGCGCGGCGTTTCTGGGCGACTGGACGCCGGAGGCCGCGGGGGACTACCTGGCGGGCCCATCGCACGTGCTGCCGACGGGCGGTGCGGTGCGGTTCAGTTCGCCGCTGGGGGTGTACGACTTCATCGTGCGGACGTCGGTGATTCGCTACGACCGCGCTTCGCTCACTCGGCACGGACAGGCCATCATGGATTTCGCGCGAGCGGAGGGGCTCGAGGCGCATGCGCGGGCGGTGGAGTTTCGGCTGCGAGAGTGAGCGGCGACTTCCTCGCGCGACATCCGCGGAATCCGCTTGCTGCCATGGCTCGGCGCCGCGAACGCCGCGCCTCCCGCCCCAGGTCGTGGCCGAAGCACCCCTCGAAAGAGACGAAACGATCGAGCTAGAAGGGCCGTACGCGCGACCGGATGCCGGGGTCGATGGAGACGTTCTGCCCACCGTGGCGATGCGCTTCAACGGGCCCGGGTGGTCGGCCTCACCCGACGGGGAGGTCGGTTTTCGTAGTGGTTGGCTGCAGCCGTGGTTCGATGACTGCAGCCTAAGCAGGGATCCGGGATTCGCGTCGGAAACACATGATTTCCAGGTGAACCTACCGTCACGTCGAGCCCCCACCCCCAGCCCCGCCCCCACGGAGCCTCCAGGTCCGCCGCAGTCGAAGGACGAAGTCACGTCGAGCCCCCACCCCCAGCCCCGCCCCCACAAGTGGGGGCAGGGAGTTCGGAGCGACAAAACGCTTCTATAATAGGCATTTCTGCACCCTGCCCCCACTTGTGGGGGCG
>CANJUR010000120.1 GCA_947477565.1 Deltaproteobacteria bacterium
CAGGAAGTCCCGCGCAGGCGGGACGCTCAACTCCAGGCTCCCACTTCAGCGGTTGCAGGCCCGCGCGCGGGCGTGCCCGCAACCGCGGAGTGGGCGCTCCCTTCCCGCGGAGATGTGACGAATGCTCAGCCCCACAAGTGGGGGCAGGGTGCAGAAATACCTATTATAGAAGCGTTTTGTCGCTCCGAACTCCCTGCCCCCACTTGTGGGGCCGGGGCCGGGGGTGGGGGCTCGCGAACCCCACCGGTCACTTCCGCCGTCGGGTACGAGCGGTGGCTTTCTCGACCCAATGGGAGCCTCCGACTTCGATCCAGCGGCGTTCCGCGCGCAAGCTCAGTTTCCTCGACCCGCGCCTGTGCGACGGTTTCCGGGTCTGTGTTTCAGCAGAGTTACGAGCGTTCGCCGGATCCCTGCTTACGGGGCGCCACTAAACAGGGATCCGTGGAAACGGCGGTCTACCGTCAAACTACGGGGAAACAAGCGTGAGAAACCGTCGCGTTGCTCGCCGAAACCTGGAACCCCGTTCGCCGAGAACGTCCCCACCGCCATTGTGATCCCTGCCCCTTTCGCAACCGCGGCTGCCGCGTGGGTGGTGTGAGATCACGGCCGCGGTCCTCAGGGAAAGTGCTCGCGACAGGTCGTCAACCGCGACACGTGGGACGACGACACGCGCGCCGAGATGCTCGCGCGGCTGCTGAAGGAGAACCGGCCGCGGGCGGGGGTGAGCGAGGCCGCGGCGGCCGTGCAGGTGGCGGCCGACGAGGGCGCGGCGGCGGGCGCGGCACCGGTGAATCGGGGGCGGAAGAAGAAGGGCGACGACGCGGGGGGACCGGGGGTGGAGTGAGCGACCACGAGAGGCGCAGGGAACGGTCCGCATGGTACGACTCAAGCGCTTCCCGCCTGGATTTGGCGACCCCGCGAAAGGTCCGTGAACCGTGCTGACCATCGAAGCTGTTGCCACCATCGACGCAGAAGGAACGCTCACGCTCCGTGCGCCCCGTCCGGTGCCGGCCGGTCGCCATCGGGTGGTGGTGATCATCGACGAGGCGGCCGAGGTCCCAGCGACGCGGCGCCTTCCCAGCCTGGCCGACTTCCGCGCCAACCTCAGTGCGACGCCCTCCTCGGGTAACGCGGTGCTGGAAGCGCGCGAATCCGAGCGTTTGTGATCTACCTGGATACCTCCGTGCTCGTTCCCTACTACGCCCCGGAGCGCAGGGAGCGCGCAGGCTGAGGAGATCGTCCGGTCCGCGCATTCGCTCCTCGTGAGCGATCTGGCCGTCGCCGAGTTTCACGCCACCATCGTCCGCAAAGTTCGGATGGGCGCGCTCGATGGCGTCGCAGCGGACAAGATCTGGGCGCTATTCGATGGCCATCTGGCGGACGGGTACTTCGACCGGATTTCGATGATGCGATCTCACGCGACGGCGGTGCGTCTCCTCGCGACACGATCCCCGGCGCTTATTCGAACGCTCGATGCATTGCACCTCGCGATGGCGAGCGACGCGGGTGCCGATGTGGCGACCTTCGACCAACGGCTCGCCGACGCGGCGAGAGCACACGGGCTCACGGTCGTTTCGTAGAGGAAGGCCCCGACAGTTCCGGCCGACGAGTGCTTCACGAAGACGCGGTGAGGCGGGAACACCGATAGGCAGCGATGCGCGGACGATAGCCACGCAACGCAGCTCGAAGGCCGCTATCGATCGGGGATCACAATTTCAGTCGTCGAAGGGTCGAGCAAACTGCCGATGTTGTTGACGACCCGATCACGGTGGCCGAGTGCTCCAGCACTGACCGCACCGAGGAAGTTGTACTCCAGGAACTTCACGACCGATGAGTGCTCCATCTGCACGTGGGACACTGTTCCCCGCCGTGCAAAGCGGCCGATCGCGAGCAGCGGAACGCGGGTTCCGTAGGGGATGAGCGATCCGGCGAGGGCTCCCGCTACGTCGGCGGCGAGATCGCCGTAGTCATGCATATACCGAGGAACATCGGTAAATTGGCTGCAGTACTGGAACGGGAGATCGGAGGGTTCGTACAGACAACTCTGTCGACCCACCTGGCGAACGTATCCCACGCCCTCCCCACACCTCTTCCATAGAATTCCCGGCCCATGAATGATCCTGCGGTCAAACTAAGACAGCGCTCAGAAGATAGATGAGCTTGAAGGCCTTTTCCCCATGCATAAGCACGAATCAGATTGCACCCGGGGGGCTCTCGCGGGCACTATCTCGACGTCACATCGAGGGCCTCCTGGGAGGAATGTGGGAATAAGTCGGGGACTACTAGCCACCTGTCTGTTGTGCGTACCGTTGCGGGTACGGGCAGAAGAGGTCGGCACTGGGATCCGACTGGACTATGTTCGCGGCGTCGGGGCCGAGCGTTGTCCCGACGCGTCGAGGGTGCAGGGCGCCGTGGCTGCCCAACTGGGACGCTCGCCCTTCTCGGCAGAGGGCGCTGCGATCGTGAACGCCGCCGTGAGCCGCGATGGGCACGTCTGGCTCGCCACGCTGACCGTCCACGATGCATCCGGTGCGTCCGTCGGATCGCGCGAACTTCGCGTGGCCTCGACCGACTGCCGCGACGTCACCGACGCGCTCGCGTTCGCCCTCGGTCTCACGGTGGACTCCCTGGCCCGCCGCTCCGTCGCTCCCGCGCCGCCGCCCGTCGCCCCCGCGCCGCCGCCTCCGCCCGTCGCTCCCGCACCTCCGCCCGTTCCCACGGTGTTCAACCCGACCGTCCCGGTGCTTCCGTGGCTCGTGCCGTCGAGACCCCGCGCGCTCGCGACCGTCGTTCGTCCGCCCACGGCCGCCCCCCCGTGGCAGTTTGGGGTCGGCCTGGAGGGCGGCGCCATGGCGGGAGTCGTCCCGAGCGTCAGCGTGGGCTTCGCGGTCGCCGTCGAGGTTCGTCGCACCCGCTGGGGGGCCGAACTCACCGCTGGATACGTCCTCCCGGGCGTCGCACCCGGCGTCACCGCGAACACCAGCGCAACCATCGACGCCCTCCAGGCCAGCGCGGCACCCTGCGTCTGGCTCGGATCCCTCCGGCTCTGCCTCCCCTGCACCGTCGCCCGCGTCTATGGTCAGGGCCGCGGCGTGACCAACCCCCTCGACGCCGCCCTCCCCTCGCTACACGTCGGACTGCGAGCCGACCTTGTCCTTGGTTCCTCTGGGGGAGTCAGCTTCCGCATCGCAGCCGGTACCTCCGCGGCCCTCGTCCGCGCAAGCTTCCGTCTCGACGGCGAGTCCATCTGGTCTGCGGGCGTACTCGATGGCTGGGGCGGCGCGGCGCTGAGGTACACCTTCCAATGAGGCATCAAGTCCTCTGGGTGGGAGCCGTACCCTGATGGCGTCACCGACGTCGTTCTGGCCGCATATCGAGCCGTGCGTCTCGTGGATGCACGGCCTCGTGCGGCGCCTCGGGGTGCGCGAGCGTGACGTACCCGATGTCGTCCAACGGGTATTGATCGCGCTCCATAACCACTGGCCCGAGTTTGATACCCGCCGCCCGATACAGCCGTGGCTGCGAACTTTCGTGCACGGCGCCGCGTCGGACTATCGCAAACGCTCGGACATCCGACACGAAGACGTCGCCATCGGCGGTCTACCGATGAGCGCCGTCGAAGACCCAGAGCCGCTGGCCGACGTCGTCCTCGAGGCCGAACAACGCCGAACCCTGCTCTTCGACGCCCTTGATGGCTTGAGCTTCGAGCGCCGCAGCGTGCTAGTGCTTGTGGAGTTCGAAGGCGTTGCCGTGCCTGAACTCGCAGAGATGCTTGGCGTCCCTGTCCCAACGGTACATTCTCGATTGCGCCTGGCTCGGGAAGACATCTCCCAGGCCGTGCGTCGATTAGCACTGCAGCGTGGACATCGATGAGCACGGAGGACAAAAACGACCAGCTTCCTCCCGACGTGCAGGCGTTCTTCGATGCCGAGCGCGACCGCCCGCCGCTCGCCCCCGAGGCGGTGCGCGCGCTGCGCGAGGCGACCGAAGCCACGCTCCGTCAACAGGCATCCTCCGCAGAAGTCCCCCGGCGGGCGTTCGGCGTCGGCGCGGGCCTGGCCGTCGGACTGGGCCTGGGCCTCGCCATCGGCGCGGGAGCCGTGATCGCGCTTCGCCCAACGCCAGCGCCTCGGGAGCAGCGCGTGATCGAGACGCGCATCGAGGTGCGCGAAGTGTTCGTGACCTCCGACGCGGGATCACCAGACGCAGGGGTGACTTTGCCCGACGCTGGCACACGCACGCCGTCCGTCGATGCGCGGCCTCGGGCGGCCTCGGGCGGCGACGCCCTCGCGCGCGAACAATTGCTCTTGCAGCGGGCTCGGAGCGCACTGCTGCATCAAGACGGCGAGGCTGCGCTGGAAGGTGTTCGACTGCACTCGCGACAGTTTCCCACCGGGGCGCTGGTCGAGGAGCGCGAGGCGCTTCGGGTCGATGCGCTGATGCTTCTACAACGCACCGCCGAGGCTCGCGCCCGCGCAGCGGACTTCCACCGACGATGGCCGGGCAGCCTGCTCGGAGACATGGTCGATCACGCGCTGTCCAGCGCCGCACCCACCGGCTGATCACGAAGCCATAAAGAGGGGATTCGATGGGGCGAGCGGTTTGGGCGGGAGCAACGGTTCTGGTTTTCGCGGTGCTGGGATGCTCCGTTGAAGGCGATCTCGGTGGCGGGGTTGCGCCGCCGCCGTGCGCGACGAAGTGCGACGGCGCTTGCGTGGACTTCAGCACAAACCTGCAGCACTGCGGCGCCTGCAACGTGGCGTGCGCCGAGGGAGAGGAGTGCCGGACAGGGGTTTGCGCCTACCCGTGGCCCGCACGGTGGATTCCCTCGTACGTCGAGCGCTTCACGACCTCGCCGCCCGTCGGCTGGCAAGGAAACAGCGGCATCTGTGCGCGGCAAGGACCGGGCGACGCCCCGGACGGGACCCGCGCGTGGCTCTTCCGGCCGGACTGGGCACAACTGCGACGCCGCGACCTGACCCCCGGAGACGGCTATCGGGCCTGGGTGTGGCGGATGTGGATCGAGCCGCCGACCGATCGTGCCTGGAACGTCACCGGGTGCATTCATACGCGTGTGACGCCGGAAAACGGGACCGACGGCAGCGGGATGTGCTTCGAACTCCGCGACTCCCTGGTCGGGTATGTCCGGTGGGTCGCGGATGGGTCGCTGGTGGTCGTGAGCCGCAACGACACGACCCCTCGCTGGGTGGAGTTTCGCTGGGAGATCGGCCCGACGCACCGACGGGCGCGCGCTCGAATCGACGGCGCACTCGTCTGGGAGGGGACCATCGACGACACCGACTGGGACGACCGTCCGTGGTCGAGCCTCAACGTGCATCGCGACGGCTACTACGCCGGATGCAACACGGGATTATTCTTGATGTCCGAGGTGCGGGAAGAGGTCGCAGCGCCGCCCTGAAGCGACGCCCGAATCACTCCGCGTACATCTTGATTCCCGTCGCCGCGGCGAAGGAGAGGCGGTGCGCCTCGGCCCAATCGGGGTGGCGAACCATCACGTGACCGTCCGAGAGCAGCGTCTGCTTCCAGTCACGGCGGCGCGTTCCGGGCCGGAGAAGCTGCTCCTCGACGCACCACTTGCCGGCGTCCCGGAGGAAGTTTCCGAGGCCCTCGATGCGGGTGATTCGCCCCTGCCCCTGAGCGCGCTTGAAGATGATGCCTGCGTTGTACTTCCTCGAAGGCGCGGCCTCGAAGACGCCCCAGCACGCGACCCGCGCCCACTCGCGAAATAGGTCGATATCCGAAGTGTAATTCATCTGATCAACGATGTGTCCGCCGCCCGGGCGACACCCGATCTCGCCGAACACCGCCTCCCCCTTCGGCGTCAGAAACCACTCCATGTGCGTAAACCCGGTGCCCATCCCGAGGGCGCCGAGAACGTTGCGACCAAGCTCCACCCCCGGCGCAAGCCTGGCCTGGTACATGTCCCGCACGGTGATGATCACCGGGCTGATCCATTCGAGGGAGCGCATCTCGATGGGCTTCGGTAGATAAGACGCGATGTTTTCGTACACGGGCCTCCCCTCGACGCAGACCGTGTCGAAGGTGAACTCCTCGCCCTCGACGTACTCCTCGCAGCTCGCCTCGGCGATGTAGCGCATCAGCGGAATCACACGCTCAAGCTCTGCCGCGTCGCCCACCCGATACGTATCCGCGCTGCCCGCCCCCGCGATCGGCTTCAAGATCAGCGGGTACCCGATAAACTCCGCCGCCGCACGAATCTCCCGCTCGTTGCACACCCGTCGCGAGCGCGGCACTCGCAGTCCTGCCGCGCGCACGCGCTCCTTCATGAGTTCCTTGTCGCGGAAGCCCCGCACGGTGTCCGCGCTCATCCCGGGCATCCCCCAGCGCTCGCGAATGCGCGCCGCAAGAATCACCAGCGGCTCCCAGTTGGCGAGCACGCGATCGACCTGCTTGCCGCGCATCCACTGGGTGACGCGCTCGATGACGTCGTCTTCGTCCATGATGCGGGGCACCTGGAGGTAGTCGTGCAGGTACGGACGCACCTCCCGCGGCAGCGCCTCGCGGGGGGCGTCGCCGACCCCGTAGACGGTGGCGCCAACCTCCGCGAGCCCGCGGGTGTACTGGATCATCTCAGGGGGAAACGACGGGGCCAGGAATACGACGCGCATGCTCCGACCCTAACATTTCCGATCGGAGCGATCGGAGGGAGAGTTGTGCTTCACAGCGCACCGAAGCGTTGACCCGCGCAGGTCCACTCGGACATCCTCGCGGCACCCTGCCAATGCCCAGAAACGTCGTCTTCGTCGCGCCTTTTCCTGCTGAGGTCACCATGCGCTTCGTGCGCGCCGCCGCCCGGGCCCCGGACGTTCGGCTGCTCGGCGTCGGGCACACGCCCCCGTCTGGCCCCGACGCGAGGCTGTACGACGACTTCGTGCGCGTCACCGACCCGCTCTCCGTGCGCGACATCATCGACGCCACGGAGGTGCTGCGACGGCGGCACGGGCAGCCGTACCGCATCATCGGAATCCTCGAATCGATCATGGTGCAGCTCGCGCAGGCGCGGGCGCATTTCAAGGTCCCCGGGACGCCGCCGCAGGTGGCAGAACTCTTTCGTGACAAGGCCAAGATGAAGGCTGCGCTGCGAGCGGCGGGGTTGCCCGTGGCGCGCAGCAGGCTGCTCCGCGGGGAACCCGACGCGCGGAGCTTCGCCGACGAAGTGGGCTTCCCGATGGTGCTCAAGCCCCCGTCGGGCATGGGTGGGAAATCCACCTATCGCGTGAGCTCCTACGACGAGCTTGTGCGGGCGGCACAGGGCATGGGCGCGAGCGACGCGCACCCCGTGCTGGCAGAGGAATTCCTGCGCGGACGGGAGTTCAGTTTCGAGACGATCACCACGGGCGGAGTGCCCCGCGGCGAGTCGATTTCGCACTACCTCCCAGGCTGCCTCGAGGCCATCGAAAACCCGTGGATCCAGTGGACCGCCCTGCTCCCGCGGGACATCAGCGGGCCCGAGTACAACGGCGCGCGGGCCATGTCGCGAGCGACCATCCAGGCGCTCGGTCTCGACGACGGCATGACCCACATGGAGTGGTTTCAGCGACCCGACGAGAGCCTGGTGATCGGCGAGATCGCGCAGCGGCCACCGGGCGCAAACATCAGCCTGATGACCGGACTGGCCAACGACATCAACCTGTACGACGCGTGGATCAGCGCCGTGGTGGACGGGGAATTCCAGGGCCCATGGCAGCGCAAATACGCTGTCGGCAGCGCATTTTTGCGCGGAATGGGGCACGGGCGGGTGGCCTCCCTGGGAGGCGTCCACGAGACCTGGGAGGCCGTCGGCAAGTGGGTCGTGGAGGCCAACCTCCCGACGGTGGGTGCGCCGAAGAGCGATAGTTACGAGGGCGACGGTTACGTGGTGGTTCGCGACCCGAGCACCGAGGTGGTGAAGCGCCTCCTCAAGACCATCATCGAGACCATGAAGGTCCACTACACGGGCTGACCAGCGGCGGGCCAAACGACTCCCGACTTCTCAACTCCCAACGATGCTGTCGAGTTCAGCCTCGGCCTGCGAGGCAAGGAATCCCATGACTAGAGCCTATTGGTGCGTTCTCATCGCGGGACTTCTCCCGTACCTGGCGACCGCCACCGCCAAGGCGGGAGCGAAGTACGACAACAACCACCCGCGCGACTGGCTGGCGAAGCAGGAGGGCTGGCGTCGCCGCGCCAACGCCGCGCAGAGCAACGGCTTCGAGGCGTTTCCGTTCTTCGCGGCAGCGGTGATCGTGGCGCATCTCGCGCACGCGCCACAGGGCCGCGTCGATCTCCTCGCGATGGGCTTCATCGCCGCCCGGGTGGCCTACATCGCGACGTACATCGCCGACGTCGCCCCGCTGCGCAGCCTCGTATGGGCGGCCGGCCTCGGGTGCGCCGTGGCGTTGTTCTTCGCTTGATCGAAAGACAGGACTCCGGGCATCGCAGGAAGCCGGGATTCACATCGCACCGTCACCACCGCGTCCGCGTTGGTCACGAAGCAGCACATTTCCCGGGTCTCTCCCTTCGCTGCGACGGGCGCGTCGGCGCTGCCTCTCAGGTGTCGTCTTCGTCGCGGGTCGAGCGGCCGCGCGCCGACTTCGACCGCGTGCTGAAGAACACCTCGGAGTGCGCCTGCTTCAGCGCCATCTCCTGCACCGCGCGGCCAAACTCCTCCGCCCCCTGACGCATCTCGCGCACGATGGCGTTCATCTCCGGGTCGTTGCCCGCATACGCGGCGACCCGCTCGGCCACCGCGAGCAGCTTCGCCTTCGCCTCAGGGTAGCGGCGCGCGCGGTTGAGGGCCACCGCGGCGATGCGGGCTTCGTTGGCGTAAAGCCGCGCAACGCGGCGCTCGACCGCAAAGATCCGGGGCTGACGATCGACGACATCGCCCGGGGCGTAGACGAAACGGACGGTCTGCACCGGAGCACAAGCGTTTCCGTCGCGGTCGAGGACGGTGATGTCGAAGGCCTGCGCCCCGCCCAGCTCGCCGGTCGGAAGCACCACCGCGAACACCGCATCGAGGCTCTGCCGCGCAACGAGATCACCGAGTTCGACACGCAGGGCCGTCCCGCTCCACGCGGACTCCAGGCCGCCGAGCACCTCGACGCGGCCGCGGTCGTGCGGGCGAACTTCGATGGCGATGCCGCGGCCCACGACGTCGAGGCCTTCGAGAACCTCCGCGCGCATGTGTTCGATGAGTTCTTCGGGACGGGCGGCGAAGTAGAAGCGACCGCCGCCCGCGTCGGCCATGGCGCCGAGCAGCGACTCGTTGAAGCCCTCGCCGAGGCCGAGGCACGACGTCGTCACGCCCTTGCCGCGCAGCACGCGGGCGTGGTCGCAGAGCGTCGCCGGGCGCGTCTCGCCCACGTTCACCTGGCCATCGGTGAGCACGAGCACCCGCGCGAGGGCTTCACCAGCGCTGGCCGCCACTTGCGCGCACCCTTCGGCCCAGCCGACGCCGAGGTTCGTGGACCCTCCCGTGACGAGCGCGCGGCAACGCTCCTGGGCCTCGTGCTTGCGCTCCGCGGAGGCCGATCCGAAGGGCATCACGACCTCGCATTCATTCTCGAAGGTGACGAGGGCGAAAGCGTCGCCGGGCTCCAGGAGCGAGACCGCCTCGCAGACCGCGCGGCCTGCCAGCGCGAGCGGCGTTCCGGACATCGACCCGGAGCGGTCTACGACGAACGAAATACGGAGCAGCGGACGAGGCCTCCCGGCGGGGGCGGGCGCGGCCTGGAGAGAGACACGGAGGTGCCGCCGACTCTCGCCTCCGCAGCGGACAAACTCGCGATCGAGGTCAACGGTGTACGCCGCGAGAGGCGAAGGGAGCGGGTCTCGGTCGTTGGACTTCATGGGAGCCTCCTCGAGGCCCATAGGCCTCTTCGAACATCGGGAAATCAGGACTTCCGAAAGGTATCGCGGGCGTACTGCAGCAACTGCTTCACCCGCCGTTGCGTGAAGGGATCGAGCGGACGCCGCACGTGAAGCTCGACGCCCTCGGCGAGCAGCAGGTGCTCCCACGTACTGCGAGACACCTCCGCGGGTGCCGCGGACAACGGGGCCTCGGCGGGCGCGGCGGGCCCCGAGAGCAGACCCGCGCGCTGCAGGTAGTCGATGGCCGACGAACTCACAGGCACACCGACCGACGGCGCGCTCGCGGGCAGCGGAGGATCGTTGGGCAGCGGGAGCCCGGCGGTGTCGAGCGCCTGGAGGTCGCGCGCGATTCGCCCCAGGCTCAGCCCCTCGGACTGACGCGCACGAATCCAGCGCACCCGGGCCACGTGCTCGAGCGGGTAGCGAGCCCGCGGCCCCGACGCATCCGCACCGCTCAGCAGCCCCTGCATCACATAGAACCGCAGCGTGCGCGGGGATTCGCCCGTCTGCTCGGAGAGTTCGGTGAGAGTCACGTCATCGTCCGCCATCGCCGCGTCTCCTCCGGTAGGGGTGCAACGACGCACCGCACCCACGCAGGAACCCTTATAAATCAAACAGTAGAACTGTCAACTGTCACAATAAAGATCTGAGGTTTGGAGTACGCCGCCTCGGCCCGCTGTGCCGCGTGCTGAAGCACACGGCACGGTGTGGAAGCCCGGGGCAGACCCGGGCTCCTACGATGTCCCGATGGAGAAGCGCTGCCCCGTGGGACCCGGGATGGAGCCCGCTGCGGGCTTTCGCTTGGGGGTGCCGTGTGCTTCAGCACGCGGCACGGCGGGCCGAGGCGACGTACTCCGAACCTCAGATAAAGATCGTGGGCGAAGGCGGTTTTTGTGGGTACGAGCGACGGTCACGGGCGGGCATCAGCCACGCCGACGGTCCGGGGGAGGTGTCAGAACGGGTCTTCCAGTTCTGCCTCGGTGAACGTCGCCGGAGGAATCTCCGCGCCGCCGACGACCTCCAGCGCACCCGAGGCGATCGCGGCGTCGAGCAGGGTCGTCGTTGGCGCGCAGCCCACCAGGTCGAGCCGCTCGCGCGCCCGGGTGCAGACGGTGTAGAGCGCGCCGCGCCCGATGTCCGTCGCGGGATAGAACGTGGCGCTCGGCTCGACGACGATCACCGCGTCGAACTCCAGGCCCTTCACTTGACGGTAGTTGGTCACCGTCACTCCCCGGCCAAACACAAACTTCAGGTTGTGCCCGAAGCGCACCTCGGTGACGCCATCGAGCACCGTCGCGAGGCGATGGGCGAGGCTCTCAGCGTCGGGACTGTGGGCGCACACCACGCAAAGGTGCGCCGCCTCATCGCGCGCAACATGGTCGTCGATGAGCTTCAACACCCGATCAAAGACCTCACTCGACGAGGCCTCGCGGAAGTACCGCGGCCTTCGCCCGGCCCGCGCGCCCACGGTCGGATCGCCGCCCAGCACCGCGTCCGCCACGTCCATGATCGGCTGCGTCGCACGGTGCGCCACCTCGAGTCGCGCGACCTCGCCGCCATCGACGCCAAGCTCCGCGGCCAGCGCCGCCCAGCCGATGAAGTCCGCCGACGGCATGATCTTCTGGTTCACGTCGCCGACGATGGTGATCGCCCGCCGATCGCGAACCGCGCCAAACAGCACCTGCAGGTCGAGCGCACCGAAATCCTGAGCCTCATCCACCACGAGATGCTCATAGAGCGACACCCGCTCGGCGTCTTCCTTGTGCGGAAAGCCACCCGTCTTCACCTGAATCAACTTCAGCAACAGACCGAGATCTTCCCAGGCCACAAAGGGACCCGGCCGCCGCGCACTCCCCTCTCGCCCCTGAACCTTCTGCTGGTATTCAGCCAGCGTCGCGAGGTCCTCCGCAGCAACGTCGGGCAGATACTCCGCCAGCAACTCCTCACTCCGGAGAAACTTGTGCAGGTCTTCCTTGTACTTGCTCATCCGGTCGTAGCCCTGCTTCAGCACGGACTCCACCTGGGACCAGCGCTCGGACTCTCGTCCGCGGGCGCTGATCTGCGCCTGTCGCACCTCCCGCTGCAACATCTGCAATCGACGAACGATCGGCCCGGTCAGGGCGTTCCAGCGGTCCACGAGGTCGAGGGCTTTGTACGGCTCGAGCCGTCCGCGCAACCAGACGACGAAGGCCTTCTCCTGCTGCGCCACGAAGGCATCGAGCGCTCGCAGCGTCCCCAGTCGCCGCTTGATCGCCACCGCGACCTCGTGGCCCGCGAAGCCACCGCCCGCGGATGGCTCAATCTTGCTTTTGTAGGCGTCGCGAATGTGCCGCAGCGCCCATCCGGCGAAGGTGTCGATCTCGACGCCCTCCATTCCGAGTTCTTTCAAGGAAGAGCCCACGAAGGTGCTCAATGCCTTGTTGAACATCACCACCAGGATTCGCTCCTTGGCGATCGGCGGAGGCGCGTCCTTATTTTCTGACGCATAAGTCAGCCACGCGATGCGGTGCAGCGCCACGGAGGTCTTCCCCGAACCGGCACGCCCCTGAATGATCACTGGCCGATCACGACTGCGAGTGATGAGCGCGTATTGCTCCGGGGTCAGCATGGCCGCCAGACTCGGCAGGCCCGACAGGCTCGACGGCGGCTTCGGACCGCTCTCGTAGGTAAAGGTCCCATCGGACGACACGAGCGAGTGTCGCCCGTCGCCATCGAGCACCTGCACCCGCGTCAACTGTGCGCGATCGGCGAACACCGCTGCCTTCGCGACAACCCGTCCCCAGTTGGGTTTGCCGTCGGCCCCGCGGTAAACCTCGAATACGCCGCCAGGGGAGACTTGATAATAAGGCTGCGCGATCGGAGCACGCCAATCGACAATGCGATAATCAGCGTGACGAAAATCACCGATGCAATAGCGCACAGTCCGTTGTCCCAGGTCGGCGTCATAGACACCAAACCATGGCGCATCGACCCGAAGGTCGGCACGGTGCCGTGCGTAGTCGTCCTGAAGCTGCCCCGCCATCTCGATGAGATCCGTCATGGGGCAGAGAGTCGATCATATGCAAACGAGTGGCAAGCACCGGCCGTTGCCCGGAGGAAGGCGCCACCACGGGAAACGCTCGGCTTCGGAGAAGCCACGGATGATTTTTACTTATGACCCCCCCCTCGAACGAGTTAGCAGTTGGGAGAGGCGAGAAACCTATCGGATGGACCGAGTCGTCGTGGCGACGGTGCGGTGAGAATGGAACGGAACAACATGAACCGGACTACTGACGAAACGCTTCAGGGCTACGACGTGATCGGCGACGTCCACGGTCATCTGCATGCGCTCGAGGGGCTGCTCGCTCGCCTGGAGTACGCGCGAATCGGCGGAAGCTGGCAGCACCCGTCGAGGCAGGCAATTTTTGTTGGCGACCTCATCGATCGAGGCTCCCACCAGGTCGAGGTCGCGCGGCTGGTCCAGAGGATGGTGGCGACGGGCGCGGCGCAGATCGTCCTCGGCAATCACGAGTACAACGCGCTCGCCTGGGCGACACCGATTCCGGGTGACGGTGACCGGTTCTGCCGCAAACACAATGCCAGGAACCGAGACCAGCACGCGGAGTTTCTTAAGCAGGTCGGCGAGGGCTCGGCACTGCACGCCGAGCTGCTCGACTGGTTTCGAGAACTGCCCCTGTGGCTCGAACTATCGCTCGGCGACGCTCGACTCCGCGTCGTCCACGCATGCTGGAGTCAGCCCGCCATCGACCGGCTCGCCACGATGCTCTCGCCGACCCGATCGCTCACGAACGACGCCGTCGTCGCGACCTCGGTCCACGGCTCGGCGATGTACGACGCGCTCGAGGTGGTGCTGAAGGGTCCGGAGGTCGATCTCGACGGCCTGACGTATCTGGACAAGGGCGGCCACGAACGTCGAAAAGCCCGCCGGCGCTGGTGGGATCCGACCGCCACGACCTTGCGAAGTTCGGCCCTCATTCCCGGGGGTTCCCGCACACCTGACGGGAAGCCGTTTCCGGTGCTGCCCGACACCGAAGTCGACCCATTCGGACGCTACGACGACGACGTGCCCGTGATCGTTGGACACTACTGGTGTCAGGCCCCGCTCGAACTCTACTCGTCACTCGTCGCGTGCGTCGATTACAGCGTCGCCAGGAATGGCCCGCTCGTCGCGTACCGCTGGAGCGGCGAATCGAAACTGAGCGTCGAGCACTACGTAGCCCACCCCGTCGCTCATCCGGGGACGGAGGACTCCACAGCCCCGATCGAGGATGTCTGAGCGACGCCCGATGAAGGCGTGAGGCGCACGATCGCTATCGGCAGGAGCGGCGGGGACGGCGTCGCCCGCGGCTGCGGACGATTTCTACTAATGGACCCCCGACCCGGCCGGTTAGGGGGTGAAGGGTTGAGCGTCCGGACAATCGACGAGCCTCCGTCACTTTTCAGTCAACTGCGCCTCGCGAGAAACGTTAGCAGGGATCCGGGGAAACGGCGGTCTACCGTCAGACTGCAGGGAAACAAGCGTGAGAAACCGTCGCGTTTCGCGCGGACTGGCACCGACGAGCGGCCAGCAGTCTGAGCCCGCGCCGACGACTGTCACCCTCAGCACATGCCGACGGAGGTGCGCCGTGGGGTTCGCATGGTGGGGGGGGCTCGCGAGCCCCCACCCCCAGCCCCGCCCCCACAAGTGGGGGCAGGGTGCAGAACTACCTATTTCTTAAGTGTTTTGTCGCTACGAACTCCCTGCCCCCACTTGTGGGCTGATGG
>CANJUR010000121.1 GCA_947477565.1 Deltaproteobacteria bacterium
ACACGGCACCCCAGCGAAAGCCCGCAGCGGGCTCCATCCCGGGTCCCACTGGGCAGCGCTTCTCCATCGGGACATCGTAGGAGCCCGGGTCTGCCCCGGGCTTCCACACCGTGCCGTGTGCTTCAGCACGCGGCACAGCGGGCCGAGGCGACGTACTCCGAACCTCAGGGTCGGAGACCGCGGTTGACAGGCTCGCACTGCCAGAGCTAACGACGGCCCTTGGCCAGCGTGTCGCCTATTCATGGCTGAACAACTTTCACCAGGAGCGATCTTCGGGAGGGATTTCCGCGTGGTGCAGCGCATCGCCGCCGGCGGAATGGGAACCGTCTACGAGGCGGTGCAACTCTCCACCGGGAAGCGGCGCGCGCTGAAGATCATGCACGCCCAATACGAGGGCGACGATCGGACTCGGCTGCGTTTTATCCAGGAGGCCCAGGCGACCGCGGCGGTCGAGAGCGATCACATCGTCGAGATGGTGGCCGCGGGCATCGAGGAGGAGAGCAACACCCCGTGGATTGCCATGGAACTCCTCCAGGGTCGCGACATGAAGGCCGCCCTCGCCGAGCGCGGAACCTTCCCCGGCGTGGAGGTCGCGGAGATGTTTCGGCAGCTTTGCCATGGGCTCGGCGCCGCGCACCGCGAGGGCCTCGTGCACCGCGACCTCAAGCTCGAAAACATCTTTCTCGCAGACCCTCGGCGAGAGGGCATCCCCTTCACGGTGAAGCTCCTCGATTTCGGCCTCGCCAAGCTGGTGATGGAGTCGTCCACGCACGGCTCGGCGACCCAGGCGGTCGGCTCTCCCCGCTGGATGGCCCCGGAGCAGGCTGGCCTGAGCGGGATCATCGCCCCGGAGACGGACATCTGGGCCCTCGGGCTCATCGCGTTCAATCTCCTCACCGGCATGGTGTATTGGCGCGTCGCCAACCAGCCAGGCTCGACGGTCATGATGCAGCTGACCGAAGTGCTGATGGAGCCGCTCGATCCTGCGTCGGTGCGCGCGGCGGAGTTCGGTGTCGGCCACCTGCTGCCCGCGCGCTTCGATAGCTGGTTCGACCGATGCGTAGTGCGCGATTCCAGCCAGCGGTTTCACGACGCCAACGAGGCGCTCAGTGCGCTGCTCCCGATCCTTGATTCGAACAGCATGCGCCCGATGCGAACGACGACCCGGCCGCCGGTCTCGATCAACGTGGACGCGGACATTCCCCGCGACGAGACACCCTTCGTGCTCGACGGCGACACCTCCGATGCCGTGGGCGCATCCCGGGCCCCTGCCTCCGCGGGCCTGCGGGGACAGTTCGGTTACGTCGTCATGGGCGCGCTCGTCAGCGCCACCGTGGTGATCGCCATCGCGATGGGCATGCGCAAGAAACAAGCGCCCCTCCCGGCGAGTCTCCCCAGCAGCGCCATCGCCACCACCGCGAACCTCCCCGCAACGACGCCGACCGAGGTGCAACCGCCGATGGGCAGCGACCGAGGTGCGACGATGGTGTTTGCGCCGTCGGAGGTCATCGATGACAGCGGCGCGCTTGCAGTCCGCGTCACGGCCCCGGTCGGGGCGGTCACGCGCCCGGTATCACCCGCGAACATGCGATCCGGCGTCGGCGCACCCGCGGTGCCCACGGCTGATTCCTCGACGCTCCAGGATCGCATCGAGGTCCAGCTTCGCGAGCATGCGGTGGACGTGCACGCTTGTTACGAGAACGGGACCGGGAGCAACCCGACCCTGGCCGGACGACTCACGGTTTTCTACAGCGTCGCCATGGATGGGACCACCAGCGATGTGTCGACTCAGGGGCTAAACGAAGCCCCCGCGGTCGCTGCGTGCGTGGCCAACATGGTTCGCGGGATCACGTTTCGCTCGCCTCCGCCGATGGCCATGACGCTGGTCTACCAGTGGACCTTTCGCCCGCGCGGCCCGACCCCGACCGCGCCCGTCGAGACCGTGCCCGCAGCGCCAACGGAGCCCGCTACCGTGCCCGCGCCATCGGCCTCCCCGGTCCCCTGAACGGCCAGGGTTTCATTCGGCAGAAACCTCCCGCATGGGACGGTTGTCGATGACTGCCAAGGACGACCCGCGGCCCGGTGTCGTTGCCGCTATCGTCCGAACCCGTACCGAACGATGCGCTCGTCGGTCTCCCATCACTCGCAGGGGAATCCATGCGTCCACGATCTCGTTTTCAGATGGCAGCTTGCCTCGACGCCCTCCTGGTTCTCGCGCTCGGCTGCACCGGGCGCGCGGTGGCGTTGGTGCCCACGGTCGGCGAGGTCGAGCGAGTGCGCGCAGGCATCACCGTCGAGGAAGGTTCGCACTCCCGCACGGTAGAAGACGTGCTGCGCATCGAGAGCGGAGCGGTCGTGCGCACGGATGCCTCGGGCCGGGCGGTGGTGGGACTCGATCACGGCGAGCGGCTTCTGCTCGATCACGACAGCCGGGTGCATGTCGGCGACGACGGCGCCGTGACGCTCGATGAGGGCCGGGTGTGGATCGAGCGCGGCGCGACGAGCGCACGGGGCGCTGGGGCGGTGCTGCGAGCGGGCGTCACGACGCTGCGCCTCGATGGGGCGCGGGCGAGCGTGCGACGCGAAGGTGACGGCGCGGAAGTAGACGTGATCGAAGGCGAAGTGACCTGGGCGCGACGCGACCGCCAGGGGGTGGTGCGCACCGGAGAGCACGGCGCGCTGCGCGGAGAGCAGGCGAACGTGGGCCCGCGGCGGCTCTTCGAGGACTGGACAGGCGGACTCGCGGACGCGGACGCGCGGGGGGTCTCGACCGCGGGCGCAACGGAGCTCGGCGCTGTCTCCGCGCGACGACCGGATGACGTGGGCCAGCCGCGCTGGCCGCTGGTGTTGCAGCGCATCGACGCGCGCGTGGCGGTGGTGGGCGACCTCGCCGTGACCGAGCTGGAACAGACGTTCTTCAACCCGTCAGCGGACACTGTCGAAGGGCTGTATACGCTGACCGTTCCGCGCGGCGCGGTGCTCCAGCGCTTCGCGGTCGAGCGCCGGGGAAACATGGTCGATGCGACGGTGCAAGAGCGCGCGATCGCGGCGGCGCAGTACCAGGCCCAGGTGTACGCGGGCAGCCCGTTTGACCCTGCGCTGCTCGAGTGGGACGCGCCCGGCCGGTACCACGCGCGGCTCTTTCCCATCGCCGCCGGGAGCGCGCGGAGAATTCTCGTGACGTACACCCAGTGGCTCAACCCCACGCAAGACGGTCGGCGCAGCTACCGGCTCCCGCTCTCGGGCATCGGCACCTCCGTCGGTGAACTGCGCGCAGAGGTCGATCTTTCTCGCACGGCGATTCGCGAAGCGCGGGCCACCGCGGGCACCCTGGTGGACGGCACCTCCCTCACCTACCGCCGGAGCGATGTGACTCCGACCGCGGATTTCGTCCTCGACCTTCTGGGTGCTCCCGCGGCCGAGGGCAGCGTGCTGCGGACCGAGGGCGACCTGCAGGGCAGCGACCGCGGGGCGTACGTGCGCGTCGCGCTCCAGGCGCCGGACCGCGCCGCGCGCTCGCCGCACGACGACGGCATCGACGTGGTGGTGGTGGCCGATCACTCCGCGGCCACGGGCTCCGAGGCGGCGGCGCTGCAACTCGCCTTCGTCGATGCGCTGACCTCCTCGCTCACCCCGCGCGACCGCGTGCTCGTGGTGGCCGGCGACGTCGGCGTGCGCCCGCAGGGCAAGGACGCGATGCGCCTCGACGCTGCCAGCGCGGACGCCCGCAACAGCGCCCTCGACGCCCTCTCCCGCGACCGCCTCGGCGGCGCGACGGACCTCCTCGCGATGGTCGAAGCCGCACACGCTGCGCTCGACCCGGAGCGCAACGGCGCGATCGTGTACCTGGGCGACGGCCGCGGCACCGTCGGCGAGAGGGAACTCTCAGAGCTTCGCGCCCGACTCGCACGGATGCAGCCGCGGCCGAGGTTTTACGCTGTCGCGATGGGCGAAGGACCGCGCCTCGACCTGCTCGCCGGCATCGCTGCGCCGTCCGGCCTGGCCGCGCGCGTGGTTGATCGGGCGGAGGTCGCGCGCACCGCGATGACCCTGCTCGCGCACATGGCGCGGCCGTTGGTTCGGGGCTTCCGTGCAGACCTCGGCCCCGAGGTCGAGCGGGTGTACCCCTCCGAGGCAGTGGACCTGCCCGCGGGCGAACCCCTCGAAGTGCTCGGGCGAGTGACCGGACGCCCACCGGAGCGAGTGACCGTGCGGGCGCGCTGGCGTGGGGTCGAACGGACAAGCACCGTGACGCTTTCCGGGTTGGTGATTCCCGATCGCGGCGACCTGCGGGCGCGCTGGGCGAGCGCGCGTCTCGATCACCTCCTCGCGCGCGACGAATCAAGGGCAGCGATCGTCGAACTGGGCACCCGATACGGACTCATCACACCGTTCACGTCGCTTTTCGTGCCGGGCGAGGACGCCTACGCCGCGCCGCCGCCGGTGAGCGATGTGCGGGACTTCTCCGCGTTCGATTTGCTCCCGCTGGTGGGCTGCTCGCGAAGTGAATCCCCGATGGCGGCGCACGAGGCAGCGCCGGTGATGGTCGCCCCCGCAGCGCAAGGGACCGCAGCGGCCCGCAACGCGCCCGCCGCAGAGCCTTCCCGGGCCGATCCATCGGCCGCCCGGGAGGTCGCGCGCTCGCCTGCACCGACGCGTCCGTCCGCCGCGGCCCGGTCGGGGACGCCCTCGAGCAGATTCGGTAGCGCTGGCGGTGGCGGGTTGGCCGCGCCGACTGCAAATGCCGTGGCGGTTCCGGTGGTCGAAGCCGCTCCAGACACGGCAGATCGAAGGGAGCACGGCACCGCAGCCCCCGCGCCCTCGGGTCGGCACGCGGCCGGCCCACAAGCCCCTCAGAACGGCCGAGCACGGAGGGCCGATTCGGACGGGATCGCGAACGAGGAGACCCCCGCTGCCGCGGAGACGGAGGTGATCGACGACCTCGCCCCGATGCGCGGGGCGCGACGAGCCGCGAGCGACGACAGCGAGCATCAAGCTCCGGCGAGTGCGGCCGCGGTCGCAGGACCGGCGCGATGCAGCGATGCGGCGGCGGTGACCCTGGCGGAGCGGATTGCGCTGTGGCGCGAGCGGCTCGACGCCGCGGGTGGAGTGAGCGGCTCGCTCACGGTGTTGCGAGAGGCGCGCCGTCGCTGCGAACTCCCGGCCTGGTCCGACGAGGTCGCCCTGCTGCGACTGATCACGACGGCGCACGCTTCGGTGGACGAAGGCATCGCGCTCGCGCGGGGCGCACAGGGCGGAGCGAAGCGCTGGCTGCAACAGCAAGCCATGCGGGCGATGGCCCGCGCGGGCGACCTCAGCCGCGTGGGCGAACTCGGTCTCGGTCGCCTCGACCCTGCAGAACTCACGCGAATGCTCACCACCGCGACGGACCCTGTCGCGCGGCGGGTGCTTCTGCAGACGCTCGCCCGACGCTTTCCGGACGACCTCGACCTGATGTTGTTGACCCTCGACGCAGCCTCCACCGCAGGCGACGCCGACGAGGTGCATCGCACGGCGCAGCGGCTCCGCGGGGATGCGCGCGCCGACGCCCGGGTGCGCACTGCCGTGGGCGAAGCGCTGCTCGCGGTGCGCGACGAAGCAGAGGCCCGTCGGGCCTTCAGCGAGATCGTCGAGTTCGCCCCGGACGACCCCTTCGCGCGGCAGCGCCTCGGCGACATTGCGCTCTCGCACGGCTGGGCCAACGAGGCGTACCGGCAGTTTCAGACACTGGCAGCGTCGCAGTCGGACGCGCCGGAGATCCTGCTGCGCGTGGCGTGGGCGGCGCGGATGCTCGGCCGCCTGGACGAGGCCATTCGACTCGCCGAGCGGGTGACTGCGGAGAGCGCTCCCGGCGCTCACGCACCGCTGATTGAGTCGGTGGTCGCGTGGGTGGCCTGCGAGCTGGCCATCGCCTCCAACGAGCCCTCGGTCTCCGCCGCGACGGTGGCGCAGATTCGTTCTCGCTGGCGCCGCAGCCCCGCGGCACAGGGAGCCGGGGCCGTCCGCGCGGTGCTGCGCTGGACCCACCCCGACGACGGCGCCGAGCTCTGGGTGACCCTGCCAGGCGCCCCCACGCAGCGGGCCGACCTGGTGGCGTCCGCGATTCCCCTGGAGGCCCTGACGCTGGCCGAGCGGCCGACCGCGCTGAGCCTCGAGGTTCGCCGCGGTGGCGGGGCGCGCCCGCGGGGCAGCGCCGAGCTGATCGTGCTCTGGGCCGAAGGGACCGCGGACGAGCGACTCTTACGGACCACGGTAAACCTGAACCCCGCGCGACCGCGGGTGATCTTCGACGTGACCCCGCTCGGCTTGACCGAGCGGCCTTCTCCAGCGACCGCCTCCGAAGGCGGTGCGCGATGAGCGCCCGAACGAGCATCGCTGCGTGGATCGTCGCCTCTCTCTCGGTGGCGTGCGGCGGGCGGGCCCCGGCGCTGCGGGCGACCGCGGCGACCTGCGGATCGCTCGAGGTACAGCACAGCGGCGTGACGCTCGGGAGCGAGCCCATCGCCCGCGGAGCGCGGGTTCCGTGCGGCGGGATGCTGACGACGAATACCGCGGGACGCGCGGTGTTGCGCACGGACGACGGGCTTGAGTTGCGCGTGGCGGGCGACACGCGCCTACGCTTCGCCGACGGGGTGCCGTCCCTTGAGCGCGGACGGGTGTTCGCCAGCGGCAATGGCGCCGACGGTCGGGGTTTTCAGGTGGGCGAGGCCCGGGTGGAGATCGGCGACGCAGCCCTGGAGTTGGAGCGCGACGTGCCGGGCGTGGCGGGCGCGCGGGTGATCGTGGTGCGCGGCGAGGTGGCGTGGCGTCAGGGGCGACAGCAGGGTCTGCTCGCGCAGGGCGAATCGCTCGAGGGCAGCGGCACGCTCAGCCCGCGACCCGCCTCGGTCTGGGACGACTGGACGGGCGGCGCAGCCTCGCCGCAAGGCATTGCGCACCCACGCGGGCGCGGCGTCGGAGCGGCGTTCGCGCACGTGACTGACGGCGAGGCCCCGGTGGCGCTGGCGGTGCGCTCGCACGAGGTACGCGCGGTGATCCGCGGCGACCTCGCGGTGACCACCGTGGAGCAGCGCTTCTTCAACGGCTCCGCGATCACCTCCGCGGTCGATTGGCGGCTGCCCCTCCCGGAGGGTGCGCTGGTATCGCAGTTTCGTGTGGGTACCGACGCCGGCCCGTGGACCGAGTCGTCCCCGGCGGTGCTCTCGAGCGTCTCGCGCGAAGGCGGATCGTCTGCCCTGTACGCCGACGACGACGGCACCGTGCGCGCTTTTCTGGGGCAGCTCGCGCCCGGCCAGGAGCTGCGGGTCTCGGTCACCTGGACGCAGTGGCTGACCCGCGACGGCGGTCGGCGCAGCTACGTCGCAGCGGCTTCATCCGCGAGCGATCCAGCGCTGATCGGGGAGTACAGCGTCGATGTGGACGTGTCGCACGCCGGCGCGCTGACGGTCGCGATTCCGGAGGGCGCGCGGCTTGTGGATGGGCACGTTCGACTCCGGCGCAGCGACTACCGACCGCGCGGCGAGACGGCCATCGAACTCGGCGACGCTCCCCCCGCGACTCCCTCCGCCCGCGCCTGGAACAGCACCCACCAGGCCGTCAGCGCCCTCGCGATCGACCTCACGCTGCCGACGCAAGCGCTCGACGGTAGCGACATCATCGTGGTGGTTGACGACTCCGCGGGCACCGAGCGCAGCGCCCTGGAGATGGCCCGCGCCGCCGTGGACGCCATGCTCCGTCAACTCGGCGCGGCGGACCGCGTGGCGCTGTGGTTCGGTGATCTGCGTGGACGTCCCGCGGCGGGCACTGCGGGCACGCTCGCGCGCCTCGACGACAGCCGCCGGGAGGCCATCGTCGATGCCGTCGCGCGCGTCCGGCTGGGCGGCGCCACCAACCTGGGTCGACTGCTCGCGGATGCCAACGCCGCGCTTGATCCTTCGCGCAACGGCGTCGTCATCTACCTCGGTGACGCGACTCCGACGGTGGGACCCATCGACCCCGCGCGGCTGCTCGAAGACCTACGGCGGCAGGCGCCGGACCTCCGACTCTATGTGCTTGGCCTCGGGAGCGATGCCCACCCCGAGGTGCTGGCCCCCCTCGCAGCGGGCGCGCACGCCACCGAGCGTGCGACCGACCGCGCGGAGGCCGTCGCCGCGTCGGCGCGCATCGTCGCCCGGGCGCTCCAACCGACGCTTCGGGACATCACCCTCACCGCGGGTCGCACGATTCACACCGTGTTGCCCGCGCGGGTCGATCGGTGGTTTGCGGGCGAGCCGCTGCGATTCGTCGGCATGGTCGAAGGCGACCTCCCCCGGGAGGTGCACGTTCGCGCGCGTGTCGGCAATGACGTCCGCGACTGGACCCTGCCCATCCGCTCGACGCCTGTCTTCGACGAGGGCGACCTGCAGCGCCGCTGGGCGCACCTCCGCGTGCGCGACCTCATCGCCCAGGGCGGCAGCCGTGGTGCCGTCGCCGACCTCGGCGCGCGATTCGGCCTCGTCACGTCGGTCTCCGGCCTCGCGCTCGGCGGCGCAGCGGTCGGGAGCACCGGTCTCTTCGCCCGCGCGAGCCTCTGGGAGGAGGACTCCACACGCACGACGCTCCCGGCGCTCGGCGTGGCCGACGGGGTCTCGCCCCGCGGCATCGCGCACTTCGGCGAGCAGCGCGTCGCACCCATCGCCATCGACGACGGCACCGGATGGAGCCCGCACGTCACCGGGGAAGGCCTTGGGCTCGGCGGCCGCGCCTCGCTCATCGCCGCACTCGCCGGCGCCGACGATGCGGCCAGCGCGTGCGTCGCCCGCAAGCGCGCGCTCCGTCCGTCCCTCGCCGGGGAGGTCACCATCAGCGCGACCATCGGCGCAGACGGGCGGGTCACGCTCGCCTCCGTCGCCCGATCGACGCTGCGGGACGCGGAGACCGAGGCCTGCGTACAGCGGGCGGTCGCGTCGGTGACGCTGCCTTCGCTCGCGCTCCTCGGCGCGACACCGGACACGGTGGAGCGGTCGTTTCGCTTCGATGCGCCGACCGACGGAGCGAGCGGACGCGGACCAGCCGCCATGCACTGCCCGAGCAGCGCGCAACTCCCGCGATCGCTGCGGGCGGCCCTCTGGCGCGAACGCTGGCGAACGCGCGGCGAAGATGCCCGCGGCGCGGTCGCCGTCTGGATCGACGCCCGCAACCGCTGCGAGCTCCGCTGGTGGGAAGACCGCGTGGCGCTTCTCGAGGTCTTCCTCGACGGACTCACGGATCCGGCCGCCCTCTCGATCTTGCGCGACGGTCTCGTCGATCCGTCGGTCATCGACTGGTTCGACACCGCCCTCGCCCGCCGCTTCGGCCCCGCGTTCGCCTGGCGTGCCGCGCACGCCCACACCGAACTCATCGACTGGGACGCGCTCCTCCGCCGCCTCGCCGCCCCGGGCACTACGGGCCTCCAACGGGTCGAGATTCTCCGCGCGTGGCTCGCGGTTGCGCCCCGCGACATCGACCTCCTGCTCCGCTACATGGACGCGCTCGCCGCCGTCGATCGTGCCCCCGAGGCGCGCGCCATCGCCGACCGTCTGCGCCGCGATCCGGCCGCCGACGCGCGGGTGCGCAGCCGCGTGGGAGAGCTTCTCCTGCGCCTCGGTGCGCGCGACGAGGCCCTGCGAGCCTTCTCCGAGATCGTCGAGGGCGCTCCGTACGACCCTTCCGCGCGCGAGCGTCTCGGGGACCTCTTGCTGGCCTTCGACTGGTTCGACGAGGCCTACGCGCAGTACGTCACGCTGCGGGCGCTGCGCCCGGGCGACGCTGCCACCGAGGTGCGCGTGGCCCTCGCTGCCCTCGGCGCTGGGCGCGAAGACGAGGCCCTGCGCACCCTTCGCGCGGCCTCCGAGACCACCGGCGACGCGGCCCTCTCACTGGGCCTGCGCGCGCTGCTCGAGCGCGAGGTGTTGCGCATCGCCTCCGAGCGCCGCAACGACCCGGGCCTCCGCGCCTGGACGCGCGCCACCCGCGCCGAAGCCCGCGACGTCCTCGTGCTGCGCTGGAGCCACCCTGACGTGGGCCTCGAGATGCTCGCGCGCACCGCCGATGACCCCGCGTTCACGGAGGTCGGCGAGTCACCGCTCGCGCTGGGCCTGCGGGTCTACCAGCCCCTCACGGCGGTCGAGGGAACCCGACTTCTCGTGCGGGCCCGGGTGGGCCTTCGCGCGGGGCGATCGGCCCACGCCACGCTGCTACTGCGCCTCTCCGGGGCCGAGGGTCCGCGCGCGGCGCAGGTTGACGTCGCCCTCGATGCCACGCACCGCGCTCGCGCTTACATCATCCATGCGGGCATGTTCGTCGAGCAGCCGATGGACCCGGCGATGGTCCCCGCCGCGACCGAATCCCTCGAATAGCTTCAGTCTTCTTCGCGCTCTTCGATCACCCCCGCCGCTGCCCGGTCGAGCGTCTCGTCGAGCTCCGCGAGCAGCGCGCGGTTGCCGTCCTGCGAGTACCCCGCGAGCGTCTCCTCGTAGCGCGGCAGCGCTCGCACGAAGTCCGCGATCACCCTCGAATCATCGAGCGCGGACGCCCATGTTCCGTAGCCCTGGAGGTCGAGGTAGCGCGCGTTGAGAAGCTGCTCGAACTGTCTCGCGAGAGGCACCGCGAGCATCGGTTTGCGCAGGTACACGGCCTCGCCCATGAGCGTGAAGCCCGCGGAGGCGATCACGCCGCGGCAGCTCGCGAGGTCTTCGATGAAGCGCTTTTCGCTGATGGGCCGATACAGCAGGTTGCCCTCGCGAACGTCGCCCTCGAGGTCGCGACGGACGCCGTAGATGCGGCACTCGAGACCGGTGGCCTTCAGCGCCTCGATGAGCACCGCATCGCCGCCGCCGGTCTGATAGACGAGCAGGTGCTCACCGCGGGTAGGGTTCGCGGCGAGTATCTCCGGCCGCAGGATGGGCGCGTGCAGCGAGGTGCGCGGCTTGCGCACCGGAGGTCGGAAAAACGTGGTGATCAGGTACTTGTCGCAGAACGGCAGCTTCGCTTTGACGAAGGCCTTCGTGAGCGCGAACTCCGCCTCGTGCCCGGCGATCACCCGCGAATCGAGCGTGCAGCGGTTGATCACCTGCATGTTGTCGATGGAGATCACCGGGAGGCGTTGGTTTTTCGCGTAGAGCCAGGTCCAGGACTCGAAGTCCGAGATCACCGCCTCGGCGCGAAAGTCTTCGAGGAGTTCGAAGTACGCGGCGATATTTTTCGGCGTCCCGGAGATGCCCCCGGTCACGTTGGACCACAGGGTCTTCGCCCGTCGCACGCGGTTCTCTTCGAGAATCATGTGATACCCATGAATCTGGTGCACCCCGCTGAAGCGCTTCGAGAGGAAGTCCACCGCGCGCCCCGAGGCCATCACCTGCACCTCGTGCCCCGACGCGATCAGGTGCTCGAGCACCACCCGCGACCGCATCGCGTGACCGAGGCCCTCACCCACCACTCCGTAGAGGATCTTCATCCCGCGGACACTAACTCCGCCGGGAGCTAAGCGATGCGCCGACGCATCTGGAGCGAGACGCTCCCCCTTGCCACGCTGACGAAGCCCGCGACGCTGGCACTGCTGTCGCGCTTCGAGGTCGAGCTTATCGCCGCCGTTCGCCCGTGGGACCTCCCGGAGATTCCGGCCTTGATCGGTGCGTGCAACGACGCCGGCGTGAGCGTCGGGCTCTGGCCGATGATTGAGGACACCGCCGGGCGTTGGGCGAGCGCCGCCAACGCTCCTCGCTTCACGGCGTTCGTCCGACAACTCCTCGACGTGGTGCCCATCGACGCCCGCGTGCGCGACCTCGCTATCGATCTCGAGCCGCCCTTCGGCGTCGTCACGACTGCGCTGCGCTCCCCGACGGCGGTGTGGCCCTTGCTCGGCGACGTCGGCAATCTCGGTTGGCGGACCGCTCGAAACCAGTTTCGCTCCCTCATCGGCGCAGTGCACGACCGTGGATTCCACTGCAGCGCAACGGTGCTTCCCCTGGTGCTTTTCGACCCGTCGCGCGGTGGACTGCGCCCCATCCAGCGAGCCCTCTCCGTCCCCGTCGATGCCCTCCCGTGGGACCACGTCAACGTCATGCTCTACACCTCGATGATCGAGGGCTGGTCTGGCGGGTTGATCCGTCGCCCGCGAGCGCTCGACCTGCTCGCGCGCGGCGCTGTGGCGACCCGTCGGCGCTTCGGCGCGACCGCGGGCGTCTCCGTCGGTGTGGTGGATTTCGGAGCGCTCGGCAACGAGCCGCGCTACCGCGATCCATCCGAGCTGGCGGCGGACGTCGCGGCCTCATCGGCGAAGGGAGTCACGGCGATCAACCTCTTCGACCTCGGCGGCGTGTTGCGCCGGGGGCCACCGGAGGCGTGGCTCGCAGCGCTCGCGGGCGCGGAGCCTTCTCCGTAGATTTGGCTCTGCGGGCGATTCAGCGCACGTTCCAGCGCACCGTCGCGGGGCGTCCCAACAAGGCTGCGAGCGCGGCCTCGATCGGCTGTCGCGCGCGGCGTTCGACGGGCTCGACGGTGCTCATGTGCACCCCGTCGCCGGCCTCCTCCACGCGCAGACCTGCGAGCCCCTCGGGGTGCTCTCCGCGCGCGGCCCGATAGCGACAAACGGCCTCATCGAGGGAGACCTCGACGGAGGTACGTGCGGCCTCCCGGTAGGTCTCGAGCGGCGCGATTCCGCGACCGTTCCATCGGGTACGAAGCGCCGTGAGCGCGCGGGTCGGAGCCGCCGCGACCGTCACGGCAAACCCGTGCTCGAGCAGGTCGCGCGTGGCCGGCGATGCATCCAGTGTCGCGAGGTCTTCTACACAGAACGCCACGGTCACTGCGTAGCCCTGCACGGTCCCGTGGCTGGCCTCCCAGCGCGCCGACGCGACGACCTCCGTGACGTCCGCCGCCGCCAGCATCGACCGCAGCCGTGCGTCCCCCGAGGCGCCGATCACGGCGTACCGAAGCGCCTCGCCGTCGATCGTCTCAGCGGGCACCGCGGCGCATCGACTCGGACTGCGCGGTCATCTCTTCGCGGCTGGTCTGCGGCTTCCCTTCTGCGTTGAGCGTCGGCTCGACGCGAACGTTCGTGCGGTCGTCCATCATGGCTGCGGCCATCGCGGCGGGGTGTATTTCCGCCGGGCGGGCGAGGTCGAAGATCACCTTGCTCACGCCGCTGCCGGTCAGGGTCTGGAGGGCCTCGAGGCGGCGGAGTTCCATCGCGCCGGGGGAGGTCGTCAGGATGCGCGCGGCTTCGGCGAAGTTCTTCGCGCTCTCGACGTCGGCCTGCGACTTGATGATCACAAACTGCCGTTCGCGCTCGGCGATGGCCTTCTTCGCGATGACCTCCTGCATCATCTGCGGAAGCTGAATGTCCTGGAGGGCGATCAGCTCGACATGCAGCCCCCACTGGGCCACGAACTGCTCCACCGCGAGGCGCACCTTCGCGGCGACCTCGTCGCGGTGTTGCAGCAGGTCGTCGAGGTTTGTCTCACCGGCGATGTCCCGCAGCACGACCTTCGCTCGGTCACGCACGGCGGTCTCGTAGTTCTCGACGTTGAGCGTGGCCTTCTCCGGATCGACGACCTTGTAATAGACCACCGCATCGATCATCGCGGTGACGTTGTCTCGGGTGATGACCATCTGCGCGGGGAGGTCGCGATTACGGATGCGGGTGTCGATGACCACCATCTGCTGAAGCAGCGGCAGCACGATGCTGATCCCGGGCTCCATGCGGCCGGTGTACTTGCCGAGGGTGAATCGGAGGGCCACCTGCCACTGGTTCACCTGCCGCACCGACCGTATCGCGAGCGCCAGCAGTACGAACAACAACGGCAACAACATCGTGGCAGTGGGATCCATTTGGGGGCGCGACGGTAGCACCGGGCAGGCGGCCGCTCGGGACACCGCGCCAGGAAGCGCGGGTGGTGCGCGATCTCTCCCGCCGACCGATCAGACCTCGACCGCGCGAAGAACTCCCCGACGAGCGCTACCGCGGCGGAGGCGATTGCGTGCTCGTGCGCGGTGGACGGCGGCGTGGCGGCCGCCCGCTCGATGACGCCTCCGAGGAGCCCGAACTCGCGCAGGCCCACGGTCGCCGCGGTACCGCGCCACGGATGTCCGAGGCGATGGAGATCACGGCGGGCCCCATCGTCGTCGAGCGCGGTTTGCAGCGTGTTGGCGATCGCATCGACACGGCGCGGCGCCCTTCTGCTGGAGCCGGCGGGGCTGCTCCGTCAGTGCTCGCGCTGCAGTTTGTTGTCGGTGCGCCGACGATCTCCGAAGGCAGACGACCGACCGACGGATCAGGCCGAACCTTCGGTGCCCTGAATGGACCCGGCTGCGGGGGTGTTACGGCGCCGTAACAACTAACGATTCCCTTTGATTCCCGGTGAATACGAGCGCCATGTCTAACCATCGGTGGGGGTTCTTACCCCATCCATTTCACGGTGCTGTGACAGTAGTCGGCACTGAAGACAACAGGAGACTACCCAGCATCTCGGAAGAGAGTGCAGTCGATCGAATGCGCAAGATCTGAGATTGCCCTGCGAGAGCTCCGGGAGGATACGGGACTCATGACGCC
>CANJUR010000122.1 GCA_947477565.1 Deltaproteobacteria bacterium
GGAATGCAGCCGTTTCCGGGGAGCAACAGCGGGATGAATTTCTCGCCCCCGGACATCGGCGCGTCGACCGGTCAGCGCCCCGGGGTCAACACCAACATGGCCTGGGCCGCGCCCCCGACGGGCGATGTTCCGCCGCCGAAGGTCCGCAACAATCGAATGATCTTCGGCGTGGTCGGCGCGCTAGTGCTGCTCGGCGGCGGTGCTGCCGTCGCGAAGTCCATGCTGGCGAGCGATCCGGTGCCAACCCAAACGCATCTCGCGGTCACCCCGCGCGTGGCGTCCCACCCGGCCGCTCCCCCAATCGCTGCGGAGCCCGTCGTTGCAGCGCCCGTCGTTGCAGCGCCCGTCGTTGCAGCGCCCGTCGTTGCAGCGCCCGTCGTTGCAGCGCCCGTCGTTGCAGCGCCCGTCGTTGATCCGGCACCTGCGGTCGATTCCCCGGTGGCAGCAGCCGATGAACCCCGCCGCCGTGCGCACCGCCACGGTGATCCCGTCGCTGCGCCCGCGGGAGCGACCCCTCGCGTCCCCCGTCGGCGGCCGCGCAGCACCACGACCCCCGAAGTCGAATCCGGCGGCCTCGGCTACTAACCGCCCGCTACATTCCCGCCAACGACCAGTCCACCTGCACATCGGGCTTCACCCGCAGCGCGCCGAGTATCGCTTGGTATGGCGAGAGGCCCCGGGTGGGCTGGTGCACCGTCGCCGTAAACACCAACCGCCCCGCGACCCGAGTCACTCGCACCGTGAGGGGCCGGGGCACCCCACACAGCGCCAGCGACCCCTCGCGGACCGCGAGCGCAACCAGCGACGCCCAGCACCCCTCAGCCCGCGATGACCCCGAGGCGCTTACCGACGGTAGTAAACGCATGGATGGCGCGGTCGAGGTCGTCTCGCTCGTGCACGGCGGAAAGCTGCACCCGGATGCGCGCCTCGCCCTTCGGCACCACCGGGAAGAAGAACCCAATCACGTAGATTCCTTCGTCGAGCAGTGCGGCTGCGAAGTCCTGCGCGAGTCGGGCGTCACCGAGCATGACCGGCACGATGGGATGAAACCCCGGCCGCATCGTGAAGCCCGCGCGGGACATCCCGTCGCGGAAATACAAGGCGTTGCCCATCACTTTGTCTCGCAGCGCCGTGCTGCGGCTAAGCAGGTCGAGCACCGCGATGGAGGCACCCACGATGGACGGCGCCACGGCGTTGGAGAAGAGGTACGGCCGCGAACGCTGGCGCAGCAGTTCCACCACTTCTTTACGAGACGCGGTAAACCCGCCGGACGCGCCGCCGAGGGCCTTGCCGAGCGTACCGGTGATGATATCCACGCGGTCCATCACTCCGAAGTGCTCGGCGGTACCGCGGCCAGTGCGCCCGATGAAGCCCGTCGCGTGGCAGTCGTCGATCATCACCAGCGCGTCGTACTTCTCTGCGAGGTCGCAGATGGCGTCGAGCTTCGCGACGTAGCCGTCCATGGAGAATACGCCGTCCGTCGCGATGAGCCGCGTGCGCTTGTCCTGCGTGGCCTTGAGTATCGACTCGAGGCTGCCCATGTCGCCGTTGGGGTAACGGTGCCGCTCAGCCTTGCTCAGCCGGATGCCATCGATGATCGAAGCGTGGTTGAGAGCGTCGGAGATGACCGCGTCCTCCTCGCCGAGAATCGTCTCGAACAAGCCCCCGTTGGCGTCAAAGGCCGACCCGTAGAGAATCGCATCCTCGGTTCCGAGAAACTCCGCGAGCCGACACTCCAGGGTCTTGTGGATGTCCTGCGTGCCGCAGATGAAGCGCACAGACGAGAGGCCGAAGCCGTGCGAGTCGATGGCGGCGTGCGCGGCGGCGATGACCTCAGGGTGGGCGCTCAGCCCGAGGTAGTTGTTGGCGCAGAGGTTCAGCACCTCGCGCCGGGACGGCTCGCCCGGCGGGATCACCCCGATGTGGGCCCCCTGCGGGCTGACGATCACGCGCTCGGTCTTGAACAGACCCGCGGCGCGGATCTCGTCGAGCGTAGTAGCGAAGCGTTGCTGGGCGTTGCGGTACATGGCTGCTCCTCCGGACGCGGATGCGTCCGCGGGAGGGATATCAGCACCGCGGGGACGGAATCAAAGGGCCTTCGCAGCCCTTAGACGTTCAGCGAACGCAGTGCGCGCCCGACGAGTCGGCCACGCAGGTGGTGCCCGCCGCGCAGCGCACCGTGGCGCACGCGGTGATGCACGTCGGGCCGGTGGCGCCGTCCATGCAGATCGTTCCGGGCGCACAGGTGGTGGTGGCGCAGGTGGCCGGCGGGGGCGCGCCGCAGCGGTACCGACATGCCGCGGCCACGCACTGAAAACCACCCACGCAGCGCGGGGTGACAAGCCCCTCCTCGGCGCACTGATCGGCGTCGGAGCAGTACGAGGTCACCTTGCGCAGGCGGGCCACGATGCGGCTGTTCTGCACGAGGGTCAGCGTCGAGCCGTTGAGGGTGTACGCGTAGGTACCGTAAAACGGAGCCGACTCCGTCGAGGGGCGGTCGGGGTGCCGAATCGTCAGGTTGCGCGAACCCGCGGTCACTCGTCCCTCGAGGTGCGCCTGCGAAGAACACGGCGTGGTGACGCAGCGAATGCCGGTGTCTACGTCGGCGAAGAAGTGACGCCCCTGGCCTTCCGGCGTGCGGGTGATGACCAGGCCCTGAAACGGCCCGGTGGTTGCGACCCAGGCGCCCGCGAGGCTCTCCCAGGCGCGGCTGCTCAGTTCGTCGGTGGCGACCCCGGTCTCGTCGGAGACCATGTCTCCGCCACCCAGGCACCCCGCGGAGAGGGCCGACACCACCAGGAGACCCGCGAAACCACCGAAGGACGAGCGCAGCATTGGGGGATGAGACCTCCGCGAAGCCGTGGAATTCAGAACCGTTGAAAGCGGGCGCCCTCTAGCACCACCTGCACCTACACGAAAGCACTACCCCCTTCATTTCCTGACGACGGTCTGGTCGGGCACTTTCGGGAATCGACGGCCGAGCGCGGTGGTCTATCGGGTCGGATCGCGTGTCACCAACGCCCGCCGTGGGGAGCGCGCGTTCACCTCGGCGAGCAGGGCGACGTAGTTCTCCAGGGGCGGCGGACTCTCCGGGGCCGTGATGCGACTCCGTAGCGTCTGTACGCGCTCGGCGGCCTGGACGAGCCGAGCACGGAAGGACTCATCGATGGACGCCCGACGGGCCAGGGCCAGGCGCGCCAGGTCGGCTTGCGTCGGGGAGTGGGACACGGTGAGCAGGTCGTTGCCCGCGGCCATCGCGAGTACCGCCCCAGCAGCGACGCCCCACGCCTCGCGAATCGGGGTCATCTCCAGGTCGTCGGTGACCGCTAGCCCGCGCATCCCGGCGACGTCGCGCAGGAGGTCGGTCGAACAACGGACAGAGAGCGACGCGGGGAAGTCCCGATCGACCCCTTCGTACACGACGTGCGCCACCATCACGGCCGCGACGGTGTTGGCGACGGCGACGAACGGGACGAGTTCGACGCGACTCAGTGACTCCACGGTCGCGGCGACGCGGGGGAGCACAAGATGGCTGTCCGCGCGGGTGCCACCGTGACCCGGGAAGTGCTTGGCGCAGGCGAGCACCCCGGCGGCTTGCAGCGCGCGCACGAAGGCCTCGCCGTGCCGCGCCACCTTCCCTGGTTCGGTCCCAAACACACGCCCCGGAACCACCCCGTTGTATCGATCGGAGCAGACATCGAGCACGGGCGCGAGGTTCATCGTGACACCCGCGCTGAGGAGACTCTGACCGAGTGCGGTGGCGACGCGCGCTGTGAGAGCCACATCATCGATGGCTCCCAGGGTCGTAAACGAAGGGAATTGCGCGAGCGGCGGCGACAGGTGCGAGACGCTGCCGCCCTCCTGGTCGGTGGCGATCAGCAGCGGGGGCGCGCCCGCTGGGACGAGCGCATTGAGGGCGGCCGTGAGAGCCCGCAGCGCGGCACCTGTGGGGGCGTTGTCGCGGGTCAGGATGACCGCCCCGAGGGCTCCTTCGGCAATGCGTCGGGCGACCCAGTTGTTCATTCCGCGGCGGCGCCAGCCGACGAGGAGGCACTGGCCGGCGAGGGCGAGGAGGTCCGACGGTGGAGGCGGAGGCTCCGGCGCGCGAGGCTGCCCAAAGCCGATTGCAGTGGGCAGTCCCAGGGCGAGAGCGGTCAGCGCGGAGCGTCGGTGCATGGGATCGGGTGATCTAACGGAGGAGGGAGGTCTTGCGGCGGCGCGGGCGGGAGGGTACCTGACGCCCACGATGTCGGAGAAGCCTAGCGTGAGTGAGGGTTCGAGAGCGCCGAAGATGCCCGAGATGCCGGAGGTGCCTGGGTTGAAGGTGAAGAACCTCGCGATCGGAGGTGCCGTCCTGGTGGCGATCTGGGCGCTGGTGATCTCCAGCGAATCGAAGATTGCGATGGGGGTGACGGCGGCGCTGACGGTGGCGCTCGCAGTCGCGGCGATCTGGGTCTGGCGGTTTATCGTCAAGCAGCAGGCGCTGATGAAGATCGCGCAGAAGGGCACTTCCGGCCCGGAGGGACGCGAGGCGGCCCTGAAGGAACTCGCCGCCGCGGGCGACAAGGACGTGATGAACGTCGTGTTGCGCGCGCAACTCGAAGCGCAGACGGACCCGGATCAGGCGCTGGCGACGCTCGAAAAGATCGACATGAAGAAGGTTCCCGCGCTGGCGCTTGACCAGGTGCGCGGGCTGAAGGCCCAGTTGTTCCTGCTCAATGGGCGACTGGAGGACGCCTCGCAGATCTGCCGGGACATCCAACCGAGCAAGGCCCAGGAGGTCTCCGCGCGAGGGATGCTCGCGGCGACGGTGGCGGAGACGTGGGCGCGGACGGGGCGCGCGAAGGAAGCGCGAGAGATGCTCTCGACGATCTCCCCGGACGATGCCGCTTACGCCCAGTCGCGAGTGCCGCTGCTGTTTGCGCGGGTGTTCGCCAACTTCGCGGAGACCAAGCTTGGCCTCGTGAAGAAGGACCTCACGGCCATCGCCAGGGAGAACGTCAACCTGTTGGGGAGGTTTCTCGACCCGCGGTTCAAGACGGCGCCGGAGCTGGCGCGCCTGGCGCAGGAGATCGTGATGAGCGACCCGGAGATGCAGAAGATGGCCCGAAAGATGGGTTCGCCAGGCGGCGGCGGCAGCGGCGGGCGACCGGGGACGTCGATCCGGCCGACGCGGCGGTAACGGCGGCGTCACCCACGACGACGCCTGGGATCAAAACCGCTAATCGCGGATCTCGTCCCTCCCCTCCCCTCCGCTCAGCACAACCCTTCGAGGAAGTTTCGCACCAGCGCGTCGCCCTCCCGCGTGAGCACCGACTCGGGGTGAAACTGCACCCCCACCACCGGTCGCTCGCGGTGCCGTAGCGCCATCACCACTCCCTCCGCGGTCTCCGCGCACACCTCCAGACACGCCGGCACCGTCGCCCTCGCCACCGCGAGCGAGTGGTACCGAGCTGCCCGCAGCGGATTACCTACCCCTGTAAAGATTCCGCGACCATCGTGGCGCACGGACCACGCGCGACCGTGCACCGGCTCTGGCGCACGCTCGACCCGCGCGCCCCACGCGGCCCCGATGCACTGGTGTCCCAGACAAACGCCGAGCACCGGCGCACGCCCCGCGGTGATGAGCGCGGCACTCACGCCCGCCCCCGAAGGATTGCCTGGCCCTGGGGAAATCACCACGTGCGACGGGCCCCAGGACCAGATCTCTTCGGCCGCGTGAGCGTCGTTGCGCACCACGCGAAGTTCGACCCCAGGGCCCGCCACGCGGCCGAGGAGCTGCACCAGATTGAAGGTAAACGAGTCGTAGTTGTCGACGACGAGAATCACCGCAGCGCCCGCACCGGGGGCACCGCTACGGCGCTGGGCGCGCGCGGCCGTGGGCCGTGTACATGGCGGGCGATCCGGTGCGGGTGTCGCTCCAGGTGGCCCAGAGTTCACCCTGCGGCGAGAGCGTCAGGCCGTTGTAATCGCCATGCCAGATCTGCGGATTACGGCTGCTGCTTAGACGAAACGGCCGATCGCTCACCTGCTCGTTGCGGCCGCACGCCGTCGCCGGGTTGCTCGCGCAGCGCGCGTACGCCACGGCCCCTTCGCCGAAGCGGTTCTCCATCCAGGTGACGTGCACGTCGTGCGTGATCGGATCGACGAGCATCGACGGAAGCATGTGTAGCGCGCAGCTCTCGGGGTCGTCGTTGACCTTCCGATGCTGCCAGGTCTCGCCGCCGTTGGTGCTCGTGGCGAGGATGACGTCCCACGCGCCCGTGGCGTCGCCGCTCACGTAGACGACGTGCACGGTGTCGGTGCCGTCAAGCGCCACCGGGGGCTGCACGTACACCGGCGAGTCCGTCGTGCGCGACACCACGCGCATCGACTCCAGCGTGCGAAACCCGTCGCGGCTGCGACGGAAGAGCACGCGGTTGGCGGGCGATCCGAAGCGCGCGTTGGAGTCTGCGCCGCCGCCGGTGCCATCGCCGACGGAGAGCCCCGCCCAGGCCGCCGCGACCAGGCCGCCAGAGCCCGCCGCCAACTGGATGAGGTTGTGCGCGACCGCGACGCCGCCGACGAAGCCGAGCGCCGCGAGGCGGATCGTGGGCGACCAGGTGGTCCCGGCGTCGTCCGAGCGCTGCACCACGAGGTCGGCGTTGCGGGCGCCCTGCGCGAGGTAGCCCAGGTACAGCACCGTAGGGGCCCCAGCGGTCGCACCCGGCACCGAGAGAATCCACGGCTTGTCACAGATACCGCCAGTCCCCTGCGGGCACACGCCGTTGGGATCAACCTGCCGCGGCGTCGCCCACGTGGAGCCGTCGTCGCGGCTCTCGGTCACGCGCACGTGAACCGCGGTGACCTGCGAGCTCGCGCTGCGCTGCAGCCCGATGAAGGTCATGCGAAGCACGCCGTCGAGCGAGTAGTTGAGCACCGGGTCGCTGGAGCTATTGAGCGTCGGGTCCGTCACCCGGCCGTCGCCGAACCACTGCGTTCCGGTGCCGGGATACCGGGAGGTTCCCATGTAGATCTGGCCCCCGACGTTGGCGGAGATGTAGCTCACCGCGACGTGGCCGTTGGTGGGGTGCACCGCGACGTTTCCCTCGGCCTCGACGAAGCTGTCGAGCCGCGGCCCGCTTGCGTCTCCGTTGGCGCCGGTGAAGGTCACGCGAGCGAGCGCAGGCGCGGGGCGCGCACCCCCGGCGGTGAAGCACGCGGAGTCGTCCGGGCGAACGCCGGGCGGCGCGTCGTTGACCTGGCATGCCCGCGCGGTGCTCCCCTCGGCCGGGCGACACACGTAGCCCTCCGCGCGGCGACAGTCGTCGTTGGTCGCACACGTGCGCAGGCATACCGGGAAGCCCTGGAGCCGCCCGCAGGCCGCGTCGCCGGGGCAGCGCGTGCCCTGGCAGACCGCGACGCAGTACCCGTTGCGAAAGCCAATGGCGGCCGACAAGCAGAGCTGACCGGTAGCGCAACTACCCTGCGTCGGCGGGAAGGTCGCACCGTCGGACTCACACGGCTCGCCGATGCCGCTCGGCACCACCCCCACATCGACGGGCGCCGGCGGAACATCCACCACCGGAACATCCACCGCGACGGGACCCGTATCGACCCGGGCATCGACCGGCGGCGTGGCGGTAATCGTCTCCGAGCATGCTGCCAGGGTCGTGAGCAGACCCACCAGGGTCCACCGTCGTCGCGGGGTCGTGAGCATGAAATCTCCGTCGCCGTCGGCGGTTCTGCGGCGGCGGCAGGCACCATTCACCATCCCACGCGCTTCATCAAGGCCCAGTGCTGCACCCGGTCGGTGCGGTCACAGCCCGAGCGACTCGCGCACCTCCGTGGTGATCATCAGCGCCAGGCGCACGTAGAGGTCGTCGCCCTCGGCCGCGGTGCCGAGCGCGGGCGCACCGAAGTAGCCGCGCTCGCTCCCCATCGCCTTGAAGGTCGTCTTGCCTTCTCGAATGGCCCTGGACAGGGAAATAGGCACCTCCGCCAGCGTCGCGCGCACGTCCTCGCGCACCAGATCCGGGCGCGCGGCCAGCACCAGGGAGGTCTCGTAGCTTCCGGCGTGGCACTCGCCGCGGCGGAATTCCTCGCTCAACGTGCGTCCCCAGCGCTTCGTGAGTTGATTGGGGAAGAGCGCCCCCGGCACCGCCGCGACCGCCGCGGCGAGCGCCTCGATGTGCTCCGGCTCGAGGTGGTTGTTGACCACCACCACGCGCGCAAATCCCGCCGCGCGATAGGCCGCGCAGAGCTCGCGCAGCACCGCGCGGGTGGTCTCCGGCGAGAGCGAGATGGCACCCGCAAACTCCGCCGCGTAGTGGGTCACGCCGTATGGCAGCGTCGGACAAACAACGGCGGTGATACCCGCCGCGCGCAGGTCGACCGCGGCCCGCAGGCAGACGTGCTCGGAGAGCAGCGCGTCGGTCAACAGCGGGAGATGCGGCCCGTGCGGCTCGGTGCTCCCCACCGGTAGCAGCGCCACCGGGTGGGACGCCCGCAGCAGGATTTCGACGTCGGTGGTGGCAAGCTCGGCGAAGCGCAGGGAGGTCATCGGGGGATTACCTGCAATGGTAATCCTGGGAACGCTGAGACGGGTACGGAATCGTCTGTGCCGGGTTGTGCCTCGGGCCGCAGCGGGTGTGGCGATCGGGCGACTGGAGATCGAGAGAACCGTCGGAATCAGTGATGGGCACGAGAGGTGCTGAGCCGGGCTTTGGAGATGATGACCATGCGGATTCAATGGTGGATGGGCGTGACGTTGGGGATGGCCGCGCAGCTTGGAGCGCTGGAGGCGCAGGCGTGCGGCGGGTGCTTCGGACCGCCACCGCCGACGCCGCGGGACGTGCAGGTGGTGACCGACCACCGGATGGTGCTGTCGCTCTCGGCGACGCAAACCACGCTGTGGGACCAGTTTCAGTACAGCGGGCGGCCGTCGGAGTTCAGTTGGATCCTGCCGATTCGCTACACGCCAGGGCTACGCATCGCCATCGCGGACGACGGGTTTCTCTCGTACGTCAACAGCGTCACCGCGCCGCGGCTGCTCCCGCCGCCGTTTCCGTGGGCGTCGTGCCCGTTTCCGCCCAACGCGGGCGGCGCCTTCGACGCCTCCTCCTCCGCAGACGCGGGCGCCCGGGCGGACACCGGCGTCACCGTGCTGCGCATGGAAGTCGTGGGCCCTTACTCGGTGTCCGTGATCCGAGGCACCGACCCGATGGCCATCCGCGCGTGGCTGCAGGACAACGGGTACAGCGTTCCGACCCCCGTCGGGCCGGTGATCGATTTCTACACCGCGATGAATATGGACTACATCGCGCTGCGCCTACGCCCCGACCCGACCGGGCTCGTGCCGCGGATGCAGCCCGTGCGGGTGACCATGGATGGGTATGTTCCGCGGCTGCCGCTGCGGATGATCGCTGCGGGCGTGGCCGACAAGGTGGGCCTCTCGCTGGTGGTGTTTGGAAACGCGCGCATCGAGGCGAGCAACTTCCCCAACGGCGAACTCTCCGACGCGAGCTTCACCTGGGACTGGGCCGGCTCACAAAACGCCCCGCAGGACTATCTCAACGCCTTCAACGCCCTCAACCGCGCCAACGGCAACCGCCTCTGGCTCTCCGAGGTGGCCAACCGGGTCAACGTGGCGAGTTGGTTCATCGCGCGCACCTCCGCCGCGCCTGCGCCCGACGCGAGCGTCGAGACCGCCACCACCGACCCCATGGACGACCTCCGGGTCATCACTTCGACGCTGTCGTCCACACCCTATGTGACGCGCTTCCGCGCCGACCTCCCGGCGGCCATGCTCGACCGCGACCTCGAACTCGGCGCCAGCGACCTCGGCACCCGCGACGCGCTCTACCAGTACGCGCGGCAGACCAACATTCCCCCGCGCCCGGCCTGCCTCGGACCAGGCGATGGCGGGTTCATCGCGAGCGACGTCACCGTAGTCGCGCCCAACGACGCCGGAGTGGCCACCAGCGACCTCGGCGGCGCGGCCACGAATGCAGGCGAAACCCCCATCCCGGCCACCGCCGGGGGCGGCGCTTCGTGCGCCGTGGAAGCCCCGGGCGCTCACCCCACCGGGTGGCGCGCTCTCGTCCTCGGTGCGCTCGCCGTCGTCACCCTGCGACGACGCCGCCGCACGTAGAAGCCGCCCCCCCCTTCCGACGCTCCCCGATCAGGCCTTGATCACCCAGGAGAGGCAGCCGCCGAGGGGGTTGATCGGTCCCTTCAGCACCTGACAATGGCCGCACGACTCCGGCCCCGCGGGCTGGAACAACCGACAGTTTTTGCACTGCTTCGCCGGGTCGGTCGAGTGATCGACGTACCGCAACGCCCCGCGCGTCTGCGTTTCCGCGTAGGTCAGCCCCGCTGTGTCCGTGCAGGCCAGCTCCTTCTTGCAGCCCTGCACCGCCGCCGCGACCGGGGCGAGAACCAGCAGGGCCAGACCGCCGCCGACACGGCGGAGCACGGAGCGACGATCAACCGTTGATTCTTTTGAGTCCATGCGATGCCTCCATTCAGGGCACCCGCCGCCGTCGCTCTGTGCATTGGAGCGATCGATCACGGGACGCCACGTTCGAAGGGCGTCACATAGGTCCGTCAGAGTGGAGCGGGGAGAGGTCTTCGTCAGGGAAGGAGAACTCCCTCCCCATTCGTGGCGGTACGGCTCAGCTCAGCGCGTGCACTCGCCGCTTGTCGTGTTGCACGTCGTGCCCGCGAAGAAGTTGTTGCAAAACAGGTTTCCGCCCAGCAAATCGCAGCGCGGAGCGCAGAGCCGGTAGGTGGTGGTCCAGCAGGTGTTCGACGGAAACAACCCACCGCTGCCCACACCGCTGCACTGCGCGCTCGTCTCGCACCCGCAGGCAAACTCGTCGATCAGCCGGTTGCCGTTGTCGTCCGCGCCGTTGCAGCACTCGCCGCCGCTCATCGCGCTCGGTCGGCAGTCCGAGTCGCTGCAGTCCGCCACGCCGTCACAGTCGTTGTCCAACCCGTCCGTGCACGCCCCGACGCCGATCTCCCGCGCCGCCGTCGCACGGCAGCACATCGCCTGCGCCGCGCACCCGGGATCAGCGCAGTCCAGAAGCCCGTCGCAGTCGTTGTCCACGCCGTCGGTGCAGCTGCGCAGGTCGGCCTCCGCGCCCGTCGGGCGGCAACACGCGCGGGTGCCGCGGCAGTCCGTGTCCGCGCAGTCCGCTTGCCCGTCGCAGTCGTTGTCGCGGCGGTCCCGGCACGTGGCGTCCGTGTTCTCCAACACCGGAACACACCGGCAGAGCGGGTCCGCTGTGCAGTCGGTGTCGGCGCAGTCGACCGCTTCGTCGCCGTCGTCGTCGCGGAGGTTGTTGCAGATCTCCCGCGGCGCACCTTCGCTGATGTTGAGCACGAAGTTACCGCGCGAACCGCCGCCAAACCCGTCCACGAAGACGTAGTACACGCCCGCCGACGCGGCGAAGGTCACCCGTGAGGAGAGGCCAGCGGAGTCGTCGTTGCAGGCCACCTGCGCGCCCGTCTGGCAAGGGTCGCGGCGCACGTAGACAACCGTGTCAAAGGTGCTCCCGAGCGTGTCGATGGTGAGCGTCGTGTCGCGCGCCACCCGCAGCGCGTACACCACATCGCCGCCCGCTCCGCCCGCGCACCCGGGGAAGCCCTCCGTCACCGGCGTAAAGTCGTTGCGCGCCCCGTCGAGGTTGCCCGTCGTGCTCGACGGAACCGCCACCAAAATCGGCGTCGCACACGTGTCGTTGGGCGGCGGCGCTGAGCACACCGGCTGCGCCACGCAGAACATATCCGCGCAGTCGATCTGCCCGTCGCAGTCGTTGTCGATGCCGTCCGCGCAGGAGTCCGGATCAGACTCGACGCCCGTCGGCACGCACATCGCGCACAGCGGCGAGCCCGCGCAACCCGGATCGGCGCAGTCCGTCGCGCCGTTGCAGTCGTTGTCACGGCCGTCGTTGCAGTTCTCCGCCCCGGTCGGAACGCACATCGCGCAGCCGGGCGTTCCCGCGCACATCCCGTCGGCGCAGTCCGATCGACCGTCGCAGTTGTTGTCGCGACCGTCGAGGCAGATCTCCGGGGCTCCTGGATTGACGCTCCGGTCGTTGTCGTCGCAGTCGCGGCCGCCCGCGCACGACACCGGACCAAACCCATCGCCGTCATTGTCCGTTGGGCGGGTGATGCAGGCGCGGCGGCCCTCGTCGCACGCGTCCGCGGTGCACGCATCACCGTCGTCGCAGCGCACGGCCATCTCCGCGAAGCAGCCGCGAACCGGGAGGCAGCGCTCGACGCCGTTGCAGTAGGTTCCGTCGTTGCAGAGCATGTCGTCCGGTGCGTTGAGGCACCCGCGGCCAGGGACGCAGCGGTCGCGGGTGCACGCCACGCCGTCGTCGCAGGCGAGCGGAGCGCCGCGCACGCATCGCCCGGCGGTGCAGCGCTCGACGCCATCGCACGGGTCGCCGTCGTCGCAGTTGGCGTCGCTCACGCACTCCACCGGGGTGCAGTCGCGCACCGGATCGCAGAAGGCCGGCGAGATGCAGCGGTTGTTGTCCGGGGTGGCGATGCACCCGCGGCCTTCGACGCATTGGTCCACGGTGCAGACGACGCCGTCGTTGCAGACCGGCGGGGCGCCGGGGAGACAACGGCCGTCGGTGCAGCTCTCCGCGCCGTTGCAGGTGCGACCATCGTCGCAGTCGCGCGCGCTCATGCACTGCGAAACATCGGGCACATCGGGCACATCGAGCACATCGGGTACGTCGGGTGTGTCCGCGCGATCGAGTGGCACATCGACCACGACACGGGCGTCGGGGACGTCTTCGGGGACATCGAGCTCCGAGCGGCCGCACGCGGCGAGGGCGTAGCTGGCAACGAGGGCGCCGGCGAGCGAGAGGACGTGACGCTTCATGGATGAACCTGTGAGTGCTGCGAAGAAAGAAGCGGAAGGGAAGCCGCGGTATGAACCATGCGCCATCCCCGACCCGGAGGAAAACCTATCGGCCACCCCAAAGGTAGGTTGCACGGGCCGGACCGGTGATGGGGAGGCGATTCGAGGGTGGGCGGGGCCGCCGTCACCGCTCAGGGCGTGGACTTCGTCCGTGGCTTCTTCGCCTTCGGTCGCTTAAACGCCGCGTAGGCCCGCTCGCGCCCGGCCACGTCGCCCGTGAGGTAGCGCCCTGCGAGACCGATGCGCGCCGCGCTCGCCACCAGCAGCGTGACCACGCGACGGAAGAGTTCGCGCTTCTCCGCGGCGTCCTTCGAGGGCGCGAGCCGCGCCACCGCTGCCCGCAGGCCCGGCAGCGCCGCGTGCAGGCGCTTGACCGCCGCGCCCTCACCCTTGGGGAGCGCGGACAGCCACACCCGATGCGCGTCGCTGTCCGCGAGGGCCAGGAGTTTCTCCGTGTCATCGAGCGCGTCCACCGGGTCCGTCGGATCACCGCGCCGAAGCCCCGTCAGAAACGCCCGCCCCGCCGAGTCATCGGCGAATCGCAGGAGCAGTGCCCGGTCGAGGCGTCGTTGATCGCCCCGCACCGCCCAGAGCATCGCCCGCTCGGCGTCGGTCTCCGTCGCGGCCGCGCTGATGCGCAGCACCCCGGCGACCTTTACGTATTCCTGGGCGAGCGCCACGCCTGCCGCGAAGCGCCCCAGTTCGGGCACCGTCAGCGGACCGCCCAGCAGCGGGACCAGCAGCAGCGGGCCTGCGTCTTTCGCGGCGATTCTCGCAAGGCCGTCGCCCCACTCCAGCCAGGCCACCACGTACGACGGCGGCCTCCGGACTTCCTTTGTCAGCAGCGCGTTCGCCGCCGCGATGATCGCCTCTCGCGACGCCTCCGAACCGACGTTCGCAGCGCTCTTCCAGGCTCCGTTCTTCGATTTCGCCATAACTCGACAGTAACCGAGCGTGCGTGGAGAGTAAACGGGCGTGCGTCGGGGCGTAACGGGCGTGCGTCGGGGCGTAACGGGTGTGCGTCGGGGCGTAACGGGCGTGCGTCGAGGGGAACGGGAGTGCGTCGAGGGGAACGGGCGTGCGTCGGGGCGTAACGGGCGTGCGTCGGGGCGTAACGGGCGTGCGTCGAGGGGAACGGGCGTGCGTCGGGGCGTAACGGGCGTACGTCGAGGGGAACGGGCGTGCGTCGGGGCGTAACGGGCGTGCTTCGGCCCAGAAACGGGGTGTCCGGTCTGAACCCTGCCGCGCGCTCTAAACAGGGATGCGGGGAAACCATGATCTACCGTCAGAACCTTGGTTCACCGTCTCTACGCGAGCCCCCACCCCCGGCCCCGCCCCCACGAGTGGGGGCGTGGGAGGCCGGAAACACCTCGACTCTCGCAACCGCTCTCGCCCCGCTTCGAGAACCCGCGCATGGCACGAC
>CANJUR010000123.1 GCA_947477565.1 Deltaproteobacteria bacterium
CGCTGGATCGCGGCCGGAGGCTCTCAGTGGGTCGAGAAAGCCACCGCTCGTACCCGACGGCGGAAGTGACCGTTGGGGTTCGCGAGCCCCCACTCCCAGCCCCGCCCACACAAGTGGGGGCAGGGTGCAGAAATACCTATTACAGAAGTGTTTTGTCACTCCGAACTCCCTGCCCCCACTTGTGTGGGCGGGGCTTAGGGGTGGGGGCTCGCGAACCCCACCGGTCACTTCCGCCGTCGGGTACGAGCGGTGGCTTTCTCGACGCAATGGGAGCCTCCGACTTCGATCCAGCGGCGTTCTGCGCGCAAGCTCAGTTTCCTCAGCCCGCGCTTGTGCGACGTTTTCCGGGTGTGTGTTTCAGCAGAGTTACGAGCGTTCCCCGCATCCCCGCTACGACGCCTTGAGGCCTTACTACGACGCCTTGAGGGCTTCGCTACGACGCCTCAAGGCCTCACTCCGACGCCTTGCGGTGCTCAGGTCGATGGCTTCGAGGCGTCGGCGGCGACCTTCGGGCGGTCGTTGCGAGGCGTGGAGAGCGCGTCGCGCACCGGCTTGATCGTCGCGGCCAGTTCGGCGTCGGTGCGCGCCGGGTGTCGCGCTGCGCCGTAGAAGTCCAGCACCGGAACCATCACCTCGGCCTCCCACGCCAACCGCGCATCGGCGAGGCGTTGCTGAATCTCCGCCAGCTTCTGCTCAAGCTTCTCGAGGGCGGCGAGGTTGGCGAGGTCTTCGCTCACCGCGGCGGCGTCAAACTCCGCGGCGGCCACGATCACCGGGTGCGACTTCGCGCGCGACACCAGCGCGGCTGCGGCGGCGATCACGTCGGGCTTGCCCTTGATGTACCGCTTGCGCTCGCTGACCGTGAGCAGCGGCGCAAACCGCGCGATGCGGGCCTCGACAGACTCCATCTCCTTCAGCGACTCGGACACGGCGTGCAGAAACCTCTTCGCATCGACTCGGGTGGACTCCATAAACGGTGAGCTCCTCTCGTCGAACACGGGGAGAACCGATCTTTGGCCCCCCCACTGATCGACCTCGGCAGTATCCCTGAAGCGCACCGTCGACTGCAAGAACAACTGCCCCGCGCGGCCAGTGGAGCGTGGCCACGGGAGAGCGGCGGCGGGGGGCGATGTGTCCGTGGGTCTATCCGTCCCCGAGCTGTGCGACTCTCGCTGGATGATGCGTAGGCAGCTCGGACTCCTGGTGGGACTCGCGGGTCTCGTTCTCGCGTGCTCGGACGGCAGCTCGGTCGTGGGCGGTCCTTCGGACGCGGCGTCCGGCGACCTCGGCGTGGCCGATGTCGGCTTCGCCATCGACATGCCCGATGTCCCCGATGTGCCTGCCGCACCCGACGTGCCCGATGTCTCCGTGGATGTTCCGTTTCATTGCGCCGCCGACGCAGAGTGCGTGGGCCACGCCGAGGGCGCCCTCTGCGAGGCGAACACAGGCCGCTGCGTGCAGTGCCGCGCCAGCAACGACACGTGTCCCGCGGGCCAGTACTGCGTCGGCGCGAGCAGCACCTGCGCGCCCGGCTGTCGCAACGACGACGCCTGCCGTGCGACGAGCACCGACGGCGGCGTTCTGTCGGCGGCGGGTCGCTGCGATCTGACCACGCGGGTCTGCGTGGCGTGCCTCGGCAACGACGACTGCCCCCTCGGCAACCTGTGCGTCGGCAGCGTCTGCGTCACCGGATGCTCGGCCACCCGCGGCTGCCCGACGGACGAGGCCTGCTGCGCCGGCGCCTGCGTAAACATCCGCTCCAACGTCGCGTCGTGCGGCGGCTGCGACACCCGTTGCGCGCTGCCCAACGCCGCGCTCGCGTGCGTAGACGGAGCCTGCGCCATCGCGAGATGCACCTCCCCCTTCGACGACTGCGATCGCGCCGCGGCCAATGGCTGCGAGGTCGATATCCGGTCCACCGTGGCGCACTGCGGCGGCTGCGGACGGGAGTGCGCCGCGCGCGCCAACGCCGTCGCGAGTTGCACCGGTGGCGACTGCGCCTACGCGTGCGTCGCCGGCTTCGGGGACTGCAACGGCGATCCGGCGGACGGCTGCGAGGTGGACACCCGCGTCACGACGGCCCACTGCGGGCGCTGCGGAAACGTCTGCGCGTTGCCCAACGCGACGGCGGCGTGCGCGGGCGGAGCGTGCGCGGTGGCGTCCTGTGCGACGGGGTTCGCGGACTGCGACGGCAGCCCGATCAACGGCTGCGAGGTCGATACCCGGAGCGACCTTGACCATTGTGGTGCCTGCGGACGGCTGTGCGCCGCGCGCCCCAGCAGCACACCGGGATGCGCGCTCGGGGTCTGCAGTCTCACGTGCCTCGCGGGCCGGGCTGACTGCGATGGCGACGCCACCAACGGCTGCGAGTCCGCGCTGGGCACCAGCAACGCCCACTGCGGGACGTGCGGCCACGCGTGCCTCGCGGGCGCTCCCTGCACCGCGGGCGCGTGCGTGCTCGGACCCTACGGAACCGGCCTCGATGTCGCGTTCACGCCGATGTCCGGCACGGTGACCATCAACACCGTGCGCTCGCCCGCGGCGGCGGCAATCGGGAGCACCGCCGTTGATCTCTCGAATCCGACGGGGTTCGGCGTGGGGCAGATGGTGTTCCTGCATCAGACGCAGGGGGTCGGGGCGGGCAACTGGGAGGTGCGGCAGATTGTCGCCGTCATGGGCGCACGCATCACCGTCGAGGCGTCGCTCTCCGCGGGATACGACAGCACCGGAACCAACCGCGCGCAGGCCGTGGTGATGCCGCAGTACACCACCGTGGCGATCAACGGGGCGACGGTGGTGGCGCCCGCGTGGGATGGCAACACCGGCGGCATCCTGGCCTTCGTCGCGCGCGACAGCGTGCGGGTGATGAGCGGCGCCATCACCATGAGCGAGCGCGGGTTTCGCGGCCACGCGCGGGTCAATACGAGCTTCCGGCCGGGCGAGCAGGGCGAAGGAACCCTCGGCTACGGCGTGCAGAACACCGTGGCCAACGGCAACGGTGGCGGCGGTGGCGGACGCACGGCCTGCGAGTGCTGCTGGGCGGGCGGCGGCGGCGGTGGCGGCCACGCGACCGGCGGGCTCGCGGGCAGCGCGGGCGGCGCGGTGTGTCAGCCCGGTGGCAACGCGGGCGCGGCGGTGGGGACGGCGGCGCAGACGACGATGTTTCTGGGCGGCGCAGGGGCCAACGGCGGCTCGGACGAGGACGGGTACGGATCCGCCGGCGCCAACGGGGCGGGGCTCATCTACATCGCCTCCCCAGCCATCTCCATCGAGGGCACCTCGGCGATCCGTGCCAGCGGGCAGACCGGACAGAACGAGTTCAACTACGCGGGTTGCGGCTCCGGTGGCGGCGGCGGCGGCGCGGGCGGCGCCATCTATCTCCGGGTCGAGAGCGCCAACCTGGGCCTGGGCCTGGTGACGACCAGCGGCGGTGTCGGCGGGGATGACCCGGGCAACTGCGGCACCCCGGGTGGCAACGGCAGCGTCGGGCGCATCACCCTCCGCGGGTCGTCCACCACGAGCGGTACCACCACGCCGGCGTTCACCGCCGTGCCTTGACCGGTGCTCCCGCGGTCGTGACGCGTCGGCGGAATCCGTGCGAGCCGCCTGCAACGGCCACGCGGACGGCGCGCGCGGGTACCACCATCAATCCACCGCGACCTCGCCGTACCTCATCGGCGGCTACGCAGGCCGCGCGATCCTCTCATTCGTCGTCGAGCGCGGTCTCGAAGACCGCGATGGGTACCGGCTTGCCGAAGAGGTAGCCCTGAAACTTACGGCAGCCCGTCGCGATGAGCGCGGTGCGCTCGGCGGCGGTCTCCACGCCCTCGGCAATCACGTCCATCCCGAGCGCGCCGCTCATCGTAATGATGGACTTCACGATCGCCGCGCCGACGTCGTCGCGGCCGAGATCGCGCACGAAGGCCTGGTCGATCTTGATCTCGTCGAAGGGCAGCCGCTTCAGGTACGTGAGCGACGAGTACCCGGTGCCGAAGTCATCCATCGAGAACCGGACGCCGAGGCTCTTGAGCGACAGCATCTTCTCGACGGTCTGATCGACGTTGCGCAGCGCCGTGGACTCCGTCAGTTCGAGCCGCAGCAGGTGCGCCGGAGCGCCGCTCTCCCGCAGAATGCCCGCCACCTGCTCGACGAAATCCGCCTGCGCAAACTGCTTCGCGCTCACGTTGACCGAGAGCAGGATCTCCCGCGTGCGCGGCGACGCCTGCCACGACTGAAGCTGCGCGCACGCCGCCCGCAGCACCCACGCCCCGAGTTGCCGGATGAAGCCGTTTTCCTCCGCGACCGCGATGAACGATCCGGGCATCACAAGCCCGCGCTCGGGGTGCCACCAACGGATGAGCGCCTCGGCCCCGCAGGCCAGCGTCGCCGCATCGACCTGCACCTGGTAGAAGAGATTGAACTGCTCCGCCGCCAGCCCCGCGCGCATCTCCCGCTCGAGCGCCGATCGCTCCGCCAGCCGTGACTGCAGATCGACGTCGAAGAAGCACACTGCGTCGCGCCCAGCTTCCTTGGCCTGGTACATCGCCGAGTCGGCGCGGGCCAGCACCCGGTCGAGGTCGTCGCGCTGCGCCTCGAAGAGCGCGATACCCACGCTCAAACTCCCGCGGTGCACGTGGCCGCCCACCCGGTATTCCTTAGAAAGGCTCGCGCGAATCCGCTCTGCGATGACCCCCGCCAGCGACGCGGCGTCGGCGGACACGGGGCCAAGCTCCTCGAGCAGCACGACGAACTCATCTCCCCCGAGTCGCGCCACGGTGTCGCCGTCGCGCACGCATGCCAACAGACGCCCGGCGACCTCGCGGAGAAACCCGTCGCCCACCTCGTGCCCCAACGCGTCGTTGAGGGACTTGAAGTTGTCGAGGTCGAGATAGAGCAGCGCGCCGTACAACTTCTTGCGCACCGCGGACGCCACCGCGCGACGGTACCGCTCGATGAGCATCCGGCGGTTGGGCAGCCCGGTCAGCACGTCGTGGAAAGCCGCGAGCCGCGCCTCGGCCTCGTGCCTCTTGCGCTCGCGCAGGTCGCGCACAAAGGTCAGCATCAGGCCGTCTTCTAGCGAGTGCCAGGCCGAGAGCTCGACGTCGATGAGCTCGCCGTTCTTGTGCCGGTGCGTCGTCTCGACGCGCATCGCCTGCTTGTCGGTGATCTCCTGCCGGTAACGCGCGATCGCCTCCTCCGACGGATCACCCATGAACTCTGAGATGTGCGCCCCGCGGATCTCGTCGCGCGACCAGCCGACGAGCGCGGCGTACGCCTCGTTGGCGTCGCGAATGAGCCCCGACGAATCGAGCACGAGGAAGCCATCGAGGCTCATTCGCGTCATCGCCTCAAACTTGCGCGCCTGCGACTCGCGCTCGCTCCGCAGCGCGGCCTCGGCCTCCTCCGCGCGCCGCTTCTCGGTCACGTCCCGGAGGAAGAAAACGAACTCGTCGCACTCCGCGAGGTGCAGCACGTCGGCTTCGAGAGCGATCCGGCGGCCATCGGCGTGCAGGTGCGTCGTCGCGAAGGCAAGGTATCCGCCCGCATCGACCACGGCGCGCAGCGTGCTCAGGACGTCCTCGGACGGCATCTCGCGCAGGGAGAGATCGGCCACGCTTCGCCCGACGATCGCGTCCGCGGGGAAGCCCACCATGTCGCAGTAGGCCGGGTTGACCGACGTGATGAAGCCCTGCGCGGAGACCGTCCAGAAGCCATCTCGGGTGACCGCGACGATGTCCGTGAGCCTCTTCGCGGCGGCCTCACGCACGCGCAGCGCAGCCCGCTCGGCCAACTCGATGCGCTTGCGCTCGGAGATGTCGCGCGCGAAGACGACAAACTCTTCGTGGGCGGGCAGGTAGGTCGAGGAGATCTCCAGGTTCACCAGGTGCCCGTCCCGGTGAAGGTGCCCGCGCTCGAAGCGCTCGACGCCGACGCCCCGAGCGACGCTTCGCAGGTGCACGGAGAGGTCGTCCGGCGTGCCCTCGAAGGTCGAGTGCAACGTGATGAGCCCGCCGACGACGTCCTCCCGCGTCCGGCCGATCATGGCGCAGTACGCGTCGTTTACGCTGGTCACGCGGCCGGAAAGGTCGAGGGTCCACACGCCATCGGACGACATCTCAAACATCGCCGCGAGCCGCCTCGCAGCCGCCGCAACCTGCTCGCGCAACGCCTGCTCGTCGGCCTCGCGCCTTCTCCACTCGCTGACGTCCCTCACAAACACGACGATCTCGTCGCGCCCCACCAGGTGCGTCGCCGACACCTCGACCGGCACCACCTGCCCGTCGCGATGACGTTGCTCGGAGAAGATTTTCGCGTGGCCGATGCGCGCGACGGCGTCGAGGGTGCTCGCCACCCCGGCGCGGTCGGCGCCGGCAAATCCCACCTCCGCGGCGTGCTTGCCGAGCATCTCCACCGGCTCGTACCCGAGCATGCCTGCGTAACTGCGGTTCACCTCGAGGATGACGCCGTGGGCGTCGAGGCGCGCGAAGCCGTCCCGCGTCGTGTCGAGAATCTCCTCGAGCGCCTCCGCCGTGGCCTCTCGCTCGGCGAGCAGCGCCTGCCGCGACTCCTCCACACGCCGGAGTTCGGTGACGTCGCGCAAGAAAGCGACGTGCTCACCGAAGTCCGCGAGGTACGTCGCCGACACCGCGATGGCGATGGCGTGGCCGTCCTTGTGACGGTGCTCGGTCTCGAAACGCAGCGTCCCCGGGTGATTCGCGATTTCCTTGATCTTCTGCCGCACCAACTCCGGGGTCGGGGCGCGAATCGCGAAGGCAGAGATGTTTTTCCCGACGATCTCGTCGAGGCGGTAGCCCACGAGCCGCGCGTACGCCTCGTTGGCGCTTCTGATCTCTCCGTCCGCTGCGATTCTCCAGAAGCCGTCGTGGGTCGTCTCGATCACCGCGGCGAACCGCTGCGCCACCGCTTCGCGCTCCGCCGCCTGTCGAGCCTCGGAGGCCTCCGTGACCTTGCGCGCCGTCACGTCTTCGAGCAGCCCCGCGATGCGATCGTCGTGGCCCAGGACAAACGCCCGGTCGCGGATCCATCGCACCTCGCCACCCTGAAGATCGACGCGGTACTCGACGTCGTAGGCGCCGCACATCACCGGCGGCATCGCGCTCGCGGCCGAGAGTGCTTGTCGATCGTCCGGGTGGACGGCTTCGAGCCAGCGCTCGGCGGAGCCGAACACCGTCGCCGCGGCCCGCCCGAAGACCCGCTCAAACGCCGGATCGACCCACAGCACCTGCTGCGCCGCGGCATCGACCATCCAGAAGGCCACGTTGGCTTCGGTGTCCGCGGGAGAGTCGTTTGTGGCCAGGTCTGGCCCGCCGCCGTCGGCCGGGGGCGGACGAGAATACCCGCGGACAACACCCGGTGCATGGCGCTTCAGCAGGAGGTCGGACACCTCCGAAAGCAACAGCCGAAACCCATGCTGATCGGCGACCGACTCGGCCTTTACATTCAACTCCTGCGTGCGTTCGCGCACGAGCGCTTCGAGTTCGTAGCGCGCCCGCGCGATCTCGACGAAGACCCTTGCCTTGCCGATGAGCACCACCGGATCGACGGGCTTGACCAGGTAGTCCACCGCACCGCTCGCATACCTGTGCATGCGATGCGCGTCGTCCGGGTAGGTGGCGCTCAGGAAGAGGATCGGAGTCGAACTTGTCGAGGGGTTTTCCTGCAGACGGTGCGCAAGCTCGTAGCCGTCCATCTCGGGCATCTGCACATCGAGAATCGCCAGCGCGAAGCGGTGCTTCAGCGAGAGCGCCAGGGCTTCGTCGCCGCTGTTCGCGCGAACGACCTGGACCGGCAGGTCTTTCAGCACCTGCTCGAGTGCGTGGAGGTTGGCTGGGTGGTCGTCGACGATGAGAATTTTCATGGGCGTAGACGGTCGAAACGAGCCGCGTGGGTATCTTTGCGGGCCAACGAGTGCGGGGGGACCCCGAAGGCCCGCAACGGTACGCGCTTCGAAGCGTCAAACGGATTGAACGTTACAAATTCTTCGAGGAATTCTCGGTTCGACGCACGGCCCCCGGTTGGGCTGCCCTTTACCCGCTGCCAGACCCCCGACACCGTGGCGCCAGAACCCGACACCGACACCGTGAGCGGGACCCGCCGCACATGCAGCGCCGACTTCGCGAGGCCCAGCGAGAACCCCAGCGAGAACCCCGTACTGTCACCGGCTCAGGAGTGCGCGCCCGCCGCGACGCGACGGACAGGGCCGCGAGCGGCGCAGTGTGGCCCGATGGAAAGGAGCGGTGGCCGAGTCCGTCGAGCGGTGCGACCTGCGCTTCGACGGCAAACGCCGACCCCGAGGCGAACGTGACGGCAAGGGAGAGCGAGAGCACGCGGGGAAACAATGGCGCGGCGCACCGTATCACCGGCCCCAATCTCGTGACTCGACGGGACGCCCGGTGACCGATAGGGTTTCGCGCATGGGATTGCTTCCGCTGCGTTTCCGGGCCGTTACGCTCATGGTCTTCGGCCTCCTCCCGGCGGCATGCGCGACCCGTGGGAGCCTGGTGCCGCCCGACATCCAGAAGGATGGTGACATCCCAGACGACCTCGGCGGCAACCGCTCGGACGCCAGCGACGACGTCGCCCTGACCGACCGGGCCGATGTCCCGTCGCGTCGACCATGCCCGCCGTACGTGGCCCCGGTGCGCGCCGAGCCCTGCGCCGGTCGCACCGACTGCGGTCTTCCCACGCACGGTCGCGTCGACGTCCGCGGCGCCACCGGCCCGCTGCAAAATTACCAGGTTCGCGTCGATCTTCCCCCGGCGGTGCGCGCCGCTGTCGGCCCCGCGTGCGACCGCCTCGCGTTTCGAACCCTGTCCAACCAGTGGGCCCCGCACTGGGTCGCCGATTGCGCGATGGGGGTCGTCTGGGTGCGCGTTCCGGCCATCGCCGCGGGCGGCACGGTGCTCACCATGCACTACGGCGGCGCCACCGCCGTGCCCGCCGCGCAGAGCTTCGACGACACCTTCGACCGGGTTCCGCTTCAAGCGGCCAACCTGCTCGGCGCGTACTCCTTTGACGAAGGCATGGGCACCCGCACCTGCCCCTCCGGAGGCCCGCTCGCACCGCCCTTCGACGCCTTCATCCACGAGACCGAGTACGACCTCCCGCAGACCGACGTAGACCAGAAACCCCCGCTCTGGAGCACCGAGGCCCCGCCCTCGCTGCTCAATCCCGCCAACGCAGGCGGTCACTTCACGCGCAACCAGCACTCGCTCAACTTCCCGCGCCACCCAGTGCTCCCGGCCTCCGGGCTCGCGACCCCCAACCGACTCATCAACTGGCAGAGCCCGGACGGGCGGCCCTTCGACGCCGCCACGCGGCAGCTCACGCTCGGCCTCTGGGTCTTCGCTGCGTCGCCCGCCAACGCCTTCGGCGACAACTTCCAGACGGTGGTCTGCCAGGGGATGCCCAACCTCGCCACCCGCATGCAGACGATGCCCGACGTGCCCGTGGTGGACAATTCGATCTTCAATCCGTGGGCGATCTTCTTCCGCTCGGACAACGTCGATGACACCTATTTTCAGGGCAATTCATGCGTGGTGCCCTGCACCAACGTCGACTCCTACGCGCACATCACCACCCGCGAGCCGATGACCAGCGCGGCCTTCGCCGGCAAGTGGCACTTCATGGCCATCACCGTGGACACCACCACCACGCCGCACGCCACGCGCCGCAGCTTCTACGACGACCGCACCTACAGCTTCCCCACGGACCTCGATCTCTTCCCCGAGAACGTCTACTGCCCGATGGGTCCGGGAATGTGTCGTTGGCCCCCGGAGGCGCCGATTCAGTACTACCCCGCCCCGGTAGTGCTCGGCGCCGACATGAACGACGGCGAGCCGCAGCTCGGCCTCGAAGGAAACATCGACGACTTCTTCGTCCTCAACAGGGCGGCGAGCGCGGAGGAGATTCAGGCGTACCGCGAGCGTCGGCAGTACAGCCCGATGGCCATCACCACCGTCGTCACGCCGTAGTCCAGACGGAGGCCTCACCGCCCATTCGGGGTGGGTGATAGCTTTCGCGCGATGCGTCCCGTCGCCCCTCCCCTCCGCACCGCCCTCACCCACGCGCTCGCGGCGCTCTCCCGCGGTGTCCTGCTGCTCCTGCTGATCCTGGGCGCGACCTCCCTCACGTCGTGTCGTCGCGCTCGCGCAGTGTGGCACCGGCACTCCGCCCTGGGCCGCGCACAGGCCGCCGCCGCGCATCGACACATCGTGCGGGGGAGGGCCCACTACCTTCGGTACTGCGCGCTTTGCCACGGATCCGAAGGCCAGGGCTACGCCGCCGACCACGCGAATGCCCTCGGCAACCAGGATTTCCTCGCCATCGCGTCGAGCGCCTTCCTGCGCGACGCAATCGCCAACGGACGCCCCGGAACCACCATGTCGGCCTGGAGCCGTGCGCACGGCGGCCCGCTCGATCCGCCGGTCATCAACGACCTTGTGGCGTACCTCCGAAGCCGCGCGCGACGGCCCTTCATCGACGTAGGACCGCGCCGCAGCACCGGCACCGCCGAGGCCGGAGCCCGCGTCTGGAACGACCGCTGCCTCAACTGCCACGGCACGCGCGGCCAGGGGACGGGCCTCGCGACGAGCGTGTCCAACCCGGTGTTCCTCCACGCGGTGCGCGACGGGTACCTCCGGCACACGATCACCCATGGCCGACCGGGCACGCCGATGTTGGCCTTCGCCTCCCTGGGCCCGGCCGCAATCGAAGACCTCATCGCGTTCATCCGAAGCTCGGAGCACGTCCCCGGCCCGCCGCCGCCACCCAACTACGAGCCGCCGCCGGGCCTCGATCGGTTGATCATCAACCCTGCCGGCGCAGCGCCCGCGTTTACCCTCCGCGAGGGGCGCTTCGTCCCCGCCGAGCAGGTCGCGCGAGCACTCGAACAAAACCGCAAGCTGGTCATCCTCGACGCGCGAGCGACCTCCGACTGGTCCACCAACCACATCGTCGGCGCGATGCCGTTTCCGTTCTACAGCATCGAGGAAATGGCCACTCGGCTTCCCCACGACGGCACCTGGATTCTCGCGTACTGCGCCTGCCCGCACGCCGCCTCCGGGCACGTCGTGGACGAACTGCGCCGCCGCAACTTCCCCCACACCGCGGTCATCGACGAAGGCTTTCCCTTCTGGACCGCGCACAACTTCCCCACCGCCCACGCGGCGATCATCACGACGCCGTAGCGGCCCCTCCATATTCCGCGACGGCGAACGGCTCACTGAAGGCGGCGTGCATGTCCTCCGAGGTCGCCGACGGGCGAGACGAGGTCACGACCATCCAGGCCCTGAGATGCGTCAACGCGGCGCAGCGAAGACCCCCGACCACGCCCAGCGCGGGGACGCGAGGGGACTACTGCCAGGGGAGTACCGAGGCCTCGCCGTGCCGCGCGATCATCCGGCGAAGGTTGGCGAGCAGGGCCTGCCGACGTAGCTCGTAGCCCACGTAGGCCCGCGCGGCGACGAGGTGCACCGTGCCCGCGAGCGGGTCGCGCGCTACGGAGGCGCGGAGAAGCTCCGGGGTGGCGCGCTGCACGGAATCGTAGAGGTACCGCGGCACCCGACGCGCCACGCCGGGGTCACCGAGCCGGTTGATCACGTCCGGAAACCACCCGGCGTCGTTGTCGCGGAAGACAAGGTCGTTGTGCTCATCGGCGGTGATGTTGCAGCAGTTCCAGCGGTCGTAGTTGGCCGCGAGGTAGTCGAATACGAGCACCTCGGAGACCTGCCGCGCGCGCTCCCGCGAAGCCTCCGGGAGAGGGCGTGCGGGGTTCATCCACGAGGCCCACTCGTGCCGCGCCGGGAGCAGGTGCATGTGCACGGAGTTGAGGACGGGCATCCACACGCTCGCCGACCCGGCGACCATTCCGTGCCGATCCACGACCAGCCCGACGCCCCGCGCGTGGCGACCAAACGCGCTCAGCGGAACCCGCTTCCCCACGGTCGGCGGCACCCGATGCTCGATGCCGAGCAGCCGCGCCAGATGGTACGACGTCACCTCCCGCCGCCAGAACGTCTCCTGCCCCGGCCGCTCGGGCTGAAAGCTGATCTCGACCCCGTCGCCGAGGTCCATATGGAAGACGAAGAGGGTGCTGTGGAAGTGCTCGACCGTGCGCACCACCGGGCGCTCGGACATCAGCCGCAGCCAGTCGTCCTCGCTGCGCCCGCGAAACATCCGTACCGGTGGAGCTTCCACTGCGGCGACCGTCACGGTCGGCGGGGGCGCGGCATCGACCGCCGCCGCGTCGGGCGGTGAGGTGATGACGCCTGCGTCGACGGGCGCGACGGGCGTCGATGCGACCGCGGAGATGACCGGAAGAGACGGGGGAGAGGCGCAGCCGACGAGGGTGGCGATGAGGCCAGCAACGCCCGCGCAGGTGCGACGGTTCATGCGCGTGGCAGGGTGTGTCACAGGGTCCGAGGAGCGCAAATCCGCGGCGAGGGAAACACGGATACGGCGGTTTAAAGCTCGACGAAGAGCTCGCTCGCGTCGGCGACGGTGAGCGCGCGGTCGGCCCAGCGCTCGATCTCCGCGGTGTCCGTCGCCGCGAGGATGCGCGCCTCGTCGGCGACGGTAACCGCCACGCCGCGTAGCCGAAGCACCCGTAGCAGCAACCGGGCCTCGCCCGCGACCTTACCGCGGGCTTCTCCGCGGGCTTCACCGCGGGCTTCACCGCGGGCTTCACCGTTCGCGGTGATCTCGGCCACCCAGCGTTCGAGAGCGGGGTTCCTGGGCAACTGGTCGAGGTCGATCATGACGGCGGTCCTCAGCTTATTGACGATGGTTGGGTGCAGAACCGACAAGATGCTCCAGCGGGTTTGAACTCGCAACGCGGCATCCGCGATGTCTTCGGCCCGCTCAAAGGCCCGCCGCGCGAGCGCCAGCGCGCTCGATCCGTAGCGGCCTTGCAGCACCCACGCAGCGAACACCGCCAGCTCTGGAGCGCCCTCGCGCAACACCACTTCGGCCTCCGCCACGCCGAGGAGCAGCACCGTCGGTGTCACGCCCCAGCGGGTCTCGCCCTTCTCGTGCGTAGCGACGCGCTTCGCCCAGCGCGAGACGGCCGACGACGCCGTGATCACCACCAGCTCACCCCGCGGACCATGGCGATCAGCCATCGCCGCCATCGCCATCGGCCAGCCCACGTTTCGCAGGGACCTTGTTGGGCGCCCGTGATTTCCCCCGGGGGTGCAACCCGCTGGAGAGCTTCGAGGTCTGGACGTTCGAGCCATCTGGTCCGCGGGCTGAAGCCCGCGGCACCGTCGCCAA
>CANJUR010000124.1 GCA_947477565.1 Deltaproteobacteria bacterium
CGATCCGAGCCCCCTCTCCCTTTTGGGAGAGGGGGTTGGGGGTGAGGTCTCGCAAGAGGGATCGATCCTTCGAGGGCCTGACCTTAGCCCTCCAACGGGTCGTTGAAAAACTCCCTCATTCCTCCCTTTCTTCGGCCGTTGCAGCCATCACGGCGCGGTCGTCGTAGGCTCCACTCCGATGCGTCCGCTCGGCCCTCTCACCCTCGCAGTTCTGTTCGCCGCGGCCCCTCTCGGCGCGCAGCCGCAGCCGCCGGAGGTGCAGCCGTCGGTGGACTCGGCCATCAGCCTTGGGCGGGTATTCAGCGAGGTCGCCGCGCGCGCTCTACCCGCGGTGGTCACCCTCTACGTCGAGGTCAGCCGCCGCGCGGACCCGATGCTCTTCGACGCCCCGGGCTTCTGGGGAGCGCCACCCGAAGAGCCCCAGCGCCGCCACGGAAGCGGATCCGGCGTGCTCCTCCGCGAGGACGGGGTCATCGTGACCAACCACCACGTTGTCGAAGGCGCGACGCGCATCCAGGTGCACCTCCGCGATGGCCGCGTCTTCTCCGGGCGCGTGCTCGGGAGCGATCCGGCCGCCGACCTCGCGGTCGTGAAGATCGACGCGCACGGTCTCCCGACGGCGGGCTTCGGCGATAGTGACGCCGCGCAGGTCGGGGAGTTCGTGTTGGCGATCGGTGCGCCCTTTGGGCTCGAGGCCACGGTCACGCACGGAGTGATCTCCGCCACCGGCCGCGGCGGCCTCGGCATGAACGAAGTCGAGGACTACCTACAGACCGACGCGAGCATCAACCCAGGCAACTCCGGCGGCGCGCTCGTCAACCTTCGCGGCGAGGTGCTCGGCATCAACACCCTGGTCGTGGGCCGCGGGCAGGGCATCGGGTTCGCCGTCTCGTCGCGACTGGTGCAGCAGGTCGTTCGGCAGGTGCTCGCGAGCGGGCGCGTCACCCGCGGCTGGACGGGCCTCGACACCCAGGACATCACCCCCGATCTGTCGGCGTTCGGCCCTCCCGGTAGCGGCGCGCTGGTGAGCGTGGTGGTGCCTCGCAGCCCTGCGGCGACCGCGGGTTTGCACCCCGCCGACGTGGTGATCGCCGTGGACGGCCGACCCGTGCACGGACGCAACGACGTGCGACGGCTCATGGCCACGCGTGCGCCGGGCGAGCGCGTCGTGGTGGCCACGCTGCGCGGAGGGCAACCGCGAGACGTCACCGTGATCACCGCGCTGCGGCCAGGGGAGTCCGCACCGCCCAACGCCCCGCCACCCGCGCCGCCCGCGGAGCCAGGGCCCACGGGGTTCGGAATCACCATCGAGGCGCTCCCGCCCGCCTACGCGGCGCGGCTGGGCCTTTCCACCCAGGGAGGCGTGATCATCATGGCTGTGCAGCGCGGCGGGGCCGCCGATCGCGCGGGGCTGCGGCCCGGCGACGTGATCGTGGAGGCCGATCGACAGCCGGCCAATGACACAGACGCAGTGGTGGCGGCGGCCCGGGATGGGCAGGCGGTTTTTCTGGTGCGGCGCGGGGCGACGCAGCAGTACGTCGGGCTGGCGATTGGAAATACACGGTAAGGTAAACGAGTGATGGCTCTCCGGTCGGTGTGGATGGCGGTTGGGTGCATGGCGTTGGTGGGGTGTGGCGCACCCGGAGAAGACCCAAACGCACGCTGGCGCTTCGGCGCTCCGCAGGTGGTTCAGCAGCGCGCGGATGGGGCGCTGCAGTCGGCGTGGCCGGTGTCGGCGCTCGGGGGGCGAACATTTCTGGTGCTGACGACGGCGCGCACGGACGGTTCGAGCGTAGTGGGCGTGGTGGAGCGCAACGGAACAGCATGGACAGCGCCGTTTCCGTGGGCGCTACCCCTCGGCGCGAGCGGCGAGGTGGTGGCGTGGGCGACGAGCGAGCCGACGCCGGCGGTGCTGACCCGCGCGGACGGGGCGCTGGGTCCGGTGCTGTATTTGCGTCGATTCCTGGGCGATGTCTGGACGACCCCGGAGCCGGTGACGCTGCAGGGCAGCGAGCGGCCGGGCGTGGCGAGCATGGCGGTCGGGTCCGCGGGGGTGCTGCACGTGGTCTACGCGATGCCGGGCGGGTCGTGCGCAGACGGATCGCAACTGCGCCACCGGGTGCGCGGTGCAAGCGGTTGGAGCGCGATTCGCGTGGTGGCCGACACGTGCGGTCTCGACCAGGTGAGCGTGGCGGTCGATCCGTTGCCGCGCGACCGGCTGCTGGTCACGTGGACGGGGCCCGCGCGCGGGGTGGCGAGCGCCGGGGCGAGCGATCTTTTCGGGTCGGCGTCTGGCGATGGAATCGCGGATGCGGGGGTGTCCGCAGTGATGTTTCGCCCTGCGTTTCGCGTGCTCACGGGTGACAACCGCGCTGCGATGGCCGTGCCGCTCGGGGGCGGCCGTTTTCTTACGAGCTGGTCGCTCACTACGACGAGCCCAACGGCGTCGGGCGCCGGGCCGAGGCGGGCGGCATTCAATACCTACGACGTCCTCGCCGATCGTTGGGAGACCGCGAACACGGGGTGGTTTCCGAGCGGCGGGTCGCCCTGGCTGGTGGCGCTGTCGAACGGCGCTGGAGCGCTCGCGTTCGGTGCCGATGGCGCGCAGGTACGCGCCCCGATCGTGATGCGCCAGTGGTCGTCGCCGGCGCAGCCATCCGTGTCGCGCAGCGTGATCACCTCGCCGCTCGGTCTCGTGAGTTCGTTGCGTGCCCTGCTCGCGGTCGATGGGACTGTTCAGGCGACCTGGATCGAGTCCCTGGACGGCGGATCGCAGCGGTTGATGTGGAGCGTGGCGCTGCCGGTGGTGCCCGGCGACGCTGCGGGGCGCTGACCGATCAGGGGGCGACGTTGGGCCCGACGACGAGGACGGGTACCGGGGCGGAGTGGAAGAGGCGCTCGGCGACGGAGCCCACGAGCACCCGGTTGAGTCCGGTGCGCGCTGCGGTGCCGACGATGAGCACGTCACCGCCCCACTTGGCGACGAAGCGAATCAGCTCCGCGGCGGGGTCGGCGCTCACCTGCACGCCGTAATCGACGGCGATGCCCGAGGACTGCGAGAGCGAGGCCGCGAGGTCACGCAGGCGGGTCTCGATGGTGCCGCCGACGCGGTCCTCCGCCGTGCCTGACGGGACGATCTCCGTTCTGGCTGGGATGACGCCTACGAGCACGACCGTTCCGCCGACGTTGCGCGCAAGCTGCAGCGCGGCCTTCACCGCGCGATCACTAGACTCCGAAAAATCCACACCGACGACGAGCTTCTTGAACACGACGGACACCTCCTTCAAACGAGGCCGGAACCTACCAGAACAAGACCTCCCCGGTGGCCCACGAACGCACCTGCCGCCTCGCAACAACGCTATTGCGCAATCCATGCGTTGGCCTAGAGCATCGCCCGATGACGAAACCCACCGCTCTCCTGCTCTCGGTCTCTTCGGCCGTCGCGCTTTCGCTCGCCACCCCGTCGATCGCTCACGCCCAGGTCGGCGGCGCGCGTCGCCTGGGCGTCGGCCTCGCGCTCGGCTATCCCGACATCGGCATCTCTGGCCAGTACTTCATAAACGCCCGCACTTCGGTGCAGGTCGTGGCGTCTCTCTGGTACCGCAACGGCCGCTTCGGCCGCGATTACATCGACCGCAGCGGCACCGGTGTCTTCCTCCGCGCCGACTACCTGTTTCACCCCGTGATGCTCATTCGCGGCACCACTGCCGACCTGGGCTTCTACGTCGGTCCAGGCCTCTATGCAGGCTTTGGCAGCGGTGAAAACCTGGCCTTCGGCGGCGAACTCCCGTTGGGTCTCGAGGTGCAGTTCAAGAGCGCCCCGGTGGACCTGGCGTTCGAGGCCGTGCCCCGTCTCGCAGTCGCCAGCTACGCCGGTATCGACCCCGCGTTAAGCGTCGGCGGAGCGTTTCACATCCGTTACTACTTCTGATTGTAATTACTGCGCGGTGGAGCAGATCCACGTGCCGAGTTCGCGCACTGCGACCGTCGTGGGCAGCGTCACCTGCTCGACAATCGGCGCAACGCATTGTTGAAACACCACGGGCATCACGGACACGTTGCTGACCCGTCCTTCGCCGTCGTAGCGAAACTGTACCCGGAGCTGTGCCGGCCGCGAGGACGCGTTGCGCAGACACGCGAGCACCTCACTCCGTCGCTGGCCCATGGCGTCGTTGATGGCTTCCGGGCTGAGACGCCCAGCGGGCGCCCCGAAGGTCATGTCCGACCCGCTCGCGGCGTCTTCGCCCGTCGGGCTTTCCTGCACTGCGCCGTCGCGCATGCGAGAGGCTGCTACGCGTACTGCCTCGGGCGCAGCGGGGTGCACCCGCACCCGGTCGAGGAGCGCGCGCTCGGGCGCTCCGCCCATGCGGGCGATGGTCTCGATGGCCTGCTCTACGGCGGCGTTGAGGTGATCTTGATCGGTGAGTTCGCGTTCGATGATGGGTTCGTCGCCACCCACCGGGGCCACTGCGCCGACGTCTGCGTGGTAGAGCCGCACGAAGTCGGTCAGGGCCGCCACCGACGAGGGATCGCCGAGTTCGCGCAGCGCCACGACGATGGGCGCGAGGTCGTCTGTCGGGGTCGCCGGGTCGAAGAGATGCGACACCAGGACGGACACCGCGCGTCGCTCATGCGCTTGCGCCAGCGCCCTCGCGAGGAGCCCCACCGGGCCCACATCGACTCCGCGCAAGTAGTCAAAATGGTGGTCGAGCGCCTCGAGCATCGCGTCGGTTCCTTCGGAGCGCCCGACGAGGCCTTCGCCTACGACCGCGCGAAGTTCGACCGAAAGCCCGCGGCGGGTGAGAAGGGCGACGAGAGCCTCCGTGGCCGGCGCACCCGGGAGGGCGGCGAGCGCGTGCGTCGCGAAGCGTTGCGCAGGGAGCAGGCGTGCGTCGGAGCCACCCGCCGCCTCGAGCAGGGATTGCACCAGTGCCCGCGGTGGGTCGTCGGTGTTGGGCGTCGGCGCGAAGTCCGCTGCCAGTTGCAGCACCGCCTGCGGGCCGCTCGCCGGGAGCGTCTGCCGCCAGCGCGCGCGGCCGTCATCCGGCGCCAGAAGCGAGGCGACGCCGTGGTCGTCGATGACCACCAGGCCCGCGCGCACTACGGCCACGCCTGCGAGGTCCTGCGGGCTCACGTATGCCCAGCGCACTGTGCCGGTCTGCGCGTCGAGCGCGAATACGTCACGATGGTAGAGGGCGAATACAGTGTTGTGTAAGAGTACTACCCCGGGCAGCACCGGGTCGGGTCGCCAGAGCAGGCGCACTCGCTCGCGAGCATCGACGCCTGCGCGCAGCGAGGTGTAGCCGTCGAGGGCGAAGGGCGCCGCGCCGGGGAGTTCGTCGCTCCGCGGTTGGTAGTGGGGTGTCCCGTCGAGGGTGCCCGAGGCGGACTCCGGGCCGAGGCGGTAGAGCGCGCGTGCGCCGTAGTACACCGCGTTTCCTTCGCGGAAGGAGAAGCCCACGACGTCGTCCCGGCTGCGGACGCGCGAGAGTTCGTCGCCGGTGCGGGCGTCGAGCACCGAGAGGTTTTGTCCGTCCCACGGGAGAAAGACTTCGTTTCCCAGCAGCGTCGGGAGCCCCAGTGCGTGGGCGATCTCGGTACGCCCGACAACGCTTCCGTCGCTCGCTTGCAGTACTTGCAGCACGCCGCGGCGGTGGGTCACGCCGGTGCCGCCGAGCACCACTGCCACGCGGTCGCCGTCGTGGCTGGCGCCGACGAGGTCGAGGCCCTCATCGGGGATGCGCCAGCGTTCGGAGCCCTGAAGAGACCACGCCACGATGGATCCGGTGACGCGTCCGATCACGAGGTTGCCCGCCACGACCGGGCGCGAGGCGAGGGCGGCGGCGACGCGTCCGAGCAAGGCGCCGGATCCGAGATCGACCACGACGAGACCCTGTGTGGGGTCATCGGCGACGATGGCTGCGACCGGGGAGAGGTTGTTCGGCGCCGCGCTGCGTACGCGGTCGGTGACGGCGGCGAGGACGACCGCGTCGGAGGCGGGAGTGCTCAGGGAGAAGGCGCCGCGCGTGATGCCGCCAGCGCAGCCCAGGACGGCCAGGACGAGGGGGAGGGCGAGGCGCTTCATTGGATCCTCGAGATGGCGCTGCGGGCGGCATCGATGACGGGGGTGGGGCGTCCGCGGTGTTCGTCTGCGAAGTGGGTGAGCAGCTCGCGGGCTTGCGGCGTGGCGATGCCCGCGATGGCTTGCACCACGCGCACCTTGAGCGGGTTGGGGAGGTCCGTGCGGCGGAGCGCGGCGGCGTAGGCAGGCGTGAGCGCACCGAAAGGAACCCGACGGAGAAACGTCAGCAGCCGGTCGAGGTCCGCTTCGCTTCCGCGCGTTCCGATGGCGAGCGCGGACGCCTGCAGGAGCGCCGACCCTTCGGCTCCGAGACCGCTGTTGGCGTCGTGTTCGAAGGCTGCCCAGAGGGCTCGCACGGAGGTCACGTCGGCGACGTCGGCGAGGGCTCGCGCGGCCTCGGCGCGGACCTCCGAGTCCGAGTCCCCGAGGCGCGCGTCGATGGCTCGAAGCATGGCGGGCGTGTGCAGTCGGGCGGCGGCGATCAGTGCCCGGCGGCGCAGCGACACGCGGCGATGATCGAGGAATCGGAGGATGGCATCGGCGGACTCTGGTCGCGCGAGGACGCTGAGGGTGTCGAGGCCCGCGGCGGCGACGTGGGGCTCTACACCGGCCAGCAGAGCGCTGGAGATGTCGAGGGCGCCGCTGCGTGGGTCGCCCGTGGCGGCCTGCTGAATGCGCGCGAGGACGTCATTGGAGCGCGTGAGATCCCATCCTGCCGGGGGCTCGGCGGTGGGGTGAGCCATGACAACGGTGGTGGCGACGGGCCTCCGCGGCTGCGCGGAGACAAACCCGTTCCCAGCGCAGAGGGCGAGCGCAATAGAGAGGGGTGAGCGCGAGAACAGCATAGATCCCGATGGATACACGAAGCCGCACGGCCGCGTGCAATCCGAGTCTGGAGATGTGTGAAGTGGGCTCTAGCGTCCGCGTCGGGGCGGAAATGGCGGCGGGGCGATACTCGAGGGCGCGGCCGGTCGCGCGACCATCGCAGCGAGGTCGTCGAGGGACACGGTCTCGTCTACGGCCTCGATTTCGTCGTCGGCGAAGTCGGCCTCGAGGGACTCCTCGACGTCGAGTGAGTCGAGTGCATCGAGTGCATCGAGTGCATCCAGGGGCGTCGACGCAAGCGATGGTACCGATGTTGTCCGTGCAGCCGACCACTGCGGGAGGGGCGGCGGCGGCCGACTAGGGATGGACGGTGGGGGCTGGCTTACGACCACCTCCTGGAGCAGCGGATCATCGTCCGGGAAGGCTTCTCCCCCATCGCCCAGATCGTGGTTGACCCGGCCATCAGGCGTCGATTCTGCGGCATTTTCGCCGTCTTCGGCGTGTTCGTCGAAGAAGGCTGAGCGCGGGTCGTGGCGGTCGTCGGTGCCACCAAACTCGGCGGCCAGGTCGATGGACGGCCGCGAGAGCGGATTGGGGCGCTGGTCAGAGGGCGTGCTCGATCCGAGAAGGGCGACGAGATCCGGCGGGGGTGCGCCAGATCCGGAGGTCTCCGCGGGACGCTCCGGGTGGTCCGAGATCGGATCGCCGAACAGCGAAGCGCGCGGGTCTTCGTCCATCGGAGCGGCGGGCGGCGGCTGCGATGCCGTCACCGAAGGCGCCGGGTCGGCCTCATCCTCGGAGAGCAGGTCGTCGTCGATGGACTCCATCGGCTCTTCGTCGATCAGGTCGGTGGCCCTGCGTTCCAGCCGATCCAGTGCGGCGCGGGCTTCGGTGTCGTCCGGGGCTGCCTTCAGGACGCGCTTCCAGAGGTCCTTCGCCTCGAAGGTGTTGCGCAGGTGCTGCTCCCAGATGGTCGCCATGCGGCGGTACGTCGCCGCGCGGTCTCCGCCCACTTCGAGTTCCCGCTCGAGCGCGACAAGCAGCGGTTGCCATCGGCCGTGTCGCTCGAGCAGGTCTTGCAGCGCATGCAGCACCGGGATGTCCTTCGGTGCGATCTCCGTTAGCCGCTGGTACGCCACGATGGCCTCATCGACGCGTCCGAGACGCTCGCCGAGGAGCATCGCTCGCCGCGCAGTGAACGCCCGCGCGGTCCCTGCGTCGTAGGCATTGTCGATCACCCGATCATAGAGGGTCACCACGTCGCCGAGGCGTTGCAGTTCGCCCGCCACCTGCTCCAGTTTCGCGGGGCAGTCCGGGTCGCTCGGCCACAGCATAACCGCGCGCGAATACAGCGACAGCGCCTGCTCCGGGAGGGCGAGTTCGTCTTCGCACAGCGCCGCGGCCCTGCGGAGGAGCACGACGCCCCCCCGCGGTTCGCTCTCGCCTAGATCATCGCCCCGGCCGGCCAGGCGCTCGACCAACGCCGCGATCATCCCGATCTCCGGTCGCGCCCCGTCCACTCGGCGCGCCATTGCTTCGGCTGCTGCGAGTCGAACTTCGTCGGGCTCCTTGCGCCCGACCGCCAGGGCGACCGCGTGTTCGAGGTACTGAAACGCCGTCTCCTGGTCGCCCAGACCTGCGCCGGCGACCTCCGCCGCACGCAGCGTCACCGCAAGACGCTCGCCGTCGCTCTGGGCCGCTCGGCGGCGTCGGTCGAGGGCAACGTACAGTTCTTGATCGTGGCCGAGCCCTGGCGCGAGGCGAATCACCGCATCGAGCAGTTCGTCGTCCACGGGCATTTTCGCGAGCGTGCCGAGCGCGAACTCGAGGGCGTCGGATGTGCCGCCCGAGGCCTCGATGGCGTGCAGGCCGCGCATGGCGAGGTCGTGTGCGGCGGTTGCATCGGCGGCCGACTCGACGGCTGCGCTGTAGGCCGTCGCCACGCGCGCGGGGCTCTGGGCCCGCACTGCGAGTGCGTCGATCCGGTCGAGGCCCGCAAGCGAACTCGGCAGCGAAGTGACTGCCTCACACTCCGCCTCGAGCGCCCCGGCGGCGTCACCGAGCAGCGCCCGACGCTCCGCGATTTCACTCCACAGCGACGCGCGTGCCTCGCCATCGTTCACCCGCTGTGCGAGGTCCGTCAGCACCGGGAGCACCTCTGCGTGCATACCTCGCCGCGCGCTCATCGCGATCATCAGGTCGAGGCACGCGATGTCTCCCCCCTGCACTTGGGGCAGGAGCACCCGCCAGGCGCGCTCGGGCTCATCGAGGTGCTCGTCGGCGGCGCGCGCGATGCGCTGCACCAGAGTGGAGAGTTCCTCGTCGTCTCCCTCCATTTCCGCAAGCTCTTCCAACAGCCCGACGGCTTCGGCCCACTGTCCACTGGCCTCGCACAGGTCGGCCAGTCGCTGCGAGAGCCCGAGGTCGTTGGGATCGGCCTTGTGTTGCACCCGCAGCGCGTCGATCAGGAGGTGGCCGAGGGAGGCCTCGGACTCGACCAGCGAGACCAGACGCGCCGCGCGCTCGACGCGGTCGTCTTCGTCCTGCGTCTCGGTGACCTGGGCTTCCAGTGCTGCATACGCGCGCTCCCAGCGCCCGTTCGAGGCCGCGAGCGCCTCCATCGCCTCCCAGATGTCGAGCGCGCCGTCGTCGCCTTCGCGCGCCGCGGCCTCGAGTACATCGACTCCCTCGTCAACGCGTCCTAGCTCCTCGGCAAGCATCCGGGCGCGTCTCATCCGCAGGCCCCGCCGCGCGACCGGATCATCGGTTGCTAACGCTGCCTCGCCCAGCAGCAGGACTACGCGCTCGGTGTCGCCGGTGAGATCTGCCAGTCCGAGCAGCGCATCGAGCGCCTCGGCGTCGTCGCGCAGGCCCACCCTCCTCGCGCCCGCTCGAACCTCTTCCCAAACCTCCGCAGCGCCTGCGGGATCGGTCTGACCCACCGCCCTCGCCGCACGCCTGGAGAGCTCGATTCGGGCCGGTCCGTCGGGCAGCCGTTCCGCGCGTTCGCGCACGAAGGCCAGCAGTCGCTCGCGTTCGCCGAGCACTTCCAGGGAGTCCATCAGCGCTGTCGCCAGCGCGTCGTTGCCCGCATCCATCGATACGGCGCGCTCGGCCTCGAGCAGCGCGGTGGCGTGTTCACCCATGGCTCGCGCGGCATCCGAGGCCCTCGCGTGCATGGCCGCCCGCTCCGGTCCAGGGCTCAGCGCCTCCGCTCGCTCGCCAAGGAAGCGATAGAGCATCGCGTGCTGCGCGCTCGCTCGCAGGAGTCGCTCGATTTCGTCCGACGCGGTCGGGTGCGCCGGGTCGCGTGCGGAGACTTCCTGCCAGGCGCCGACTGCATCGACAAGGTCGCCGCACGCCTCGAGAGCGACGCCCAGTTCGGCCCAGACATCGCTTCCGTCGGTGCTGCGGGCACGCTCGGCCCGCGCGCGCAACACCTCGACCACGCCCGCATGATTGCCGCTCGCCCGTCGCAGGGCTACGAGGCGCTCGGCGACGTCGTCGTCCTGTGGGAAAGCGCGCCAGAGTTGCGCCAGCGCGGCGGCTTCGGCGGCGCGGTCGCCCGAGCGGTCACGGTGCAGGTCGGCCAGCCGGCGGAGCACGGTATTGCGGACGTCACCTTCATCGAGCACATCGGCGCGCTGCGACAAGATGGGGGCGAGTTCTTCCCAGCGTCCCTGCTGGGAGAACACCTGATCCATGCCCGCGAGTGATTGCGGGTCTTCTCCGACGCTGTCGAGAATCTCGCGCCACGCGTCGAGCGCGGCCTGGGCATCATCGAGGCGCTCAAGCGAAACCTGGGCGATCTCTCGAAGCCGGGGAATGCGCATGTCCGGCGGGCACTGTTCGCTCCGCACGGCCTCCGCAAGAACGTCGCGCAGGGTGGTGTAGTCACCGCGCGCCCGGAGGTCGTCTTCGACCAGCGCGAGGGCCTCCAGGTCGGCCGCATCGAGGGCGAGCACCCTGCGCATCGAGACGAGCATCCCCGCGCGATCCCCAGAACGACCCTGGATTTCCGCGAGGTCTTTGATGTCCCGCACTTGCTGCGGGAGGTCGAGGTCGGCCGAGAGCACATCGGCGACGCGTGCGAAGTCTTCTGCTCGTCCGGCATCGCGGTAGAGGCCAAGCAACGAGCGGGCGACCTCTGGGTCTTCGACGCCGAGGGGTTCGAGTGCTGCGATGGCGTCGTCGATCTGCCCCACCGACAGGTACGCATCGGCGAGGGCCTTGCGCACGACCGGGGTGTACGGGCTGGTCGGATTGGCCTGCACGAATGCGATCTGCCGGATCGCGAGATCGTCCAGCCGCTCCTCCGCTCCATAAGCCTCATAGATCATGGAAAACGCGGTTTCGTCTCCTGGCCACGCGTCGAGGGCCGCCTCGGCGAAGGCGAGTCCGTGTTCGCCTCCGACGCTCTGCGCAAGCGACGAAAGCAGGGCCGCGCCGGTGATGGCATCGTTCGGCTGCGCCGCTGGGGACTGCGCTCGCGTGAGATACGCGCCGGCAAGCTCGCGCAGCAGTTCCCAGTCATCATTCTGCGCCGCGCGCACCTCTTCGAGCCAGGCGATCTGTGTGTCGAAAGCGCCGAGGCGTCCATGCAAGTCCGCGCCTTCGCGCAGCAGCATGACCCTCACGAGAGGCTCCGCGGTTGCGCCGAGCTGGCGCTCAAGGAGTTGTGCCGCGAGCTTCAGGTTTCCGAGCTGCAGATAAATCTGTCGCGCGGCCTCGATGGCGCCGAGCTGCGCTGGATCGCGCTCAAATGAGCGTGTGTAGTTGGCCACGGCCCGATCCGCGCGGCCCACATTCTTCGCCCAGAGCTCTCCCGCGCGAAAGAAGAGATCGGCGGCGGACGTCGGGTCCGTTCTTCGGCCCGCGGTCTGTTCGACCAGGGTGGCGAGCGGCTGAAACTCGGCTCGCCCCCCGTGGTATTCCCACAGGAAAGACAGCGCCTCGGCGTCGTCGGGGTCGTCGTTGAGGCGCTCGTAGCAGGCGTAGGCGGCAGGGTCCATCGCAGGGCGGCGCGAAGCTATCACGGCCCCGGTAGCGACCGGAATCTTTGGGTTGGTGTCCGAGCACCATCACCTCCCTGTCGAGGTCGATCAAGTTCAACAGCCGTACCCAGCGCAGCGATTCCAGAGCCCCGCATGCGAAGATTCGGCACCCCATCCACTCCACGATCGATGGGTGTGTCGGGTCGGAGCACCGCATCGTTCTCCTCTTTCATGGCGTGCTGATCGTCGATGCGGTCATGACTGTCTGGGGGCGTCCGGTCCGATGTCGAGCACCGTCCAATCGTCGGCGAGCTCGATTCATGCCCATCCGCCGACGCCTCGAGACTCCTGGGCGATCTCCCTTCGGCGGTCGACCCTTTCGCGTCAGCCGCCGTGGTGGGCGGCACCGAAGTGCCTGCGTCGATCACGAACCTGGCTGCCTCTCCCTCGGCCGCGGCCGGGGGAATGGGGGGTCGGTGAGATTCGCGTCGGCGTGATCGTGGGCGCGAACTGCCCAATGGCCGGGTGGACCGTCGCCGAGGTGCGCTGCCTTCTCGCCGTTGTGTTGCCGCTCCCTAAGTCTCAGGCCTGCCTTCCGGCTCGCCTGGATTCGCGGGCGATTGTGCAGGCGCAAAGAGGCGAAGCGCAGCCACTATTCGTCGGCGAGGCTTCGTCGCGCCGCCGCGTGGAACGCCGCCGGAAGCACCTGTAGAAGCAGTGGGCCTGCAGTGCTCGGTCGCTTCAACGGTGGTGCGCAACGGTTCTCGAAGTGCTCGCGTTCTTGAATAAATCCCTAAATTCCTAGCATTCGAGAGAAAAGCGCAGAGAGTGTGGGAGGATTATTGACGCCAGAACTGAGGAGAGTAGAAGACGCCTCCCGCCGACGAAGCGCCCCGCAAGGAGTGCTGAAGCGACGGGAAAAAGAAGTCATCAACCACTAAAAGGTTGACGGCGGATGGAG
>CANJUR010000125.1 GCA_947477565.1 Deltaproteobacteria bacterium
CCGGGGCAGACCCGGGCTCCTACGATGTCCCGATGGAGAAGCGCTGCCCCGTGGGACCCGGGATGGAGCCCGCTGCGGGCTTTCGCTGGGGTGCCGTGTGCTTCAGCACGCGGCACGGCGGGCCGAGGCGGCGTACTCCGAACCTCAGGACTTCACGCCAAGGGCTTGACCCGCGCCCGTCGGTCGGTTCATCACCCCCGGCCTCATGGAACAGCACTACGACCTCGTCGTGATCGGGAGCGGCCCAGGCGGCGAAGGCGCCGCGATGAAGGCCACCAAATCAGGCCTTTCGGTAGCGGTGGTCGAGCGCTACCACGATGTCGGCGGCGGGTGCACCCACTGGGGCACCATCCCCTCGAAGGCCCTTCGGCACACGGTCTCGCAGCTTGCGGACATCCGCAACAATCCGCTGTTTCTTCCGCTATTGATGAACGACGCGCCCATTCCGCTCTCTGGAATGCTGCACTCGGCGGAGAGCGTGGTGCGGCGCCAGGTGGCGATGCGTCATGCGTTCTACGAGCGCAACCGGGTGCGTGTACTGCACGGCACGGCGCGCTTCACCGGGCCCAACGTGGTGGAGGTCGAGATTCCCGGCGGGGCCTCCGAGCGGCTGCACGCGCGGGCCTTCGTGATCGCCTCCGGGTCGCGACCGTACCGTCCGGCCAACGTGGATTTCGCGCACTTCCGCATCTGTGACAGTGACACGGTGCTGCGCCTGAAAGAGACGCCGTCAAACATCACCATCTACGGCGCCGGGGTGATCGGCTGCGAGTACGCGTCGATGTTTCGCACGCTCGGCGTGAAGGTGAACCTGATCAACACTCGGGATAAGTTGTTGTCGTTTCTCGATGACGAGATCATCGATGCGCTTTCCTATCACTTGCGCGACCAGGGCTGCGTCATTCGGCACAACGAAGAGATGGAGCGCATCGAGGCGGTGGAAGACGGCGTGGTGCTCCACCTGAAGAGCGGCAAGCGGGTGAAGAGCGACGTGCTGCTCTGGGCCAACGGCCGCACCGGAAACAGCCAGAACATGGGACTCGAGGCCCTCGGAGTAATCACCGATGACCGCGGGCAGATAAAGGTCAATGAGCAGTACCAGACCGCGCTCCCGCACATCTACGCGGTGGGCGACGTGATCGGGCAGCCTGCGCTGGCGAGTGCCGCTTATGACCAGGGGCGTTTCGCGGCCACCCACGTTGCGTGCGGTACTGCCGACAACCTGCTCGCCAGGGACATCCCGACGGGCATCTACACCACGCCGGAGATCAGTTCGCTCGGGCGCACGGAACGCGAACTCACGGCGGAGAAGGTGCCCTACGAAGTGGGACACTCGCTGTTTCGCAGCCTCGCGCGAGCGCAGATCACCGGGCAGACCGTCGGCATGCTCAAGCTGCTCTTCCACCGGGAGACGCGTGCCATCCTGGGGATTCACTGCTTTGGCCACCAGGCCAGCGAGATCATCCATATCGGGCAGGCGGTGATGAGCCAGCCGGAGGGCCGCAACACGATCAACTATTTCGTCAATACGACATTCAACTATCCCACCATGGCCGAGGCCTATCGGGTGGCCGCGCTCAATGGCTTGAACCGTCTCTTCTGACCGTCGGGCCATGCGTCGAAGCCCGCGCGACCTCGCCCCGCGGTGAGGCGGGGAACGCTCGTAACTGTGCTGAAACACAGACCCGGAAACCGTCGCACAAGCGCGGGTCGAGGAAACTGAGCTTGCGCGCAGACTGCCGCTGGATCGAAGTCGGAGGCTCCCATTGGGTCGAGAAAGCCACTGCTCGTACCCGACGGCGGAGGTGACCGGTGGGAGCTCGCGAGCCCCACCCTTGCGAACCCCACGGAGCACTTCCGTCTGCATGTGCTGAGGGTGCGAGTCGTCGGCGCGGGCTCGACTGCTGGCCGCTCGTCGGTGCCACTCGGCGCGAAACGCGAAGGTTTCTCACGCTTTTTCCCCGCAGTCTGACGGTAGACCGCCGTTTCCCCGGATCCCTGTTTAGTGATCGCAGGGCCGAAGGCCCGTCCGCGATCACGGAGCCGGCGCTCTCCCTCCGGCCACGCCAATGCCAATACCAGGCCTCAGGTCCGTCACAGGTCCGTGGTGGCGGTGGTCGCGGAATGTCGAGCGCTCGTCATCCCGAGGTCGAGCGCTCGACATTCCCCGGTACCGGACCGTCGCTACGAGCGAGTGACTTCTATCGCCGGGTAGAGGTCGTCGACGAACCGATCACCCCCCAGGTCGGGGAGACGCACCACGCCGCCGACCTCTGCGTTGGAGAGCGTCCAGGTGTTGTCGGCGTTGCGGCGGTAGTGCTCGATGCGAGCTTCGTCCTGGTTGACCAGCAGGTAGTGCTGGACGTGGATCTTCAGATCACTACTGAAGACCGCACACCTCCAGCGGCCCGATCGCACGAGGTTCAACAGGGCGCCGGACACGGACACGCTCAACTGCGCAGGGACGGGCGTCCCGACAGCGATGGCTTAGGCGACCCCATCGACGAACTGCATCTTGAAGGCGCTCGCGCGCTCCAGCGCGAGGTACTCGTCGTAGGGGGGCAAGAGATTCCCGCCCGCGCTCATCGCGTCACCGTATCGCCGCCGCCGTCGGGCGACGGCCCGCTCATTCCCCGTAGCGGGCCACGAGGGCCTTCGCGCGCTCGACGAAGGCGGCCTGGTGGTAGCGCTCAAACTCGCCCCAGGTGGTGAAGGTCTTCGGATCCACCATGCGGTCTACGAAGAGCAGGCCGTCGAGGTGATCGATCTCGTGCTGGAAGGTTCCGGCGGTGAGGCCGCGCACGATGCGGTCGATGGGGTTGCCCTCGCGGTCGAGGGCCGTCACGCGAATCTCCGTCGCCCGCGGAGCAACACCCCGAAAACCGGGCACCGAGAGGCAGCCTTCGTAGTTGTCGAAGCGCTCGTCCGTCCGCAACTCGATCACCGGGTTGACCAGCACCGTCAGCGGAACCTTCGGCTTGTACGGATACCGCGGGTTGTTGTTGACCTCGATGGCGCACACCCGCACCGCCTCGTAGATCTGCGTGGCCGCGAGGCCCGCTCCGTTGGCGTCGCGCATGGTCTCGACGAGGTCGTCGATGAAGCGCTGGAAATCCGGGTGCGCGAGCTCCGCAAGGCTCACCTCCCGCGCCGGTTGACGAAGCACCGGGTGACCGATCTGAGCAATCTTCCTGATGGCCATTGGCGGGGTTCTAGCAGGGGCGGCGCTGGGCAGGGTAAGGTCATCTCCGTGACTCGCTTGCTTTGCCTCGGCCTCGTTCTCACCTCCCTCGGCTGCTCCATCGGAACCCCCATCGTCGGTAGCCTCGGCCCGGACGGTGGCGCACCGATTGACGTCGGCCGAGACGACCTCGGCCCGCCCGGTGATCGCGACGGCGTGACCGACGTCGGCGAAGACGTCACCGCGGATACCCCAGACACCCCCGACGCCCCGACCTACGGGCGTCCTGTGTTGCCCGGCCCGAGCCGTTCGTCCGCAGTGGCCATCACCGCCGACGACCGCATCGCCATCGCGGTCAACCGCACCGCCCACTCGGTGTCCGTGTTCAGGCTCAGCGTGGGCCTCCCGGTGGTGGCCACGCGCGTCGCCGAACTGAGCACCGGCGACGGCAGCGAGCCGTGGTCCGTCGCGATCGGCACGGACGACAATACCGCGTACGTCACGCTGCGCCGCGATGCCCAGGTCGTGCGCATCGACGATCTCCACGGCGCGCCCACGCTCTTCGCCACGCGCGCCGCGGTCGGAGCAGAGCCCAGCGGCGTGGCGGTCAGCCCCACCGGGCGCACCCTCTTCGTCGCCAACTGGGGCGACGGAACCGTCTCCGTCCTCGACGCCGCCACCCTCGCCGTCATGGACACTCTCGACCTCAACGCCACCCTCGTCCGCGGCGGATATCTCGGCCCCGACGCGGTCTCCCGCCACGGTCTCGCGCACCCGCGCGCCCTCGCCGTCACCAACGACGGTGACGCGGACGAGAGCGACGAGGCCCTCTACGTCACGGAGTTTTTCGCCCAGCGCCGTGCCACCCCCGGAATCGTCGGCCTAGAGCGCTTCGACCAGAGCCACGTCGGGGTGGTCTATCGGTACACCCTCGGCCCGCGCACGCTCACGGCCACCCCGGTCGCTCCGGTCGCCGACCTCGGGTTTCGCAGCACCGACGGCGCCACCGCTGGGTGCTTCCCCAACCAACTCTCGTCCATCGCCATCGCCTCCGGGCGCGTCTACGTGACGGCCCTCTGCGAGTCGCCGCGCGGCCCCATCGGCCCCGGCGCACCGCCGCCGCCACCCCCAGGTGACGCCGGAACCCCCGAGGACGCGGCGGTCGGTGATGTTCCCGATGGGAGCGCTCCGCCGGTGGCGCCGCTCGACCCGCAGTTGCTCAATTTTCGCACGCAACACACCGGCGCGATCTTCGTGCTCGAGCACGCCACCGGGGCCGAACTTCCGTCGCAGCGGGTGCTTCTCAACGCGCGGTTTTTTTCCATGTATGAAAACCGTCGCGTGCCCGATGACAGCGCGCGGCGATATCCGTTGGTGCCCGTAGACATGGTCTTCCAGCCGTTGATCGCCGGGAGCACCGTGGGCTCCATCGTCGCGTGGGTGGTCGGCTACGGCAGCGATGCGCTCTTCCGCGTGCGCTTCACTCCAACCGGGGCGCTGGTCGAGGTCGGCAACCCGACGGTCCCTGGTCTTCCGCCGTTTATCGACCTCGGCGCTGCGGCGACCCCCGCGCGGATGCCCTACGGCCTCGCGATGACCTCCACCGGCGCGAGCGCGGTGAGCATTCAAGAGAGCGCGCCCACGCTTGGGGTTGTTCGGTTTTCCAACCAGACGGTGACGTCGGTGGTCGAGTCGAGCGCTGCGCCCACCGGGGCCGCCGCGGAGATCGCAGACGGTCGGCGGCTCTTCGTCACCGGCCTCGGCCGCTGGTCGCTCAAGGGGCAGGCGTGGAATTCCTGTGAGAGTTGCCACCCCGGCGGCCTCACGGACAACGTCACCTGGTACTTCGGGCGCGGCCCGCGGCAGACCCTCGCCCTCGACGGAACCCTCGACGCCATGGGCGTCCCCCGCCTCCTGAACTGGACCGCCGACTTCGATGAAGTCGCGGATTTCGAACTCAACGTGCGGGGCAATTCGGGCGGCGTCGGAGCGGTGGTTCACCGGCCCAACGACGGTGCGATGCCGCCGCGGTTGTCCAATGAAGACCGGATCATCTTCGATGGCACTATCGCCATCGGACAGCAGCAGCGCACGAGCACGCCGCAGGATGGCCTCTCGGGATCGATAGACTCCATTGCGACGCCAGCGGGCACCGGCGCGCCGCGCGGGGCGCTCACCGATTGGGCACTGATCGGGCGCTATCTCGGGGCGATTCGTACGCCTCGGTCGCCCGCGAGCAGGAGCCCGGAGGACGCCCGCGAGGGGCGCTTGATCTTCTCCCAGGCGGGCTGCGACGGGTGCCACGGAACAGCGCAGTGGAGCCTTTCCCGGCGGTTCTATGCCGTGGGCGAGGCCAGTAACGATCGGGTGATGGGCTCACTGGTGACGCGCCGCTGGACACGCCCGGCGGGGTCGCCGACTTCCTTCATCGCCGAGAGCGGCACTTTCCGGCTGTCCCCCTTCGATGCGGCCAACGACCAGATCACGTGCGCGCTGCGCAACGTCGGCACCTGGGCCACCGGGCGCGGTGTCGCGGCGGCGGATGTCGAACTGCGTGAAGTGCGCGCCAACATGACCACGCAGTCCCAGGGGGCGACGGGCTTCAACCCGCCATCGTTGTTGGGCGTGGCGCACAACGCGCCGTACTTCCATGCCGGCAACGCGCGCTCCCTCGAGGAGGCCTTCGGGACGAGGTTTGCGGCGCATCGGGACATCTTCGCGCCGACGGGGATGTTTGAGGGAGCGGGCGGCGTCGTGCGTCTGCGGCAACTACTGGCCTTCCTGGCGACCATCGACGAGCGCACCGAGGCCTTCGCGACGCCGGCGCGCATCGGCGGCAGCAGCGGGTTTGACCCGGACGTGTGCGGTCAACTGCGATAGCGGGTCACTCGGTGCGCTGGATGACGTGAAACCCGAACGGGGTCTCCACGAGGCCGGAGAGTTCCTGGACCTCCAGCGCGAAGGCGGCGTCCTCGAAGGCGCGCACCATCCGGCCGTGGCCGAAGCGGCCGAGGGCTCCGCCGCGCTCCGCGGCGCCGGGTTCGTCAGAGTATTCGCGCACGAGAGCGGTGAAGTCTTCCCCGGCGCGGGCGCGGCGCAGGGCCTCCTCGGCGCGGGCGCGGGCCCCGGCGGAAGTACGGGTGATGGACTCCGGCGCGTGCTCGCTCCCGGCGTACATGACCAGCAGGTGACGCGCGGCGATCTCTCTCGGGCGACGCGGGCCGCCATCGCGGGCGACGGCGCTCTCGACTTCGTTGGCGGCAGCCTCGGCGGCGGGCGTGGTCACCGGGTGAGCCCGGTCCGAGCAGCTCGCGCGGGCGAGCAAAACAGTCAATCCAGCGATCGCGATGCGCATTGCAGCCAAGAGAGCACACGCGCGCCGCGGGCGTCTACGTCAGCTCTTCCTGGCCAGCAATCCTTCACGGAAGCGCTTGGCCTGCGCGACGATGTCCACCACCTGCAACGGCGCCTCGGAGTTGAACGTCTCCGCCACGATCATCCCTTCGGGCAAGGTCGGTAGCGTCAAGAAGCGCGTCTGCGTGGTGGGCTTCGCCGCCGAGCGCCCGTTGGAGCGCCTCACTGCGCGCATCAGATACAGTTGCTCCTTGGCGCGAGTGACTCCCACATAGAACAACCGCCGCTCCTCGCCCGCGTCGATGGTCGAGGCGATGTCCGTCGCGCGCGGCGCATCCGTCCGCGAATGCGGAATGATCCCTTCCTCGCATCCGAGAAAAAACACCGTCCCAAACTCCAGTCCCTTGGAGCCGTGCAGGGTGCTAAGGGTCACTTGATCCAGTCCCTGCTCTTCGTCTTCCGCGAAGCGCAGCGTGAGCCTCTGCAGCAGCGCCCCTACTTCTCCCAGGGTGGTCGTCTCGGCCTTGTCCATGGTCTTGAGCAGTTGCTCCACGTTGCCCCAGCGCCGCCCGGCCACCACCGCCGTCGGGCCGGCCTCGAAGATGTCCTCCTTGAGCTTGATGGTTCGGGCCACCTGCGCGGCCACGGTGCTCAGCCCGACGCCCTTCTCCAACTGCGCCCGCGTCGCCCGCACGATGCGCGCGAAGCCCGTCAGCGAGTCCCGCGTGTTGGCCGAGAGGTCCGGAATCGTCGTGGAGTGCTCGGCGGTCTCCAGCAGCGTCACGCCACGCGCGAGGGAGTACTTCTCCAGCCGTAGCAGGGTGACGTCCCCGATGCCCCGGGTGGGGTAATTCACCACTCTACGAAACGAGATCTCGTCGTGCGGATACACCGCGAGTCGGAGGTACGCGATGAGGTCTTTGACCTCCCGGCGCTCATACACTGAAGTACCGCCGATGAGTCGATACGGTATATTGGCCAGCCGCAGCGACTCCTCGATGCCGCGCGACAGGAGGTTGGATCGGTACAACACCCCGATTTCCTTCTTCTTGTACCCTTTGGCGAGGAGCTTCTGAATCGTCCCCAACACGAACTTCACCTCTCCTTCCCCGCTATCACAATGAATCACCTTGACGGGTGATCCCCCTTCGCGGTCGGTGAAGAGCCGCTTCGGGAAGGCCCGAACCTGTCCCTCCATGATCGCGTTGGCCACCTCCAGCACGGGCCGTCGCGATCGGTAGTTCTGCTCGAGTGCGAGCTTCTTCGCGCCGGGGAAGTGCGTCCCAAAATCGATCACATTGGCAATATCGGCCCCGCGCCACCCATAGATCGACTGATCATCATCGCCCACGCAGAACACGTTGCCGGACGGCCCCACCAGTTGTTTGACCAACAAGAGTTGCGCCCGGTTGGTGTCTTGAAACTCATCGACCAGGAGGTAGCGCATCTTCGCGCGCCACTTGTCCCGGGTGGCCTCGTCCTCGGTGAGTTTCTGCAAGGGCCACAAGATCAGGTCGTCGAAGTCGAGCGCCCGCAGTCGCTGCAGGGCGGCCTGATAGCGCGGGTACACCCACGCCGCCAACTCGTCGTATTCGCTGGCCTCTCCCGGTGCGACGAGCTCTTCTGGGGCGCACATGGAGTTCTTCGCGTGCGAGATGCGCGCGAGAATCGCCCCGGAATCAAGGCGTTTGCCGTCCACCTCGGTGGGCCGCTCGCGCAAGACCTCCTTCACGAGCCCCGCGGTGTCCGCCGCGTCGTAGACGACAAACGCATTTCCCCGCGGCATCTCGCGCCGCACGATCTCGCCTCCCAGCGCGTGGAAGGTGGAGATCCACACGTCCCTGGCGGCGGCGCCGACCACCCCGAGAAGGCGCTCCTGCATCTCCTCCGCGGCTTTATTGGTGAAGGTAAGGGCGGCGATGGTGCGCGGGAGGTTGCCCGCTTCGATCAGCCGCGCGATGCGCTGGGTGATGACCCGGGTCTTGCCGGATCCCGCGCCCGCAAGTACCAGGGCTGGGCCTGCGCCGTGTGCCACCGCTGCCAACTGGGCGGGGTTCAGTGGAAATACGCTCATCGAAGTGCGGACCGTACTCGAAGTCAGCGGGGCGGCCCATCGGCGCCAGCCGTCTTCGTGGCGGGCGGAGCGTGGCTACGATTCGCCACCGTGCGCTCGCCTCACCTCACCTCCCCGCCTGCACCACCGCCCCGGGCTCGCGTAGAAGGCTTGAAACAAGGGCTCTGACCGTAGACCGGGGGGTTCGCCGTATCATGCTGAGTGCCTCGACACGGGTCCCGGCTCTGGATACAATCCAGATCGCATGCCGATCAGGACAGAAGACTCGAGTCCGGGGCCGAGGCTGAGCATCGGGCTGCCCGTATACAACGGGGCGCGATCGCTGCGCCGGACGCTCGATCTGCTGCGCCAACAGACATTTACCGACTTCGAGGTGCTGCTCTCGGACAATGCCTCTACCGATGAGACCGCGGCCATTGGAGAGGAGTACGCGGCGCTCGACTCGCGAGTTCGGTATGTGCGGCAACCTCGCAACCTCGGGGCGATTGGCAACTTCATTTACGTCTTCGAACAATCCGAGGGCCGCTATTTCAGTTGGATGGCCTGTGATGACTTCTACGAGACGCCCACGCACCTCGACCTGCTACGGGCCCAACTCGACGCAGGGGCCGGACTCGCCTTTCCCAACGTCAACCTGCTCGATCTGGCGCCCGATGGCAGCATCACGATGCGCGAGCACCATCACCTCTCACGATTCCGCGAGGCGACCACGCGGTATGACCTCTCCCGGATGATCCTCCGTGGGGCGTCACATCCGGTGTACGGGATGTTTCGCCGGGAAGTCATCGCCCGGCACCTGCCCTATCTCATCGCAGACGCAGGCTGGTCTTGTTTCAATGAAGGGCGCTTCGTGCAGAGAGTGTTCGCCCAGGAGCGCTGCGCCTTCGTCGCCGATGCCTACCTCAACGTGTGCCTCCATCCCGGCAGCGTGAGTCGACGGGCGCGCCCGCACCAACTACTGAGGGACTTCGCCCGATACACGTGGCTGGCCCCGCAGATCTATCTCGAAGCGCAATTCACCCCCGAAGAGAAGATCAAGCTGCTCGGGGCCCTCGGCGCCCGGCACGCGCCCTATCTCGGCTACCTGTGCGCGTGCGTAGTCGCGGAGCGCGCGCGTCGGGCCTACGCTTCAGTGACCTTACGCCCGAACCCGCCGCCTCCAGCCTGACAGCGCCGCGAATGCCATCTCGCGCACGGCAGGCGCAGCGAGTGCGGCACCGACGACCGTCATGGCCCCCACGAACACCAGCGTGAGCAGCGTCGGCAGACGCCCCGCCGGCACATGGAGCCAGTAGCGAAACGGCGCCACCACCAGCAGCGCGCCCGCCAGTGGCATTCCGACATCGACGAGGTACCAGCGCCACATCTCGCCGCGCAGTAGTCGCCGGTGCATCAGCCGGATGCACACCAACACATAGCCGGCATTGAGGACCATCCAGCCCGCGGCGGCTCCCACCATGCCAAAGCGCGCCCCGAGAGTGGCCACTAGCGGAACAATCAGCAGGACCGCGACGAGGTTTGTCCAGAAAGTCAGGCGCGTCCAGCCGTGCGCGAGCTGGAGTGCATAGGGAAGGTTCATGAGTCCACTCATCGAGGTGCCGATGGCGATCGCCACCACGACACGCCAGATGCGCTCGACGGTGCCGGGGTTTCCCGTCCAGGCAAACAGCACCTCGCGCACAAACAACACCAGCACCAGCGTCACGGGCAATACCGTCACCGACATGATTTGACAGCTCTTGTGATAGAGCCGCCGGAGGGCGTCTTCATCGCCCGTCGTCACGAGCTGACATAGCCGCGGAAACACTGCAGCGAACACCGGCCCGATGAAGTAGTAGAGCCCATTGCCCACCGTTCCGGCGAGTGTGTAGTACCCAAGCTGATCGAGGGTAAACAGCTTGCCGACCACCAGCTTGTCGGCCTGCACCAGCACGATCGCCATGATCGAGATGCCCGACATGCCGGCGGAGAATCGCCAGTGTTTGCGCACCACGTCCCATCGGAATCGCCCGCGCAGGTCGCGCGCCGGCAGGTGGCGCGCCAGGATGGCTCCGCAGGCGAGGGTTCCCAGCGACGCCGTGATCACCTGCCAGAGCAGGAAGCCCTGCACCGTGCGCGAGACAAACCATAGAATCAGCGCCGAGCCCACCAGTCGAGTGATCGACGTGGCGACCTGAACCACGTTGGAGAGCACCTGCTGCTGGAGCCCGAGGAGGCCGCCGTTGTAGAGGCCGCCGGGCCATTGCAGCGCGAAGATGAGGCCCATCACGCGCACGGCCTGCGTCACCGTCTCGACGGGGAGGGTGCGAACGTGAACCCAGCGATGCGCGATCACCGGCGCAAGCGCGAAGACCACCAGGCCGGCGCCGAGGCCCACGGACCAGAAGATTCCCTCGTGGGTGCGGACGAGGTCGCGCATCTCCTGCGAGGCTTCGGGCGTCCCCTCCGCCGAGAGGCGCGCCATCTCACGGTTGAGCGTCATCGAGAGCCCGAAATCAAAGAGATTCAAGACTGCGGTGAGCGTCCCGAAGAACCCCACGAGGCCGTACGACTCCGCCCCGAGCAACCGTAAGTAGAACGGCGGAAAGAACAGTGCCATCGCCGCGAGAAGTCCCTTGCCCGCGTAATTCGCAAGGATGTTCCGCCGGACTGCCGACATGCGGCGATAGGTACTCCAGCGACCCACAGCGTCAAGACTTTGCGAGGGAGAAACGGGCGATGCGTCGAAGCCCGCGCCCTTTTCACCCCTATCTCGCAGTGACCGTCATTTCGCGATGACCGATTAAATTCGTGATGTTTCGGCCTGTGCGGGTGGGTCTTGAGATCTCTACTTCACTGAATAAAGTTCGATCTGCCTGGCAGAGATCCGGCCATGCGTCGAAGCTCGCACGACCTCACCCCGCGCTGCCGAGCAGCCCCTCTCCCAGGTCGTCAATGCGCGAGCGACGGCACTTCCGCGACGACAGCCTCCCACATCGTGTCCGGCATCGACGCAAGCACGATGGGCTTATGAGCCGCCCATTGCTCGGCCGTGCTGACCGCCTTTAGTGACTGTACGAACACGCGCGTCGCCGTCACTGGCGGGTTTTTCGTACTGCCAAACATCGATAGCGACCGGACACCATGGGCAACGAAGTGCTCGAAGCCACCGTGGGCGATTCCCGCGGAGACGCACCACTCGGCAAACTTCGGCGCCTTGGGCACGGGCAGTTGCACCACGAGGGGCTGCAACACCGCTTCCTCACTCAGGAGGTGTGCCTCCGCGGTACGGCAGTACGTGCCGAACGTCGCCCGCAGCGCGTCGATGTCATCGTTCACGGCTGCCGTTACCGCGGCCTGCTCGGCGTGCTCCTGGGCGTGCTCGGCGATAAACATCGATGCTTGCGCGGCGCCGTCGAAGTAGTGGTCGAGCATCGCGACGGTGCCTCCCCCGGAGCCTTCCACCCCGTCCTCCATGGCAGCGTGGACTGCGATGGCGGCAGTGTAGTCGCGCCACGCATTCGCGAACCCCGCGATATCCGCGGCTGCGAGAAGGGGCGTCAGGACCTTGTAGAGATCGTTGCGCAACACTTCATGGTAGTTGCGCATGATGGCTGGGGCGGAGGCCGGGGGTTCGTTTGTGCTGCTGGTCGTCATGTCGATGTGTCCTTCTTTCGTAGATTGTAAAGTGATCCGGCGCGGTGGTTTGCTTTGGGCGATGCGTCGAAGCCCGCGCAACCTTTGACGCATGGCCGCAGATCGTGTCGAGTCCGATTGTAGTGTCCAGAACTCAATGACTTTCTATTGAACGCTTTTTCCGACAACGAACCGTTGGAGGGCTGAGGCCAGGCCCTCGAAGGATCGATCCCCTTGAGGGACCTCACCCCCAACCCCCTCTCCCTCTTGGGTTCACCTCGGGACACATCTCACGATTCGGCTGTAATCCATGCTGATTCGTGCGCTCGATGGGTTTTTGGCGTTGGCGGAGGGAGAGCGCCGGCTCCGTGATCGCGGACGGGCCTTC
>CANJUR010000126.1 GCA_947477565.1 Deltaproteobacteria bacterium
ACACCGAGTCACAGCCGACCAGTGCAAACAGTGCGCAGTAGGCGATGGCGAATACGCCACCCGATCGAGTCTTTTTCTTCATCATGGTTCCTTCTGGAGAGTCCCTGTTTTGTTCAATGAGCCGGATGCTCGGATCGGCGCTGGCGGCGCCGCTGCGGGCCGGGCGACGACGTCGCGGCCGCGGCGGCTGTGCCGGGGGTCAGTTCGGGGTGAAGCGGTAGCAGGCTCCGACGCGCACAACGCATCTCGCGGGTGCTTCGAGGAGAAGGGGGGGAGAGAGGGCCCCGGGGGCCGGACGGCGCGGCCCGGCGCTGGCCCTCTCGTCAGAGGTGGGAAAAGGTCAGTCGCGGCAGCAGAGGACGCCGCCGGCGGCGGGGCCCGACTTGGTGACCGTGCGGCTCTCGGAGGTGCTCCCGCCGCAGAACCACGGCGCCGAGAGGAAGCCGCAATTGTCGCCCGAGAAGCGGTTGAGCCCGTCGCAGAAGGCGGGCGTCACTCCGGTGCCGCCCAGCGTGCCGCAGCCGAAGAAGTCGTTGTTGAGGTCGCCGCTCTCGCGGCAGCCGTCTTGGCGCGTGTCCGGCCCGCACACGCTGCCCGTGAGCGTGCCCGTGCGCAGCGCGCACCTGGCGCCGCCCGGGCCCGACACCGCGGCCGCGAAGAACGACCCGGCGGGCGGCGCCGGGTCGGCCACGCAGCCGGTGACCGTGCGCGGCGTGACCTCGCCGCCGTTGCAGATGTGCCAGCCGCTCGCGCAGAGGTTCGACGACGCGCAGCCCGCGCCGTTGGTCGGGGCCGTGGTCGACGAGTTGCCGAGCGTCACGCAGGCCGCGAGCGCCGCCGCGGGGATCGCCGGGAAGATGCCCGGCAGGCTCCACGCGCCCGAGCAGCCCGCGATGAGCGGGAAGCGCATGCGGTCGGCGAACGACTCGCGCGTGCCGTCGGCGCACCCGATGGCGTCGATGGTCACCACGCGCACGCACACGCCGCTCGCGCAGGTGCTGTCGGACGCGCAGCGGTTGCCGCAGGAGCCGCAGTTGGCCGCGTCGTCACCGAGCGTCACGCACTGGGTGCCGCAGAGCGTGTTGCCGCTCGCGCAGGTCGCCTGGCAGCTGCCGGAGCGGCACACCTGGCCGGTCGAGCAGCTGTTGCCGCACGCGCCGCAGTTGTTCGAGTCGCTGGTCACGTTGACGCACGCCCCCGTGCACGAGGTGTCGCCGAGCGGGCAGCCGCACACGCCCGCCGTGCAGGTCGCGCCGGACGGGCACGGGGTGCTGCACCCCCCGCAGTTGGCCGTGTCGGTCTGGAGGTTCACGCAGGAATCGCACGCCGTCGTGCCCGCGGGGCACGCCGGGAGCCCACCGCAGTCGATGATGCAGCTTCGATGCATCAAGACGCAGTCGTTCGCGAGGGTGGGCCCGCATGCGCTCTCCGCGCACGCGCGACTCCCCATGAACAAGCCCCTCTCGCTAGCGGATACTTGCATCCCGCAGCTGTCCCAGGACGCCGCGCAGTTCGTGCCGGTGCACGTGCTGAGGATGCACATGACAGCCTGGTCGCACGTGATGGTCGCGGGCGCGTCCGCGGGCGGCACGCCGCCGTCCGTGGGCGGCACGCCGCCGTCCCCTGGCATGGCCATCCCAGTGCAGGTGGCGAACTCCGCCCCGCAGCGCTCAGAGGTGCTCTGCAAAGTGATGATGCAGGTGGGGTCGAGGCTGGCCCCGCAGATCCTCTCTTGGCACGCGCGCATCGCCGCGAAGTGGGTCGCCTCCGTGCCGGATAGGGGCGTCCCGCAGCGGTTGTAGGACGCCGCGCAGCTCGTGCCGGTGCACGTGCGAGAGCTGCACCCGAGAGCGTTCGAGCAGGTCGGAACGCACGAGTTGAACTCCTCGAAGCAGTGCTCGCCCGCACACATAAGCGTCGGGTTGGGCCCGCAGGCCGCCTCGACGCAGGTCGTGAGCGTGTTGAAGCGCGTGAACTCGGCGCCCGCGAGCCGCGTCCTGAACGCCGTGAGGCACGGCCAGAAGGGCCCCCCGATGCACATCGATTGAGCCATAGTGAGCACCGAACTGCACGTCAGGGTCGCGGGGACGTCCGTCGCGGGGACGTCCGTCGCAGGGCCGTCCATCGCAGGGCCGTCCATCGCAGGGCCGTCCATCGCGGGGACGTCCGTCGCGGAGACGTCCATCGCGGGGACGTCCGTCGCGGAGACGTCCGTCGCGGGGACGTCCGTGCCGCGGTCGCTCATGGCCACGTCGCTGAGCGGCGCGTCCGTCGCGCTCGCGTCGCTGAGCGGAACGAGGATGCTGCTACCCACGTCACAGCCCGCGGACTGCAGCAGGAGGGCGCACGCGGCCGCGGAGAAGAAGGTTCGTGATCCGATACGGTAACGTAGAGATTCCATGCGTCGGGCTCCGAGAGAGAGAAGGGGCTTCACCGGGCACGTCCTGTCCGTGGTGCCTGCGGTGGCGTGGAAGGAGACGGTGCGGGCGTCGTCGTCGGGCACACAGGGTCCACGGTGCGGAACTCCACGCGGCGGTTCAAACTGCGGGCTTCAGTCAGGGCGCGGCGGCGCAGCGCACGGCCGCGCGAATCCGTGATCGACTGGATCGGTCGGGCCTCGCCGAATCCATGCGCCTCGAGGCGCCCGGCGTCGATGCCATGCTCGACGAGGTAGCGCATCACGCTCGCGGCGCGGCGGTTCGAGAGGTCGAGGTTCGAAGCGTCGTCGTTCGCGTCGTCGGTGTGGCCATCGACGGACACCCGGCGCACATCAGGCGTCGCCTGGATGATCATGCGAACGCCCTCCAGCACCGGGAACGAGGGCGGGAGGATCACGTCCGCCGAGGTCGCGAAGTACACCGGCTGGGTGATGGTGATGCCACAACGAGTCAGGTTCGCGATGCCCGGGCAGCCGTGCCGACCGTCAATAGGATCATGCGGCATCCCGGGCTCGGTCGGGCAGCGGTCGAGGCGGTCGGGGATGCGGTCTCCGTCCGTGTCCAGCTCTGGGCAACCCACGCGGTTGGGGTCGGGGTTGGAGGTCTGGTGCTCGGTGCGGCACAGGTCGAGGCTGTTGAGCACACCGTCGTTGTCGTCGTCGCCGTCGGGGCAGCCGCGACGCGCGGGATCGGGGTCGGGGCTCGCGCCCATCGGCGTGGTGACGCAGCGGTCCTCGTCGTCGAAGACCCCGTCGCCGTCGGCGTCGGGACGCGGGCATCCGCGGCGCGCGGGGTCCGGGGTCGCGCCCTGCGGGACGTCCACGCACTGGTCCTCGTCGTCGAAGACTCCGTCGCCGTCGCGGTCTGGCCGCGGACAGCCGCGGCGCGCGAGGTCCGGCGTCGCGCCCTGCGGGACGTCCACGCACTGGTCGTCGGGGTCGAGCACGCCGTCGCCGTCGCGGTCGAGGACGCGCCTCAGCACATCCTGCGGCACGCGCAGGGTGAACGAGAGCCCGAAGGCGAAGTACCCCGCGTCGCTCGGGGCGTTCACCACCTTGTCGAACCACACCAGATGATAGCGAGCGTAGGGCCCGATCCCGAGCGCGCGCGCCGCCTGGAACTCGAACCCGAGCCCCACGTCGATGCCCGGGCGCCGCTGCGTCCCGGTCGAGACGTAGCCGCCGTTCACGTCCGCCCACAGCCGCCCCGCGGTGCCGATCATCGGCTCGATCCGGATGCCGCCCTGGAGCACGAGCGTACGCCCGGTCACCTGGTCCTGCCCCGCGGGGAAGAACCCGTTGTTCACCGAGAGCTGGATCGAGAGCCAGTCGACGACGTTGAACCCGATGCGCCCGGTCGCCTGGACGTGCGCCGAGTCGAGCGAGAGCGCCGAGCGCTGCAAACTCGAGATCATCAGCCCCGCGCCCACCTCGCCGCGCAGGAAGAAGCGCGAGGCCACCTGCGCCTCCGCAGCGGACGGCGCCAGCATCCCGGCCGTCGCCGCCAGCGCGAACGCGTGCAACCGCATCGCCCTACCCCTCTCGCGGGGAGAATCAGATTTCATCAATCGGCTTGTTCGGTCAGGCATCTACTCGATCTCCATTACATCCTGCGCCGCTCTCACCGTCACCGACGGCGCTCGAAGCAGGACTTTTTGCCGCTACCATCTCGGCCCAAGCGAGCCTACAGTTGTCATCGCGGTGAAATCGCCCAGCGAAGAAATCGCCTCCACTATCAGGATTCTTGTGCGGCCATGGCAGACGACGCGATCGAGCGACTGAGCGGCACCACGCTGGACGGGCGCTTCACCCTCGACGCCTTCGTCGCGCGCGGGGGCTACGGCGCGGTGTACCGGGGAACGCACCTCGCGCTGCGCCGCACGGTGGCGGTGAAGGTCCTCGCGGTGCCCGAGGTGTACGAGGGCGCCGCGCGAGCGCGCTTCGTCGAGGCCTTCGAGGCCGAGGCGCTCACCGTCGCCGGGCTGCATCACCCGGCGATCGTGCGAGTCCACGACGTCGGCGTCACGACGGTGGAAGGACGCGCGTACCCGTACACGGTGCTCGAGTGGATCGAGGGCGCGACGCTCGACGCCACGCTCCGCTCTCCCGAAGCAGGGCCGCGCTCGCCGCGGGAGGTCCTCGCGCTGCTGCGCCCGGTGTTCGAGGCCATCGCGAGCGCCCACGAGGCGGGGGTCGTGCACCGCGACCTGAAGCCCGCCAACGTGATGGTCGCGCCGACGCTGCACGGAGAGGTCTCGACGCGGGTGCTAGATTTCGGCCTCGCCAAGGCCTTCGCGCCGGAAGAGCGGGGCACCAACGGCAACAGCTTCACCGGCGACGAGGGCGCGTCGTTCTCGCTCTCGCACGCCGCGCCGGAGCAGGTCGGGCGGCTGCGCACGGGCCCATGGACCGACGTGCACGCGCTCGCCCTCCTCCTCGTCGAGGTGCTGGTCGGGCAGCGCGCCTACCGCGGCGAGACGAGCATCGACCTCTACGCGCGCATCACCGCGCGGGAGCGCCCCACGCCGCGGACCTTCGACGTCGAGGTCGGCCCGTGGGAGGCGGTCCTCGACCGGGCCCTGGCGCTCATGGCGAAGGAGCGCCACCGCGACGCCGCAGCTCTCCTCGCCGATCTCGAGGCGAACCTCGACGGCGCGCAGAGGGCGTGGCACGCGTCGCGCGCACCCACGCCGCCGTCCCACGCGACGGCGCGGAGCACCTCGCGGCGATGGGCGCTGGGCACGCTCGGCCTGGCCTGCGTCGCCCTCGCGTCCGCGGCGGCTCTGCGCGTGAGGGTCGCTCGCCCCCGGACGAGCGATCATCGGTCGCCGCCCGCGGTCCCTGCGACCGCGCCCCTTCAGCCGTCTGCGACGCCCGACGCCGGCGTCGAGCGCGCCCTCGGGCCCCTCACCGCGAGCGCGCAAGCACCGTCTGCCGAGCGCGTGGAGCGCGCCCCCGTGGTGCGTCGATCGGCCGCGCGCCCCCGCGTCCTGCGGCCGGCCGACGCCCGGCTCGGCGTGACCGCGGACGGCGAGATCGAGATCGAGTAGGACGATGCGTAGAGGCTCCTCATGACGCGGCTGCGCTGGTGGCTCGAGACGACCGAGACGCGGGTGCCCCTGCACGGCGGGAGCGTGCTCGTCGGACGCAGCCTGGACTGCGACGTCATGCTCACCAACGAGGCAGTAAGCCGCCACCACGCGCTCTTTCGCGTCGTCGAGGACGGGGTCGAGGTGATCCCCGTGGGGCGCAGGGGCGTCGGCGTGAACGGCGCCTCCCGCGACGAGCCCTGCACGCTGCGCGAGGGCGACGTCGTGGAGGTCGCCGAGCACCGCTTCACGCTGCGCAGCGAGGCGTTCGCGGACGAAGTGCAGAGCCTGCTCTGGTTCGTCGAGCGCACCGCCGGGGTGCTCATGCGCGTCGGCGCTGCGGTCGTCTCCGTCGGCGGCGGCCCCGAGGACGACCTCGTCGTCGAGGGGTGGCCCCCGCGGGGGATGGCGCTGCACCCCGTCGGCGCGGGCCTCGTGCTCGAGGCGCTGGTGCCTGGCATCGACGTCGGAAAGCCGCTGGACGTGGGCGACCTCACGCCGCTGCGCAGAGGCGATCGGGTGGCGCTACACGGCGCGTCCTTCCGCGTCGTGGCGCTGCCCGCGGACCCCTCCAGGCCCACTGGCGTCCCGGCGCTCGAGGAGCCCGCGTCGGGGGTCGCCCTCACGGTCCTGCCGCGCGGCGGTCAGTTCGTCGTCACGACGGGCACGCGGGTCCGCTCGGTGTGGCTGGCGGAGAGGCGCTGCGAGCTCGTCGCGCTGCTGATGCAGCCGCCGCCGCCGCTGAGGGTTGGAGACATGATCCCCGATGCGACGGTCGCCGGGCGGCTCTGGCCCGGCGCCGACTCGGGCCGCATCGAAATCAACACCCTCGTGTGCCGCGTGCGCAAGGACCTCGAGCGCGTCGGCGTCGATGGCGTCACCCTGATCGAGCGCCGCGGGGGCGCGCTGCGGCTCAACCTCGCGCCGGGCGCGTCGGTCACGGTCACGAAGCACTGAGCGCCTACCACCGCAGCACGACGCCCGCAGGGGAGAGCGAAGCGAGAGGCCTGCGCGAGCGCGTGCGGGCGACGAGCCACCACGTCAGCCCCGCGGCGAGGGAGACGCCGCCCACCACGAACGCCACGTTGGCCCCGAGCGCCGTGTCGCGGTAGCGCGCGTCCAGGCGCTCCGCCGCGTCGCCGTCGCAGCGCGTCGCCGACGGACAGGCCGCGTCGCGCGAGTCGTGCGCGTCGATCGAGACGGCGCCGAACACCCCTCCGACGACCAGCCCGAGCGCGCCGACGCCGACGAGGACCCACGGGCCCGCGCCGCCCGGCGGCTGCGGTGGCGGCTGCGGTGGCGGCTGCGGTGGCGGGGCGGGGAGCCACGGCGTGATGATCGCCTCTGGCGTCGGGGGCGTCGGGAGCGTCGGAGGCGGCGGTGGTGACGACGGCTCCGCGAGGGTCACCGCGAGGGTCTCGCGGGCCCCCGCGGCGAGGATGATCGTCGCGCGAAAGGGGTCGCGCCCGGGCGCTGACGCGGTCACCTCGGTCGGACCGGGGACGACGGCAACGGCGTACAGCGGAGGCGCGAGCACGCTCCCGGCAACGGTCACCCGGAGCCCCTCGGGTTCAGGCGTCGGGACCCGCACCGTAAGCCGCGCGACGCCGTGCTCGGCCTCGGCGGCGACGGCTTCACATCGGGCGACGAGCGCCTCGCGGCTGTGAACCTCGCGGTCGGCGCGGGCGCCCGAGGCGCACTCACTCGCGAGCGTGATGGCCTCGACGGGATGTCCGACCGCGAGGTGCTCTCGGGCGAGGAAGTAGCGCAGCGAGGGGGTGGCCCGGAGCGCCGCGGCCCGCGCCGCGAGCTCGATGGCGCGGGCGTGGTCTCCTGCCTGCGAGGCCGCCGCGGCATCGACGATGAGGGCGCGCCGCACGGCGTCGGCGCCATCCTGCGCGGAGGCCGGAGCGGCCCACGCGAGGGCGACGCCCACGACGAGGCTCTGGGCGATGGATGCGACCCGCATTGGTTGACCCCGCGACGGTATCGCGTCGACGCGCTCGGTTCTAGCGAGGAAGTCGCACCGTCACGGGGGTGACGGCATCGACGGTGGACCCGTTTCCGAGCTGGCCTGATTCGTTCGCGCCCCAGCAGCGCACGCGGCCGTCGCGCAGGGCGGCGCAGGTGCTCGCGTCGCTGGCGCCCAAGATCGCCGCGGGGCCGCCGAGGTCGACGACCTCCACGGGGGAGAGGCGCTGCGTGGTGCTCCCGTCGCCGAGCTGTCCACGCTCGTTGCCGCCCCAGCAGCGCACGGCGCCGTCCTCGGCCGCCGCGCAGCTATGGCGTCCGCTGACGGTGACCGAGACCGCGCTGGCTTCGAGGCCGCGGACCGCCACGGGCCGCAGGCGCGTCGCGGTCGAGCGGTCGCCCAGGGCGCCATCGATGTTGTAGCCCCAGCACCAGACGGCGCCGGATTCGAGCGTCGCGCAGACGTGGTTGCCGAGCAGGGCAAACGCGCGAACGGGACCGGACAGCACGAGGGACAGGGGGGTGTTCCGGTTGCTGATGGTCCCGTCGCCGAGGACGCCGAAGGCGTTGAGCCCCCAGCAGCGCAGCTCGCCCGCGAGGGTTCGCGCGCAGGTGCTGTACTGGCCGAGGGCCATCGCGTCGACGCTGTCCCTCAAGGCGGCCACGATGCGGGGTGTGGTGCGGTCGAAGTTGGTCCCGTCCCCCACGCCGCCGAACATATTGTGCCCCCAGCAGCGCATCGCGCCGCCCTCGACGATCGCGCAGGTGTGGACCCCGCCCCCCGCGACCGCGACGACGCCGCCGAGCCCCGGGACCGTCGCGGGCTCGACGCGATTCTCGCGGGTGCCGTCACCGAGCTGGCCGTAGACGTTGTCCCCCCAGCAGAGGGCCTCTCCGCGCACGACGGCGCACGCGTGATTGTAGCCCGCTCCGATCGCCGTGGCCGGGCCGCCGAGGCCGCGCACCTGCACGGGGGTCGCCCGCGCCGCGGTGGTCCCGTCGCCGAGCTGCCCGTGGTCGTTGGCGCCCCAGCACCACACGCTGCCGTCGCAGCGCAGGGCGCACGCGTAGTGCCCGTGGCTGACCGCCAGCGCGCGCAGGGGTTGTCCCGCGCAGGAGGCCGGCTCGCCCGCATCGGGGGCCGCCGCGTCGGACGCATCCCCGACCGCGGCCTCGTCGGCGTCACAGCGCGCGCAGGCGTCGGCGGCGACGCGCCAGTCGTCGGTGACGCACCCCGACGCCAGGCAGAGCAGGGCTGCGGTGAGCAAGACGCCATGGGGATGGCCTGTGCGGAGACCCACGCGTCTTCGTACCACAATGTCTCACCGTCGCGGCGGGCTCCCACTTCCCCGTCGATGCGCCCCGCGTGACGCCCATGGAGCCGGGCCCGATCGACGCCTCGGGACGCCTAAGGTCGTCGGGGGGTGACGAGACGACTGCGCGACCGGCCGCGACAGGTCGATTTCACGTCGATGACAAGCATTGATCACTTCTAACTTCTGTCCGATACCGCCACCCGTTGCACCGTTTCGCCAAGCGGCGAGCGGTGGCGATCCCAGTATTTCGCTGGGTTTCTGAACTGATTCAGGCTGACGAGGTTTATATGGAGACGATCAAGAAGCTTCTGGTGGGTTCGTTCGCGGTGGTTTCAGTGCTCGGCGCTCTGCATGCGACGGCCTTCGCCGTTCCCCCTGGCGCGCCTGGCGACCAGTGCTCGCCGCAGATCGCCAACAACGCAGCCGCCGCGGGGGTGTGCGGGCCCGTCTGCTCGCGTCTCGGCCTGCGCTTCGCGGGCAACTGGAGCAACGACGCGAGCCACGGCCCCGTCGCGACTTGCATCTCGCACCACACGGGACAGGCCGTGTGCGGCTGCGCGGCGGTCCCCGGCGAAAATTGCTCGCCGCAGATCGCCAACAACGCAGCCGCCGCGGGCGTGTGCGGGCCCGTCTGCACGCGTCTCGGCCTGCGCTTCGCGGGCAACTGGAGCAACGACGCGAGCCACGGCCCCGTCGCGAGTTGCATCTCGAACGGCGCGGGACGGGCCGTGTGCGGCTGCGCCGCGCCCTGAGCACGCCGCCCCGAGCCTGAACGGATCGTTCGTCCGACCGCCTCCCCATCGCCGCCCCTGAAGGCGGAAACACACCCTCCCTCTGCGATGCGCGCGCGCACCGTCGCGGAGGCAAACGGGCGGAGGCCAGGGCAGCGTCCCGGGAACTCCTGCCAACGCTCGCGGGAGCGGGTACTACGTGTAATGGGTATTTCGGTAACTGCAGCGGATCCGTGCCAGCGAGGGTGCCGCGTGGGTTGCCCGATACCCTGCCGGGTGGGTTGATCGTGACGCTCGCCCCACAGTCGAGAGCGGTCGTCGCGGCGAGGGTCACCACGAAGGAGGGTCGAAGGCAGGCGCGGCGTTTTATGGTCGTTCCTACAGCAGCCATGATGAAAACCGCGACGGCCGCCGATCGACGGGGAAAAGCGATCCAACGCCCCAAGCCCTGCTGCCACCAACCCGCTAGAGCGTACAAAACATCCTAAGCAGAGTTCACTTGGTTCGCGCCGTCGAGAGCACCCGCTCACCGCGCTGGAGGAGCCTCGCCGACCCAGAGGCTTCTCCAGCGATCAGTTGACTTCATCAAAGCCTGTCTCGCACAGACCTGGGAAGCGAGGTCAATCGGCCTTTATCTAGCGATGACATCGAGTTCCTTCTGTTTCGATTACCCGCACGGTGGCCTCATCCTCGCGCCCGATGATCACCCATATCCAGGTATCTCCCGCGCGCTCTGAACCCATCCATTGGGGCCGCTCGGGCGGGCATCGTACCCTCTGAGATACCCATCAATCGCGCTCCGTGATGGTTTTTGACGCGAGACGCGCCCGAGCTTGAGCGTAACGTGACGGAGCGTTGGGTGCGTAAAGCACAACTGATTGATATCAGCTCGGGCGCAGTCCGACATTTCATCCCAAGGAGACCCATGAAGCACCGCAAAATTTCTCTGACTTTGTTCGCCTTGACCTTCGGCATTGCGTTGCCGACCACGAGCTTTGCCCAGGTCGGACCCAGGGTGCCGTCGGCGTGCGCCAACGCCCTGCAGGGGCGCATCGCATGGGACTATCAGAACAACACAACATGGTCGCCAGCCAACATCGAACGGCTTTGTGCCGGCAGTGGCGACGATCAGCCCGCCCAGTGTTTTCAGCGCGTCTTGCACGGCGGAATTGACTTTGGTGGCGGCGTACGTTGGGAGTGGGAGAACGCCATCAATCTGTGTCAGGGCACGCGCAACGCGGCGATCACGGTGGCGTGCTTTCAAGGCGTCGTGGGCACCGGGCGCCCCTGGCGGGAGGCCATTTCGACCTGTGGTGCCGCTCACGGGAGGCCGTTGCCTCCGGGAGTTCAACAGGGCGTTTCGGTGGGAGTGGCTGTTGCAGTGCCCGTTCCGCCTCCGGTTGCACCGCCGGCCGATCCGATGATGCAGTGCCGCACTGCCCTCGAAGGTCGCGTCGCGTGGGACTACCAGAACAGCACCACCTGGTCGCCCACGAACATCGAGCGGCTCTGCCGAAACGGCACGGGTGACCAGCCCGCGCAGTGCTTTCAGCGCGTGATGCACGGCGGCATCGACTTCGTCGGCGGCGCCCGCTGGGAGTGGCAGAACGCCATCAACCTCTGCCAGGAAACCCGCAACGCCGCGGTCACCGTCGCCTGCTTTCAAGGCGCGGTCTCCACCGGTCGCCCGTGGCGCGAAGCCATCGAGACGTGCAGCCGAGCGCGCGGAACGCCGATCGCTCCTCCGGCGGTTCAGCCCGGGGTGCCCGTTCAGCAGATGCAGCCTGTGGCGCAGCCCGTGGTGCCCCCGCCCGTGGTTGGCTTCTTCCGCCAGGACGATCAGCCCTCAGTCTACTTCTGGTACGCTCCGAACCTCTATTGTCACGTGCAGAACGAAGATCAGATGGCGGCGTACGGAGGCTTCTCTCAGGTGCGTGTCGTCCCGCGGCTCGCGACGGGTCAGCAGACCGGCGACTGCGGCTGGACCAACGGCTTCTTTCGTCGCAGCAACGCGCCCGAGGTCTTCCGCCTCTCGGGCTCCGTGCCCTCTCGCTTCAACCTCGGTGAGAACATCTGCCACGTCGTCAACGAGGCGCAGATGGCGGCCTTCGGCGGCTTCGCGCAGGTGCGTGTCGTGAACCCCACCTCGGACCTCGGCCGCGGCCGCGGTGCCGTCACCGAGTGTTCGAACCCCTGACCCTGACACGCGGCTCGCGATCACCGCGGGCCGTGCCAGCAAGGCTGCCGCGTGGGTTGCCCGATACCCTGCCGGGTGGGTTGATCGTGACGCTCGCCCCACAGTCGAGAGCGGGCGTCGCGGCGAGGGTCACCACGAAGGAGGATCGAAGGCCGGCGAGATCCTCCAGCGCGCTGAGCGGGTGCTCTCGACGGCGCAAACCAAGTGAACTTCGCATATAGGATGTTGAACGAAGCCGCGCCGCTGCAGGCCAGACCGCGTTGGCGAAGCGCCTGATGCCGGGTGGTTGACTGTCACTCACCCGCGGTGGCGCTTCGCCAAACCGCTGTCTCTTTTGTAAACTCTAGCGGATTCGTTCCAGAAGGGCCGGGGCGTTGGATCGCTGATCCCCTAATCAGGGATGCGGGAAACGCTCGTAACTCGGCTGAAACACAGACCCGGAAACCGTCGCACAAGCGCGGGCCGAGGAAACCGAGCTTGCGCGCGGACCGCCGCTGGATCGAAGTCGGAGGCTCCCATTGGGTCGAGAAAGCCACCGCTCGTACCCGACGCCGGAAGTGACCGGTGGGGTTCGCGAGCCCCCACCCCCAGCCCCGCCCCCACAAGTGGGGGCAGGGAGTTCGGAGCGACAAAACGCTTCTGCAATAGGTATATCTGCACCCTGCCCCCACAAGTGGCTCCGTTCGGCACACATCTCACGATCTCGCTCGTTTTCTCGACTCTCCGGGTGCTGGTTTGTCGGGCAGATCTGCGGGCGAAGCGTTTCGTGCGAAGTGCACCAGTCGCCAGTAGTCCAACAGT
>CANJUR010000127.1 GCA_947477565.1 Deltaproteobacteria bacterium
CGCGGCGTACTCCGCCGGGGCGTCTTCGTAATCTTTTCCGACATCCCGCGAGACGATCTCGAGCGCAAACGACGGCGGCCCCACCTCCCACAATTGCCACGACGTCGGAACCGACTCCGGATCCACTTTTGGCAGCACATAGACATCCGGCGCCACGCGTCGCGTCGGATCCCCTTCGACCCAATAAAGAAACTGATCTGCCCCGGTAAACGCCTTCACTTTCTGCGTCTTGAACCACCGTGCGATCAGCGGTCGAAGTGCCTCCGCGATGGCTCGCTGCAGGAAGTCCTCCCCCATGTGATCCGTCTCCGGGTAGTGAACCGTGTGAACCCGTCGCGCGCTCGACGTCATGGCTTCGCACACTGCCACGGCAGCCCCGGTTTCGTCAGTCGGCACTGCGTTTACGTGTTCGTGGTCGTGTTGGCGATGGGCGCTCCACCCTTCGTGAGGACCTCACCCGGGCGAACCAGCGCGTCGCGTTTCTGCGCATCGTTCTTCGCGACCGCTGAGAACGCTCGGTCGATCAGTCCGAGCAGGCGACGAAGCTCTTTCTCCGCCTCGAAGAGCGCGCCTTGTCGACTCCGCCGCGCTCGCGTGGGAGCGCTCCGTGGCCTTCCTGCACGCCCGTCCGTCCGCTTCTTCGCCCGCCGCGTCTACTGCCCGGCGGCCTCGCTCAACCAGTGGTCGAGCCGGTCGAGGTCTGCCTCGATCGCCGGTCGCCACCGCGCGACTAGCGACTGCATCTCTCCCATCCGTGGCGCGTCGAGGTCCGCGCCGTAGTCGTGCTGCAGGAAGTGTCGAAACGCGAGCAGCGCCCGCGCGCCGATCAAGCTCTCCTTCGAGAGAATCGCCGGGCGGACGCCGGGAATGTCCAGCGCGCCGCGCGCGAGGAGCGCCCGATGCCACTCGGGTCCGCTCGGAAGGCCATCATCAAAGAAACGGACGGTTCGCTCGATCACCGATTCGAGCGCCGAACAGGCGTGCTGCAACGCAAGGGCGGTGAACGCCAGGTCTGCGTCGTCGCCCGCGAGCGCATCGCGCTGGGCCACCTGGTCGAGGCGTCGCTCGAGCGCCGATCGATCGTCCTCCAACTCACGTCGAGGCGCCGCGATCGCGGGCCTCACAGCGGCTCCCCTTCGCGCGTCACCCGCGCGACCAGGGCGGGCAACGCGGTCTCGAGCGCGACGAGATCGACGTCCGTGCCGAAGAGATCGCCCAGCGCCGCGAGCGCGACGAAGTAGTCGCGGGCGCTCACTCCGCGCACGGCCAGGTCCACGTCGCTTTCCGCGTGCGCGTGCCCCGTCGTCAGCGACCCGAACGCCCACACCTCCGTCGCGCCGAACTCCCCCCGCAGTCGCTCGGCAGCCGTCGGCAGAAGCGCGCGTAGTCGCTCGGTCCGCGCATCGACGTGCGCCCGCCGCTCGTCGTCGCGGCGCTGCAGAAACACCCGCGTCTCGGCCGCCGTTACGGCCATTCCGATCACGCTAGCGGTCCGGTTCGTCCCACGCAACGACAGCGCCGGGAGACGCCCGCTGCAGGAAGTCCCCTCCCCTGTAATCCGTCGCCGGGTAGCGCACCGTGTGAACCCGTCGCGCGCTCCACGTCATGGCTTCCAAAACTGCCACGAAAGCCCAGGTTTCGCCTGTCCGCACTGCGTTTACATGTCCATGTTGGTGGTGGCCTTCGAGACCTTTCGTGCGCTTCAACGTGACGCGTTCGCATCGGCGGAGAGCGCACCCACCCGGCGCTCGAGGATTGACGCCGCCCGCGCCGATGCACCACGCTGCCGCAGCGATGCCATACCGCGCTCCGACCCTCAGGGTGCCGGCCGTTTCCCGGAGTCGGCGTTGGACTTTTGGGGTCGCCGCCGTTCTCGCCGTCGCGACCCTCGCCATCGTCGCGGTGCGGCGCAAGCATGCGACGGCAACGGCAGCCTCGACGCCCGTCACGCGGGTGCAACGCCTCCCGTGGCCCGGCGCCGCGCACGCCTGGACGGTGCACCGCACGGACGACGGCGTCCGGCAGATCATCTACGGCCCGCTACGCGTCAGCGCCGCCGCCGACCAGGCCATCACGGTGGCAAACGTGCGCTTCGAGGCGTCGATCATCGCTGCGGTGCCGGTCGCGACGGGGTGGGTGTTTGTGACCGCGGATGGCGCTGTTGCCGCGAGCGAAGGCTTCCTCGAAACACCGCGGCCGATCGGGCGTTTCCCTTGCGCCTTCAAGGTCGCACGCGACTCCGTCGGCCGCGCGGTGGCCATCGGCGAAGACGGCTCGCTCTGGAGCACCGACGGATCCGCAGCGCTCGTGCACAGCCGCACCCCTGGGGAAGTGCGCGCGGCGACCTTCATGGACGGGAGCCACGGCGCTGCGGTGATGCGCGATGGCCGCGTGCTGCTCACCGCCGACGCGGGACAATCCTGGAGCCGTTACACCCTCCCCGACGACGTGGCCTGGGGCGTCGCGCCGAACGAAGGCGGCGTCGCGATCGAGACCACCCGCGGGCGCGAGGTGTTTCGTTGGGAGGGCGTCGGCGCGCCAGGGCAACCAGGCGTGAGTCGCCCACTCCGCACGCTCGCGCCGCGCGACGAAGAGAACCGACTGCGGTCGTTGATCAACGGGCGCTACGAGAGGTTCGAGCCGGCGGGAAACATCGCCCGCTGCGCCGCTGCGACGGTCTCCGCGGAGACCACGACGGCGGAGTCGCAGCGCCGATACGTCTGCCGGGCGGGCCGGCCGCTGCGGCCCATCACCCTGCTACCGCTGGCATTTCAGCGGTCCGTGGATGCGTCCGACCTCCTCAGCGGAACCGAATCGGGCCCCGTCCGCGGGCGCTTCTGGCGGACACGCCCGGACACCACCGGCGAGACCTTCGTGCGCGTGACCTGGATGGGCGTGGACGAGGGCGGTCCCTTCCACGGCGCGACCTCTCCATCGGGTCGCGGCCTCGCGGTGCACTGGCCACTCGAACAGCGCGGTCCGCTGCGAGTGGAGGCCATCTCGCGGCGAGGAGTGCTGGTCTCCACGCACGACCAGCCGACCGACCCGGTGCTCGCCTGGGGGACGCCCGCGCGGGCCTTCGTGCGCGTGCTCGATCCCTTCGTGGGGCAGGCGCCGTCGGGGATGAAATCGTTCTCCGTGGCGTTGCCGGACGGAGGGGTGCTGGCGGTATTCGCGAGCCCGCTCTTCGAGGCGGCGCGAGAGACCTGGTCTACGCGCTACGCCGAGCGCAGCCCGCAGGTGGGCGCGGCGATCGCCCTCGATGCCACCGGGACGGTGCTCGCGCGTCGCGGGTTTATCGGCGACGACCCCAACCTGATGATGATCGCGCGGGCCGGCGAGGCCGTCGGGCCGGTGGTGCGCGACCACAGCGAGCCACCGCGCTGGCGCATGCTCCCGGTGGACGGCCGTGACGCCCCCGCGCTGCCGTCGCTCCGTTGGGAGAACATCGCCGCATGTGGCCCGCAGGCGGGGACGGGTCCCACCCTGGCCGTGGCATACCCTCCGATCAGCCTCGATCGACCCGACGCCGATCGCGAACCGATGGTGGTCTCGCGCGCCGACCTCGAGGTGTCCGATGGATCACTCTGCGTGCGTGCGCTCTCCCTCGCGGGGCGACGACTGACCGCGCGCCCGGGCGACCGCTTCGATGGGCCGATGCTGTGCGAGCCCGCGCCCTGACCGACGTCCGCGCGTCGCCACGACCGACCTCAACCAACGACGGGAGAATCATCGAATGGCCGACATCGACTCACGCAGCGGCACTGCCTACTTCGACAAGGAGATCCTGGAGTGGGTGGACGGGGTGCATCACCCGCACGACGCCGGTCTCGCGTACGCCTTCGCCGCGCCCGCACTGCACGGAATGCCCGCCATCCAGGTGGGCCGCGCGGAGGGAGCCCTCATTGCGATGTTGCTGCGCCTCGCCGGGGCGCGAAAGGTCGTCGAGGTGGGCACGCTCGCGGGGTACTCGGCGATTCACCTCGCGCGCTCCGTGGGCCCGTCCGGGCACGTGTGGAGCGTGGAGTACGACGCGAAGCACGCCCGCGTGGCGCGCGACGGACTGCGCAGCGCGGGCGTCGAAGATCGGGTCACAGTGCTCGTCGGAGCGGGGGTGGAGGTGCTCCCGGCGCTAGAGGCGGAGGGCCCCTTCGACGCCGTGTTTATCGACGCGGACAAGGTGAGCTACGACCAGTACGGGCGGTGGGCGGCGAAGCACCTGCGGCCCGGTGGGTTGCTCATTGGCGACAACGTGTTTCTGTTCGGGCGGCTGCTCGGGGACGGCGACGACGCGGCGGGGATGCGGCGCTTCCACGAGGAGGCGCGGGAGAGCTTCGACACCGTGTGCATCCCGACGCCGGACGGCCTTCTGGTGGGCGTGAAGCGGTAGCTCAGGCCTCCGCGGCGCGCGCGTCGGCGAGCAGCCGCTCGATCTCCCGCAGCGTCTCCACGTCGTCCCCCACCATCGCCTTCATGGACTGGATTCTCCGGCACACGATGCCCGCGATGCGCTCCTCGATGGTGTCGTCGGCGTAGGCCCAGTAGACCTGCGCGAAGCGCCCGTCGCGGTGGCACCGTCCCTCGATCTGCGCCATCTGTATCGCCGACCATCGCAGGTCGTGGATCACCTCCGAGCGCGGCGCCTCGTTGTGCTCGCCCTGGTGCAGGGAGATGCCCTCCTCGATGGTGAACAACACCACCCGCACCTCGCCCCGCTGGAAGCGCATCCGCTCGGATTCCCGCTCCTCCGCGGGCGTCGCGCCGTGCAGCGCCGCGCATGCAATACCCTCTCGTGTAAGCGCGTCCCGCAGCGCCGCGAGGGTCTCCATAAACGCCACGGAAACCGCCACCTGGTGGCCGTTTTCGAGCAGTTCGAGCACCAGGTCGAGGGTGCCCTGGACGCGAATGAGTGAGCCCTTCTGGCGCAACCGCAGCACCGCCGCGAGGGCTCCGCGGGGGTTGCGTCCGCTCGGCGCGAGATCCATGGCCTCGCGAAACTCCGTCCAGGCCTGCGCGTACCGCTCGCGCGCCGACGCATCGAGCCCGATCGGCGTGAGGATTCGGTTGATCTCCGGCCACCCGGCGATGTCTTCCGGGCGGCGGCGCAGGCCCGCGGGCGAGCGTCCATCGAAGAGCAGCGCGCGCACCTTCTCGCAGTCCCCGGGGTCGCCGCGCCAGTCCCAGCGGCCGAAGGTTCCGCGGGTGACTCCGAGGCCCTGGTCGAGGCACCAGCGCTCGAAGTCCTTGAGATCACTCGCCTTGCTGCCGGTGAGGCTCGCGAGCAACGGGGCGAGGTAGGAGAGTTCGAGTGGGTTTTGCCCCGCCGTGGCCGAGAGCCAGAGCGCGAAGCCCGCGCTCGCATTGAGCTTGGCGGCAAACTTCGATCGGGCGGCCGTGGGGTTCTTGCAGCGGTGGCTCTCGTCCCAGATCACCACGTCGAAGGCGAGGGCGCTCCCGGCGCGCGCGAGGCCCTTCTTCGAGCGCACCTTGCGTCGCGCCTCGGGGGTGACCTCAAAGAGCTTGCCGAGTCGCTCGTAGTTCATGATCACCACCCGACGCCCGGCGTCGCCGAGTGCCTCGATGGTGCGCCGCCAGTGGGCGATCACCGCGAGCGGACACACCACCAGAACGGTGCTCGCGGCGGGCATCTCGCGCACGGCCTCCCAGGCGCTGATGGTCTTCCCGAGCCCTACGTCGTCGGCCAGCAGGAAGCCCGCGCGAGCCCCCTTCACTGCGAGCCCGATGGCCTTCACCGCGGCGCGCTGATGATCGCGAAGGGTGATGTTGCCCGTCGGCTTCGACGGGGGCGGGGCGGTCTCGTTGTTGAGGTCCTGCTCGACGTGGCGCTCCCAGGAGTAGGCGACCGCGCGGAAGGGATGCAGCGATGCCGGGAGGGTGGCTCCGCGGAAGACGAACACCCCGTTGTCGGCGTCCCAACGCGCACCGCCCGCGGTGGCCTGCGCACGCATCGCAAAGGGCACATCGAGTACGTGGGCGCGTTCGGGCGCGGCGGGCGCAGCGGGCGTGGGGCGACGGGGGGCGGAGACGGTTCGCTTCGTGAGCATCGTGGCCATCGACCGCGGGGAGTAGCAGTGAGACGGGGCGGCGAGCCAGAACCCGACCGGGAGCGGTGGCCCGTCGTGCCGCCCGGAACGGCCCCGGTGCTCCGCGGTGATACCGTTGCGAGATGCCCGGTGACGCCTCCCCCCTCCATCGATCCGCGCTTCCCAAACCTCGCCCCAGCGGTCGTGGACGGCAAATCTCAAAGCGCCCGAAAACATCGTCGCAGAAGTTCAGAAGCCCGACGTTTTGATTCCCGACCTCGCAGGCTGGCGTCGCGAGCGATGCCCGCCGGGGTTCTTCGGCGAGGCGGAAGATCTCACCCTCGCGCCCGACTGGTTCTGCGAGGTGCTCTCTCCATCGACCATGCGCATCGACCGCCACCACAAGTTCCGGCGGCTCGCGTCACATGCACTGGTCTGCGCCCGGTGAATCAAGCTGCCTGGCGCTCGAAGGGACCTTTCGTTTGCGCCCGAAGTGCGTGATAGGGTCATCTGCGGAGCTTATGGAGAACGAGTGGAGACTGACGAGAGGCGGCGAACTGCTGGCCATCCTGCGGCCCGACGGGCAGGCGTTGATGACCGATCAGCAAGCCGTGGAGGGCCCCTACGAGACCACCGCCGCGTTTGAGCCGGTGCGTAAGCTCTTCGAGCGGGAGACGGCCCTGCTCGACGTAGACAGCGAACTCGAAAACGAAGAGTGGGCGGAAATCTGGGAGGAGCTCAGCGCGCCCGGGTTGTTTGTCGAGTCCCCGGACGGCCGTAAGCGCGTCGATATCCTCTGGATTCATTTCAAGAACAATCGGGCGTGGTGGTTTCCGCTCTACCGCAGCCCGAAGACGCTCATTCGCGAGGGCTGAGCGACCGGCGCGTCAAGCCCCGCGCGTCAGGATGGGCGTCATCGCGATGGACCACACCGAGTGAGCGCCCGCGCCCACGCCGAGGCCCCAGGCCGAGCCGGGCGATGGGGTTCCGGCGACGCGGGCGGATCCTCTGGTGTCGCCCCGGGCGCGCAGCCACGCGCTGGCTTCGACCGGGGAGAGCAACGCCACGCTCCCGACCTGGTCGGGGGTGGTCGTGACCCACACGACGGAGGTCAACCCGAGCGCTGCCCGCGCCAGAAACATCGGCACCCAGCGGTCCTCGTGACGAAAAAGCACGTCGGCCAGAAGCGGGTCACGAACTTCGGCAGAACGAGTCGTCGCCATCATCGACCTTTCAGGACTCGCGGGTAGATCTGACCGGGCAGCGCGAACGTCACTCCTGCGGAGCAGCGGCCTCGTCGGTGCTCTCCTCGTCCTCGTCCTGGACGTCTTCAAGCTCCTCCGGGGTAGCGCTCACGAGTTGCGTGAGGGCGTGCATGAAGGTCTGCGGCACCACGCCCTTGAGCGTGAGCACGTCGCGCGTGGCGTTGAGGTCGGCCCACCCGGCCTTGTATCCCTTGTGCGTCATCGCGAGCGTGTACACCTCGCGGAAAAACTCTCCCGCACGGCGCTTGTTGGCTCCCGCGGCGATCGCCTTGGGCGTGTCCCGATGAAACCGCAGCAGGTTGCCGCGCGGAAACTCGATGCGGATCAAGTAGTCGTTGCCCGCGTAGAGGTGGGGGTTGGTGGCCGTGCTGACAAAGATCCGGTTGTCCTTCGCGTTGATGGCGAGCAACGAGTGCATAAGCTCGTGCAGCGCCGGCGCCGGGGCCGCGAGCGCCTCGAGGTTTTTCTGGAAGCGCGGACTGAGTTCGTTCGGGGAGGTGTCGGGCATTGTGCTGGGAGGATGCCACGTCGGCGCGAACGAACGGGCCACCACATGGAGCGACGGGTGGTTTTGCTCCGTGACACCCCCACCCCTCTGTCGCGAGGCGCTGGTCACCGCGCCCGACTCGCACTACCCCTTCGTCGGCCATGATTCCGACCACGGACGCCTTCGTCATTCCGCCGCCCACGCTCCCCTCGCTCGCGGTGCACGGCACCGCCGCGCGCTTCCCCGTGCGGCGCATTCTCTGCGTCGGGCGTAACTACGCCGCGCACCGGCGCGAGATGGGCGGCGACGATCGCGACCCGCCGTTCTTCTTCGCAAAGCCCGCGGACGCTGCGGTCCCTGCGGACGCCGCGGGCGCGTGCGGCGTGGTTTCGTACCCCGTGATGACGTCCGAGCTACACCACGAGATCGAACTCGTCGTGGCCCTCGGCGCCGGCGGCGCGGACGTGTCCGTCGAGCGCGCCCTCGATCTGGTCTTTGGCTACACCGTGGGCGTAGACCTGACGCGCCGCGACCTGCAGGCGAAGCTCAAAGCGAAGGGCCAGCCCTGGGAGGCCGCCAAGGGATTCGATGCCTCCGCGCCGCTCGGGGTGGTGCGACCCGCGACCGCCCAGGGCGCGCTGCGTGGGCGCATCTGGCTCGCGGTCAACGGCGTCGTGCGGCAGGAGGCGCATCTCGACGACATGATCTGGAGCGTCGCCGAGACCCTCGCGCAGGCGTCGCGGCTATGGCGTCTCGCGCCGGGCGATCTGATCTACACCGGCACCCCGGAGGGCGTGGGTCCGCTCGAGCGCGGCGATCGGGTGACCGGCGGCGTGGACGGCGTCGGGTCCATCGACTTCACGGTGGGCTGAGCGATGGATTCCTCGATGATGTCGGCGATGCCGATTCAGACGCTCGCCGCGGGGCTCTTCGCAGGGCTCGCTCTGCTCGGGCTCGGCACCGCGATCGGCAACCAGCGCGCCAACCGCGAGGCGGGCCTCGATCCCCTCGCGCTGCTGCTCAAGGGAGTTGGGCTCGCCATCCTCACCTTCACGCTCTACCGATTCATCAAGACCCACTCGTAAGCGGGGCGGCGCTCAGAGGCAGCGAGTGTCGGTGACGCAGTTCGTGGCCATGAGATCGGGGGTGGTGCAGCACGTTTCGGTGCTGCGGCAGCCTGGGCACGGACACGTCAGGCAGGGGTTGACCGCGTAGTACTCCCGGCAGGTGCCCGCGATGCAAAGCTCGTTGCGCGCGCAAGCCGTCCCGCAGTGACCGCAGTTGAACGGGCTCGACTGAAGGTTGACGCACGATCCGCCGCAGACGGTGTTGGGCGAGTTGCAGCCTCCCGCGCCGGAGCACGAACCGTTCACGCACACCTGCATGTTGCAGCGGTTGCCCGCCCTGCCGCAGTTGTCCCGGCTGGTCTGGAAGTCTGCGCAGGCACCTCCCATGCTGACGGAGGTGAGCCCCGGACGGCACACGCAGCGGCCCGCGGTGCACACCTGGTCGGCGCGGCAGTCGGTGCCCGCCTCGCCACAGTTTTCCGGATCGTATCTCAGGCTCAGGCACACCCGCCCATCGGAGACCGATCCCCTCGGGCACACGCAGCGGCCGCTCGTGCAGGTCGCACTGGTCGGGCAGACGGTGCCGCACGCGCCGCAGTTGGCCGCGTCGGACTCGAGGTTCACGCACGCGGCGCCGCATGCCGTGCGAGGCGAGGCGCACGCGCAGCGACCGCTTGTGCAGGTCGCGCCGGTCGGGCAGGCGGTGCCGCACGCGCCGCAGTTGGCCGAATCGGTGGCGGTGTTCACGCAGCGGCCGCTGCAGAGGGTCTCGCCGGCGGCGCACACCGAGCGGCAGACGCCCGCGGTGCACACCTGACCCGCGGCGCAGGGGCTGTTGCACCTGCCGCAGTGGGCGGTGCTCGCGCTCACATCGACGCACGTCACGCCGCACATCAGGTTGGGCGCAGGGCAGGTGGTCATGCAGGTTCCGCCCGCGCAGACCTGACCGGCGGCGCAGGCGGTACCGCAGGCGCCGCAGTTGGCCATGTCGCTGAGCAGGTCGAGGCAGGCGTCGCCGCAGAGCCGGAGCGATCCGGTGCACACCCGCACGCACGCGCCCCCGGAGCACGCGCGATCGGCCGCGCAAGCGACGCCGCAGCTTCCGCAGTGGGCGCCGTCGGTGAGCGCATCGGTACACACGCCGCCGCAGCGCAACCGACCCGCGGCGCACAGGCACACGCCCGCGGTACAGGTGGCATCCGCAGGGCACGCGGTGTTGCACACACCGCAGTTTGCAGGGTCGGAGCGCAGGTCCACGCAGGCGCCGCCGCACATCGCTCGTGGCGTTGTGCAGGCCGCGGTGGCGCACCCGCCGGCGGCGCAGATCTGGCCCGCCGCGCAGGCCGTGCCGCAGCCGCCGCAATTGCGGGGGTCGGTGCTGGTGTCAACGCACGCATCGGCGCAGCGGGTTCCGGCGGGGCAGGGCATCGCGCAGGTTCCAGCGGTGCAGAGGCTGCCCGCGGCGCAGGCCGTCGCGCACGCGCCGCAGTGGGTGGAATCACGCTGCAGGTCGACGCAGGCCGCATCGCACATCGACTGCCCCGCGGGGCAGGGTGCATCGACCGCGGGGGTATCCATCGAAGGGAGATCGATCGCGGGGGTGTCGAGGGCGGGGCTGTCGAGGAGCACAGCGTCCATGGCGGGGACATCGGTCGCGGGGACATCGGTCGCGGGGACGTCCGTCGCGGGGGTGTCTTGCGTGGTGGCGGCGTCGGCGGGCAGGTCGAGCCGCGCGCCATCGGGGTTGACCAGAAACGAACAGCCCGTCAGGGCGATCACGGAGAGCGCGAGAAAGGGGGCCGATGGCTTGCGCATGGTGTTTCGCCCGACGGTAGAACCGCGCACCGCGCGCGGAACATGTCGACGAATGTACATCCGACCCACGACCGCTGTCCGCGTCCAAGGGACTAGGCGGGGGCGCGACTACGCCTGGCCAACGCGTCTCACCGTATCGTGGGTGAGGCGGGGACTCGAGAGGTCCTGAACTGAGAGTTCGGTCGTGATGCCGCGCGTCCCGGACTGCCCGCCGAATGCCGACGGTGGTGCGAGCATGGAAGCTGCTGAGAAGGAGTTCTGGGCCATTCGTCGAAGCCCGCGCGCCCCCGGGGGATCTCCCAGGAGGGCTTTACGTGGGTGGCCGGGTTGATGATCAGGGCCGCAGGACGCATCCGTCCTCCACGAACAGGCCCTATCCCGTCGCCTTTGCCGCCTTCTTTACCGCCGCATTCTTCCGCCGCGTAGCCGCCGCCTTCTTCACCCCCCGCTTCTTCTGCGTCGAAAATGCCGCGAAGCCCGCTGCCGTCTTCGGATCCCGGCGGAACCGCCGACGCCCCCGTTTGCACACCAGCCGATCGAGATTGAGCAACGGCCAGTACGCCGCGTTGCGCGCCGCTGCGGCCGCGTTCGCCGCCGCCACGAGTTCTGCCTTCGTCTGCCCCGTAGCGCCCACGGCGCCTTCGCGCGCTCGCTCGAACGCCGTGAGGTTCACCGCAGCCTGTTCGACCACCGCGGGGGTCAGTTCGGTTCCAGCGAGGTTGGCGGCGTGCGCGCGCGCAAGGGCGACGAGACGCCTCGCGTCGGACTCCAGATCGGCGTCGTTGAGCACTCCCCCGATGTCACGAAGCTCCGCGGCGACGGATCCATCCTCGTCGTCGACGTATGCCGCGATGTCGCCGTACAGCGTGTCGCGGCTCGCCCTCAACGCGACGCGCGCCCTGCCGACGGCTCCAGGCGTCGAAGCCGCGTCGGAGGCGACCCAGGCGTGCTCGAGCGCGCGCAGTCGCGCCGCTTCCGCCTCGAGGGTTGCCGCGTCTGCAGCGGACACCTTCGCCGTCGACAATCCGGCGAGATTCGATCGGACCGTCCCGGCCAACGATGCCGCGTGAAGCACCAGATCCAGAACGTTCCCGTTGGGGCTCTTTGCGGCTTTCGTTGCGACTCCCCTCACGTCGGCCGTGCGGTCGTTGTTCTTCGCCTTCGGTACCGTTGTCGTCTTCTTCCCCATCGCCATCGTTCGCCCTCCTTCAGGATGACCATGGTCCAGTAGGTTCCATCGCCTCGTCAATAAGGTTCGGGCATCCCGCATCACGGGTTCGTGCGTTCACGGCGCTGGTTCGGTCATTCCCGGGGCTGGTTCGGTCATTCCCGGGGCTGGTTCGGTCATTCCCGGGGCTGGTTCGGTCATTCCCGGGGCTGGTTCACCGGTTCACTGCGCTGGATCGTCAAGCACGGAGCGCTGGTTCGTTCGTTTCCGACGTCGGTTCATTCGTTCCCGGCGTACGGATCGTCGGCCTCGGGCGGCACCGCGCCGCGCGCAGTTCCCCACGCACCCTCGGCCCGTCCACGATCACGGTGCCGACGCGTCCCGGGGAGGGATTGATCGATCCCTCTTGCGAGACCTCACCCCCAACCCCCTCTCCCAAAAGGGTTCACCTCGGGACACATCTAACGATTCGGCTGTAATCCATGCTGATTCGTGCGCTTGATGGGTTTTTGGCGTTGGCGTTGGCATTGGCGTGGCCGCAGGGAGAGCGCCGGCTCCGTGATCGCGGACGGGCCTTCGGCCCTGCGATCACTAAAGCCGGAGCCTGGGATGGACCGCCCGGCCTGCGCCGGGCTATCTGGATGAGCGTCGAGTGCGCGGCACTCGACGGGTGGGCGTAGGTACCCG
>CANJUR010000128.1 GCA_947477565.1 Deltaproteobacteria bacterium
AGCTCCATCGTCAGTGCGAGCATCTCCGCGGGATAACCCGTCTTTTCGGCGACGATGGCGAGCATCAGCGCTTCGAGGTCAACCGCGGGCGCGGCCTTCGCAACCGCCACAACAACGGGCGCAGCGGCGGCGGGCAGGCGGGCCTGCATGTAGTCCACGATCTGTCCGAGCGTTCGCAGCGCGGCCATCTCCGTGGCGTTGACTTCGGGCAACCCCGGCGCGCGCTCGCGCATCGCCGAGAGAATCTCCACGCGCTTGATGGAGTCGATGCCCAGGTCGGCCTCAAGCTCCATCGTCAGAGCGAGCATCTCCGCGGGATAACCCGTCTTTTCGGCGACGATGGCGAGCATCAGCGCCTGCAGATCGACCGCGGGCGCGGCCTTCGCAACCGCCACGGGCGCGGCCACCGGAGCCGCGGCGACGAGCGCCACCACCGGCGCGACCACGACCACCGGCGCCACCCGCGCGGCCGGAGCCGCTGCGACCGCCACGGGCGCCACCGCGACGGCGGCCATCGGCTGTCCGGCGAGCATCGCGCTCAGCCCGGAAAACGACGTCTCGACGGTGCGCAGGAAGGCTGAGTGCGTGTCGGCCATGGTCTGCAGGTAGGCCGCGTGGGCCTCCGAGGTCTGGCGCTGCGACTCCTGGTACGCCTGAACCCAGGCGAGACCCTCGGCCCCACTGGTGGCCTGCGCCATTGTCGTCGTCGCCATCGTGGGCGCAGCGTCACGCACCACCACGACCTCCTTGATGACCTCCACCAAGACCTCCTTCACGACCACTTCGGGGACGCGCGGGGGGTTGGGCTTCGGCCGCGCCGCCGCGCCGCCCGCCGGGGGATACGGCTTGCCGTAGTTGGAGCCGTTGAGCGAGAGGGTCATCGCGGGCTTCTTCTTTGGCGTCGTCGAGGGCCGCGCGTAGGCGTCCCAGAGCGGCGCGAAGTCCAGCGCCACGCCCGCGACGGCGAGGCGTCCGAGGGCCTCTTGCAGGCTCGTCACGCCGTGCTTTCCCTTGCGGTCGAGCGGCACGCACACGTGTGCCCGATCACCCAGGATGCGCCCCACCAGGTCGGTGAGAACCGCGCCCGGACCGACCTCCACGAAGGTTCGCGCGCCGCGCGCCCACATGGCCTCGACCTGCTCGACGAAGCGCACCGGGCGGGCGATCTGCCCCGCGAGGCGGGCGCGCATCCCGTCGGCGTCCGTCGGGTACGGCGCGGCCTCCGCGTTGGACCACACCACCGCCCCCGGCGCCGCAAACGTCACCCCCGCGAGAAACTCCCCAAACTTCGCCCCGGACGGCGCCACCAGGGCGCTGTGAAAGGCCGTCGATACGGGAAGCCGCCTGGCCGGCATCCCCTTCGCCGCGAGCAGCGCCTCGACCCTCGTGATGGCCTCCTCGGCCCCGGAGAGCACCACCTGCTTCGGGTGGTTGTGGTTGGCCACCACCACCGCGTCGCCAAACTCCGCGAGCACCGCCCGCACGTCGCCGATGGAGCGCCCCACCGCGGTCATCGCCCCGGGCGTCGCCGACGCATCGCGCATCAACTCACCGCGATGCCGCGCGACGGCCACCAGGGCCGCCTCGTCGATCACCCCGGCCGCGCACAGCGCCGTGATCTCCCCGAAGCTGTGCCCTCCGACGTGCTCGGCCTTCACCCCGACGGCGCGCAGCACCCGCAAGAGCGCGAGGCTCGCCACCCCGATGGCCGGCTGGGCCCACTCCGTCGCCGTGAGCCGCTTCGTCTGCGCCGCGCGGTCGTCGTCGGTAAACACTGGCCGCGGAAACACCACGTCTCCCACCGTGGCGTCGTCGAAGCGCGCGCCCGCGGCGTCGTCCCAGACCGATCGCGCGGCGTCCTCGCTCATCGCGACGTCCCCGCCCATGCCGACGTACTGGCTCCCCTGCCCCGGGAAGACGAACGCCACCGGCCCGACCGCATCGCCCACCGCGTAGTGCACGCCGCTCGGCGTGGCGAGCGCCGCGTCTGGCTTCGCCGCGAGGTGCGCCTGCGCCTGCGCCAACTTCGCCGCGAGGTCCGCCGTGTCGCTCGCGACCACCGCGAGGCGCGCCTTGTCCGTGGCGCGGAAGGCCTCCTGCGAGGCGCGCGCGACCACGCTCAGCCCCGCCTCGCGGGCGTGGGCCGCCATCGCATCGCACTTCGCCGCGAGCCCGGCGGACGTCGCGTCCGAGAGAAGCACCAGCTCCGTCGGGGCCGTGCGCAGCCGCCACGCGTGCGCGCCGGGGCCGACGTACTCCTCCAGCGCGACGTGGAAATTACTCCCGCCGAAGCCGAAGCTGGACACCGACGCGCGCCGCGGGTGCGACGCATCGCGAATCCACGGGCGGCTCTGTGTGTTGAGGTAAAACGGGCTCTTCTCGATGGCGAGCGCAGGGTTCGGGCGATCGACCTTGATGGTCGGCGGCAACACCTTGTGGTGCAGCGCCATCACGGCCTTGAAGAGCCCGGCTGCACCAGCAGCGGACTTGGTGTGACCGATCTGCGACTTCACAGATCCGAGCGCGCACCACTGCCGATCGACGCGGCCGGTCTCGCCGAATGCGATCTCCAACCCCGCGAATTCCGCGGCGTCCCCGGCCTTCGTAGCGGTTCCGTGAGCCTCCACAAGCTCCACGGTCTCGGCCCCGTAGCCAGCGGACTGGTACGCCCGGCGCAGCGCCCTGGCCTGCCCCTCCGGGAGCGGCGCATAGACACTCTTCGAGCGCCCATCGGAGGCCGATCCGACACCGCGGATGACGGCGTACACCCGGTCGCCGGCGCGCTCGGCGTCGTCGAGGCGCTTGAGGGCGAGCATCGCCATGCCTTCGCCCAGCAGCGTGCCGTCCGCGGCGTCGGAAAACGGGCGGCAGTCGCCGGTCTTCGAGAGCGCAGGCGTCTTGCTGAAGCACATGTACATGAAGATGTCGTTCATGGTGTCTACGCCGCCCGCGATGACCAGGTCGGACTGGCCAATGGCGAGTTCGTTGACCGCCATGGAGAGCGCCGAGAGGGTGCTCGCGCAGGCCGCGTCGGTGACGCAGTTGGTGCCGCGCAGGTCGAAGCGGTTGGCGATGCGACCCGCCACGACGTTGCCCAGCAGCCCCGGAAAGGACGACTCCTGCCACGGAACAAACCCGCTGGCGATGCGGTCGCAGATCACCGTCGCTTCGTCTTCGGGCACGCCCGAGTCGCGCAGTGCCTTGAGCCAGATCGGTCGCTGTAGGCGGCTGACCATGGTGCCGAGAAGCTCCTGGCCGGAGGTGACGCCGAGGATGACGCTTGCGCGCTCGCGGTCCATCCTGGCGAACTGGCCCTGCGTGGCGTCGTCGAGGACGCGCTGCGCAACGATGAGGGCGAGCAACTGAGCGGTGTCCGTCGCGGGAAGGATGGACGGCGGAATGCCAAACTCCATCGGATCGAAGGCCACGTCCGGGAGGAAGGCCCCACGCCTGGAGTAGGTCTTGTCCGGCGCCGAGGGATCGGGGTCGTAGTAGTCCTCGATCAGCCAGTGGGACGGGGGCACGTCGGTGATGAGGTCGCGCCCGAGGAGGATGTCGCGCCAGAAGCCCTGCGCGTCGGTCGAACCCGGGAAGAGGGCACTCACGCCCACGATGGCAATGGGAACCTGCGTCATCTCAAGACCTCGGTAACGGAGAGTGAAAGGGGGAGTGAAACTTCGGGAAGAGGCACGTCAGCCCAGGCGGCGCGGACGGAAATCAAAGGCACTCGGCGGCACCGGCACGCCGTAGCTGCGAAACTGCTGCGCACGGGTGATCACCGCCGCGCCCTCGAGCAGGTTGAGCCCGATTTGCACCACGGTGCGGTTGGCCGGCTCGGCGAGAAAAGATCCGCGCGTCCAGGCGTTGAAGGCCCCCATCGCGGGCCCGCACCAGATCTGGTAGTCGGCGCGGCGGGTGGGCTCGCCGTCGATGGCCCACTTGCTCGCCTTGCCCAGGTACCAGCGAAACACCAGCGCCATCTGCCGCCGCGGGTCGGCCTCGCAGCGGGTCACCTCCGCCGGGTCGCGCTTCTGCCAGAAGGTCTTCGTATCCGCCCAGATCTCGTCGAAAGTGGCGTGCAGTACGTCATTTTCGAGCCGCGCGCGCACGTCTGCGGGAATCGCCGCCAGCGACGGATACGCCACGTACGCGTCGTAGAGCTTCGCCGCCCGCACCCCAAACATCGTCCCGCGCTTGAGCACCTGAACCTTCACGCCCAGCTCAAACATGTCCGCCGCCGGCGCCATGATCACGTCCGCGAGGTCGGCCTGCGCCAGCATCGCCTTGCCACTCTCCGAGAGCCCGGACTCCACCGCGGCCTGGTTGACTGATCCCGTCAGCACGTACGCCGCGCCGAGCGCAAACGCCGCCGCCACAGCGCCCGGCGTCCCGAGGCCGCCCGCCGCGCCGACGCGAATCGTGCGCGCGTACCCGTGCTGCGCCACAAGCTCATCGCGCAGCGAGAGAATCGTCGGGAGCAGCGCCGTCAGCGTCTGGTTGTCCGTGTGCCCGCCGGAGTCGGCCTCGATGGTGACGTCTTCGGCCACCGGAACCCGCGCCGCGAGCGCAGCCTCCGCGGCCGTGAGCAACCCCCGATCGACCAGCGCGCGGAGCATCTCCGTCGGGGCGGGCCCCATGAAGCGCCGGGCCACCTCGGCGCGGGAGACCTTCGCAAAGACGTGCCGCGAGCGCACCACGCGGCCGGCGGCATCGACGGTGAGCCCGCTCGCTGCGTAGCGCACCACCGCGGGGGTGAGCGCCATGAAGGCCGAGGCCGAGACTCGCGCCACGCCGCGGCGGATGAGCAGGTCGGCGACGCGGTCTTCGAGCGCCGGCTCGTTGGGCGAGTGGATGAGGTTGACGCCCCAGGGGAGCGCGTCGCCGAGGGCGGCGTGCAGCTCGTCGAGGGCCTTCTCGACGCGATCAAAGCCGAGCCCCGCGGCGCCGAAGAAGCCCAGAAGTCCTGCGCGCGCGGCGGCGATGACCATGCGCGTCGTCGCGATGCCGTTGGCCATCTCGCCTGCCACGTAGGGGAAGCGCACCCGGTGAATCTCGCAAAACGACCGGTCGCCCAGCCACTCGGGGTACAGCGCCGGAAGCGTCGCGAGCAGCGGCAGCGCGCCCGCCGCAGCGCTGGACGTGGGCACCATCTCGCCGCCGAGCGCGACGCCGATGCGCCCGGCTGCGCCGTCCCGAACGAGATGCACCGGATGGCGCACCGCGGCGATGGCCCCGAGCAGGTCGCCCGCACCAAACGCAGGAGCCGCAGAGCCAGGAACCCAAAGAGCGACAGGAGCGAGGTCGACGGTTGATATGGCCACTGGAAGGCGCGCTTCCTACAACGGATTGCCCGGACTCTGGGGAGGCAAAACGACGAAAACCCGACCGGGTGCCCATTGTTTCGATGAGCAGCATCGGACAATGTGGGTCGCTGTCGGTTTCCTGTCGGTGGGCGGCGGTGCACGCGATCGTGATGGCCCTGTTGAGCAAGGCGATTTCCGAGGCTGCGACGAGCGCTGACGCCAACGACGAACGGCCGAACAAACGCACCGCGCTGGAAGTACGACAGGGGCTGCAGGTGCTTTTCGTAGACGACGAAGCCGACTCCCGGGAAGTGTTCAGGTTGGGACCCTGGTCCTATGCCTGAGCAGGACGGATGCAGCTTCATCCGTCGGGTGCGGCTGTGGAGCGTCGAGGAGGGCGGGCGCGTCCCCACGGTGGCGCTCACGGCGTTGATCGGGCGGGAGTACCGGACGCGCACGCTCGACGCGGGCTTCACGAAGTACGCCACGAAGTACTCCACGAAGCCCATCGACCCCGATCGGATGGTCGAGGTCGTCGCGCAACTCGCGCACCTCCAACGCTCACGCGGAGACGGCTCGACTTCAGAATCCCGTCCGGCGGGCACGCGGAGACGCCGAGTGCTTCGCCACCTTCGGGCTCTGAGTCACCGCCCCGGCGACTCGTCAACGATTGGCCACGCGAGGCCGTCCGGGGGTAGTGCGTCGCGGAAGAGGCGTCCGATGCGCACGGCGCGGTCGGAGGCATGACTCGCCCCTTACGATGCCGCGGAGGCCCTTCGATGAGATGGTTTCGATACATCACCACCCTGCTCCTGGCTGCGGGTGCGGGTTGCGTTCCGGCGGATAGCAACATCGTCGGACAGACGCCGGACGGCGGCATCGCGTGTAGCCCCGCCTGCGGCGCAAACCAGCGATGCGTGGGCGGCCTCTGCGCGGGCGAAGGCCCCTTCCGTCTCACTCTCACCTGGGATCGCCCCGGCGACCTCGATCTACAGGTCGTGGTTCCGAGCGGGGAGACGATCACCCGCCGGGCCCGCACCGCCGGCGGCGGCGTGCTCGACCTCGACGACCAGGTCGGCCGCGGCCCGGAGAACATCTTCTGGAGCGCCGTTCCCCTCACGGGGATGTACGTGGTCTGCATCGTCCCCACGGCGATCACGCAAAACACCCACTTCGCCCTCGACGTGCGGCTCCCTTCCTCATCGCTCAACCAGCGCTTCGGCGTGCTCGCACCGGACGCCGACGCGGGCGTCTCGGTGTGCAGCCGCACCTCGCGGTACTTCGTCATCGCCTACACGCTCAACACCAACTTCACCAACGACGTCCCCGCCGTCACAGATGTCGCCGCCGTGACCGATGTCCCCGCCGTGACCGATGTCCCCGCACCCATCGACGCCGACGCGCTACCTGACGCTGTGGTGGTCGATTGAACCCGCGACGAGAGCCACGGAACACCGCAATGAACCACCCGCATCGTTGGACGATCGGCACCGCCGCCGTCGCGTGCGCCCTCGCCGCGACCGCGTCCCCCTCCGAGGCGCGCGCCCAGATCATCCATCGCCTCTTTCTCCACGGCGAAATCGGCCTTGGGACGATGCTCTCGGACCACGCCCACAACGGCCTCGGGTACGACACCGTCGGCGGCGATTTGACACTCCGTGCGGGGCTCCGCGTGGCCGGTCCGATCAATCTCCAGGTGGGTTTTGCCAACTGGTTGTGGCTTCGCGAACAGCGCTCGGACGGACGCCTCCTCGCCCTCGAAGCGGGCCTCCGCGGAATCTTCCCGCTCGGCTCCCGCGGCCGCCTCTGGGTGGACGTCAACGTCGGCACGGGCTTCTCCGGCGATCTGCAGCGCACGCACTTCAACGCCGGCGTCGGCTACGACTTCGCGGTCTCCCACACCCTCGCGCTCGGGCCCTTTGCGCGCGTCGGTCACCTGCTCCAGAACGCCGACGCCAACCTCTACGGCGGCGAGCTGAACGCGGCGACCTTCTTCGCCGCCGGGTTCAACCTCACCTACAACCTCCCGGAGCCTCCGCCCCCGCCGGTGGTGCCCGTGGCCGACCGCGACGGCGACGGGGTGCTCGACCCGGACGACCTGTGCGCGGACGTTCCGCAGGGGGTCCACGCCGACCCCGCGCGCCGCGGATGCCCGGCGGGCGACCGCGACGGCGACGGGGTGCTCGACCCGCAGGACTTCTGCCCCACCCTGCCGAACGGCGACGAACCCAACCCCGAGCGCGCAGGCTGCCCCGACGACGACAACGACGGCGACGGAATCACCGACCACTCCGACCGCTGCCCGTTGGAGCCGATGGACCCGCGCCCAGACCCCGCCCACCCCGGCTGCCGACGACCCGAGACGGTCATCAACCTCGGGGAGATTCTCTTCGAGACCAACGCCACGGCCATCATCGACAACGAGCAAAACACCCGCACCCTCAGCCAGGCGCAGGGGATCTTCTCCGCCCACCCGGAAATCGGGCTCTTCGCCATCGAGGGCCACACCGACCAGCGCGACACCGACCGGCACAACCTCGACCTCTCCCGCGGTCGCGCCGAAGCCGTGCGCGACTGGCTCGCAGGACACGGCATCGCCGCCGCTCGCATGGTCCCCGCGGGCTACGGCGAGATGTGTCCCATCGACCCGGCGCACACCGAAGAAGCCTGGGCGCGCAACCGCCGCGTGATCTTCGTGATCGCGCGCCGCGATGACGCCCTCGAGGCCAACGCCCGGTTCGGCTGCGAGGCCGCCGCGGCGCTCGTCCCCGCCGCACTCCGCACCGCGCCGACCGCCCCGGAGCGCGGCCACCACACGCACGGCGGCGGACACCACGGACACCACGGACACCACGGCGCACGGGGTGCCCGGTGAGCACCGACACCCGCCATCACCACCACGCACGCACCCCTGGGAGAGCGATGAAGCATCGGAACATCGGCTATAGAGCGGGTCTCGCCGCGGCGCTGCTGGCCTCCGGCTACGGGGCGACCGCCGTCGCACAGGTGACCGGACTCACCCTCGGCGGCCGCGAGGCGAACTACGGCGTCCATGCGGTGACACCGGGGTTCCAGCCCGATCCGCTCAACATCTCGGTGGTCTCCGGCGGCGAGGTCGACGCCGCCACGCTGGGCCTCGGCCCTGGCTGCAAGGGCTGGGTCACCCGCCGTCCAGACGCGATCATCCAGCTCAGCGCAACCTCCGCGCGCCTCCGCTTCTACGTGACGCCCACCACCGGGCGACCGGACACCACGCTGATCGTCAACCACGCCAACGGAAGCTGGCGCTGCAACGACGACTCCTGGGGCTCGCTCAGCCCCACCGTGGACGTCAACCACGCCCCACCGGGGCAGTACTTCGTCTGGGTCGGCAGCTACCATCAGGGCGATCACGTGCGGGGCGTTCTGCACCTCACGGAGCTAAGCACCAACCACCCGTAACCCGCTCCCGCGGCCTCCGCCCACAGGAGTGACGAGCGTGATTGGGCGCGATACGGTGCCTCCCAATGAAATCTTACACAGGGATGGAGCGTCGATCGAGCGTCGCCGCGAGGTGGGTGCTGCTCGTCGGAATCGTGGCGGGGTGCTGGGGACGCTCCGTGGTCGGAGGCGCCGCCGCGGACGCTTCCGACGACGTGCTCATCGACGCCACCCTGGACGTCTCGGCGCAGACCGATGCCACGGACGCCGCGGACGTCCCCGACGCTCCCGAGGCGCCCTTCCGCTGCGGTCGCAGTGACCAATGTGCCATAGGGCAGTACTGCACCGCGGACGGCGCTTGCAGCCCCGGGTGCCGCGACGACAACGCCTGCGCTACCGCAACGGACGCGGGCGCCACGGCCGCCGGAGGACGGTGTGACACCGCCGCGCACGTTTGCGTGGAGTGCACCGCGGACGATCACTGCCCCATCGGGTCGCTCTGCGTCGGTCACGTCTGCGCGCTCGGCTGCTCGGCGACGCGCGCCTGCCCCGGAGCCACGACCTGCTGCGCGGGCGCCTGCGTGGACACCCTCAGCAACCCCGCGCGCTGCGGCGCCTGCGACCGGGCGTGCAGTGTTCCCAATGCAGCGCCCGCTTGCCGCGAGGGGGTGTGTGCCGTGGGCGCGTGCAGCGGTCCCTTCGCGAACTGCGACGGCGACACGGCCAACGGCTGCGAAGTGGACACCCGCACGGATGCAACAAGCTGCGGCGGGTGCGGAACGCGCTGCGAGTTCGCCCACGCGACGGCGGCGTGCGCGGAGGGGATGTGCGCCCTCGGGACGTGCCTCACCGGCTTCGGAGACTGCGACGGCGTCGGGGCGAACGGGTGTGAGACCGACTTCAGCGCGACCGTGCTGCACTGCGGTGCGTGCGGTCGGGGCTGCCTCGTCCCGGACCACGCCGCGCCCACATGCACAGCGGGGATGTGCGGGTTCGCGTGCCTGCCGAACTTCGCAGACTGCGACGGCCTCGCGAGCAACGGATGCGAGGTGGACACCCGCACCGCGAGCGCCCACTGCGGGATGTGCGGACGGATGTGCGCGGCTCCCAACGGGGCGAGCGCCTGCGTGGCGGGGCTGTGCGCCGTGACGAGCTGCACCGGGACGTTTCTCAACTGCGACGCGGATGCGAGCAACGGCTGCGAGGTGGACGGTCGCACCGCGGACGCGCACTGCGGCGCCTGCGGACGAGCCTGCGCCGGGGGAACGCACTGCGTCGCCGGGCTCTGCACCCGTCCCCTCGTCGTCACGGGCTGCGGCATCTCCAACGGCGGTACCGCGCTCGACAACCGGCTCACCCGCGCATGCACGATCACCGGCGGCGTCGGGATGCTCTCTGGCGCAACCGGCAGCCGCAGCCTCGCGACGACGACGCTCCGGCAGGCGGTCGATGCCATCCCGGCGGGCGGACGCATCGTGCGGGCGATGCTCTACCGCCAGACCTACGACCGAACGAGTTCCTACCTCACGGGCTGGCGTCTGGGCGGGCGCGACTTGATCCCGAGCACGCGGCGCGTCGCGGTGACGCCGACGGATCGGTCGCCGTACGAGGTCACCCGTGCGGACATCACGGCGGTGATGCAGGACTCTCTTCCGGGCACCGCGGGCGTCGTTTCGCTGACCATCGAGCAGAACCCGGTGGATAGCTCCGGGGGCTTCGGGTGGTGGCTGGTCTACGAGGCCCCGTCGCTGCCCGAGCGCACCATCGTGGTCTACGACGGCGGCCACACCGACGTGGTTCTGCTCAGCGGAACCTTCACCCTCGACGGCTTCACCGCGGGCGCAGGGCCGGTGGTGGCGGACCTTCACGTGCACGGCGGCGGGGACACCACCGCGGACCCTTCGAGCACGGCGACCTTCACCGGATCGCGCGGCGCGGTGGTGGCCAACGACGTCACCGACCCTGCGGCGGGGCCGTACGCCGGGACGCAGGTCTTCGACGTATCGACCGCGATCGCGCCGGGCGACACGCGCGCCACGGTGGACTTCTCTCTGCGCAACTACTCCGGCGTGGCCTTCGTGGTGCTCGACGTAAACGCCCCGGAGGCGACGGCCCCGTGCGCGCCGGCGTGCGGCGTCGAGGAGGCGTGCGTGGGCGGTCGTTGCATGCCCGCACGCGGCTGCGCGGCGGGTCCGCGGCAGGGGTTCACGGACGTCACGCGCTTCCCCGACGTGGCGGCGTGCGGGGGGCGACTGAGCTACCCCGACGCCATCACGGGTGCGGCGCTCGCCTGCGCGACGGGCTGGCGCGCCTGCTCCCCTGCAGACATCAGCCGTCTGGGCGCGACGGTTCCGGACCTGCTGCCGCCCACCTCCGCGGGCTGGATCGCCTACTCCGACGCGACTACATCGAACTTCTCGGTCTTCCCGGCGACGACATGCGGCGGCGCTTCTCTCGCGGTGTCCAACCTCCAGGGCACCGCGGCCTGCACGCCCGGCGGAAACTACCCCGAAGGCTGGCGTCTCGCGGTCTCGCGCTCTTCCTGGGCGGGCTCGCACCGCACCACGGCAAGTTGCGTCGAGCACGCCGCGCACCTGTGCATCACCGCAGGCGGCACGGTCGCCCCGACGCGGGCGTTTACGCTCTGCTGCCGCTGATTCCCGCTCCACGCCCGCCCAGCGCGCCTCACCCGTAGGGGCGCGACCACTCACGCCGACCCAGCGCCCCCTCGTGGGTGAGACCCGCTGGTCTGGCGTGGTCGTCCCAGAACCGAGCGGCAACCGCCCTTACGCCTTGAGTCGGGGGGCGCATCCCCGGTACGGCCGGGAAGCTCCGCGCGCCGTGTTGCACCTTCGATGGACGCCATCGACGCGGTCGCACGCCGTGTTGCACCTTCTATCGGTGCCATCGACGCGGTCGCACGCCGTGTTGCAGCTTCTATCGGAGCCATCGATGCGGTCGCACGCCGTGTTGCACCTTCTATCGGAGCCATCGATGCGGTCGCACGCCGTGTTGCACCTTCTACGGGCGCCATCGGTAGCGTGGTCGACCTCGAAGCGAAACCTGGAGCGGATCCGTGCCAAAAGGGACCGTGGGGTGTTGGATCGCTGATCCCCGCGATTTGTGCCCGAAGGGCTGGGGCTTTGGATCGCTGATCCCCTCACCTCGCGCCAGTGCGATCGCGTGCTGCCCGTGGTGCCGTATCGCCAGTGGGTGCTCTCCGACGGGGTGTTTGCGTGTCGCGACGACGGGAGTTCGACGACCTGCGCGGGGTGATCGCACGGGTGATCGCGAGGTTGGAGACGATCGCGGCGCGGCATGCGAAGCGTTCGGAAGACGCCGACGGCGGCGCTGGGGACGATGGGATGGAGGGCTTGCGGCGGGCCGCGGGCGGGCGAGGGATCTTCGCGCGAGTCGATCAGAAAGGGGCCAAAAAAAGGAAGAGAGCGCCAAGGCGCCGTTGTGGATGGCGTCGAGGGGGCTCGTCGCAGAGGCCGGGGGGTTCAATCTGCACGCCGGGGTGACCGTCGCGGGCGACGACCGCAACGCACTCGAACGACGATGCCGCCACATGGCGCGACCGGCCGTGGCGAGCGGGCGGGTGACGCGCCTGCCCGATGGCAACGTCGCCTATCGGGTCTGGGATTCGGAGTACGCCGCCTCGGCCCGCCGTGCCGCGTGCTGAAGCACACGGCACCCCAGCGAAAGCCCGCAGCGGGCTCCATCCCGGGTCCCACGGGGAAGCGCTTCTCCATCGGGACATCGTAGGAGCCCGGGTCTGCCCCGGG
>CANJUR010000129.1 GCA_947477565.1 Deltaproteobacteria bacterium
ACCCCCGCAGGTCGTGCAGCACGACACGCAACTCGTGCTCCATTGGCAGGAGTTCAGGCAGAACTGCAGCCCGCATCGGCACGCGCCGCACGGGCGGTGGTTGCGGCCCGCCTGGTACTCGCACGCGTTGCCCCCGCGAAGTGCGCAGCCGCCCCAGTTGCAGTTGCTCTGACAGACCTGCTGCGAACACGAGTCGCAGCCGCCGCCCTGGGTCGCTCCCGGCGCACACGTACCGCTCCCCGCGCAAGCCCCGACGGACTCCCACGCGCAAGCGGCAGAGCACCGCTGGCTCTGCGTACCGCAGTTGCCGCAAGGTTGCGTGCGGAGGGTGCCCGCGACGCAGATCCCCTGCCCCGTGCACACCGACCACGTGCACGCCGCGCCGCAGAGTTGCATCCCGCAGCGACCGCACGGCTGTGTCGTCCCTGGGACGCAGCTACCCGAAAGCGTGGCGCAGCCCAGGTCCGTCGGCGGGCGATCGAGCGGGGTTGGGCGGTCTTCCGAAGAAGGGATGTCAATGGGCCGCGGCAGGTCGAGGGAGAGCCCCGTGTCCGTCGCGTCGTCAAGGTCATCAAGCGCCACTGCGTCGTCCACGGTGTCGCTCGGCGCGTCGAGGGGGCGGCCGCGGTCGGACGCCACGACGAAGCCGGTGTCACGGGTGTCCGGCAAGACGCCGAGCGCGCACGCCGCGGTGAGCGCCGCAAGGAGACCAAACAAGCGAGATGGAGCCATCCGTGAGCGCAAGGGTTGGGGTCCGGCGAAGGCTACCACCGACGCGCTGCACGGCCGCGAGACCAGCGCGGAGCACTTTCCTGCAGGCCCGCGGTGATAGCCTCCGAGGCCTCACCGGGAGGACCGACTTGACCCTGATCGTGCGCGCTCCGAAAACGATGGACCCGTTTGCGCTGGCCCGCTGGCAGATCGATCGCGATCGCGAAATCACCCGGAAGACACCGGCGCTGCTGGAGCACAAACGCGAGCGGATGGTGTGCTCGCCGCTGGCCTTCCTGCGCGGGAGCACCGACCTCTTCCATCGAATCATGGCGCTGCGCCCGGACCTCATGGTCGGCCCCGAGGGCGACGGCTGGATCATCGGCGACCTCCACGTGGAGAACTTCGGCGCCTTCCTCGCGGAGCGGCCGTCCCGCCGCGGACGCCAGGACGACAAGGTGGTCTTCGACCTCAACGACCTCGACCTCGCGGCGCAGGGTCCCTGGCACTTCGACCTCGCGCGGCTCACCACGAGCCTGCTCCTCGCTGCGCGCGACCGTGGCGTCCGCGGCGACCGTGCGGTCTCCCTCGCGCGTGCGCTACTGAACTCCTGGCGTGAGGTGGTCTTCGGCGAAGGCCGCGCGGACCCTGCCCCGTCGGCCATCGCAAAGATCGTCGCAGCGGTGAGCGAGCGCACCCACGCCGAGATGCTCGCCAGTCGCACCGTGCTCTCCCACGGCGCGCGTCGCTTCGTCCGCGGTTCCAGGTACGCCGACCTCTCGACGGACCGCGCGCTCAAGTGCACCCGCGCCTTCGAGAGCTACCTGAAGGGCCTCCCGAAGGCGCTGCGACCGAGCGCGGAAGAGAGCGTCATCGAAGACGTCGCTTTTCGCATCGCAGGCACCGGTAGCATCGGAATGCTGCGGGTCGCAGTGCTCACCCGTGGGGACGGCCCGCCCGACGGACCATGGATCTTCGATCTGAAAGAAACCGCCGACCCGCCGACGAACCCTTCCCTGCGGGTGCCCGACGGCGCGCCCGCGGAGCGCGTCGTACGGGCCTACCGCGCGTGCTTCGATCGGGTGCCGCGGATGATCGGGACCGCGCGAATCGGTCGCCGCTCGATGCTGGTGCGCCGGCTCTCGGCGCAGGAAGACAAGCTCGATATCGGATCCGTCGATGAGGACGGCCTCGAGGCCGTGGCCCGGCACCTCGGCGCGCTCGCCGGTCAGGCGCACCGGCACGGAGCAGCGAAGCGACCGAAGCGTCCCTGGCGCGACGCCGACCTCGATTCCATGGTCGAGCGGGCCCTCTCGCTGGCGGGGATCCACTACTCGGTCTGGCTCGCGTGGTGCTCGCTCGCCTGAGCGCGTGGTGCGCGAACCGCGGGCGGCTTATGGCGCCATAAGCTTTTTTGTCTATGTACTTGAAATGACTGAACTTTTACCCTCCGTGGCGTCGTTTTTCACTCGTTCGGGGAGCACCGACACCCGGTGCCTGGGTGCTTCGGCCACGTGAATGATGTTCGGCAAGATGCGCGTTTGGACATTGCAGGCGTTGGCGTCGCCGATGCGGGTGATCGACCTCCAGCGCCGCCGGAGCCTCCGCGCTCGGGTCGTTCTGCCCGATCCCCAGAACGCGACGCCAACACTTGCCCGCGAAACGCGTGCTCGGGATGTACGGCCGCGTGACGTCCGAGGCAGCATCCCCGTACCCCCCAATGGATTCCTCTCCCTCTCTCGCGGTGCGCAACCGCAACGTGGCCATCGACGCGCTCCGCGGCGCGGTGATGGTGCTCATGGCCCTCGACCACGCACGCGACTTCTACGGCGACGGTTTTCGCCACCAACCCACGCACCTCGCCACCACCACCGCGGCGCTCTTCTTCACCCGCTGGATCACCCACTTCTGCGCGCCAGTCTTCGTCTTCCTCGCCGGCACTGCTGCGTTTCTCTACCGCGACAAGCACGGCCCCGCCGCGAGCACGCGATTCCTCCTCACGCGTGGTCTCTGGCTGGTCTTCCTCGAACTCACCGCGATGCGCCTCGGGTGGACCCCTGATCCCTTCTACCGATTCACCCTCCTCCAGGTGATCTGGGCCATCGGATGGTCGATGGTCGCGCTCGCTGCACTCGGCCGACTGCCGTTGCGCGGCGTCGTTGCCATCGGCGGAGCGATCGTCGTGGGACACAACCTCCTCGACCCCATCGGCCCCGAGGCCTTCGGTCGCCTCGGCTGGCTCTGGAAGATCGCCCACCACGGCGGCGTGCTCGAACCCTTTCCCGGCCGCCAACTCTACGTCGCCTACCCCGTGCTCCCCTGGATCGGCGTCATCACCCTCGGCTTCGCGTTTGGCTCGTGGATGAAACTCCCGCTCGAGGTGCGCCGCCCCCGCACGCTGCGCCTCGGACTCACGCTCACCGCGGCCTTCGTGGTGCTGCGCGCAATCAACCGCTACGGCGACCCGACGCGCTGGACGACGCAGCCCCGCGGCGGCCTCTTCACCCTCATGTCCTTTCTCAACTGCGACAAATATCCGCCGTCGCTGCTCTACGCCCTGATGACCCTCGGGCCAGCGATGTGCGCTCTCGCCTGGCTCGACGGAGCGAAGCCCGGTCGGACGCTCCGGGTGCTCACGGCGTTTGGGAGCGTTCCGCTTCTCTACTATTTTGTGCACCTCGTGGTGATGCGCTGGACGAGCCTCGCCATCTCCTTCGGACGCTTCGGCGGAGAAGCCATCACCTCGCGCGGCCGCACCGGCCTCGGTCTCGGCGCGGCCTACATCGGCTGGATCATCGTGGTCGCAGCTCTCTTCCCCCTGTGCCGCTGGTTTGCGGAAGTGAAGGCACGCCGACGCGACTGGTGGCTAAGCTACCTCTGAGAGCCGCGACATCTCCGCGGGAAGCCCATCGCCCCCCCGCGACGTACAGTCCCGCAACATCCCCAATGGCGACAACCCACCCCGGCTACCCAGTCGCGCTCTTGATCGTCGTGGCCTCCGTCGCCGCGTCGATCGCCACCACCCGCTTCGCCGCGTGGTCCACGCCCACGGCCAGCAGCAGCACCACGGTGGTGCGCCCGACGCCCAACGTGCTGCGCTCCGTCCAGGAACTCGCGCGCCTGGAGAGCGTGACCTTCCACATGGAGCGCGTCATCGACATGCACGAAGAGCAAGATCACGCCTATGGCCTCGTGCACGCGGAGGACTCGATACTGCTCGTCGCAGTGGGGGAGGTCATCGCGGGAGTCGATCTTGCGGCGCTTCGCCCGGGCGACGTACGCGTCGAGTCGGCCACTCACGCGGTGACCCTGACGCTACCGGCGCCGGAGATCTTCGTGGCGCGCCTCGACAACGAACACACGCACGTGCACAGCCGCAGCACCGACCTTCTGGCGCGGCGCACCGAAGCACTGGAGTCCCGCGCCCGCCTGGAGGCCGAACGGTCGATCACCCGGGGCGCGCTGGAGTCGGGCATCCTCGAACGCGCGAAGACCAGCGCGGCGCAGACCGTCAGCAGCCTCGTACACGCGCTGGGGTTTAGCAGCGTGACGATTCTCTGGCGCTAAGCAGCGACGGCATCTGAGGTAGCCTTCAGGGTCGGAGGTCTCTGCCCCAATGGCTCTTCAACGTGGTGATCGACTGGCGGTGCTCACATCCGGTGGCGACGCCCCGGGAATGAACGCGGCACTGCGCGCGGCGGCGCGGGTCGGCGTGGAGATGGGTTTTGAAGTCGTCGGCATCGAGGACGGCTACACCGGGCTTCTCGATGGGCGGGTTCGCAAGCTCGACCTCGGGGCGCTCGACGAGGTGGCGCGCCGCGGCGGAACCGTGCTCGGCACTGCGCGATCGAAGGTGTTTCCGACCGCGGAGGGGCAGGCGCGCGCACGTGCTCAAGTGCTCGCGGCGGGCCTCGACGGCCTGCTGGTCATCGGGGGCAACGGCTCCCTCGCGGGGGCCAATTCGCTCGCGGGCGTCGCCACCGCGGCGGGTCGCACGCTGGCCGTCGCGGGCGTCCCGGCGTCCATCGACAACGACCTCGCGTGCACCGCCATGGCCATCGGCGTCGATACCGCGATGAACACCATCGTCGAGGCCATCGACCGGATCTACGACACCGCGAGCGCCCACCGTCGGACCTTCTTCATCGAAGTGATGGGCCGGGATTGCGGCTACCTCGCGATGACCAGCGGCATCGCCGCAGGCGCCGACGCGGTGCTGGTGCCCGAGGTCGATAAGTCCGAGGAAGACCGCATCGAGCATGTGGTGAATGTGATCGAGCATGCCTACGCAGGGGAGACCGCGCGACGGCGGGTGCTGGTGATCAAGGCCGAGGGCGCGAAGGTCGATCTTCTGCGGTTGAAGGCCGCGGTGGAGGCGCGCATCGCGGCGCGGCTGCCCGACGTCGATACGCGCATCACGGTGCTCGGTCACGTCGTGCGCGGCGGCTCGCCGTCGGCCTTCGACCGCCTGCTCGGGGCGCGCCTCGCCAACGCCGCGGTGCGCGGACTCGCAGCGGGCGAGACCGACTTCATGACCGGATGGCTCGGGGCCGGCGCGACCGGGGCGGCGTCGCCGTTTGATCCCAATGTGGTGATGACGGCGATTCCGACGGTGCTGGAAGAGACCGGGAAGTTGATGCGCGGCGAGACGGCGCTCGCGCAGTGGCGGCGGCGGGTCTACCGCGAGGTCGAACCCATCATCGCGCGCTGAGCACCGTCAGCGTGACGGGTCGTCGGCGATCGGCTCGTCCGACGAGAAGGTGAGCGGGTAGCGAACCCGAATTGATCCCCGCCCGGGTGGTCGCCGAAGCGCCAACGAGTACATCGACTCTCGCAAGCACGTCACGAAGCCCGCCTCTGCGAGGCCGCCATCGCCGGACTCGACGTTCACCTCATCGACCACCGCGCCGAAGCGCTCGTCACCGACGATCACGAACTCCATCATGGACCGGCCGCCCGCTGTCGGTTGCCGCGTCAAGAGATCCACGTAGCAGGATCGTGCGAGCGGCAATAAGTCCTGGGAGATGCGCTCGCGAAGGTACGTCGGGTCGACGGTGCCGCCGTCGAGAACAGGCATCGCAAGCGCCACAGAGACGCCGCTGTCGAACACGGGAGACTCCTCCGGACGTGCGCCCAGCCAGGCCTCGAGAATGCGTCGCCGGAGGACGTCACGGGCCGCCCGGTCGTGCAACGTCGCCGAGGCTGCACGAACCCGAACCCTGGACCCCGCGATGGGCGCCGCCCCGTCCGAAGTCGGGGAGAGAAACCGCGCCGCGTGCGTCGTCGGGCCCGGCAGGTGCTTAAACCACCACAGCACCGCCAGGAACAACAGCGCGCACGCGACCAGGGCGACCACCATCGGACCGCGTGCACGTTTCATAGCCCGAGCGTAGACCTCGAAGGCACGGCGCGACGAATCTCTTGCTATTTACTGCGCCTCGCGCTTCGGGGAGCGCCGCGTAAAGCGGTCGAGCGCGAGGTAGATCACCGGAGTGGTGAAGAGCGTGAGCAACTGAGACACCAGCAATCCGCCGACGATGGCGATGCCGAGCGGACGCCGCAGTTCGGCCCCGGTGCCGGTGCCCAACGCCAGCGGCAGCGCGCCCAGAAGCGCCGCCAGGGTGGTCATCATGATGGGCCGAAACCGCAGCAGGCACGCCTTGCGGATGGACGCCTCGGCGGAGAGGTTTTCCTCGCGCTCGGCCTCCAGGGCGAAGTCGATCATCATGATGGCGTTTTTCTTCACGATGCCGATGAGAAGCACCACGCCGACCAGGGCGATGACGCTGAACTCGGTTCCCGTGACGAGCAGCGCCGCGAGCGCGCCCACCCCGGCGGAGGGCAGCGTAGAGAGAATCGTCACCGGGTGAACGAGGCTCTCGTAGAGCATTCCCAGTACGAGATAGACCGCGATGAGCGCCGCAAGGATGAGCCACGGCTGGCTCTTCAGGGAGTCTTGAAATGCCTGCGCCGTACCGCGAAAACTGGCGCGAACGCCCGCGGGCATACCGATGGCTCGCTCAGCGTCGGCAATCGCCGTAACGGCCTGACCCAGCGACACCCCTGGCGCCAGATTGAAGGACAGCGTCACGGCGGGAAATTGCCCCTGGTGGTTCACCGAGAGGGGCAGCACGCCGGGCGTCGCATGCGCGATCGAACCGAGCGGGACCAGCGCCGTTCCGCGGCCCCGCACGTACACCCGCTCGATGGACTCCGGGCCCTGCTGCATCGACCCAGGCGCCTCCAGGATCACCCGGTATGCGTTGAGTTCGGTGTGCGTGATGGCCACCTGCCGCTGCGCAAAGGCGTCGGCAAGCGTCTCGTCCACGGCCTGCATGGAGACACCGAGGCGCGCCGCGCTGTCGCGATCGACCTCGATGGCCAACGAGAGCCCGGCGCTCTCCTGGTCGGTCGCCACGTCGCGCAACGCAGACACGCCGCGTAGCGCCGCGAGCAGCCGCGGGGCCCACTCGCGCAGCTCGTCGAGGTTGGCGTCCTCGAGCGTGTATTGGTACTGCGTGCGCGACGCCCTCCCCCCGATGCGAACGTCCTGCACGGACTGCAGAAACACCGTGATTCCCGGGACGCGGCCGAGGGTGCGGCGCAGGCGGGCGATCACGTCGTCGGCGCTGAGACGCCGCGCGGGCTTCGCGCGCAGCTCGACGAAGAGCGACCCGGACGACGCACGGCTGCCCGCCCCGCCGCCGATAAACGCCACCGCGTGGTGGACGTCCGGGTCGGTGAGCACGGCGCTCGCGACCCCCTGGAGGCGATCGCGGGTGGTGAGGTAGGAAACGTCCTGCGGCGCCTCTGCGGAGCCGTTGAGCTGACCCGTGTCCTGCTGGGGAAAGAGCCCCTTCGGGATGACGGTTCCGAGATATCCCGTGAGCGCGACGGCGCCGAGCGTGACCAGGAGCGTCAGCCTGCGGAAGCGCAGCACCCCGTCGAGCCCCGCTGCGTAAGCGCCAAGCAGACCTGCAAACGCGCGCTCTGCGCCCCGGGCGAGCCACCCCTGGGAGCGCTCTTTTTCGGGCTTGAGCAGCCGCGCGCACATCGCGGGCGTGACCGTGAGCGAGACCACCGCGGAGAGGGCGATGGCCACGCTCAGCGTCACCGCAAACTCGCGGAAGAGCCGCCCCACGAGGCCGCCCATCCACAGAATCGGGATGAACACCGCGAGCAGCGACGCGGTGATGGAGACGATGGTGAAGCCGATCTGCCGCGCGCCCTTGAGCGCGGCGGCGACGGGGTGCTCGCCAGCTTCAATGTAGCGGGAGATGTTCTCCGTGACGACGATGGCGTCATCGACGACGAAGCCCGTGGAGACCGTGAGCGCCATCAGGGTGAGGTTGTTGAGCGAGTACCCGAGCGCGTACATCAGGCCGAAGGTTCCGACGAGGGAGAGCGGCACTGCGACGCTGGGGATGAGCGTCGCACGCGCGCTGCGCAGAAAAGCAAACACCACCAGCACGACGAGCGCCACGCTGAGTGCGAGCGAGTGCTCGACCTCGCGCACGGACGCACGAATGGTGGTCGCGCGGTCCACCGCGACCTCTACGCGGATGGACGACGAGATGGATGCGGTCAGCGACGGGAGTAGCGCGCGCACCCGAGCGATGACCTCGATGACGTTGGCGCCGGGCGCCTTGCGGATGATGAGCACCACTGCGCGACGCCCGTCGGCCCAGGCCGCGGCGCGGTTGTTCTCGACGTCATCGATAACCCGCGCAACGTCACGCAATCGCACGACCGCGCCGTCCCTCGAAGTGAGCACCAGGGACTGAAACGCCGCCGCGCCGAAGAGTTGGTCGTTGGGCTCGATGGCCTGCCGCTGTGAGACACCACCGACCGCGCCGGTAGCCTGATCGACGGTGGCGCGCACGAGCGCCGCGCGGACATCTTCGAGGGAGAGCCCGACGCCGGCGAGCGCAACAGGGTCGGCCTGCACGCGCACGGCAGGTTGCTGCCCGCCGCCGACCATCACCTGGCCGACGCCCGCGACGCGCGAAATACGCTGCGCAAGCACGGTGTTGGCCTGATCGAAGAGCTGCGGGAGAGGTACTTCGTCGGAGGTCAGCGAGACGATGAGAATCGGCGCGTCGGAGGGGTTGAAGTTGCGGAAGATCGGGCGGTTGGGGAGCCCCGGGGGAAGCTCGCCGAGGGAGGCGTTGATGGCTGCCTGAACGTCGCGGGAGGCGTCGGCGATGTCGCGGGTGAGGTCGAACTGGAGCGTGACGCTGGTCGAGCCGAGGGAGCTGCTGGAGGTCATCTCCGCGACGCCGGGGATGCGCCCGAGGCGGCGCTCGAGCGGCGTGGCGACCGCGGAGGCCATGATCTCCGGGCTCGCGCCAGGGAGCGCGGCGATCACGGAGATGGTGGGAAAATCCACGCGCGGCAGCGGGGCCACCGGGAGCTGGGTGTACGCCGCAGCGCCGCCGAGGAGCACCGCAAGCGCGAGCAGCGCCGTGGCGACAGGCCGGTGGACGAAGGGCGCGGAGAGGTTCAAGCCCGCCACGGACGACGCGCGAACCAGGCGCGGGAGCGCTCCATGAAGAGGTAGATCACCGGCGTGGTGAAGAGCGTGAGCAGTTGCGACACGAGCAGCCCACCCACGATGGCGATGCCCAGCGGACGCCGAAGCTCGGAGCCCGCACCGTGGCCCAGCGCCAGGGGCAGCGCGCCGAGCAGCGCGGCCATCGTGGTCATCATGATGGGGCGAAAGCGCAACAGGCACGCGCGATGGATCGCCGCTTCGGGCGTGAGCTTCTCCTCGCGCTCGGCCTCCAGGGCGAAGTCGATCATCATGATGGCGTTTTTCTTCACGATGCCGATGAGAAGCACCACGCCGATGAGGGCGATGACGCTGAACTCCGTTCCTGTGACGAGCAGCGCCGCGAACGCGCCCACCCCCGCGGAGGGCAGCGACGACAGGATCGTGATTGGGTGGACGAAGCTCTCGTAGAGCACCCCGAGAACAATGTAGACCGCGATGAGCGCCGACAGGATGAGCACCGGCTGACTCGCGAGCGACTCCTGAAAGGCCTGCGCGGCGCCCTGAAATTGCGAGCGGATTCCTATGGGCATACCGATGCGCCGCTCAGCCGCGGCGATGAGCGTGACGGCCTCGCCGAGGGACATCCCCGGCGCCAGGTTGAACGAAATCGTCACCGCCGGAAACTGCCCCTGGTGCATCACCGCAAGACGTGACGAACGCTGCGCGAAGCGGCAAAAAACCGCCAGCGGCACCACGCTCCCGTCCTGCGCACGCACATAGAGGCGCTCGAGCGCGCGGGCGTCGCGCTGCTCTTCCGGCGTCAGCTCGAGGATCACCCGGTACTGGTTGAGCTGCGTGAATATGAGCGACGCCTGCCGCTGGCCGAAGGCGTCGTAGAGGGTGTCGTCGATGGCCTGCGCGGTCACACCGAGGCGCGACGCTGTGTCCCGATCGACGTCCACGGCGAGCGCGAGGCCGGCGCCCTGCAGGTCACTGGTGAGGTCGCGCAGCCCGCGGAGTTCGGCCACGAGGCGCGGTGCCCACTCCGCGAGCTCGTCCGGGTCGGAATCTTCAAGGGTGTACTGGTATTGCGTGCGCGCGGTGCGGGTATCGACCTGAAGGTCTTGAACGGCCTGAAGGTAGACGGCCATGCCCTCAACGCGCGAGAGGCTGCGCTGGAGCCGCGCGAGCACCGCCTCCGCGTCAGAGTTGCGCTCCCCGCGTGGCTTGAGCGTGATCGAGAGACGCCCGGTGTTGGTGGTCGGGTTGGTGCCGTCCGCGCCGATAAACGACACCACGCTGGCCACGTCGGGGTCCACGCGCACCACGTCCGCGACGGCCTGCTGGCGCTCGCTCATGCGCTCAAACGATGCGTCTGGCGCGCCCTCGGTGACACCCACGATGATCCCGGTGTCCTGTTGCGGGAAGAAGCCCCTGGGCACCGCGAACGCGAGCAGCGCGGTGAGCCCGACGGTCGCCACGGTACTGAGCAACGTCGCGCGCTGATGCGCGAACACCCATCGCAGCCCGGCGTCGTAGGCCGCCAACGTGGCCACCCAGGCGCGCTCGGAGAGTTGGTAAAGGCGACCGCGCTCCGCGGCTGCGGGCTCCGGCCGGAGAAGGTGCGCGGCCATCATCGGAGTGAGCGTGAGGGAGAGCACCGCGGAGACCCCGATGGCGGCTGCGAGGGTCACCGCAAACTCGCGAAACAGCCTCCCGATGATGCCGCCCATGAAGAGCAACGGGATGAGCACCGCCACCAGCGACACGGTCAGCGAGACGATGGTGAAGCCGATCTGCCGTGCGCCCTTGATCGCGGCGTCGAAGGGCCGCTCGCCAGCCTCGATGTAGCGCGCGATGTTCTCGGTCACGACGATGGCGTCATCGACGACGAAGCCCGTGGAGATGGTCAGCGCCATCAAGGTGAGGTTGTTGAGCGAGTACCCGAGTGCGTACATGATGCCGAAGGTGCCCACGAGGGAGAGCGGCACCGCGACGCCGGGAATCACCGTCGCGCGAACGTTTCGCAAGAAAAGGAAGATCACCAGCACCACCAGGCCGATGGTGAGCACCAGGGTGAACTCCACGTCCTCGACGGACGCGCGGATGGTCTCCGTGCGGTCGCTGACGATGGTCACCTCGACGCCCGGCGGGAGCGCCGCGCGCAGCCGCGGGAGCAGCTCCTTGATGCGATCGGTGACGTCGATGATGTTGGCGCCCGGCTGCCGCTGCACGTTGACGATCACCGCGCGCTGACCATCCGCCCACCCTGCCAGTTGGGCGTTTTCCGCGGCGTCCACGACCCGCGCGACCTCACGCAGCCGCACCGGCGCGCCGACCCGGTACGCCAACACGATGGAGCGAAAACCCTCGGCGCTGGCGAGCTGATCGTTGGTCGCGAGGGTGTAGTTTTGCCGCGGTCCGTCGATGTTGCCCGCGGGCTGGTGCACGTTGGCGGCAGCGAGCGCGGCGCGCACGTCCTCCAGGGTGAGGCCCGTGCCCGCGAGCGCGGCGGGGTCGACCTGCACTCGAACGGCGGGCTTCTGTCGGCCGTTGAGGGTGACGAGCCCGACGCCCACCACCTGCGAGATCTTCTGCGCGAGAATGGAGTCTGCCTGGTCGTCCACCTGCGTGAGCGCGAGGGAGCGCGACGACACGGCGAGGGTGAGCACCGGCGTATCCGCGGGGTTGCTACGGCTGTACGTGGGCGGCGACGGCAGCGTGCGGGGCAGCAGCGAGGAGGCCGCGTTGAGCGCCGCCTGGACGTCCTGTTCGGCCGCACCAATGGGCCGATCGAGGCTGAATTGCAGGGTGATCTGCGAGGTGCCGAAGCTGCTGAGGGAGGTCATCTGCGCGAGCCCGGCGATGGCACCGAGCTGGCGTTCGAGGGCCGTGGTGACCGACGACGCCATGGTCTCTGCGCTGGCGCCGGGCAGCGTCGTAGACACGACGAGGGTGGGATAATCGACCTGCGGCAGCGGCGCGATGGGAAGCAGTCGAAACGCCACGAGGCCCGCGAGCAGCAACCCCACCATCAACAGCGAGGTAGCCACCGGCCGACGGATGAACGGCTCCGAGAGGCTGCTCACGGCCCCCGCGATCCCGTCGGACCGCCGCGCCCCGCATCGCCTGGTCGCCGTCTGCCGCCTTCGCCGCGCACGCCGCCGTCCGCGCTGCCGCTGCCGTCGCGCGCCTGCACCCGCGCCCCGGCGCGCAGTCGGCTGGACCCTTCGACGACGACCCGATCGCCCGCGCTGA
>CANJUR010000130.1 GCA_947477565.1 Deltaproteobacteria bacterium
ACGACCTCGGCTTCGAAGAACCCCCGCTCCTGGGCGTAAAACGACACTGCCGCGATGGCCCGGCCTTCCACGACGATCGGGAGCGTCACCGATGTTTCGAGGCCAAACGCCCGTGCGGGAGCGTGCCACTCCGGCGCCTCTGGGCTGCTCTTGAGGTTTTCGGTCACCACCGCGGCGCTCTCGCGAATCGAGCGCCCGGCGGGCCCGTGGCTCGACTGGAGCATCGGGGCGCTGGTGACGCAGAGCGTACGCACGGTCTCGGTGGCTGCACCGGCCATGCTCACCGGGCGGACGAGCCCAGCGTTGTCATCGACGAGGCCCACCCAGGAGAGTCGAAAGTCGCCCTCTTCGACCGCGATGCGGCAGACGGCATCGAACGCTTCGGTACGGGTGCGGGACTGAAAAAGCCGCTCCGAGGCCTGGTTGAGGAAGGCGTAGAGGCGGTTGTAGCGCTCGAGTCGGCGCTGCGTGGTCCGCTGCGCGGTGATGTCCCTCAGGAAGCAGTACAAGCGCTCGCCCTCGTGGTCGCGCAGTACCGAGACGCTGACGCTGACATCGATCGGGGAGCCGTCCTTGCGTCGCCAACGGCTCGCGAAGCGGTCACCGCCAGTGCGCCGCAGGGACTCTAGAAACGTCGGGAGTTCTTCCGGTCCGATGGCGAGTTCGAGGTCTGCGAGGGGGCGCGCCAGAAGTTCGGCCCGGGTGAACCCGGTCATGGTTTCGAGGGCGGCGTTGGTGTCGAGCAATCGGCCATCGAGGTCGATGACAACGAAGCCATCGAGGGAGGTCTGGACAATCTTCACAGCCCGATCGGCGGTCTCAGTCTGTCGCTGCGCGAAGGACTGCTGCCGCTCGAGCCAGCGCATGCGGATGAAGAATCCCACCAGCGCGACGAGCAGTGCCATGGCCATCGCCGTTGCGAACGCGGCTGCGCGCAGGGTGGTGTTGCCCTCGTTTCGGTCGATCTCGGCGACGATGACCCACGGTGTTCCGGGGACCGGGGTGGTTCCGCCGATCACCGGAGCGCCGTGGTAATCGAGCCCCTCGACCCGCTGAGCATCGCCTCGGTGCATCGCCTGCGCCGCCACGTAGCGCTGATCGCGAAGCGGGATACGCGTCGATAGCGGTTCGCGCAGCGTCTGCTGCCGCACGGCGTTGACCACGACGCCAAACTCGCCGCTCCGCTGCAAAAGCACTCCCTCGAAGCTCTTGCTCGCGACCCCGCCGACCGCCAGCAGCGGAAACAAATCCGTCCGCGCGTCGAGCCCAAGAAACAGGGCTCCAACCACGCCACTGTGGTTGTCGTTGTTCGCGTAGACCGGGGCGATGACGCCGTACTCCATCACTCCCTCCCGGGTGCGGTGCACCGGGATGACCTGCGCGAGTCCCGTGCGAATGGTCGTTCGCACGATCTCCTGAGCCTCGCCGTCGAAGGGCTCTGTGCGCAGCGCGACGACGGGACGCAGCGCGGCGTCGAACACGATCGCGTTGTAACAGTGGTACGCGCTCGCGGCATCGCGGAGGACGGATACGAGTTCGGCGCTCACCCGCTCCCGGTCGGCGGCCACGACGGTGGGGTCGAGCGCGCTTCGCGTCTCCGCGTGCCGAGCAAGGAGCCACGCGTCGGCGAGGCGCTCGTCGAGGTGCAGTTTGATAGCACCGCTGCGCACCCGCGCGACGCCGAGCAGGTACGCCTCCGTATCGACGCGCGTCTGCTGCGAGAAGCGGCCGTAGCCCAGGATGCAGAGCGCCGCGAACGCGATGACCAGGACCGCACCGCCGGTCATGAGACGGCGATCGGTCCGCGGGTCCGCGGGTGATTGCGCGCCCGCTGCGTCGCTGCGGTTCTCTACGTCGGGCATGGGCTCCGGTTACACCGGCAACGAGGGGGTAAAGGCGGCCGGCCTGGTGTTTGGATGATAAAAGGGACCGAGTAGCCTTCCGGATCATGGACTACACGAGGGTGATTATCCCCACGCCGTGAGTCCGCTGCAACTGCTTCGCACATAGGGAAGTGCTTGCTGGGGAGGGTGCGGCGATGCCATCGTGGATCGCAGAATCACCATGGACGTACTCGTCGCCCACCACGGATATTGCTTCGATGGGGCCGCGAGCGCGGCGATCTTCTCCCGCTTCTTGCGCGAGACGCAGCCGGCGCTCGCGGAGGCCAGGTTTCACTTCCGGGGGCTGCTCTATGAGCCCAACGCGCCGCCGCCCGGCGACAAGCTCATGGTCGGCGCAATCAACGCGATTCTCGACTACCGATATACGCAGTCGCCTTACCTGGATTGGTATTTCGACCACCATGTGAGCGCCTTCCAGGAGCCCGGCTCGGAGCTGCATTTTCAGTCCGATAGGACCGGGCGCAAGTTTCACGACGGCACCTACGGGTCGTGTACGCGCTTCATCATCGACGTGGTTCGAGAGCGCTGGGGCTGGACCGCGCCGGACCTCGAAGACCTCGTCTCCTGGAGCGATGTCATCGACGCAGCACGCTTCCGCGACGCCGACGAGGCTAGCTCGTTCGATCCGCCGGCAATGAAGCTCGCCGCGGTGGTGCAGGAGCAGGGCGACGACTCCATGCTGGCGTGGATGATCCCGAAGCTCAGCACGACGTCGCTTGCCGAACTCGCGGCGCACCCGGACGTGGTGCGTCGGCTGGAGCCGATCAAGGCGCGGCACGAGGCGCTCTCGCTGCGCATGGAGCAGGCGGGCGAACAGCGGGGCTCGGTAGCGTGGTTCGACCTGAGCGAAGCGCCGCTTGATACAGTGGCGAAGTTCGTCGGATACAAGCTTTTTCCGACTGCGATGTACTCCATCGTCCTGTCGCGAACGCCCAAGCGCGTGAAGGTCTCTGTGGGGTTCAACCCGTGGTCGAGGCACCCGCGGCGGCACGACATCGCGAAGCTCTGCGAACGCTACGGGGGTGGCGGGCACCCGGTGGTCGGCGCGATCTCGCTGCCGCCCGGCGAGTTGGCGAAGGGCAAAGCGATCATGGAGGAATTCCTTCAGGCGCTGAATACCTGAAAAGGTAAACACGGGAGGTATTCCCGTCGCCGCGCGATCGTGCGAACGTCCCCGTCATCCCATGGAAAACCTCCAGATCGAAGAACTCACGGCAGGCACTGGCGTCGAGGCCACTCAAGGCAAGACCGTCGATGTGCACTACACAGGCTGGCTCACCGACGGGACGAAGTTCGACTCCTCCGTCGATCGGGGGAGGCCGTTCTCCTTCGCGCTCGGCGCGGGTCGCGTCATCAAGGGCTGGGACCAGGGGGTCGCCGGGATGAAGGTCGGCGGCAAGCGCAAGCTGACCATTCCCCCGGAGCTTGGGTACGGAGCGCGCGGTGCAGGTGCGGTGATCCCCCCCGGCGCCACCCTGGTATTCGAGGTCGAGCTGCTCGCGGTGAAGTGAGCAGCGACGCGATTCCGCAGCACTGGGCGAGCTGCGGGGTCGCGTGAAGGGTCCAGGCGGTCTCAGCTCGACGCTTCGTCGAGCTCCTTGAGCAGCGTCGAAAGCCAGAGCGTCAGCTCGCGCTTGCGGCGCGCATAGGTCACCGGGCCGACGTCGCCCGCCTGCCGTCGTCGCGTGAGCTCAACGCCCTCGGCCAACACCCGCTCTCGCTCGGCCACGATGTTGGCCTTCGTGCGCTTACCTGAGGTGGTATTGCCGCGGCGCAGTCCGACGAAGAGCCCACCCACGATGAGCAGGGCCATCGCTCCGGTTGTGATCGGTCGCGCCGGACCGGCCGGCGAGGGGATGCCGTGCAGGGTGAGCGAGATCGCCCGCAGCGGCGGGTCGTTGGGTCGCCGCGAGACGCCCGTGAGCAGGATGCGGTTGCCGTCGGACTCGCGCGTCTCTGCAGCGGGCATGCCCTCGACGGCCATGGTCAGCCCCGGCGGAGCCTCGACCGCGACGAGCGCGTTGACCACCGGCATCGGCAGTCCGAGCCGCAACGACACGTCCCCGCCGCTCAACTTCATCTGATACTGAAACACCAACTCGATGGGCTCGCCGAGCGTCGGGGGGACGCTCCCGCGCAGCACCGCCACGTCGCCCTCGGCAGCGAGACGCATGTCGTTCATCGTGGGCTGAGAGGTGAAGGCCGTGTAGCCAGCGGGTAGCTCGAAACGCAGCCCGTCGCGAGGCACGAACGCCCGCGGCACGGGCTGCTCGTCGCCGAGCGCGAGCGCCGAGAGATTGGCGATGCGAATGCGCTGCACCACCATCAGCCGGTCGTCGCGGAAGCGCATCTCCGTGCGCGTGTCCCAGAGCAACACGCCGCGACCTTCGTGCTCGACGTCGAAGCGCACAAGCTGCACCCGCTGCCCGACGTTGGGCGCGAGCTGAAACGGCAGCGCTCCAAACTTCGCGCCGTCCAGCTCCGTGCTCGCCCGGTAGGCGACGTTGCCGGTGCTCGCGAGGCCCTGAAACGTCGCCACTCCGTCGCTGCCGGTGCGCGATTCCCGGGGCGCGTCGCGCTCGCCCTCGCGCATCGCCCCGAGGCGCACCGGAGCGCCTGCGACGGGCTCCCCGGCGGTGTTCACCACTCGGACGACGATGGTGCCCGCGGGGAGGCCGGGCGCCTCATCGGAGAACGACTGCGGCAGCGTCGCGCGATGCACAGACGGATCGTTGGCGCCGGGCAGCGTCTCGCTGCCATCCACCGGTGGATGTCCCGGCGGCAGCGGACCGGTGGGATCGACCGGCCCGGGCGTCGGGCGCGCCGTGGGCTGGACCGCCGCGGGCTGCACTGCGACGGCGGCGTCCTGCGCCCACACGGGCGTCGCAGAGAGCACAAGGGCGAGGATCGCGAGGCCTTCACGTCGTCGCATCGGCGACCTCTTCCTGCAGTCGGTGACCGCACTTCTTACAGAACACCGCGTCTTCATCGTTGGGGGTCGCGCACTTCGGACACTCCGCGGCGTCGGGCTTCGCCTCCGCATGGGCGTCCTTCGTGAGGGTCGCGGGTTTCGTGGACTTCCCGGCCTGAGCGATCGGCGCTGCCTCCGCGGTGCCGTCGGCCTCGGCAAGCATCGCCTCGGCGCGCGCGCGCCAGGGGCCGACGCCGTCGTCGATCGCCTTCATCGCCGCGCGGGCCTCCTCACGGTAGCGGGCCTCGAGCGCCCGGTGGTCGTCCTCGCCGATGCGGCCGATGGAGCGCTCGAACTCCAGATCGCGCAGCGCCTGCAGCGCCGCTCGCTTGCGCTCGTCGAGGGCCGCGAGGGCCGCGCCGTCGTCGTCACCTTCGTCCACGTCGCCCGGCTGCGCCGGGTCGAGGACCAACTGGAGCGTCTCCCAGAACAGCAGCACCGCCCCGGCGAGCAGGACGAAGCCGATCCAGAGCACCACCGTCGGGGCGCCCTTCACGAGCCCGATTGGCACCGCCACCACCACCGCCGCCGCGAGCGCGATCAGCCCGACGTGCTTCGCCGCTCTCTCTGCCGTGTCATTCATCGTGGCCCCGCAGCTCTTCGTTGATGCGTGCGTCGTACTCGCTCGCCGCGTCGTCGTCCGTCTTCGTGGCCGCCATCGTCGCGGCCGGAGAGGGAATCACCGGCACCGGCTTGCGCGCCCACCGCCGGACCAGTCGGACCCCGACGCCCGCGCCCGCCAGCATCACCGCCACCGGAACGAGGTACAGCGCCTTGTTGGCCCCGCGGTCGGGCGGCACCTCCAGAGACTCGCTGCCATACCGAGCCACGTAATCTTCGATGATCGTCCGAGGCTCGTCGCCGCGTGCGAGCCGGTCGCGGATGCGCTCGCGCTGCCCGTCTGCGAAGCCGCACGCGCAGGTGGAGAGAGACTCTCGCGGGCAGTCGCCGCACATGCACCGCAACTGCTCGAACACCCGGCGCTCGTTCGGCGTGGCTTGTCGGGCGTTCGAGGCAACGGAGGTCATGTGGTTGTTTTGCGCATGCGCGGGAGCAGCGAGGAGCAGCACCGCGCCGCCCGCGAGCACCGTCACCAGGAGCACCTTGCCCGTCGACACGACGGCCTTCGGACGACCGCCGATGGGACGGGGCTCGCGGGCCGCGGCCTTCGACGCCTCGGGCCACATCGCGATGATCACCCCACACACAAGGATCATGGCGCCGAGCCAGATCCATAGGGTGAGCGGGTTCACGAAGGCCTTGAGGTGGGCCACGCGCGTCGTCGGATCGACGCTGTTCATGGTGATGTAGAGGTCCTCGCGGAGGCGCGACGCGATGCTGACCTCACTGGTCGGCTGGTCGGGCCTCGCCGTGTACGAGAAGCGCGCCGGGCGAAGCTCCGCGAAGAACTCCCCGTCCCGCGTGACCGTCACCTTCGCCTGCGTCTGGCGCACGGTGATGTCCCGAATAAACGAGATGCCGTCATACCTGAGTGTGTAATGACCCAGGCGGAAGCTCTCCCCTGGCGCCAGTATCGCCTCGGCCTCCTGGCGGTACGCCGCGCCGACCCACCCGGCCATCATCACGACGAACCCGATGTGCGCCAGGTAGCCGCCGTAGCGCCGACGGTTCTTGCCTACCAGCCGGGTCAGCGCGATCGGCGCCGACTCGCCCTTGGACACCATGCGCGCGCGTGTGCCGCGCCAGTACTCCTGCGCGAGCGCCGCCACGTTGAGGGCGACGAGGGCCGTCGCCACCGCGGGCAGGTGCCCGTCGAGCCACGCGATGCCGCGCCCCACATTGACGTGCCCGAGCGTCGCTCCGAAGAGCTTGATCGGGGTGACCACGTCGTAGATCGGCGGGATGATGACCACCGCGGGGAGGCCCACGGAGCGGCCGAAGACGACGTGCGCGGTGCCCGCCGCGATGCCCGCCACGAGGGGGCCGCGGAAGGCCATGAGCAGGAGGTCCGGGGAGGCCTTGCGCCAGGGGGTGAGCACCCCGATGCACATCACCAGGAGCAGCACCACGGCGACCGGCGCGAGCCAGGCATTGTAGAAGGACGCACCCACGGTGAGGCGCTCGCCCCAGAGCCACTCGGCGATCTTCGGCCACGTGGTGGCCAGGGCGATGAAGACGCTGATGCCGAGGAGCATCCAGTTGTTGGCGACGAACATCGCCTCGCGGGAGAGCAGCGCGTCGATCTCCGCGGCCTTGCGGATCAGCGGCAGACGCCAGACCACGAGGCCGACGCAGAGCAGCACGAGGCCGCCCATGAACCAGACGAAGTAGATGCCGATGCCGCTCTGGGCGAACGAGTGGACGCTCGAGATGAGCCCCGAGCGCGTGAGGAAAGTGCCGAAAATCGTGAGGAAAAAAGAGAATAGCAGGAGCGCGACGTTCCAGACCTTCAGGATGCCGCGGCGCTCCTGGATCATCACGGAGTGCAGGTAGGCGGTGAGGGTCCACCACGGGAGGCAGGCGGCGTTTTCGACCGGGTCCCAGGCCCAGAAGCCACCCCAGCCGAGTTCTTCGTAGGCCCAGAGCATCCCGAGCACGTTGCCGATGCTCAAGAACATCCATGCGAAGAGCACCCAGCGGCGGGCGGCGAGGGTCCACTCCTCGCCGAGGCGGCCAGTGACGAGCGCGGCGACGGCCCACGCGAACGGCACCGCGCACCCGACAAATCCCACGTAGAGGGAGGGCGGGTGGATGGCCATGTAAAAGTTTTGGAGCGAGGGGTTGAGGCCTTCGCCTTCCAGCGGCGCGCCGACGAAGCTGGCCGAGAAGGGGTTGGCCGCCCACGACATGATCACCCCGAAAAACACCACCACCCCCATGAGGGTCGCGATAACCCAGGGGGCGAGTTCTTTGTGGCGCGCGCGCAGCGTGAGCACGCAGACGCTGGTGTAGAGCGAGAGCAGGAAGGTCCACCAGAGAAGCGAGCCGTCCTGACCGCCCCAGAGCGCGGTGATCAGGTAGTGCAGCGGCATCGAGCGGTCGGAGTAGTGGGCGACGTACCGGATGCGGAAGTCATGGGACAGGAACCCATAGAGCAGCAGCATCACGTCGAGGCCGATGAGCGCGCAGGTGCCCAGGGCGGCCAGACGCGCGGCGCGGAGGAGACGGGGAGCGGCGCCGGCACGGTCGGTTCCGGCGAGCACCGCCAGGCAGAGCGAGACCGCCGCGGTGACGAGAAACGCGTACAACACCCCGGTGCCAAAAGCGGGGATGCCAGCGTCATACGATGGATGTTCCATGTTTGGGATAGACCGTAGTGGTCGCATCCGAGAGGGTCAATCGTGGACACGGCCAAGAGCTGCCTCCGCTGGGCGCACGAGGTCTCGTGGACCGATGGGCGTGTCGCGGATTCACTGAGACGTCGGCGGTCGGGCACTCGCGCTGGGTGGTGCTTCGGCTATGGTGCGCGCCCTCCCATGACCCACAAACCGCGCGAAGCGATCCCGATGCCCGACCCCACGCCGCTCTCCCCGCCGGACGATCTCGGCGAGCGCCTCGCGACCCTCGGGGTCAAGCTCGACGCGCGCGCCATCGGCCGCCTGGGGGACTTCCTTGCGCGGCTGCTCGCGATGAACGAGCACATGAACCTCACCGCCATCACAGACCCTACGGAGGCCTGGACACGGCACGCGCTCGACTCCCTCTCCCTGCTGCCGCTGCTCGCGGACCTGAAGTCCGGCGCGCGGGTGGTGGACGTGGGTTCCGGGGGAGGGGTTCCGGCCATTCCGCTGGCCATCGCGCGGCCGGATCTGAAGTTTACGCTCATCGACGCCACGCAGAAAAAGGCAACGTTTCTCGCCGCGGTGGCGAAGGCCCTCGGGCTCACCAACGTGGCGGTGCGCGCCCAGCGGGCCGAGCTCGTCGGTCAGGCCGAACTGCGAGGTGTCTTCGACGTCGCGACCGCGCGCGCCGTGGGTCGCCTCGCGATGCTTGCGCCGCTCACCGCGCCGCTCGTGCGGGCCGGCGGGCGCGTGCTGCTCATCAAGGGACAGCGTGCCGACGAGGAGCTGGAAGAGGCCACGCTGGTGCTCATGGAGCAGCGCTGCACCCACGAGCAGACCATCGACACGCCCACCGGACGCATCGTGGTGCTGCGCGTCGGTCCGGCGGAGCCGAGGCAGCCGCCGCGGCCGCGTAGCGGACGGTAGCGCCTCAGCCGAGCACGTCGGCGATGCGATCCGCGGCGCGGGTCGCGAGGGCCATGATGGTGAGCTGCGGGTTCACTTCGATTGTCCCCGCTACGGTGCTGCCATCGACCACGAAGAGCCTCTGCTCGTCGTGGGTCTGGTGCTCGAGGCCGACCACGGAGGTCTTCGGATCGCGACCCATTCGGCACGTCCCGAGGGGGTGGTAGCTGAGCAGCGGGAGGTCGGCCGCGGACGGCAACTTATTCGCAAACCGGTAGAAATCTTCGCGCTCAAGAACCGGCGCGGACGTCATCACCGGGAAGAGCCGCCGCGCTCCTGCTGCGAGAAACAAGGCGATTCGGAAGAAATCCCGGATCGCAGCGCAGAGCATGTCGCTGAAGTCCACCAGCGCACGGTCATACGGTGGCAAGTAAGATTTCAGCCGCGACGAAGCATCGACCACGACGGTCTTCGGCCGCACGAAGGTGCGTAGCGCGTGGTGTCTGTTGGCGAGGCCGTCGCTGGTTGATCCACAAAAACCTTCACCGAATCGTCACGTCTGTCGCTCTTTGTGGAGCGTCCCCGTCAGGTCCAGCGGCGGCCCTTATCCACCGCAGCCACGGCGCGCTCGAGGGTCGCTTCGTCGAGAGAGCCGTCGCCCGCCCGCTCGAGCGCCGCGCGCATCTCCGCGCTCGCACACCCCTCCGCCGCCACCCGGATGCGCGTAGACCCCGCCTCGCCGTCGAGCGAGCGCAGCGCCATCGCCGCCGCGATGCGGTGCTCGATCGGCGACCGCACATCGTCGAGCAGCGCCTCCGCCTCGCGCCGAGAGAGCCCCGCGTCTCGGTAGCCCTTCGTCGGATCGACCAACCGCGCCACCTCCTCGCGCCACTGATCCAGCGGGCGTCCTCGTCGCGCCAAAGTCGCCGCGCGGGCTATCAGTGCCTCGTGCTCAGCGTCCGCAGACACTGCGGCGTTTACACGGTGCTGTAAAGCTGCGAGTAGCTCCGGGCGCTTCGAGACGGCGCTGTTCCAGATCACCTCGGTGTGCCCATCGCGGTAATAGAGCATCGGGTCGCCGCCGTTTTCGCCGACGCCCGCGATCTCGGCGAAGGGCACGAAGCGCGTCTTGAATGCGCCGCGCATGGTGATGCCGTCGGTGCCGACGCGCAGCTCGATGGGTCGCGTGCTCACTGCCCCCAACGTCCCGAAAATCATCGCCAGCGGCGCGGCCACGACCATCGCCATGGGGATCCCCGCCGCGGCCAGGAGCAGTCCCAGGTAGAACCCGACATAGCCGCCGAAGAGCACGCCGCCGAGGGCGCCCGCCGCCTGCTTCAGCAGGGCCCGTGCGGGGAAGCGCAGTGCTCGGTGGTTGGGGTCGAGTCCCACCCGGTCGAGAAGGGCGTCGGCGGCCGGTACAGTGTCTACGGCCACCTCGAGAACGGCGTCTCCCTGGAGCGTCAGTTGTACGCGTGGGAGCGGGCCGGGAATGACCATGCCCTCGAGGATGTCCCCCCGCTCGAAGCGCAGTGCGCGTGGCCCCGCGCCAAGGGTTACGCCGTGGTCGTCGATGACCAGCGCACCCTCGAGCGAGCGCCCCGCCCACAACCACGACGCGAGCCCAAGCAGCAGCGCGGTGACCCCGCCGATAGGGATCATCACCGGCCCCCGGACGCCCTGCACGGCCACCGCCGCGAGCAGCACTGCGAGCACCGCGAGCATCTTTCCGGTGCGCGGACGGCGGATCAACACCCGCGCACCCTGCACTGTCAGAGCAGGCTCCGTGTGCGAGTGCTCCATCGAGTTAGCGTACCCGAAGTACGATCATGCCGGTGGCGACGCCGGAGGCGCGGCAGGGCTTCAGTACGGCCTCGCAAAGGTCTTTCGCGGTGGCGTCGGGGCGCTGCGCGAGCACCGCGGCCATGGCGCCGATGGAGCGCATCCCGAAGCCGTCGCGGCTGCCGAAGACGAAGAGGTCGCCGCGGGTGAGGCGCTCGGTGGTGACGAGCATCCCGCCGTGGGTGATGCCGGGCGTTCGGTGCGCGTGGTTGAGCAGTCGTTGTGGGTCGCCATTGCGCGCTCGGTAGACCCGCATTCCGGCAGAGACCGCGATGTGAGCCTGGTCGCCGACGATGACCATCGCCACGAGTTGCGCGTCGATCTGGAGGTGCGGCTCGATGAGCGCCGAGCGCAGGCGACCGACGGACTGCGCCCCCGCGCCGACCGCGCGCTCGAGTCCGCTCAGGCCCTTCTGGCCGTCGCCGAGGCTCTCGGCCGCAGAGGCCCGCACGGACTCGGCAACCAGGCTCCAGAGCCGCGGCGGCGCGACCGGACTGATGACGCAAAACACCGGGTGCGCGGGCGAGGCCCAGGCCACGTCCTTGATGAGGGAGCCCGCGCGCACCGTCGCAGGGGATGATCCGACCGCAACCTCCAGGCCCATGCGATAGGAACGATGGTTGTCAGACCTCCCCGATGGTTGCAACGGCCGAAGTCATCGCGGTGCGAACGGGATCATGTTGCCCTCGGCGGGAATCTCCGTCGGTGCGACCACGAAGCGGTCTTCGGTGGTTTTGGACTGCATCACCGTCCACGGGGACATCGCGGGGCAGCCGATGGGGACGTCGCCTACGCCGACGGGCTGCGCCGCGATCGCTCGGGGCGAAACCACTCCAGTACGAAGTCACGAAAGGCCTTCACTCGCCTCGGGATGTGCTTCGTCGCGGGGTACACCAGCCAGATGGGCGACACGGGCATCTCCCACTCCGGCAGCACGCGCACGAGCTTCGCTTCGGCCACGTCGGCGCTACCCACGTATTGCGGCAGCTGCCCGATGCCTGCGCCCGCCCGCAGTGCCGCCCGGATAAAGGCGAACTCGTTGCCCCCGATGCGCCCCTCCGCGGCGACGTGTGCGATCTCCTTCCCGGGGCCTTCCAACACCCACTCCGCGCGCCCGTCCTTTGGGCGAAAGATCACCATGGTGTGCCCGGTGAGTTCTGTCGGTGTGCGGGGCGCTGGGCGTCGCGCGAGGTATCCCGGCGAGGCGAACAACTGGAGGTTTCCAGTGCTGATTTCGCGCGCGACCATGGAGGGGTCGGTCACCCTGGGCGTCACCCGCAGCGCGAGGTCGAAGCCTTCGCCCACGATGTCCACGAGGCGCGCGGAGAGGTCCACTTCGACGCGTAGCCCCGGGTGCCGCGCGGCGAATCGCAGCACCAGTTCGCCGAGGCCGGACTCCACGAAATCCGCCGGTGCAGTGAACCGAAGCACTCCCTTGAGCTCGCCCGGGCGGTCGCCGATGCTTCCGGTAATCTCCCGCAGCCCGGCGAGGTGCGG
>CANJUR010000131.1 GCA_947477565.1 Deltaproteobacteria bacterium
ATCGCGGTACCGCGGATCGCCTCGGTCGATGCCTGCGGCGCTACTGCAACGCGCAGCACGAAGGCCAGGCGCTGGTGCTCGCCGGCAGTGGGAACCAGGGCAACCGTTGGACGGTGCGATCAGCGGCGCCGTCCGCAAGCGAGTCGTGAGAGACACGGCCTCGGTCGGACGCTTGATCGGAGGGCTCGACGCCCCGGTTTTAGGCACGAACGCCTGACGCACTTGACGTCGATCGGTGCGTCACTCGAAGGAGTGCCGCTGGCGGGGAGGTCGGCAGTGCGTCTGCACCTCGTCGTCATCCACGACGCAGACGTCCTCGTCGCGGTGGCAGGCGCCGCGACCTGGTGCATTCGTAGGGATGCCAGACGCGCCCGGTGGCGTCTCCAGCGCCTCCCTCGCAAGCGCTTGCAAAGCCTCCCGCAGCAGTGCGGCGTGTTCTACGCGGTGGCCGCGACCGAGGTTTTCCACGGCGTCCTTGATCGCGGGGTGACGACCCTTGTAGTCATCACTTCCGCTCGCACCAAAGTACCTGAAGGTGTCACTCAGAAGGACACTGGCCTTCGGGTACTCGGGGGGCTCACCCAGATCGTGGGGAACGTCGTCGGGACCGTGGTAGAGAGCACGATTGTGCGAGAAAAAACGGCCATCGCGCCGCTCGTAGATACAGTCGCTGCGCTGTGCGTATGTCGGCGTGTAGTAGTCTGGGATTCGGAGTACGTCCGTCGGGAGGCGTTCCCGCGGATCATCCGCTCGGGCGGAGGGTCGGGGACGGGGTGCGGCGAGGGATGGCGGGCGGTCGCCGGGCCATGCGGCGCCTCCGCACTCGGCGCGTCGGGGAGGTTGAAGTTGTAAACCTGCTACCGACGGTCATGGCGGACGACACGCGAGGTCACCTGGGGTGCGCCGCGGTCCGGCGGAGGGGTCTCTGGGCGTGCTGGGCGTGCGAGTGCGGCCGGCAGCGCATGTGCGCGGCACACCTTGTTGGCGATACGACAGGACGACCCCGCGAGGTGCGCCCTTCGACGCCTACGACGAGTCGATGAGTGGCGTCGCCCGGTACCGATACAACACGGCTTCGACGTTCTCTCCCGTCGGCTCTCGCTCGCGCACGGTGACTCCAGTCAGGAGAGCGAACTCGTAGCTTCGAAGGATCGCGAAGTGCGCGCCGATGAACACCAGCAGCTTGTCGCGGTTGCTGGCCGCGAGCTCGCGGCGATAGCGCGCGATACCGGTGTCCTGGCCGCGCCGCTCGGACTCGTCGGTCTTGCTCTTGTGGGCGCGAAAGCCTGCGACGAGTGCCATGCAGACAAACACGAAGTACGCTTGCACGCGCATGCCAGACTCGCTGCGCCTGGGGTGATGTTCGAGCCACCAGTGCTCCTTCGCCTCGCGGTTGCACGTGTTCTCGATCAGGCTGCGATCGTCGTATGCGTCAAAGGCCACGAACGGATCGTCGCTCGGGTCGGTCGTCAGGATGACGACCTCCTTGTCGGCGTCCTTGAGGGCGCCGTCCCATCGCAGCACCACGGTCGCGTGAAGGAGGTGTGGCTTGAAGGTCTTGGAGTTCGCCTTCGAGGTGGCGCCGTCCTGGTTCCACCAGTCGCACGCGAGCTCGCTGATCCCGACCAGCACCGTCGTCCGCGTTTCCTTCTTCGCGTTCTTTCCTGACCCCCTCGTCACCGTCTCGACGCGCTCGCGGTAGACGCATCCATCGATCGTCTTGCCCAGCGCATGCGCCGCTTGCGCCCGCTGGGTAATCTCCCGTGCGTCCCGGGTGATATTCATGTTCGACTTGGCAGGGATGTAGATCACCATCGTTTCGGCCTTGATCGACGAGAGCAGCTTGCCGTCGAGGAAGCCGCGATCCAGCGCCACCGAGCGGAGCGTCGCGTGGCCTTTGACGTTCGCCTGGGCCTGCTGCAGCACAGCCAGTGCGTGCTTGTTGTCCGGCTCGTTGATCCCGTCGATCACCATGGCCAATGGGATCTTCGAGACCGGCTCCCATACGATCCATATCTTCCAGCCGTGGACGGTCACCTCGACCTTCTGCGCGTGGCGGTTGGCTCGCACATCGGGCCGCTTCTCCCGCGTGACGTGTGGGACCTCGCGGCCGTCGTCCGTCGCGTAGGTCGGCGTCGTCTCGTCGTCCGTCGCGTCGAGCACCGCATCGATCTGCTTGGGAAAAATACCCTGCGTGGCCAGCGCGCGGACGACACCGTTGAACAGCGCAACGAGCTTCTCAGGCGTGATCTGCGCGAGGTTGTCCGCGACGGTCTCGTAGGAGAAGGCGCCCCGCATCTCCACCGGTTCGGTGCGCTCGCTCACGCCGCGCTGGTTCGCGCCGTGCCGCACCTGATGGGCGTTGAAGCCAACCAGCGACATGAGCGCCTCGTCAGCCATCAACAGGTCATGCGTCGCGAGCAGGCTCTGCACGCCGCCGACGCACCGCATGAGGGTCACTACGACAAACTGGATGAACGGATAGAGGGCCCCGGTACGCGTTTTGGGGTCCAGATCGTCGAGCAGCGACCACGCCTTGATCTCGCGGATGTACTGGAACAACTCGTCGAAGAACGCGGCCTCATCCATCGCGTGGACCCGATCGAGCGACCGCGTCTCGGGCAGTTCGGCAACCACCTTGGCGTCGTCACGGGTGGCCGTCCTCCAGTCAGCCACCTCGACCAGTCGAGCACGAACGTCATCACGGGTTGGAGCAGCGCGTCCCATGCCCGCGTGTAGCGTTCCAGCGACGAAGTCCTGCAAGCGAGAACCGCCGACACCCCCACGCTGCGCCTCGCTTCGGGGCGTCGGGAGCCTCCCTTCGACCGCCGACCCGAAGCGGCACGAGCACCGCCAAACGCCTCACACGACGCCGGGCTGAGCCCGCGACTCGCCGCACCCGGCGCGCAGAGCGCGGCGGCGCCGCAGGGCCTGCCTGGGGTGTCAGCCAGCGCGGCGCCGTGCGAACCCCACCGATCTCGCCCGCAGACCAGGAAAAACGTACTCCGAATCTCAGGTAGTAGTCGCCGTGATTGACCTTTCCAGTGACCCGCGCGGCATAGATCAGTCGGTTGTCGATGTGCAGCGCATTGGCTGCTCTTCGTTGGCGAGCAGCCTCTCCGCGACGAGGTCTTCGTCCGAGAGGCGCGCGACCGGCAGCGCGGGGTCGTCGACGCCTGCGAGGTCGATGCGTCCTTCGCTCACGATCTCGAACTTCATCGGTTCGCCGTCGCCGTCGAACAGCGCGACGATGCGCCGGTTCTCCGCGCGCTCAGCCAAGAAACATCCTTCGCCCGTAGGTCGCGACGAGCCGATCGAAGAGGCGCCGCTCGCGCTCGCCCATCGTCGCGCGGTCGACCCACTGGCGATTGCCCTCGTAGAGCGCGAACGCCTCTCCCTCGGAGACCTCGACGGACCCGCGGTTCCAGAGGAGGAAGCGGAGCCGCGGGAGATCGTCGCCGAGGCGCATGCAGGTCCGACGAGCCCACGCCGAGCCCGCGCGCCGAGGCTGAATTCCCCCCCCTGGCGCCACGGACTCCGACGGAAGGGAAGCGCGCAGACCCCCCTACCCGTATCCGGCGCCTCGCTGCCCAGATTCCGGTCGCATCCGTAGATGATCGTCTCGCCGAGCCCGCCCCGCCGTCCTGACAGAATGTCATGAGTGCCGTTCGTGCCTCTGCGCGTCCGGTTGGAGGGAGCCGTGCGGAGCGCGGGCACTCTCCGGCCATCCGTTCGGTCGCTCGGATAGGCTTCTTTGTAGGTACAATCGACCGATCATCCATCTCCGAAGGCCCCGGCCCCACCGCTCGACGCCCGTGCCGATCTGCCATGCGGCACTTGAAAGAGATGGCATCGCGTCCGATCATCCGGGGCGATGACCCCGCCCTTCGAGCACATCGCCGACCGCATCCGCGTCGCCCTGGCACACCAGAAGCTCACGCAGCGTGAACTCTCCCGCCGCGCGGGCCTCGCCGAGACGCAGGTCAGCGTGATCCTCGTGCGCCTGCGCGAGCGGCCCTACGCCGTGGAACTCGAGACCCTCGCCCGCATCGCCGCGGGGGCGCAGGTGTCGCTCTTCTGGCTGCTCACGGGCGTCGAGGAGGCCGAAGTCGGCGCTCCGCCCTCGCTCCAGCATCGACCCGGCTGGGCCGCCGCCGTGGAGGGCATCGCCCAGCACCTTCCGCCGCTCCGGCCCTGGGTCTGGACCTGGCTCGGCGCCTGTCGTCTGCCCGCCGAACCGCCGCTCCAGCCGTCGCCGACGCTCCTCCACGACCTCGTCGCGGTGCTGCAGCGGCAGTACGGCAACGAGGCGGTGTTCGTGCCGGCCCGGCCGGCCTACGAAATCCCGCCGATCACGCGGCGCCCGAAGTCGAAGCAGGCGGCCCCGGCGCCGCGGCAGAAGAAGCCACGGGCTTAGTTTTGACACTCTAAATTAGTCGTGCGAGCGTCGCCTGATCATGGCGACATCCCCATCGGTTGCTGGTGCGTCGGCCCGTCCACCCTCCCGGGTGCGTCGCTCTGCCTGCCTTGCCCGTCGGGCTGCGGGGCGCTCGCGCCGGCTGCTGCAGCCGGGGGTGCGGCCATGAACCCCAGCCGCATCCGCCACGCGCTGCTCGCGGCCGTCCACGTGTTCTGCGACCGCCTCGAGGAGGAGGGGGAGGGGCCCGACGAGGTCGTCTCCGCCCGGTCGAAGCGAAAGCCTCGGAGGCGGGTCGGCGTCCGTCCGCCGGTGCTTCCGTCCGCCCCTCCGAGCGAACTCGACCGCGCCGCCGCTCGCAACGAACTCCGCCGCGCCGGCATCAAGGTGAAACGATGAGACGCATCGCAGGATCAGGTTCCATCGATCAGCTCACGTCCGGGCGCTTCCGGGTGCGGATGACGTTCGCCGACGGCACGCGGAAGAACCTCGGCCCCTTCACCACGCGCGACGAGGCCGAGCGCATTCTCGACGCGGCGCTCGCCGAGGTGGCCGAGGCCGACGTCGCCCCCACCGGCGCGGCGACCCTGCTCACCTGGGGCGCCACGTGGCTCGACCGCCGCGAGACCAGCGGCGTCCATCGCGCCATCGTCAGCGAGCGCAGCACCTGGAAGAACCACGTCGCCACCGCGCCCTTCGCGAGCTGGCCCCTCGCCGACATCACCCGCCGCGAGGTGCGCCACTGGGTCGAGGCGCTCTCCCGCAAGAAGGCCCTGGCGCCCGCCGCGTGGAAGGCAGGCGCCCCGAGCAAGACCACGCGGACGCTCTCGCGGCAGTCGGTGCTGCACGCGCTCAACCTCCTGCGGCGCTGCCTCGCCGACGCCATCGACGACGAGCGCCTGCAGGGTGACAACCCCGCCAAAGACGTGCGCGTCCCGCAGAGGCCCACGACCGTCGAGGGCTGGACGTACCTGACCGCCGCGGAGATCCACCGGGTACTGACGGACGAAAAGATCCCGGTGGCCGCCCGGCAGCTCTACGCCGTCGCGATCTACACCGGGCTGCGCCAGGGCGAGCTGTGGGGCCTCGGCTGGGCCGACGTTCACCTCGACGGCCCGCAGCCCCACGTCGTCGTCCGCTACTCCCACCGGGGGCCGACGAAGAGCGGCAAGATCCGCCACGTTCCGCTGCTCGGCCCGGCGCGCGAGGCCCTTCTCCAATGGAAGGACCAGTGCCCGAAGAGCCTGGGCAGCCTGGTGTTTCCGACCGTTACCGGGTGCCGCCGACGCAAGAGCGACGACGCCGGCTGGCGCGACCGGCACCTCACCCGGGTCGTGATCGAGCCCGGCCACAAGACGCTCGCGGGGATTACCCGGCGGGTAAGATTTCACGACCTGCGGCACACCTGCGCGAGCCACCTGGTGATGGGCACCTGGGGCCGCGTGTGGCGCATCGAGGAGATCTGCGCGCTGCTCGGGCACAGCGACATCGGCGTGACCCAGCGCTACGCGCACCTGTCGCCCGACCACCTGCACAAGGCCGCTGCGGAGACCGTCCTCGCGGCCCCCCCGCGAAGGTCACACGAAGGTCACGAGCCCAAAAACCAGGGGCTCGAAATGGGTGAAAACTCCTTTGTTTTCGCGTCGGAGCGGGCGACCGGGATCGAACCGGCGACGTTCAGCTTGGGAAGCTGACATTCTACCGCTGAATTACGCCCGCGGCCCCAATGCGGTGTTGCCACCAAGGGACGATGTTGTTGCCACAGCGCTTCGGCGCTTGTCAAGCGGCTCAGGCTTCCGCACCCTGCGCCAACTAGGACGCCATGCACATCGACCCCACTGATCCCACTGATCCCTCGGATGCCGCCGATCTGGCCGAATCCACCGACTCCACGGACACCGTCGAACCCACGGAGCCGGCGTCTCCGCCCGATCCCGCGCAGGAGCGCGCCATCGCACTCGATGCCCTCAACTGGTGTCACGAACACCCGTCCGAAGAGACCGCCGTCGAGACGCTCAACGCCGTCTTTACACTGATCCGTGATCCTGCCGTGCGGCCCGCGTGGATCGCGACGGTGCGCGTCGTTGTCCTCGCCATTTCGCAGGTGCCCGACCCGACGCCCGCCCTGCACGCACACATGACCGTGCTCGTCGCCAACCTCCTCGAACTCAGCACCGACAGTGCGATGGTCGATGAGCTCCTCGTCTCCTGGATGCGGCACCCGAAGTCCTTTGGCAGCTTGCACACCACGCCGGCGGCGTTTCAGCGCGAGACCTTCGTCCAGCGCCTCGGCGACCTCCTCGGGTGGAACGCCCTCGAACTTCACCGCGACCGCGACGCACTCCGCCGCTTCGCCGACTGGGTCAACACCTGGAACCCGCGAAATAAGTTCCGCTCGCGCCGTGCGCTCCAGGCACTGGCCCGCAACTTCCCCGCCTCGGACGTGTGGTCGCGCATTCACTTCCCGAGCGAAAATCCCTCGACTTCGCACCGTTCGGGGCAGGGTCGGCGCGGCGACCACGACCGCCCCGCCGTAGCGCCGGCCGCCCCCGCAGCCGCTCCCGCCGACGACACCGAAGCCGCCCCTGCGACGGAGTCCACTGCAGCCGACGCCACCCCCGGTACCGACGCCACGGCGGGCGAGGCCACGAAGCGCAAGCGTCGCCGTCGCCGCCGCCGCAAGGGCGCGAAGCCCGGTGAGCCCGGCGCTACCGCCGAGGGCGCCGCTGCCGAGGAATCCGCCGCGGACGACGGACCCGACGACGGCCCCGAAGACGCGACCACCACCGAGGGCTGAACCCCGCCGATGCCCTTGGAGTACACCGACCATCGCAACGACCCCGCGGGGTGGGCGCGCTCGCTCGGCATCACCACAGAGGCCGTCCAGCTCTATCTCGACTCTGAGGTCGTCGATCAGCACATCGACTCGTTCTTGTGGACGAGGATGTGTGGCTATGACCTCACGCGTCGGCACACCCCGGGGCCCCTGAACGGCGCCTTTGCGCGGCAGGTCGATCTCCCCCGGCTGCGCGAGGCTCAGGTCTCCGGCGCCACCTGGATCATCACCACCAACCCCACCCGCAGCGCGGCCGATCGCGCGCTCGCCTTCGTGCGCAACCTCGCCCGGCTGCGCTCCGAACTCGCCCGCGCCCCGGACGATGTGGTCGTCGTGCGCAACGCCCGCGAATATCGGCTCGCACGCGCCGAGGGTAAACACGCCGCTTTTATCGGTATCCAGGGGGGAAATGCCCTCGACGACGCCCCCGACGGCAGCGCGCTCGACCTCATCCCCGATGACGTCATCCTGCGCATCACCCTCGTGCACCTTTCGACCTCGCGATTGGGAGTGACAAGCTCGCCGCTGGGATTCATCGGCGACACCGGCTTGACCACGCGAGGCAAGGACTACGTCCAGGCCCTCAACGCGCGGAAGATCTTCGTTGACCTCGCGCACATCTCTCGAAAAGGCTTCTTTGATGCGCTCGCGGTGCATGACAAGACGCAGCCCGCGATCGTCACACACACCGGCGTCGCCGGCGTCACGCCGCACTGGCGCAACCTCGACGACGAACAACTCCGCGCCATCGCCTCCCTCGGCGGAACCATCGGCATAATGTACCAGTCGAGCTTCCTCGGTGATCCGACCTTCGATGGGCGGCTGAGCTCCGTGGTCGCGCACCTCGCGCACATCGTCGATACCGTCGGTGAAGACCACGCCTCCCTCGGTAGCGACTGGGACGGAATGATCGTCCCGCCCGTCGATATGCGCACCTGCCTCGAACTCCCTCGGCTCGTCCAGGCCATGCTCGCGCGGGGCTGGTCGGACACGCGGGTGAAGAAGATTCTCGGTGGGAATTTCCTCCGCGTCCTCGAAGCACTCCGTCCCTGACCAGGGTCTCCGCGCTCCGTCGGTGTCGTGACCCGCTACGACCGCTGCTCTGCCGTCGACGTTGATGCCAGCCGCCCGGCCTCGCGGGCTTCCTCTTCAGCGCCCCCGGTTCGGCTTTCGCGAGCGGGCGCGTGGGCGTGCGCTCCGGTGTCCTCGTAGCCCTCGTGTTCAGCGTCGTGCGCGGGCCATCGAATCCATCGCGGTCGTCCCCGTCGGGCTCGCGCTCGACCGCAGTCGGTCCGCTGCGACGGAATCACCCAGGGCAAGCACCTCGCCGCCGCTGACGTTGCGATGGCGTGCTTCGCCGTCGTGCTTGCTCTGAGCGCAATGGTCTGCGCCCTGCGCTGCTTGCTCTGAGCGCCGCGCCTACTCGAACAAACCCGCCAATCGTTGCAAGTTGAGCAACTCGGACACCTCTTCGCGGTCTAGCGTTGCGTCCAGGCGAACGATCGGGCCGTCCGCGGTCACCGTCAGTCGGGCAAGCGCGCGGCGCAACACCGCGAAATTCACCGTCCCCGTGGCGCTCGCTGCGCGACCACCGAGTGTGCTCGCGAACTGATCGATGGACTCGCGCATGTCGAGCACGAAGACCCCGATCAGCCGCGACGCCGCACTGGCCTGCTCGGGCGAGTCGTAGCGCCACGTCGATCGTAGAATCGCCCCGCCGTCGTCGTCGCCGACCGTGTCGCGCGTCGCCTGGAGCGAGAACTCCGCGGCCACCGGAATGGGGTTGCTGCGCCCCGGTGCGGCCAACAGATGGCGCACGCCGCGAGCCGTAAGCAGCGCGATCAGGCGTGGACCACCCCCGGCTTCGTCCGTGCGGGGGAGGGCGCTCGCGATGGCGGTCTGGCCGCCCAGAACCGCCAAAAGGGTCGGCAGTCGCTGCGGGGTCGCGAACACCGCGAGGTCGTCCGCCAGGAGCGCCACCGCGGTGGGGCCCAGGTAGCGGTCCACGGTGGTGGTCTCGATGCCGTTGCGGCGCGTCCAGATCGAGCGCGTCGGCCGCGCGAGGACACCGGAGTCCGGGCGCTCGAAGTGGTCGCGGAGCGTCCCGGCGTCGGGCGGAAGCGTCCCTGATGGAGTGTTGGCTCGCACACCCGCCATCTGCTCCACGGAGGCGCGGAGGAAGTCGCGGCGTGCGTGCGTGCGCACGATCGCCATCATGTCGGGCGGGTGCTCGCGCGTCCCGATGGGGTTGGCGCTCGCGAGCAGCAGCGCGTCGAAGTCGCGAATCGGGTCGATCTCCGTGCCCCCCAGCACGGCCTGCCAGTCACGGATGCCGTCGAGCAACGCCGCCACGCGCTGTGCGTGCGGACCCGCTCGCAGCCGATCGGTGCGCAGCAGCAGCGTCACCACCGCCCCCTCCGGAATCGCCGCCGACATCGGGCCCGCAGCCTCGGCCATCGTCGGAAGCGCCGCCGGCCCGACGTCCGCGGTCGGCGCGGCGTCCGTCGGCGCGAGCGCGATGTCTTCGATCATCCCGGCGTCGGCGAGGGCGGCGTCTTCGATCACCCCGGCGTCGGCGAGCGCGATGTCTTCGGTCACCGCTGCGTCTTCCGTCGCTGCGTCTTCCGTCGCTGCGTCAGGGGTGGCCGCGAGCAGCGTCTGGTCGGGCGCGTGCGTGAGCGTCGGCTCGTGCAGTTGCGTTTCCGGAGGATCGGGAAGCACAGTCGGCCGCGGCGCGACGCGAGGCGTGGGCACTCGCGGGGGCATCGGTGTCGGCGTCGCAGGTGGCGTCAGTGGCGCAGGCGTGGGAGCGGTCGCCGGTCGGGCGGTCTCCAGCCCAAACTCTACCGTGCGGTTGATCTCCACCGGCAGCGTCGGGAAGTGCACCACCGGGGGGTTCACCACGAACACCACCCCGTGGAGAACGAGCGAGAGCGCGACCGGCCACGCGAGTCTCCGGTGCCATGGGGGTGTGTGCGTCTTTCCGCGTTGGGTCATCGCGTGGGTCAACCGAATGGCCGCGCGAACCCTAACAGCAATGCCGCTCCGACGCCGCCGCATCGTTGTTGGTGCGGTTGTCGCAACAGCAGGGGAATTGGACACGGGCCCCCCGCGCTGTGGTAGCGCACCGAGGGTCTCCGCTGGAGTCGCATGCGCAACCCCGCTCCCACTTCATCTGCTCGTCGCCTCCTGGTTGTCGGCCTCGCCGTGGGCTCCCTCGCGGCCGCCTCCGGATGTACCCGCCTCGACAATCTCTGGAACCGCGCGACCGCCTCGGACTCCGCCGTCACTCCGCTCGATGCCGCGCCTGCGATGCGCATCGACCCGAGCGTTCCGCCGCGCGCGGACGACGACGCGGGCGGTTCGGCGCTCGCGCCCGACGACGCCGGTGCCGTAGGGGAGAGTACCGATGTGGGCACCGACACCGGCCCGGCGGACGCAGGTCCGCGCACCATGATCACGGCTCTCGGCTGGCGCACTGGCATCGTCGGCGCACCGCAGACCAACGCCCGCTGGATCGGTTACATCCGCGCGGGCGGACAGATCGCCATCGTGAGTGGTCCTGTCGGAAACGACGGGTGCCCGTCCCGTCGCGACGTGCGCGGCGCGGGCTGGTACGAGGTCGAGGGCAGCGGCTTCGTCTGTGTCGGCCCGCTCGCGATGCTGTCGAGCGCCCTCGGCGATACGCCTCTTAAGCGCCGTCTCCCGACGCCGCCGGACGTCTCTGCAGCGATGCCGTTTACCTATGCCCGTAACACCCGGGCCACCGCAATCTACCGATGGCTCCCTTCGGAAGAGGAGGAGCGCACGGTGGAACCCGAGCGCTTCACCTCGCCCGCCGTGGCGAATGTTGACGGCGGTGTCAGCGACGCGGCGATCGCGTCGGTGGCCACGCTGACCGACGGCGGGCGCGCGGTGGACGCGCAGGTGCGCATCGAAGACCTGGAAGGCGTCGCGGGGACGGCCCTGCTGCGCCACATTCTCCGTGGGATGTACGTGTCGCTCAACCGCGCGGCCCAACTCCCGGGCGGCGCTACCTTCTGGCACACGCAGTCCGGCGGGTACATTCGCGCGAGCGCGCTCTCCACGCTACGCGGCGACGGGTACTTTCAGGGCATCGCGCTCGACGAGCAGCACCATCTGCCCATCGCGGTCGCGCTGAGTTCCGTGACCTCGACGTTTCAGGCGAGCGGGCGGGCGATGTCAGCCATCGGGCGGGTGCCTCGGCTCGCGATCATCCAGCTTGCGGACGAGCCCCCGGTAACCGTCGGCAACGACCAGTATTATCACACCGCGGAGGGCTTCTTCCTGCGGTCGCGGCAGGTGCGCGTGGTGACCCGGCACGAGCCCCCGACAGACCTCGCGGCCAACGAGAAGTGGATCGACGTCAACCTCGATCACCAGAGCGTGGTGGCCTACGAGGGAACGCTGCCGGTGTACGTGACCGTGGGGAGCACCGGGCGGCGCAACCGCGCGAACCCCGAGGAGAACTACGAGACGGTGCAGGGCGGGTTTCGCATCCTGTCGAAGCACGTGGCGACGACCATGGATGGCAACAGCGCCAACGATGGTCCGTACAGCATCGAGGACGTGCCGTGGGTGATGTATTTTGAGGGCTCCTTCGCGCTGCACGGGGCGTTTTGGCACAACGGCTTCGGCGCGATGCATTCGCACGGCTGCGTCAACATGAGTCCCCCCGACGCGCGCTGGTTCTACAACTGGACCGAGCCGCACGTCGCCCCGGGTTGGAGCGGCGCCTACGCCAGCGAGCAGCACCCGGGGACGCGGGTGTACGTGCACTACGACGAGCAGCCGCTGGGCACCCCCGGCGGGCCCGAACACGTTCCGCAGCACTGAAGGGCGGGCGCGGGGCGGGACTGCGACGTCGGGGCGTGGGGACTGCGACGTCGGGGTGTCAGAGGCGATGATCGGTCTTGGGGGGGGAATTGCCCAGGACCAGGCGAGTCGGTGATGAGCAGGGGCTC
>CANJUR010000132.1 GCA_947477565.1 Deltaproteobacteria bacterium
CAGCCATCGAGTGCGCGTCGTCGTGCCACGCGCGGGTTCTCGAAGCGGGGCGAGAGAGGTTGCGAGAGTCGAGGTGATTCCGCCCTCCCTGCCCCCACTCGTGGGGGCGGGGCCGGGGGTGGGGGCTCGACGTGACGGTAGATTCACCTGGAAATCATGTGTTTCCGACGCGAATCCCGGATCCCTGATAAGAGATAGCGGTTTGGCGAAGCGCCACCGCGGTCGAGTGGCAGTCAACCACGCGGCATCAGGCGCTTTGCCAAACCGCTATCTCTTGAACGAAGCCGCGGAGCCTCCGAGCGTTCGTCAGTCCAGAACCCTATGGGGAAATTAGCCGAAGCCCTTGTTTCCCAGCGAATCGGTCGAGAACGGGTAAGGGTCTTCGGGGGTGTTCAGGGAGGCACATGGGGCGACGGCCGGACGTACCGTGACGCGGTCTGGCCTGCAGCGCAGTGGCTTTGTTCAACAGCCTATCTGCGAAGTTCCCATTGGTTTGCGCCGTCGAGAGCACCCGCTCACCGCCCTGGAGGAGCTCGCTGGCGCGCGCTCGCTCGCTCGACGCCGAGCTGCTCACCGAGCTCGACGCGCTCGTCGTCGAGCGCAAGATCAACCCCGCGTTGGTCACCAGCGCCGACCGCGAAGCACCATCCGGGCGCGACTGGGCGCGGCTGCGCAAACTCATGGGCGACGCGGCCGAGAGGGTGGCGGCGCGGCTCGGGAAGCAGGGCGATCCGGTGGTGCTGGGCGACCTCGGGCTGGCGGCGCGCTTCGGCCTCGGGGCGCTGCTCCAGGGGCTGCTCGACGCGTCGCGGAGGGATGATGGGCCGGCGGTGTTCCTGGTGGTGCCGCGCTTTGGGGAGGGCGTCGGGGTGGCGGTCGACGGGGGCGCGGTCGGGCCGCTGCCGATGTACTCGCCGGCGCAGCGGATGGACGTGCCGCGCGCGTGGATGGAGAACCGGCACCGGGGCGAAGGGTGAACGTCGCGGTGCGCGGGTGGTGACCTCCGGCGGGCCTGTGCGTCAGGCGGTCTCGTCGCCGAAGTCGAAGAGCTCGCCGACGTCGATCTCGACGGCGCCGAAGGGCTCGGCCCGCACCCGCTCGCCGACGCTCGCCACGAGCACGATGAGGTAGTCGGGCTCGGTGCGCCGCAGCACCGTGAGCGTCCGGTGGATCGGATCAGCCAGCCAGTACCAGAGCACCCCGGCGCGGTGATACCCGCTGCGCTTCGCCCCCATGTCGACGCCCGCGGTCGAGGGCGAGAGCACCTCGCAGATCCACTCGGGTACGTCGGTCACCACGCCACGCGTGTCGGGCGCGGGTAGCCGCGGGTGCTGGTCGCGCTGCCATCCGAGGAGGTCGGGGCGGCAGCCCATTCCCGTGAGGAGCATGTCGACCTCTTGCGAGATCCACCAACCACCGGGGCGATCGGCGTCGCTGGGACGGCGGCTGTAGGCGCCAAGGGCCTGGCCGATGCCGAGCTGCACGAAGCCATGACGAGGCCCCGGCATCGCGTGACGGATGATGCGACCGTCGATCAGCTCGGCCCGCTGCTCCTCGGGGATCGCGAGCCATTCAGCGACCGTCGCAGGCGCTGCGGGCACGCGTGGACGTGGCAGGTGGAGCGGGTCGAAAGTCACCTCGCGAGAATGCTCCTCTCCCCTCGATCGGGGCAAATTCAGCCACCCGCGAGGGCGGTGAGTCGCCGCCTCGCCACAGGCTGCGCGATCAACGATCTGTCACGGGCCGCCGTTGCCCGCCGCGGTGGGACCGCCGGGCGGTGCGGGGACCAGCAGGGTCGTCGGGATCACCAGTTCGTGGAACGAGTTTGCGAAGAGCCCCTCGCTCGCTGACGACCGACTCTACTTCTCCGACGCGTTCCACAAGGTGTTCGTCGACGTCGGCGAGGCGGGCACCGAGGCCGCGGCGGCCACCGCCGTCGTGATGGCCCGCGGCGGCACGGCCGCACCGAGCGACCCGCCCACGCCGTTCGTCGTCGATCGCCCGTTCGTGTTCGTGATCCGTGACCTGCAAACGGGGGCGGTGCTCTTCCTCGGTCGCGTGCTCGACCCGCGCCCGGCCGGCTGAGCCGTCGTTCACTGCCTGCGGGGGATAAGCGATCCAACGCCCCTAATTCCTTCTGGCACGAATCCTCGGCAGTTACCGAAAGAGAGAGCGGTTTGGCGAAGCGCCACCGCGGTCGAGTGGCAGTCAACCCACCGCCTGCCCGCGCACCCCGAAATGCGGAGCCGACGGGCCTCGGGGTACTTTCCCGATCCGCCGGAAAGACCTATTATAACGGTTACTTACTCACCCCCGAGGGCTCCGTGCAGCACATCCACATTCGCTTCCTCCGCTTCTCTGCCTTCTACAGTCCGCTCATGCTGACGATGTCGGGCGGATTTCTTCGCGAGGAGGGCCTGGAGGCCTCGTTTGACGTCGTCACGCCGACCCGCACGATCGCGGACGGGATTCGTGACGGGAGTGTGCAGGTCGCGCAGTCCGCGACCGCGGTGAGCTTCGCGCCGTGGGAGCGCGGCGAGGCACTGCCCTTCCGACACTTCGCGCTCATCAACGACCGCGACGGCTTCTTCCTCGCCGGACGTGGCCTGCCCGAGCCGTTCGACTGGCGGTCCCTCGTCGGCCGGCCCGTCATCGTCGACCACTTCTTCCAGCCGCATGCCATGTTCCGCGACGCGCTCCGGCAGAAGGGGATCGACCCGGACAGCGTTTCCGTCATCGACGCCGGCGACGTCGTCGCGATCGAGGCGGCCTACCGTGCTGGCCGCGCGGACGTCGTGCACATGCAGGGCCCGGTTCCGCAGCAGCTCGAGGCCGAGGGAAACGGTCGCGTGCTCGCGTCCGTCGGCGAGGTGGTCGGCCCGGTCGCGTTCAGCAGCCTCTGCGCCTCTCCCGAATGGCTCCGGACGGACGTCGCCCGCGCCTTCGTGCGCGCTTACCGCAAGGGGCGGCACCACGCGCAGGAAGCCCCGGCGGAGCAGGTGGCAGCGCTCGCCGCGGAGTTCCTCCCGGACATCGATCGCGGCGCGCTCACGCGCACCATCGCGGACTACCAGCGCATCGGATGCTGGCGTGGGGACATCGCGATCTCCCGCGAGCTGTACGACCGGACGACGGCCCTCTTCCTGCGCAACGGCGACATCCGCCGCGCCGCGCCCTACGAGGACGTGATCGCTCCTGTGCCGGCCTAGGATTTCATCTCGCGCCCGGCCCTTATCCCCCGTAGGCCAGTGAGGCTCCTCCAGCGCGCTGAGCGGGTGCTCTCGACGGGGCGAACCACGGGAACTTCGCACATCAGATAGCGGTTTGGCGAAGCGCCACCGCGGTCGAGTGGCAGTCAACCAAGCGGCATCAGGCGCTTTGCCAGGGCGCGGTTGAACGAAGCCGCGGAGCCTCCGAGCGTTCGTCAGTCCAGAACCCTATGGGGAAATTAGCCGCAGCCCTTGTTTCCCAGTGAATCGGTCGAGATCGGGGAGGGTATTCGGGGGGTGTTCAGGGACGCACATGGGGCGATGGCGGGGCGTAGCATCACGCGGTCAGGACTGCTGCGCAGCGGCTTTGTTCAATGATTATTACACAAAGTAGTAATCCTTGGCCCCGCTGATCGCACCGTCGACGGGACCGCGACGACGTCCAGTTGGGCGGCAACCGGAGGGGATTCCTCACTCCCTGGACCGTTGGATGCCCTATCCGCCTTGTGCCACTGTTCGAAGTCTTGCACGTAGCTCCAGTTGCGCGGCGTAGGCTCGGTGCGCGCTCGATGGCTTCGAACACCGTCGAGTGCTTGCCCGTCCCCGGCGTGCCGAGCGCGAAGAGGTTGTACCCCTTGCGGCGAATGCCCGAGCCGAAGCGCAGCGCCTCGGTGGCCCGACCCTGCCCGGCCATCTCGGTCAGCGGTGTGAACTCCTCGGTGCTCTCGAAGCTCCAGCGCTCGGTCGCGGTGGGGCGGTAGATCTCCTCTGGCAGCAGCTCCCGTACCGGGATGGCGCGAGTCGCCTACCGCGAATCGCCCCACGCACGGCGAGGGTCAAGCTACGGGCGGGGCGCGCCGCGCGGGCGCGCGGAGATCACCAGGGGAGGCGGGCGCCGAGGTGCTGCAGCTGGCCATGGGGGAAGCTCTCCCGAGCGATCGTGACGAGGCCCACGACGGTCTTCGCGCCGTCGACGACCTCCATCGGGGCCGCGCTAGAGCCGAGGTCGGTCTTGACCCAGCCCGGGTGCGCCGAGGCGACGGCGATCTTCTTGTCGGCGAGCGACTTCGACTGAATGAGCGAGAGCATGTTGAGGCCGGCCTTCGAGGTCGAGTATCCCGGCGAGAAGAAGCCGTTCATCTGCTCCCACGCGGCGTCGGCAGTGCCGATCGAGCCGAGCACCGACGACTGGTTGATCACGCGCGCGTCGTCACTCTTCGCGAGCAGAGGCACGAGCGCCGTCGTGAGCGCCCACGGCGCGATGAGGTTCACCTCGAGGGTCGTGCGAAAGCGCTCGACCGAAGTGCCCTCGGCGTTCCACTCGAGGGCGACGCCGGCGTTGTTCACCAACACGTCGAGCTTGCCGTAGGTGGCGCCGATCCACGCCGCCACGCTGGCGATGTCGTCGGCGCTGGTCACCTCGAGCTTCACCGCGCACGCGTCGCCCCCTTCGACGTTGATGGCCTCGGCGACCGCCTTGCCCGCCGCCTCGTCGCGCGCGCCCACGAGCACCGTGAAGCCCTTGTGCGCGAGCTGTACCGCGATCTCCCTGCCGAGCCCCTTGTTGGCGCCCGTCACGAGCGCGACCCTGCCGTTCTTGTCAATCGTCATGCGATGGTCCCTCTGAGGCCGCCACAGCACGAAACGTGTCGGCGAGCGCACGCCCACACATGCCTCCCTCACGGCCCTTCTGGCAATGCCCCTTCGTGACATCGCGGCAACGCGCCGCCTCCGGCTCAGCGCGCGACGTGGTCACGACGCCCAGGGCCTCGCCGTCGTACACGAGGGCGGGTGTGCCCGCCTGCCCGTCGGCCCCCTGCAGCTCGACGCGCCCCTGCTGCATCGCGCCGGTCGCGTCGACGGTGCGCACCCACACGCGCGAGATCCCGTCGCGCTCGACGCGCATCGCGACGGCGAACACCCCGTCGGCCACGCGGGCGATCGTGGGCTCGACCGCCGAGGGCGCGTCGGCCGACACCATCACGTCGCCGCCGAGCGCGTGGCCCCGCGCCGTCACGGCGCGAAAGAACACCTGCGTCGCGCCCTCGCGCAGCTCGCTCCACACGACGACGAGCGAGCCTCCGCCCTTCGCCCATCTCGGCCCGCCCTGCTCCGCCGGGTGATCACGGCCGCTGCTGCGACCGCTGGTAGGTGTTGCCGACGTCGTCGGTGGTCACCGTGGCGAGGCCCCCTTCGGCGACCACCCGGACGTCTTCGGTGAGCACCCGGGTGCGGAAGCGCCACCCGGTCGGGAGCTGGAGCCTCGCCCCGAGCACGGACAGGGAGGCCTCCGTCTGCGCCTCGCGCTGCACCGTATACGACTGCATCACGTACACGCGGTCCATCGGGTCGATGAGTTCGTAGACCCTCCCGCCCGATGCGAAGCGCACGGTCGAGTCGCGGCGCACCGTGCGCTCGGTGTAGGGTGCCGAGCCCGCCGCCACCACGGCCAGCGGGACCTCAATGCGCCCCGCGATGCGCATCGGGATGCCGCTCAGCGAACGCACGGTCGGGTCCTGCACCGCGGCGGACTCGAAGGCGTCGATGGTCCAGTACCGCGGCCCGTTGAGCGCGACGACCGGGACGCCGAGCTCGGTGCGCAGCGCCGCGACGTCGAGGGCGCGCCAGGCCGCGTCGGGGCACTCGTTGAGCCCGTAGGTGCTGTAGACGTCGAGCCGCACCGTCGGTCCCGAGATGGCGCCCGCGAGCACCTCGCAGTAGCGCCGACCGCGCACCCCGCGGGCGAAGTCGACGTCGCCCGTGGGCACGTCACCCGTGGGCGCGTCGAGCACTGCGCCGTCGGACGCGGGTGTGGAGGCGTCGGGCGCGGCCACGACGGGCGTCGCCGAGCCGCAGCCGAGGAGGCCAAGGGAGAACACAAGAGGTACGAGCTTCCGGAGGGTCATGGTAGGGATGTTTGTATGTATACAAACACGGCGTCAAGAAGTCGTTGCGCTCCCGAGGTGGGCGTGTCGAAGTAGGTCCATGGCCGAGGACGTGAAGGCGCGTATCGTGGATGCCGCGGTGCGGCTCCTGGAGACGAAGGGCGCGAAGGGCTTCGGGCAGGTGAAGGTTGCGCGCGAGGCGGGGCTCCAGCAGGGGCACCTGACGTACTACTTCCCGAGGAAGAGCGACCTCGTGGCGGCGGTGCTGGCGCGGCTTTCGGAGCGGGCACGGGGGGAGTTCGAGCGCGCCCTCGCGCACCGTGGACCGCTGGACGCGGCGGCCTCGGAGGAGGTGTTCTTCGACCTGGTTCGGACGCTGCTACGCGACCGCAAGCGCTCACGCATCCTGGCGGCGCTGCTCGCGGAGGCCGTGGACGACGACGAGGTGGGCGCCGCGCTCGGGGCGCAGGTGCGGGCGCAGCGCGCGGTGATGGCCTCGCTGCTGGGCCGCGACGCCGACGACCTCGACGTGCACCTCGCGCTGGCCGCGCTGCGGGGCCTCGGCATCGAGAGCCTCGTGGCGCCGGACGAGCCGCAGCACGTCGAGGAGGTCATCGCGAGGTTTCGCGCGTGGTTCGCGCGGCTCCCGACGACGGCGGGGTGAGCGGCTCAGGTCCCGTCGCGCGGCGCCCGGTACGCGATCATCCCCGGCGCCGCCGCACCGGATCGATCAGGCGTACCGTATGGAATGACATACTCAATCGAGGAGCATCGGCACCGATTCGCGGGGTGGTCGGCCGCGAGGGCGGCGCAGCGGGGGATGACCGGGGGAGACAACAAGGTTCTTTTCGCGGCGATCGAGGCCTGCGGGGTTCGGGCGGACGTGCATCCCCAGGTCGAGTGGTCGCCCGATGCCGCCGAGTTCGATCGGGCACACGTGGAATGGTGCCGTCGCATCGTGGTGAGCCTGCGCGAAGGCAATCTCACTCACGACAACGCGACGTTCGGCCGTGCGGCCAAGCTGGTGGCCGTCTACCTGAAGTCGATGGTCGTGCTCGCGGGGCGACACGAGACGCCGCTGGGCCGGGTGCTGCACCCGCCGATCGACAGCATTCTGCTGCGGGCCCTGGCGGAAGACGTCGCGACCTTTCGCGAGGGTTCGCGCCAACTCTGGCGACGGACACGCTGGACGAAGCTCGACGAGGCGGGCTACGCGGAGATCATCCAGAGTCTGCGCGCCGAGGGGCTCGATGATCCGTTCTGGGAGATGGAGCGGCACTGGACGATCTCCGGGACGTCGGGCCCTGCATGACATCTCTCGGGGGTGCGCCGAAGGCTCGGCCGCCTTCCCACGCTCGCACGCGTGACGTACACGCAAAGGCATGGTGGACCGCACAGATCCGAAGCGCTCAGAACTCGTCGAACGAGCGCGACGAGGCTGGATCGCTCGCCTCACGGACGTCTCCCGCAATAACAACCTCCTCTATTTCCGGGATCTGAAAACCAGCACGCTGGACCTCACGGCGATGGGCCTTGAGTCCGTCGCTGACCTGGCCGCGGGTCGCGCGATGTCGGCTGCCCAGCTTACCCAGCACGGGGAGGATCTTCAGTCGGTTCTTGCGCGCCTCAAGGCGACGCGTAGTCGCGCTCAGGAGAACTCCGAAGAGCGCGGTCTGGCCACGCTCTTTCTTGGCATCGGTATGGCCACCTGGACGGCCACCGATGACGGCCGCGCTCCGGAGGCGCCGATCGTGTTGCTGCCGATGCGCATCGACGCCCGCGGGCGCGAGTCACTCGAGTTGCGACGCGCGGGTGATCCGACCATCAATCCAGTGCTTCTGTATGTCTTGCAGTCCGACTTTGGCTGCACATTGACGGAAAACGATCTCCTCCCATTTCTCGAGGGTGCCGACGGAGGCGGGAGCCACGCGACGCCGTTCAATCCACAAGGCGCCTTTGAAACCCTGGCCCGGAAGGCCTCCGCTGCCCCTGGTTTCGCAGTCTCCAATCGACTGATTCTCGGCAACTTCTCCTTTCAGAATATGGCGATGGTCAACGACCTTCGTGACAATCAATCGACGCTCGCCGATCACGACGTCATCGCGGCAATCGCCGGCTACACGGCCGCGCGCGACAAACTCACCGGTACGGGGAGCCGAACGGGCGACTTCCAGTCATTGGACAAACAGTCGCCAGATAAAGAATTCCTCGTATTTTCGGCTGATTCGAGCCAGCACAGCGTCATTGAAAAAGTCCTGGACGGCCGAACGGGAGTCATCCAGGGCCCACCCGGAACAGGCAAATCGCAGACGATTTCCAACCTCATCACCAGCCTTGTTGCGAGTGGCAAGCGGGTGCTCTTCGTCGCGGAAAAGCGCGCTGCACTCGACGTTGTTCTCGACCGCCTCGGACGTCAGGGACTGCGGCACATCGCGCTCGACCTGCACGGGGCCGACGTGTCGCGCCGCGCGGTCATGACCCAACTCGACGAGAGCCTGCGACTGGTGCGCGAGACCATGCCGGTGAACGTCGGCGACACACACGTGCGTTTCTCCGAGCGCCGCACCGCGCTGAACGATCACGTCCGCCGACTGCACAACCCACGCGAACCCAGCGGGAAGAGCGTCTACGAACTCCAGGGCGAGCTACTGCGAATGCCGCCCGAAGCGGCGCTCCGGTGGCGCTGGCGAGGGCCCGCGTTGGCGTCGCTCGCGCCTGGGGAGATCCGGCGGATTCGCGATCTGCTGGACGAAGCTCGAGCATCGGCAAACCTCGTACTGCACACCGATTTGTCCCCATGGACCGACGCTGCAATCACCGACGGCAAAGGCGCCCAGGCCGCGGTCGATCTCGTCCTGGCCATCAGCGATCAGACGCTCCCAGCGGTGCGTCGCCTCGCCGCGGAGATGGCCCGGGAGACCCTCTCGCGCGAGGCAACCGACCTCCCCATGCTTCTGCAAGCGATCGGTATTCTGGAGCGCTCGGCCGCCACGCTGCAGGTCTTTTCCCCCGCGATCTTCCCCGAGGCGGGTGCGTTGGTTCAGGCGTTTGAGCCGGCACGGCATGGCTTCTTCGCGGTGCTCTGGGCGTTTTGCGTGAGCGCCGCTTTCCGCGAAGCGCGACGCACGTTGCACCGGCTGCGCCTCGGTGGTCCGGCCTCGGCGGGCGTGATCTTTCAGGAACTCGCGGCGGCCAGTCGCGTGCTCGTCGAGTGGCAGCGCCAGGTCGGCTCCGCAGCGCCGCCGAGGGAATATGCGAATCGCGGCAACCTTCGCGAGGCGGCCGACCGGCTCGGGGCGCAACTCCGCGCGCTGACGACTCACCTTGGCGCTCCCGGTCTGGCGGACCTGTCGTTTTCGGAGCTCGCGCTACGGCTCGACGGGCTCGCACGCGATCGCGGAACGGCGGCGAAGCTCCCCCGGATTCGGCAGATCGAGCGGGCCATCGGCTCCGTGAACGGGGAGGGTTTCCTGCGCGAAGTCCGCGATCGTGCCTTGCCCACGGACCTCTGGCTGGCGGCCTTCGACCACGCCTATGCGTCGTCGTGTCTCGACAGCGCTCAGATGGGCGATCCGCAACTCGCGGGGTTTCAGGGCAGGGCTCACGACGCGATTGTTCGGGACTTCGCCGACCTCGACCGACGACGGACGGAGTTGGCGACAGGCCGCGTGCGTCGCGCCCACGCCGAGCGCGCCGTGGAGGTGATGAATGCGCACCGCGAGCAGGCCGCCGTCGTGCAGCGCGAGGCCAGGAAGAAGGCGCGCCACATGCCGGTACGCACCCTGCTGCGGGAGGCGCCGGAGGTGCTGACCGCGCTCCGCCCATGCTGGATGGCCAGTCCGCTCTCGGTGAGTCAACTGCTCGGGACAGACCGACAGTATTTCGACGTCGTCATCTTCGATGAAGCTAGCCAGATCCTGCCCGAAGCTGCTGTTCCGGCCTTGATGCGTGCCCCGCAGGCGGTGGTCGCCGGGGACAGCAAACAGCTTCCGCCGACGACTTTTTTCGCCGTGGGAGTCGAGGAGGGCAGCGAGGACGAGGGAGGCGCCAGCGAGGGCTTCGAGAGTCTCCTCGACCTCATGGGCTCCTGCGCCGAATCGTGGCCTTTGCAGTGGCACTACCGGAGCCTCGACGAGTCGCTGATTTCGTTCTCGAATCGATGGATCTACGACCAGTCGCTCGTCACGTTTGCAGGCCCGGGCGGCCCTCCGTGCGTGTCTCACGAACTGGTCGAAGGTCGGCCGATCGACGGCCAGGAAGAGAGCAGCTCCGAGGAGGTGCTGCGGGTCGTCGAGGTCGTGCTGAAACACGCGACCATGCGCCCGAACGAATCGCTCGGCGTCATCGCGCTCGGCATGAAGCACCAGAATCGGATTCAGTTGGCGGTCGATCGGGCGCGTGAGGGGCGGTCAGATCTCGACCCGTTTTTCAGTGAAGAAAGAAAAGAAGCCTTCTTCGTCAAGAACCTGGAGCGGGTTCAGGGCGACGAGCGTGATGCCATCATTCTCTCCGTCGGCTACGGCAAAGACCGCGCGGGCAAGATGGTCTATCGGTTCGGGCCGTTGCTCCACAAGGGTGGCGAGCGGCGTCTCAACGTGGCGATCACCCGGGCGCGCAAGCGGATGACGCTGGTCTCTTCGTTCAGCCATCGCGACATGGATCCCGATCGATGCCACGGCGAGGGGGTGGTTCTGCTGCGCCGGTACCTTGAGTTCATGGCGAGCGGTGGCGCCGTGCTGGGCGACACAGGCCGCACGCACACCGAAATGAACCCCTTCGAACTCGACGTGTACCAAAGGCTTTCGGCCAGTGGGATTCCGCTCGAGTCACAGTGGGGCGTCTCGAAATACCGTCTCGACCTCGCGGCGAAGCATCCGCAGGAGCCCGGACGCTTCGTGCTCGCGATCGAGTGCGACGGGGCCTCCTACCACTCCGCTCACACCGCCCGGGACCGCGATCGCCTCCGACAGGAGCACCTCGAGGCGCTCGGCTGGCGCTTTCACCGCATCTGGTCCACGGACTGGTTTCAACGTCGGGACGAGGAGATCGAGCGTGCGGTGCGGGCGTACGAAGCCGCCGTGCGAGCGGCAGCACAACCGGCGCCGACCACGCCCATGTGCGAGCCGACCGCGGCGACGCCTCCACCCACATCCGCCAGGCCGCGCGGCGCACGGCCGCAGATCGTCTCCAGGGAAAAGATCGGCGATTACCCACCGCAGGAAATCGACACCATCGTCCGCTGGATCACCTCGGATGAGCGCCTTCGGACCGACGACGAGATCATCAGTGAGGCGATTCAGGAGCTTGGGTTTCAGAAGCGAGGCACGAAGATCGTCGCGGCCATCGAGCGGGCGATCGAGAACCTCCGACGTTGAGTGGGGCAATAACCAGGGATCCGGGGAAACGGCGGTCTACCGTCAGACTGCAGGGAAACAAGCGTGAGAAACCGTCGCGTTTCGCGCGGACTGGCACCGACGAGCGGCCAGCAGTCTGAGCCCGCGCCGACGACTGGCACCCTCAGCCCCTGCCGACGGAGGTGCTCCGTGGGGTTCGCAAGGTGGGGGGGGCTCGCGAGCCCCACCGGTCACTTCCGGCGTCGGGTACGAGCGGTGGCTTTCTCGACCCAATGGGAGCCTCCGACTTCGATCCAGCGGCGGTCCGCGCGCAAGCTCGGTTTCCTCGGCCCGCGCTTGTGCGACGGTTTCCGGGTCTGTGTTTCAGCAGAGTTACGAGCGTTC
>CANJUR010000133.1 GCA_947477565.1 Deltaproteobacteria bacterium
CGCGGCGTACTCCGCCGGGGCGTCTTCGTAATCTTTTCCGACATCCCGCGAGACGATCTCGAGCGCAAACGACGGCGGCCCCACCTCCCACAATTGCCACGACGTCGGAACCGACTCCGGATCCACTTTCGGCAGCACATAGACATCCGGCGCCACGCGTTGCGTCGGATCGCCTTCGACCCAATAGAGAAACTGATCCGCCCCGGTAAACGCCTTCACTTTCTGCGTCTTGAACCACCGTGCGATCAGCGGTCGCAGTGCCTCCGCGATGGCTCGCTGCAGGAAGTCCTCCCCCATGTGATCCGTCTCCGGGTAGTGAACCGTGTGAACTCGTCGCGCGCTCGACGTCATGGCTTCGCACACTGCCACGACAGCCCCGGTTTCGTCAGTCGGCACTGCGTTTACGTGTTCGTGTTGGCGATGGGCGCTCCACCCGGGGTGACCAACTCTTACTCAGCCTCGAAGAGCGCCTGGATCGCTCTCGGCCACCACACGTCGCAGCGCTGGGCCAGGCGTCGGCTTCAGCGTAAGCAATGGGCCGAAGGCCCGTCCGCGCAGCCGACGCTTCTTCTTCTTTCCTCCAGGCGACGACACCGCCTGCTCCGAATCCCAACTCGGAGAGCACGCCTTGATCGCTCTCGCGCTTCCCGCTTTGCTCTCGGCAACCACCCCTCCGGAGCGCGGGGCCAACCCTGAGGCATCCCCTCGTTTTTCATCGAGGAGAGTCGGTTTTTGCACGAACCCCCTTCCCCGCTGCCGCGCGCCCTCGCCCCGGGCACCACCGCGTGGTTCGCGGCGGGTCGTGGAACAACACGACCGCCACCCACGTGCGCGCGGCCTATCGCAACGACAACACGCCGATGAACCCTACCAACAACATCGGGTTTCGCTGTTCGCGCGCCAGGAACGCCGGCGTCCCGGCGGCTACGGCTGCCGGGGGAGTGCATCTCCTGCCCCCGCCCACGGGGTCCGCGCCATCGGCCTGAAAACCCTTCGCGTGGACGATCGCCCGGCCCCGGTGGGCTCCTTCCCGAAAGGGCCGGACGCACCGGGCCGCGGGCCCTATTTTTCCGGCGCTCGCTTCACTCGCGTTTTCAGAAATAGTCCACTGTAAACCATCAAGTCGCTGCGATTTTTGATCGCGTTCGCGCGTACTGTTTGAAGGTGGAGAAGCAAAAGGGGGTAGCGCTAAGTCGCCCCGCGCGTGCAGCGAAAACCTACGGTGTGGCTACGGTTCACCGGCGCGCCGTCGGCGCGATAGGCCGCGCGCACATAGGGGCCTTTCGAGAAGCCCCACGACCCGCCACGAGCGGCGCGGTTTGTTCCCGAAGTGGGACCGGTCGGATCAATCGCAACCGACATCGGATACTCCGCATAGAAGTCCAATGCCCACTCCCAAACATTGCCCGCCATGTCGAATAAACCGAATGGCGAGTTGCCACTTGGATAAGTTCGGACAGGGCATGTCCCAGATCGCGATGTGGGGTTCCAGCACAGCTGAGAGGCCGGTGCCGCGTTACCCCACGGGTAGATACGCCCGTCAGTCCCGCGAGCCGCGTATTCCCATTGGGCTTCCGTCGGGAGGTCGCCGCCACGCCATTGGCAATAGGCCCGAGATTGATTCCAATCGACACCGTTGATCGGGTGATCGTCCCGACCCGCAACGCCCCAGTTGAAATATTCACCGGTGCTCGGCGTAGTGCACCCAGTCGCAGTGCAGCCACGATAGGCCACCACCGTCACCTCCGTCAGGTCCATGCAGTACGCCGACAGCGTCACCATGTGCGGAGGCTGCGCATTGGCACTCGCCGTATCCGCGTCGCCCATCAGGAAGGTGCCCGAGGGGATGAACGCCATGCCAGCGGGACACGTGCTGGGCGGCAGACTCCCAACATCCTGCACCGGACTCCCACCATCTCCACTCCGCACCGGATACGGCAGGCTCCCCGCTCCACATCCCGCGACGAGCCCCAACCACGCCCACTGCGCGGCCGTCTTCTTCACAGGCTCCCGCCCACTCCGAAGACCACACCTCCGCGCGTCGGCATCGCCCCCACGCTGAGCGCCGTCCGCCCTGCCGTCTCCGCCGACGATCCCCCCGTCGCCAGCCACACCACGCCCGCCGTTGCCGCTGCTGCGCCGATCCCGAGCGCCACGTACATCCCGACGTTGTCCGTCTCCGCCGTCGCCTGGAAATCTGCCGCCGCCTGGGTGCAGTACCCGACGCCGCACGCCGCATCCCGGCTGCTCTTCGCCGACTCGCGCATCCCTAGAAATACTGCCGACAAACCGAGCGCAACCGCACCGCCCCCGAGCACCAACCACGGCCCGATGCCTGGGCCCTGCGCTGCCCGCACCGGCACCGGCACTGGCACCGGCGGCGTCACCACGATCGCCCGAACCTGCTGCCGGGGCGGCGCTGCCACCGTCGCAGCCACCGTCACTGCCACCGTCGGAGGCGCATCCAATCTCACCGTCACGTCGTGCGTCTCTCCGCGCTGCACCGCGACGCTCTCCTCGAAGAGCACCTGGCGTCCCGCCACCGCCGTCACCGCCACCATCCCGGGCAACACCGTGATCACGTCGCCCGCCGATCGATCGACCACGCGCCCCTGCACCGTCAGCCGCAGCCCCTCCGGAACCGTCGCAGGCAGCCGCAACCGCACGTGCCCGAGCGTCGCGCACGTCGTCGCCACCAGCGCCGCACACCCCTGCAGCGCCGTCGCATTACCTGCACCGGTAAGATCAGCCTGCGCTTCGGTCACGCAGGCCGTCGCGCCTTCGCAGGCTTCGATCGCGTTTCCGAGCGCCTGTTGCTCCTGCGCGATGGACATCCGCAGCCCCGGCCGCATCTGGATCTGCCCTGCCTGCTGAAACAGATCGAGCGCCTGCGCGTGCTGGTTTGCGTCACGCGCAGAGATGGCGCGCTCGACCAGTTGCCTCCGCGCCGTGGCGTCGGGCGGCGTCTGCGCCCATGCGGACGAAGTGACCGCGAACGTCGCGAAGAGCGTGGCGAACAGAGGCGTGCGGGGATAGGTCATGGCGTCAGATCTCATCGGCGTTGAGCGTGCGAGCACGCGAGGAAGGTGTGCGCGGGGCAGCGAAGTCGGGAAGAACCATCGGCATTCCGGGACGCTGATGGCGTGAGGGATGCGCGGTGCGAAAGGGCTCGGCGGCTCTCGGTGCCGACCGAACAGGTGCAACGGCGACCGCAACCGGCAGGGGAGCCGGGGCGACAGGCGACGGAGGCGGCCTCACGACGGCCACCGGTGCCGACGGCGGAACCGCGGCAGCAGGTCCGGGAACCGGGGAAACGATCGGCGTCACCGCGACGATCGGCGACGGATCTCCACCACGAACAGACACAAATACCGCCACGGCGACCAGCCCGAGCGCAACCACCGCAGCGCTCACGAGGAGCCACTGGCTGCGCGAGGGTTTCGTGACTGCGATCGGAGACGTCACCGGTCGGGCCACCGCGTGCATCGTGTCGGACGCAACGGGCGCAACGGGCGCGACCGCGGCCGACCACGGGTTGGATGGCGGCGACGACAACGCCTGCGTCGCGTGCGGGCGCGAGAGTCCCTGCACGGGCAGCGTCCCGTGCGGGGTGACCATGCCCTGCATCGGGACGACGCCTGCGACTCTCGCCACGGGTTCGGCGGGCGGCGTCGAGGCACGCGCGGGCACGCCGTCGATCGAGGGCCGAAGCACCACCAGGCCGCTCGGACACGCACTGCACGCCAGCAGCGCCGAGCGCATCGCGTTCACGCTCGCAAAACGCGTCGGGCGCTCCCGATTGAGGGCGGTCGCGATGATCGCCTGGAGGTCCGTCGGCAGGTCCGACCGGTGTGCGCTGACCGGCGTCGGAACCTCATAAAGGATCTTCGCCATCAGCACGTTGACGTTCGCGGACTCGAACGGCAGTCGTCCGGTGAGCATCTCGTAGAGCACGATGCCGAGCGACCAGACATCCGTCTGCGCGTCGATGTCCGGGAGCCCGGACACCTGCTCGGGGGACATGTACGAGGGCGTTCCGATGGCCGCCCCGGCCTGCGTGCGGTTGCTCGAACCGGGAGCGGCCTCGACGTCCTTCGCGATGCCGAAGTCGATCACCTTCGGAACCATCTCACCGCTGTGGGCTCGCGACAGAAAGAGGTTCGCGGGCTTGAGGTCGCGGTGCACGATGCCGCGTCCGTGCGCAGCCACGAGCGCCCCCATCACCGGCACCAGGATCGTCAGCGCCTCCGCCGGATCGACCCGCTGCCCGGGCCGCGAGGCGAGGTGGGCTTCGAGCGTCTCGCCCTCGAGAAACTCCTGCACGATGTACGGGATTCCGCGCTCGCGATCGACGTCGAGATCGAGCACCTCCACCACGTTGGGATGCGCGATGGTCGTCGTCGCCCGTGCTTCGCGCAGAAACCGCTGAACCACTTCGGGCTGCTGGGTCCACTCGCCGCGCAGCACCTTCACCGCGACGCGGCGGCCCGTGTTGAGGTTCTCGGCGGCGTACACCGCCCCCATGCCGCCTTCTCCGAGCAGGCGCTCGAAGCGGTACTTGCCTCCCAGGGTCTCGCCGATGGCTGTCATTGGGTTTTTCATCCTCCCTTGTCGGGCATCTATGCCCGTAAGGGCGAGAAGCGGCAAGAGCCCGCGGCGGGCGAAGGGGATCGGAGGATGCGCCCGGGATGACGGTCCGGCGATGGTCAGACGCGCCGGGAGAATGCCGGCGTTTCGGAAGAGATTGAGTCAGGCTGCCCTCTGGAGCGGTGGCCGGGTTGGTTGGGTACTTGAAGCCGTATCCGTCCCGGGAGACCTCACCCCCAACCCCCTCTCCCAAGAGGGAGAGGGGGCTAAAGAGTACGATTTCACGGCATTTCTTCTCGATCCGAGCCACCTGTCCGGTTCGTGACGGAAGGAGTGATGAGCGTCGCCTGGAGGCTCGCGAGCCCCCACCCCCAGCCCAGCCCCCATAAGTGGGGGCAGGGTGCAGAAATACCTATTACAGAAGCGTTTTGTCGTTCCGAACTCCCTGCCCCCACTTGTGGGGGCGGGGCTTAGGGGTGGGGGCTCGCAAGGGTAAGGGGGCTCGCGAACCCCACCGGTCACTTCCGCCATCGCGATACGAGCGGTGGCTTTCTCGACCCCATGGGAGCCTCCGACTTCGATCCAGCGGCGTTCTGCGCGCAAGCTCAGGACCCCAGCCTGAGGGCGCTGGCTCGGTGGTCCGATGGTGCGATGCCCGAGGGCCGTCACACTTCCATGTTGGCGGCGGTCGCGGAATGTCGAGCGCTCGTCATCCCGAGGTCGAGCGCTCGACATCCCCACTGCCCCAACTCCCAACTGGCGTCGCCGCCGCGCCCGGTGCATCGTCCCCTCCGCTGTCGCCGATGCCCGTTGCCGCCGCTGATCTCGCCGTCCTCGCTGTCGCTGTCCGCCGCGTCCGCGGGCAACGCGCCCTCCACGCCGCCGCCGCGCTCGCCGTCCCCGCCCTCGCTGCCGCCGTCGCCGTCGTCCTCCTCAGCCGCCTCCACCTGATCCGCTCCTCGCACCCCATCGCCCTCGCCCTCGCACCGCTCGCGCTCCCGCTGCTCGGCGCACTCGTCCAGGCGCTGCGCCCGGTACCCCCGCTCGACGCCGCGCGCCGACTCGATGTGCACCACCACCTCCACGATCGCCTCGGCATCGCGTGGCAGTTTCGCCAACACTCCGACGCCGCCCGCACGCCCTTCATGCAGGCCGCCATCGACGACGCCGTCGCTCACGCCCCTTCCGTGGACGTCCGCGCTGCCCTCCCCTGGCAGCTTCCGTCCGAGCTTCGCGTGGTGGCCGTCCTCGCTGCGCTGCTCGCACTCGTCGCACGCGTTCCGATGCCGTCACACGCGGCACCGCGCGCCACGCGCCTACCCCCTGCGGTCACGCCTCGGGACACCGCAGACCTCGCCGACGACGACCTCGCAGCCTTCCGCGAAGCCTCACGACAACTCGAAGCCTCCGCCCGCACCGACGACGCCCGACGCGGCGTGGATCAGTTCAACCGCCTCCTCGATGACATCGCGCACCGTCGGCTCGACCGCGACGAGGCCTTCCGCAGGCTCGCTGCGCTGCAAGAGTCACTCACCGCGCAAGACGCCGCCGCCGGACGCCGCGTCGCGGACGCCCTCCGCACCCTCGGCGGAGCGATGAACCCGCGCACCCCCGCCACGCGACGGCTCGCCGAGGCGATGCGCCAGGGCGACGCCGGGGCGGCCGCGCAGGCGATGCGTGAGCTTTCCCAGACCCTCCGACAGGGACCCATGACTGCGGTTGAGCGGCAGCAGACGCAGCAGGCGCTGCAGCGTGCGGCGGAGGCGCAACCCGACATGGAAGAGCTGCGGCGGCAGGTAGAACAGGCGCGCCGCGAGGTCGCCGAGAGCCTGCGGCGGCAGCGGGAACACTCGCTCAACCAGGAGGAGGAATCCCTGCTCCGACGGCGGCAGCGCGAGGCCGAGCGGCTCACCGGCGAGCAGCAACAACGCGAGGAGCAACGGCGCGAGGCCGAGCACCTCCAGCGGGAGATCGCCCAGGCGGCGCAAGACCTCGCGCACGACCTCCAACAGGCAGGCGCAGACCTCGAACGCGGCGCAGAAGACCTCTCGCGCATGCAGGACGAACAACAATCGCAGCGCTCGACGGAAGAGCTGCGCCAACAACTCGAACAGCTCCGCGAACTGATGCGCCAACAGCAGGGACAAGGCGGGCAGCGGCAACGGATGCGGTTGCAGCAGTTCTCGCGCAGCGCCGGCGGACAGACGCGCCCGGCCGGGCAGCAGGGACCATCGGGACGACCAGGGCAATCGGGCCCGCCAGGGCAGCCCGGGGCGGGCCACGGACCGCCGCAAGCAGGAGCAGGCAACGGGCCGCCGCAGGGGGTGATGATGATGCCCGGGAGGGGTGGGGTTCCGCTGCCGGTGCCGGGGCAAACGCCGGGGCAGCAGGCGCCAGGAGGACAGCCCGGGCAGCAGGGGACACAACCCGGCGTCGGAGCGGGCGTGCAGCACGACGAGAACCTCCGCGGGGCGGCCATCGATCCGCTCGGGCACACGCAGACGGTGCAGGTGCAGGGACAGCGCACCGGCGATGGACCATCGCGGTCGCAGGTGATTCGTACGGCGGCGGCGGGGGGATTCGCCAGCCAACCGTACCGGCAGGTGTATTCGCCGTACTGGGATCGTGCCCGCGAGGTGCTGCACCAGGGGGAGGTTCCGGCGGGGTTTCGGTCGTATGTGAGAAGGTATTTCCAGTTGATTCGGCCGAGGGAGGAATGAATGGCGTCGAAGGGTGAAGCGGGGGCGATGGCGCCGAGAGAGTCCGTCGAGCGCTTCCAGAAAGACCTCGCGGCGGTGCGCACGGAGGTCGGACGGGTGATCGTCGGCCACCAGGCGGTGGTCGATGGAGTGCTCACGTGCCTGCTCGCGGGCGGCCACGCGCTGCTCGAAGGGGTTCCGGGGCTGGGCAAGACGATGCTGGTGCGCACGCTCGGACGCGCGCTCGATCTGCAGTTTTCGCGGGTGCAATTCACCCCCGACCTGATGCCCTCGGACATCCTCGGCACACAGATGATCGCGGAGGACGAGAAGGGCGGAAAGCGCTTCGAGTTTCAGCGCGGGCCCATCTTCGCCAACCTCGTACTGGCCGACGAGATCAACCGCGCGACCCCGAAGACCCAGAGCGCGCTGCTCGAGGCGATGCAGGAGCAGTCCGTCACCATCGCGCGGCAGACGCACTTGCTCGAGCAGCCGTTCTTCGTGCTCGCCACGCAAAACCCACTGGAAATGGAGGGCACCTATCCGCTCCCGGAGGCGCAGCTCGATCGGTTTTTCTTCAAGCTCCAGGTGCCGTTTCCAAAGCGCGAAGACCTTCACGCGATTCTCGATCGCACCACCGGGACGGGCGACGCGGAGGTTCGGCCGGTGCTCGATCGGGCCCGCATCCTGGAGTTGCGCGCACTCACGCGGGAGGTTCCGGTCGCGCGATCGGTGCAGGACTACGCCATCCGGCTGGTGCTCGCGACGCACCCCAACGAGGAGGGCGCGACGCCGTCGGTGAAGCGCTACGTGCGCTTCGGCGCGTCGCCCCGCGGGGCGCAGGCGATTCTCCTGGCGGCGAAGATTCGCGCGGTGATGGACGGTCGTTTCAGCGCGAGCGCCGACGACGTAAAGGCGAGCGCGCCGCCTGCGCTGCGGCACCGGATGATCCTGAACTTCGAGGGCGAGGCCGAGGGCGTTCGGCCCGACGCGGTGCTCGAGGAGATCCTCGGATCGGTCAAGCCGGGAGCCTGAGCGGAGTGGGTTGGCTCGACTGGCTGCGCGCGCCGAAGCGGTCTACCCCGAGCGGGGGTGATCTCTTCGACGAGGAGTTTCAGCGCAAGCTGGAGTACCTCGCGGTGGCCTCCCGGCGGCTCTTCGCGGGGCGTCTCCGGGCCGAGCGGCGCACGCGCATCTCCGGGAGCGGGATGGAGTTTGCCGACCACCGTCCGTACACGCCCGGCGACGACCTCCGCGCGCTCGACTGGAGCGTCTACGGCCGCACTGAACGCCTCCTGGTGAAGCGCTTCGAGGAGGAAGAAGACCTCACCATCGCCATCGTCCTGGACGTCTCCGCATCCATGGGTTTCGGCGGGCGCGCGCGCTTCGACCACGCGCGTCGACTGGCCGCGGCGATGGCCTACGTGGCGCTCTCCAACCTCGATCGCGTCACGCTTCTCGCGGTGTCCACGAAGGTCGAGCGACGCCTCCCCCCGGCGCGCGGTCGGGGGCAGATCTTCAAGGTGTTGGAGTTTTTGCGTGGGCTGAATCCCAGCGGGGAGACGGCGCTCGCGGAGGCCGGACGCACCCTCGGCGCAGAACTGAAGCGGCGCGGCGTGGCCATCGTGGTGAGTGACCTCTACGACCCGGCGGGCTTCGAGCGCGGCATCAACGCGCTGCGCTACCAGAAGTTTGAGCCGATGGTGATTCACGTGACAGACGCGCGGGACGCCGACCCCGGGGCGCGCGGAGACGTACTCCTGGTGGACGCGGAGACCGGCGACGGCCGCGAAGTGACGCTGACGCCCGCTCTGGTGTCGAAGTTTCGAGACGCTCACGCACAATGGCGGCGCGAGGTGGAGGGCTTCTGCAAGGCGCGGCGGGTGGCCTACGCGTCGGCGGACGTCACGGGTGCGCTCGAAGAGCAGGTGCTCACGCTCTTCCGCAAATCGGGTCTGGTGGACTGATGGAGTGGCTGGGCCTCGCGCCGACGCAACTCGCCACGCTGGGCGCCGTCGCGGGTGTGGCAGTGGTGGCGTTCTACCTTCTCAAACAGCGACGCCGCCGGGTGCTGGTGCCCTTCGCGCCGCTCTGGGCGCGCGTCCTCGAGGAGCGCCCCAGCGCGAAGCTCTTCGAGCGCCTGCGACGGCTGCTCTCGCTCTTGCTGCAACTGGTCTTGCTGGGACTGTTGGTGGTGGCGCTGGGCGATCCGCGGCCCGCGGGGGCGTCGCGCCGCGGGCGCACGACGGTGCTGCTGCTCGACGCGAGCGCGAGCATGGCGGCGACGGATGTTCCTGGCGGGCGGGCGGCGGCGGCGCGGGCGGCGGCGCAGCGCATCGTTCGCGCGATGGGCCCGGACGACCGGATGCTGGTCGCGCAGATGGACGCCGAGGTGACAGCCCTCACGCCGCTCACCGACGAGAGCACCGCGTTGGAGAGCGCCGTGGCGGGGTATCGCCCGCGCGACACCGGTCTCGATCTCTCGCGGGCGCTGCGCTTCGCGCGCGACGTGCTGCGCGACAACGCCCACGGCGAGGTGATCGTGGTGGGCGACGGGGCGTACGGGCCGGTGGCCGACGACGTGGCGCTGGGGGGCACTGCGCTGCGCTTCGTGGGCGTCGGGAGGCGCGGGCGCAACCTGGGGCTGACGGCGTTTTCGGCGCGACGGTATCCGCTCGACCGCTCGCGCTGCGAGGCGATGGTAGAGCTACAGAGTTGGAGCGACCGCCCGGAGTCGGTGGTGCTCACGGTGAGCGTGGACGGCGCGCCCATCGAGCGAGCGCGCCTGCGGGTGGCGGCAGGCGAGCGCGTGCAGCGGGTGATCGAGCGCCTCTCGGGTGGCGGCGAACGGCTGGAGGCGCGCATCGCCTTCGAGGACGGCACGCATGACGACCTGCCCGTGGACGACGTGGCCTACGCGACGCTTCCGGAGCGGCGGCGGGCGCGGGTGCTGACGGTGGGCGACGGCAACCGCTACCTCGAGGCGGCGCTGCTTCTCGACGAGTACCTGGATGTGGTCGAAGCCACCGCGGTGCAGGCGTCCGCGGCGCTGGCGCAGGGGCACTTCGACGTGGTGATCAGCGACGGGGTGGCGGTGACGGTGCCGCCCGGCGTCGGCTGGATCGCCCTGCGCCCACCCCCCGGCGGATCGCCGCGCCCGGTGGAGGCGGGGTTTTTCAGCGCGCCGGCGGGCGGTGCCATCGGCTTCGAGCGAATCGACCGGCGGCACCCTGTCACGCGATTCACGAGCGACCTGGAGGAGGCGCACATCGGCCGCGTGGCGCGCTATCGCCTCGCGTCGGGCGACCGGGTGTTGGGCAGCGGAAGCGCGGGTCCGCTGATCGTCGCGGGCGATCGGGACGGCGGTCGCTTCGTGCTCTTCACGTTTGATGTGCGCGAGAGCGACGTGCCGTTGCTGGTGTCCTGGCCGGTGATGCTCATCAACGCGATCGACTGGTTTTCCGGGGAAGACGGAGCGTTTCAGTCATCGTATCGGACAGGCACGGCGTGGCGGATGCCGGTGCCCGCGGGGGTGCGCGCGGCCACGGTGGAGACCCCGTCGGGGCGGCGCGTGCGGGTGCCGGTGATGGAGGGGCGCGCGGTGTTTTTCGGCGCGGAGGCGGGCTTCCACCGGCTGCACGCGGGCGAGTCTCACACGCTCATCGCGGGCAACCTCAGCGACCCGGAGGAGTCGGCCTGCGCGCCGCGCGCGACGCTCTCCGTGGGCCCGACGCGGGCGAGCGCCCCGACGCCAGGGAGGCCCGGGCTGCGGCGCGAATGGTGGATCGCGCTGCTTGTCGCGGCGGCGTTCATCGTGGTGGCGGAGTGGGCCACGTGGCATCGCCGCGTGACGGTGTGACGGAGTCGGCTTCTGCGCGTGACGGAGTCCGCTTCTGCGCGTGACGGAGTCGGCTTCTGCGCGTGACGGAGTCGGCTTCTGCGCGTGACGGAGTCCGCTTCTGCGCGTGACGGAGTCCGCTTCTGCGCGTGACGGAGTCGGGCCCTGCGGGGAAGGCCGCGCGACGCCTCTACCAAGAGGAGAGGGTGCTCAAATACCTGTTGCCTTAGTACATGCCTGTCAGCATTCAGAAGCCCGCTCTCCTCCTGGGTTCACCTCGGGACACATCTCACGATTCGTCTGTAATTCGGGTCGATGTGTTCGCTCGATGGGGTGCTTGGCGTGGCCTGAGGGAGAGCGCCGGCTCCGTGATCGCGGACGGGCCTTCGGCCCTGCGATCACTAAAGCCGGGGCCTGGGATGGACCGCCCGGCCTGCGCCGGGCTATCTGCATGAGCGTCGAGTGCTAGGCACTCGACGAGTAGGCGTAGGTGCCCGGTAGGTGCAATTCCCCGAGCGGCCACCTACATCCCTCCG
>CANJUR010000134.1 GCA_947477565.1 Deltaproteobacteria bacterium
CCCCGAAGGCCGGGGCGACCTCCCGCACGTAGCGCGTGCGCGGCGGCGCCTCGTCGAGGAACCGCGTGAACCAGCCCCCGAAGCGATCGGGGCCCGCCGCCGCGTAGGTCCGCGGGAGGGCCTCCAGCAGGGCGCGCCAGAGCCGCGTGCGGACCAGGTCGCGGTAGACCTGCCACCGCCGCGGGTCGCCCCCCAGGAGGGCCAGTGCGTCGGTCGGCGGCTCCTCGCCGAGGCACACGCGGGCGATCGCCCGCTGCCGCGCGTCGAGGTCGCTCACGGCGCGGCCCGTCGCAGGATCGCGTCGAGCCGCTCGACCTCCGCCGCGAGCTCGTCGAAGGGCGGGAAGCCGCCGTCGCGCTCGAGGAGCACTGGCACCCGACCAGTGCGGGAGAGGGCGAACTCGAGCAGGCCGTAGACCTCCTCGCAGACGGGCTCCCCGTGGGTGTCGATGTGGAGGCCGTCCGCGGCGGTGAAGTGCCCCGCGACGTGGATCTGCACAACACGCTCGGCGGGAACGCGCCGGAGGAAATCCCGCGCGTCGGTGCCGTGGTTGCGGGCGTTGACGAAGGCGTTGTTCACGTCGAGCAGGACCCGCGCGTCGCAGCGCGCGACGATCTCGCCGAGGAAGTCCGCCTCGCCCATCTCCGCCTCGCCGGGGTGGGCGTACCAGGAGATGTTCTCGACGGCGATCGGGAGGCCCAGGGCGTCCTCCAGCAGGCGCACGCGGTCCGCCACCGCGCGGGCGCTCTCGCGGGTGAAGGGCAGCGGCAGCAGGTCGTGGAGGTGCGCGCCGTCCACGGACCCGAAGCAGAGGTGGTCGCTGTGCCAGGGCGTTCCCACTTCCTCCAGGAAGGCACGCAACGCCCGGAGGAAGGCGGGCTCCGGCGGGGCCCGATCGCCGAGGCCCAGGCTGAGGCCGTGGGTGACCACCGGGAAGCGCCCGCGCGCGTCGGCGAGCATGCGCTCGAAGAAGCCTCCGCGGCCCATGTGGTTCTCGGGGGAGACCTCGACCCAGCGCAGCGAGGGCGGGGCCCGGGTCATCAGGTCACCGACCAGCGGCGCCCGCAGCCCCAGGCCGACCCCCTCAACGCGCGCCATCGCTCAGTGGGCGTGGACGTGAGGGCGAGCGGGGGCCGCGGGAGGAGGTGCCGCGGCGGGAGTCGTGGGGGCCGGGGCGGGCGGTGCAGTCGGCTGCGCCGCGGTCGTCCCCGGAGCGGCCGGCGCGGTCGGCGCGGCCATGTGCGCGCCGCAGTTCCCGTCGTGTCCGCAGCTCATCGCCTGCCCAGTCGCCGCCCCCTGAGGGGCCGCCGGAGTTGCCCCCGGGGCGTGGCCCATGTTGGCGCCGCAGTTCCCGCTCTGGGCCATCGCAGCACTGCAGCTGCCGGCCTGCCCTGTGGCCGGCTGAGCGCTCGCGCTCGTCGGGGGCTGCGCCATCGCTGGCGGATTACTCGCGCAGCCCTCAAGGGCCGCGCCGCCCAGAGCGGCAGACACCATCGCCAGAAGCTTCGCGCGGGTTTCGTTGTTCATCGGGTCACTCGCTCCTTGGGACGCTCCGCGGCCGGTCGGCCGTCGCGTAGGGTCCTATTGGGCAGGTACTAGCCGTGTCCATCCCGTCCGTGACCCGGAGGCTCCAACAAACCGCCCCTGCGATCCGCTCGATCGGCCATCCCATGCGCGTGAGCGCGTGGGCGCGGAAGCAAGGCGTGGAAACACGGAGGGCGGACGCTCCTCGCCGGCATTGTTCAGCGCGCCGATACAATCGTCGCAAGCGAAGATCGACGCTCGGGCGACGGGATCGCCCTTACCCTCAGCGGGTGCGCGGCCCCTCCTTCCAACGCCACCTGTTCCTCGCGTGTGTGGCCTCGGCGTGCGGCGCGCGCACCGGCCTCGATGAGCTGTTCGACGCGGCGGTGGACGTGCCCTGCGACGCCCTCGATCGACACGACGCCGGCCCCGAGGACGTCCCACTCCAGCCCCCGCGCTGCGGTCGGGACACGCCCGTCGGGAGCGTTCGTTTCGCCGTCGTCGGCGTCACCGGGCACGTCGCCATCGACGCCGAAGGGACGATCTACGCGCCGTACGAGACCTCCGACCGCGGGCGCGGCGTGGTCGCCCTCGATGCCTGCGGCCGGGAGCGCTGGCGGTCGCCGGCGGTGCGCCCCGGCGCGGGCGGACGCGTGCTTGGGGGCGAGGTCCGCCTCTCCACCGGCGACGACGTGCTGCTCACGAGCATGTACGGCGACACCGCCGCGCGCGGTCTGTGGCGCTTCGGGCGGAACGGCGAGGCCCGGCCGCCGTACCCGACGGTCGATGCCGTGGTGCGCTTCGTCGGCCTGCCGCCGGGGCGCGGTCCGGTGCTGGTGACCCAGGGGGCGATGACGACCGTGGGGCGCCTCGCGGGCTTCGACCTTGCGGGCCGCCGGACGCTCGACGCGCCCGACTGGTCCAACGTGAACGAGTGCGCCGTCTCGGGCACGACCGTCGGCTGCCTCGACACAGCGCTCGACCTCGCCGGCGGCCATCGGCTCTGGTCGGAGCCCTACGAGATCCTCGACGGGACGCTGCGCCACGCGCTCCCGCCCGCGATCGACGGCGACCGGATCTACGTCGCGTTCTTCGGCCTGAGCTCCTACGTGCTCGTCGCCCGGCAGCTGCGGACGGGCCGAACGATCTGGCGGGTAAACCTCGCCCGCTCCTCGCGGGGCCAGGTCGATCTCCTCATGGGCGCGCCCGTGATCGGCGCCGACGGCACGGTCTACGTCTACCTGAACGTCCACCGTGGCGGCGGCGGCGCGAGCGGCGAGCTGGTGGCCGTCCGCCGCGACGGCTCGCGCGCCTGGGGCTTCGGTGCCAGCGCCACCCGCACCGACTACCAGCGTTTCGCCACGCACGCCGTCGGGCGCGCGGGCGTGATCTACCTCGCGGTGGGCCGGGCGCTCTACGCCGTCGGGGAGGACGGCCGCCAGCGGTGGACGCTCGCGATCCCGGAGGGCGCCAACGCCTCGGCGCCCGTGCTCTCGCCCAACGGCGACCTCGCCCTGCACACCGACGACGACCGCCTGCTCGTCGTGGCGACCGAGTCCGCCGGCGCGGCCCCGTCGGCATGGCCCGTCACCGGCGGCGACGCCCGGAACGGCAACGCCCGGTGAGGTTCCTCGGTCACACCTTCGGTTCGGGCGACTAGAAGGCCGGTCGGTGCCTGCTCGCGTGCCCCGCTCCTCAGCCCCCCGTAGGTGATCATGCCGTCCAACCGACACCTCCTCTGTAGCCTCTCTGCCGCGCTCCTCGTCGGCGGTTGCGGCGACGCGCCCCCGACGTCGGCCACCCCGCGCACCGGCCCGGACCCTTGGGCCTCGGTGCTCCGGGTCGCCCCCGCCGTCGATCGCAACCCCGATCCGCGCATCGTCGAGATCGACCTCGAAGCCCGCTTCGGCGAGTGGGAGTACGCGCCCGGCCGACGCGTCCGGGCCATGACCTACAACGGGTCGGTACCGGGGCCGACGATCGAGGCCCGGGCGGGCGACACCGTGGTCGTGCATTTCACCAACCGCCTCGACCAGCCCACGACCATCCACTGGCACGGCGTGCGGGTACCCGCTTCCATGGACGGAAGCCCCCATTCGCAGCCGCCTGTCGCCCCGGGCGCCTCCTTCGAGTACCGCTTCACCGTGCCCGACGCGGGGACCTTCTGGTACCACCCGCACGTCACCGAGAGCGTGCAGATGGAGCGCGGCCTCTACGGCGCGATCGTGGTGCGGGGCGAGCACGAGCCTCGGGCCGACGCGGAGGGGGTGCTCGTGCTCGACGACCTGCTGCTCGGCGCCGACGGCCAGATCGCGCCGACCGGGGACCTCGTCGAGCAGCACACCGGCCGCGAGGGGGCCGTCGCCCTGGTCAACGGCCGCGCGGGCGCGGAACTCCCCATCCGCGCGGGCCAGCGGCAGCGGTGGCGCGTGGTCAACGCGGGCAGCGCACGCTTCTACCGCCTCGCCCTGCCGGGGCACCGGTTCACCGTGGTGGGCACCGACGGTGGTCCCGTCGAGACGCCGCGCGCCTCCGACGAGCTCTTCCTGGTGCCTGGGGACCGCCTCGACGTCCTGGTGGACGGTACCGGCGACCCGGGCGCGACGGCCGTCCTCCAGAACCTCCCCTACGCCCGCGGCCACGGCGCCGGCCTCACCGAGGCGTCGGACATCCTACGGCTCCGCTACGCGCCCGACCCGGCGCTGCCGGCGCTCGCCACGCCCGCGCCCAGCCCGCGGGTCGAGCCGCTGGCCACGGCGGGCGTCGCGCCGCGCACCGTGACCTTCAACGAGCACATCGACCGCGACGCGGAGCGGGTCGTCTTCACCATCAACGACGCGTCCTACCCCGACGTGCCCGACGTCGTCGCGCGCGTCGGCGTCACCGAGGTCTGGGACCTCGTCAACGCGAGCGAGATGGAGCACCCCTTCCACCTGCACGGGTTCTTCTTCCAGGTGGTCTCGCGCAACGGCGCCCCCGAGGGCGAGCGGTCGTGGGAGGACACGATCCAGCTGCGCGGCAAGGAGCGCGTGCGCATCGCGTTCCGCCCCGACGAGCGCCCTGGCCACTGGATGTACCACTGCCACATCCTCGAGCACGTCGAGCACGGGATGATGGCCACCGTGCGCGTGGAGCCCTGAGCCACGACCCCACTACGCCCCGGAAAGGCCCCTCGATGCCCGCTCGAACGACCCTCGCTCTCGCCCTGTTTCCCCTGCTCGTCGGCTGCGGCGACATGGCCCACGACACGACCGACGCGGCTGCCCACGAGGGCCACGACGCGCCCGACGTCGGCACGTCGGACGTCGGGGTGACCGACGTCGGGGTCGTGACCGATCAGCCGGTGGCCGTCGATGCCCCCGCGGCCGACCAGGACGCCGCGAGCGACGCCGGCGGCGCTGCGGACGCGCCCGTCGCCGTGCCCGTCCTCAACGACTGCGCCGCCGCGGCCTACGTGGACCGCACCGCCGACGCCGCCGAGCGCACCATCGTCCCGCGCGGCACCACGGGCTACACCCCGCGCTGCCTCACCGTCCGCGCGGGGCAGTCGGTCACCTTCGCCATGAGCTTCACCACCCACCCCCTGAACCCGGGCGTCCCGCACGGGTCGAGCGCGGGCGCCACGAGCCCCAACCCCATCGAGGCACAGCGCGCGGGGGACAGCTACACGGTGACCTTCGCAGGCGCCGGCTTCTACCCGTTTCATTGCAACACCCACGGGCACGTCGGCATGGCCGGCGTTGTGCGCGTCCTGCCCTGACGGATCCCTCCCGAGGCGGCGCCGTCAGGGCGTGCCGCGCGACCTCGGACGCTGGGACGGCCGGCGGGCCGCCGCGGCCGGGGCGTCGCCGCGTGTGCGGTCGGCCGCGAAGGACCAGGCCGCGACCGCGGCGACGATCGCAGCGACGACGAGTGCCCGGCGACCTCGGGGGCGGCCGGGCGGCGGGGGCGGCTCGCAGCAACTCTTCACCGGCCCACCGTCCCACTCACCCGCGCCGCCAGGTGCGCGTGACGTCGATGCCGTCGGCCCGCAGCCGCGCCTCGTCGGCCGCCGCGGGCACCGTCCCGGCGGGCGCCTGGTACCAGCCCGCGGGGTCGGCCGTCGCCACGTCGTCGCGCACCTTGAGGACGGTGAACATCCCGCCCATGTCGATGTACGAGTGCGGTCCCGCGCCGCCGCGCATCGGGGCGCTGTTGGGCGGGATCTCCATCCGCATCTCGCCCATCCCTCCCATGCCCGTATGCCCCATGGTCATGTACTCGGGCAGCACCCGGCTCATGCGCCGCTCCAGCGTGCGCGGGTCCATGCCGACCATGTTGGGGAGGCCGTGGGCCATCTGCATCATAACGTGGTGGGTCATGTGGCAGTGCATCGCCCAGTCGCCCGACTCGGGCGGCACGAACTCGATCACCCGCGTCGCGCCCACCGGCACCAGCACCGTCGTCTCGGGCCGCTGCGCGCTCGCGGGCACGTAGCCGCCGTCCGTCGCCGTGACGTGGAACCAGAGGCCGTGGATGTGAATCGGGTGGTGGTCCATGGGCCCGAGGTTGCCCAGGCGGATGCGCACCCGCTCGCCCTTGCCCACGAGCAGCGGCGCGGTGCTCGGGAACGCCTTGCCGTTGAAGGTCAGGACGTTGAAGTCGTTCATCGCGTTGGGGTCGGGGCGGCTCGCGCCCGCCTCGATCTTCCACTCGTGCGTCATCAGCACGAAGTCGCGATCGACCCGCGGGCCGCGCGCCTGCCGCGGATGCACGACGATCATGCCCACCGCGCCCAGCGCGATCTGGGTCATCTCGTCGAAGTGCGAGTGGTACATGAACGTGCCCGGGTGCCGGAGCGTGAACTCGTACACCCACGTCTCGCCCGGCGGGATGGGGCGCTGGTTGAGCCCGCTCACGCCGTCCATCCCGTTGGGCAGCACGATGCCGTGCCAATGCACCGTCGTCGGCTCGGGCAGCCGGTTGGTCACGTACATCCGCAGCCGATCGCCCTCGACCAGCTCGATGACGGGCCCCGGCGTCGTGCCGTTGTAGCCCCACACCTCCGCTGTGAGCCCGGGCGCGAACTCGTTGGGGAAGGCCTCGACCACCAGGTGGCCGACCTTCACTCCGTTCACTACGCGCAGCGGCAGCGTCCCGCCGTTGGGCACCGTCACCCCGGGCTGCCCGGCGGGGAAGCGCCGCGCGATCGCGGCGGAGGTCGCCGGCGGGGGCGTCGGCGCCGCGGGCGGCTGGGGTCCGGTCGCGCCGTGTCCCTCGTGGGTCTGCGCCTCGACTCGCTCCGCGCGGGTCATCAACCCGAGCGCCGTCGCCGCGCTGCCGGCCTGGAGAAAGGATCGTCGGTTCATGGCTTCAATGTCCTCCCGAGGACGCTCCGCCCCCGCCCATGGGCGTGGCGGACATGGATTCCGAGGCGTCGGACGCGTGACCCGCCGCGTCCACCTGGCGGCCCGCGAAGAGGGCGCCGGTGCCCGCCGTCGCGGTCCAGAACTCGCGGCGGATCTCCGCGCGGCGGAGCGTGGCGTCGAGCAGCTCGCGGCGGGCCTGCAGCAGCTGGAACACCGAGACCTGCATGGCGTTGTACTGGAGGAGCGTCTCGCGCAGCACGCGCTCCCGCGCCGGGACGATCACGGCGTCGTACTGGCGCGCGCGGGCGTGCGCCGAGCGCAGGCGGTTGCGCCCCTCGCGCAGGGCCGACCGGAGGTCCACGGCGCTGGCGTAGTAGCGCTCGAGCGCGGCGTCGAACTGCGCGCCGTACGCGGCCGTCGCGCCCCGGCGCTGGTCGAAGATCGGGAGCGTGACGCGCGCCCCGCCGCCGATCTCCACGGAGTTGCCGTCCTGTTCGGCGTGCGCGTCCACCGTGATGTCGGGCAGCCACCCCTCGGCCCGGCTCAGCCCGACGCGGCGGGCGAGGGCCTGGAGGTTCGCGCGCTGGGCCGCGAGGTCGAGGCTGGCCGCCAGGGCTCGCGCCTCGGTCATCGCCTCCAGCGAGAGGGCCTCGGGCGCGGGGGGTAAGCCCTCCGCGAGGGTCCACTCGGTGGCGTCGCCATGGAGCCCGAGCAGGCGCTGGAGGTGCTCGCGGCGGTCCAAGCGCTCGATCTCGACCTCCGCGACCGTGATGCGCGCGGTCTCGTAAGCCGCCTCCTGCACCGAGAGGTCGAGGGTTGTGAGGTTGCCCGCGTGGTGTAGCGCCCGGGCCGCGTCGCGCGACGCGGCGAACGCGTCGAGCGCCTGCTGGGCGGCCGCGAGCCGCTCCTCCGAGGCCTGCACGGCGTAGAAGGCCGCGCGCACCTCGTAGCCCAATTGAAGCACCGTGCCGGCCACCCGCGCCTGCGCCGTCTCCAGCTCCGCCCGCGCGAGGCCCGCCCGCGCTCCCGTCAGGATCGCCCGCGTCAGCCCGAACTCCAGGCGGATGTCGCCCTGGAGCGGCTGCGAGCGGTCGGTCTGGTAGCGCACGTCGAACTCGATGGCGGGGTTGGGCAGCGTGCCCGCCTGCGCGAGCCAGCCGCGCGCCACGCCCAGGTCCCGCAGGGAGGCGCGCAGGTGGCGGTTGTTGCGGAAGGCCACCCCGACCGCGGCGTCGGCCGTCAGCGGCCGGGCGAGCACCGCCTGGGTCACGGCCGGGTCGTGGTCCTCGGGGGGGTTGTCCGCGACGCGCAGGGGGATGGGCGCACCGGAGAGCTGCTCGACGCGCCGCAGGTCGGAGGAGAACGACGTCGTCGCGCACCCGGTGAGCGGCAGCAGCAGCGCCAGGGCGGCCGGCAGGATGCGCTCAATGCGCATGGGCGTGGCCTCCGGTCGGGGCGGCGCCGCCATCGACGGCGAGGCCTGTCCACGCGCCAACGGGCTCACCTGGGAGCGGCGGGTCGCTGGTGAGGGCCACGGTGGGGTCGGCGACCGGCGCCTCGCGGGCGCCCGACGAGAGGGCGGACTGCTCGGCGAAGCGCACAGGGACCTCGCGTCCCCCGCACCCGAGCGAGAGGGCGGTCGCACCGACCAGGATGAGAACGCGTGGGATCAGGAGGTTCATGGGCTTCGTCGCGGCAGACGCGCGTGGTGGGTGGGGATTACAGCCGAAGCGGGCTCAGGCTCTACGGCTGCGCGGCCGACCTGTGACCCGGCCGGGGTCGATTCACGCGGCGCGCGCGGCGGCGGGGTAGCCCTTCGCAGTCAGCGCGCCGGCGAGCTGCTCGGCGCTCACCCGCGCCGGGTCGTGCCGGACGCGGACGGTCTTGTCGGGCAGCGAGGGGTGGACCTCCTCGACGCCGTCGAGCGCGTCGAGGGCCTGGGAAATGTGGCGGACGCACGAGCCGCAGTTCATGCCGCGGACGTCGAGCAGGGTCTCGTTGGAGTTCATGGTTTCGTCGCTCCTGCGGGCCGCGTTGCTTTGGCTCGCATCAAGGCAGACGCAGCGCCCTCGCGGTTCTTACAGCGGACCCTGTCCGCGCCCCCAGGGTCGGCGCCTACCGGCGGCGCGCCACCACGAGCGGCCGCTTCCCCGCGGCCTCCAGCGCGGCGGCCAGGGACGTGGCGACGCGCTCGCTGGAGAAGCCGGGGCCAGGGCGCGAGATCAGGACGCGCAGGCGGTCCTCCTCCTCGCGCACTTGCCAGCCGGCCGCGGGCACGTCGTCGAGCGCGCGGTGGACCGCGATGGGATGCACCGTGACCGTGCCCCCGGCGTTCCCGGGGAGCTGCATCAGGTCGTCGGTGCGCCCCTCGACGGCCTCGATGAGCCGGAAGGGCAGGCCGCACGGGCGGGCGCGCGTCGCCAGGCGCACCCGGTCGGTGAGCTCGTAGTGCAGCAGCGGCAGCGTGCGCCCGGAGAGCACGCTCTCCAGCAGCTTGTCGCCCGCGACGCCATCGGGCACCAGGCGATCGCGCTCGTCCACGGGCTCGATCACCACGAGGTCCTCGAAGACGTGGAGCCCGGCGGGGGTTCGACCGCGCGCCCCCTCGCGGAGGTAGCGCAGCAGACCGACCATGAACTACCGCGAGGGCTGGTGGTCCCAACGGACGTCACGGGCGTGCGTGGCGCACGCCGAAGGTCAGGCCGTCGCGGTCTTGCTGGGCGTCTTTGCGGGCGCCTTGCCCGCCATTGCGCGGCAGTCCGTGGCGCACTGGCGGCACGCCTTCGCGCAGGCCAGGCAGTGCTCGTTCTTGTGCTTCTCGCACTCCGTCGCGCACGCCTCGCAGATCTTCGCGCAGAGCTCGCAGAACTCCACGGCGAAGGGGCTGCCCCGGCTCATCAGCAGCGCGGCGAAGCGGCAGGCGTCGGCGCAGTCCCGGTCGAGCTTGATGCACGCGGCCATCGCGGCGACATCCTTCTCGCCCAGGCACGACGTCGCGCAATGCTCACAGGCGACGGCGCAGGCGTCACAGGACCGAATGCATGCATCGAAATTGGAATGGGGCATTGTAACCGCTCGCAATTCTGGGTGGTCGTTCGGAGGGCGGTGAGAGGAGTGATCGACGCGGGACCGGGACGCCCTCCAATTCCCGTTGCCGCATTCAGACAGGGCGGGGCTTTCGCCCGTCGCGACCTTCAATCGGGCCGTGCTCTGGTTCGTCAATCGCGATTGCAGGCGGCGATAGAACTTGGTGCGAATTGATCCCCGTTGGCCGCGCCGTCCACCAGCTGTGAGTGAACTTAATTCACCGATCCATCGGCCGTTTCGGCTGTTCCGCCAGACTGCGCATGGCTCCGAAAGGAGGAGCGCAACCCGGTCACTGAAACGCAGTATGTGCGCCAGTCGGGGGCGGTACCGCCGACGGCACCCCCGCTCATGAACCGCCGCGAGGACCAGCGGCCCTGCGGACATCACAGGCGCGCGTGGCGCAGCCGAAGGGCGTTGGCGATCACCGAGACCGAGCTCAGGCTCATGGCCGCGGCGGCGAGCATCGGGCTGAGCAGCAGGCCGGTGAGAGGGTAGAGCACCCCGGCCGCCACTGGAATGCCCAGGGCGTTGTACCCGAAAGCGAAGGCGAGGTTCTGCCGGATGTTGGCCATCGTGGCGCGGCTGAGCCGGCGCGCCCGCACGAGGCCCCGCAGGTCGCCCCCCACCAGCGTCACGCCAGCGCTCTCCATCGCCACGTCGGCGCCGGTGCCCATCGCGACGCCGACGTCGGCCTGGGCGAGCGCGGGCGCGTCGTTGATGCCGTCGCCCGCCATCGCCACGCGGCGTCCCTCGGACTGCAGGCGCTTCACCGCCTCGGCCTTCTGGTCGGGCAGCACTCCGGCGATCACCTCGTTGATGCCGAGTTTGCGCCCCACCGCCTCGGCCGTCGTCCGGCTGTCGCCGGTGAGCATCACGATGCGCAGACCCTCTCCGCGCAGCGCCTTGAGGGCCTCGGCCGCCGTCTCCTTGATCGGGTCGGCGACGCCGACGAGGCCCGCGAGCGCGCCGTTGACGGCCACGAACATCACCGTCTGCCCCTCCGCCCGCAGCGCCTCCGCCCGCGCGTCGAGGGTGCCGACGGAGGCGCCCACGTCCAGCATCAGCGCCTTGTTGCCCAGCGCGACCGCACGATCGCCCACGCGGCCGGTGACGCCCTTGCCGGTCACCGACGCGAAGTGCTCCGCGCCGGTGAGGGTGAGCCCGCGCTCTTTCGCGCCCGCGACGATGGCGGCCGCCAGGGGGTGCTCGCTGCCCTGCTCCAGCGCCGCCGCCAGGCGCAGGAGCGTCGGCTCGTCGAGCCCCGCCGTCGGCTCCACGGTGACCAGCTTCGGCTTGCCCTCGGTGAGCGTCCCGGTCTTGTCGAGGACGAGCGTATCGACCGCGCGCAGTACCTCGATGGCCTCGGCGTTGCGGAAGAGCACGCCCGCCGTCGCGCCGCGGCCGGTGGCCACCATGATCGACATCGGTGTGGCGAGCCCGAGCGCGCAGGGGCACGCGATGATGAGCACCGCCACGGCGTTGACCAGCGCGTAGGTGAGCCGCGGCTCCGGCCCCCAGAGCGCCCAGGCCCCGAAGGTGAGCAGCGCGACCAGGATC
>CANJUR010000135.1 GCA_947477565.1 Deltaproteobacteria bacterium
AACGTGGCCAGCCGCGGGCACTATCGCGCGCCAGGCATCGACTGGGACGCGCTGCGCCGCCCCACCGCGACCACCACGGCGTTTCCCGAGTACTGCGTGAGCAAGCTCTGCAACGTGCTCTTCACCCAGGAACTCGCGCGCGGGCGGGCGGGCGAAGGCGTGCGCTCCTACGCGCTGCACCCGGGCGGCGTCGCGTCAGAAGATGTCTGGCTCGAGGTGCCTCCTAAGGCCCCGAAGCACGGTGCCGACCGGCGGAGGAGGAACATCAACCACGACGTGGACGCCCGGCGGACACGGCGCGCGAATGATGACCCCCCGGCAATGGGCCTGTCGGCGCATTGAAAAGTATCGCTCGAGCGCGGGGCGGTCACCGGGCGTGGCGCGCACCCAGACCGCGGGAGACGCACTGGCGCTGTCCGCGAGCGCATAGCCCGCCGAGAAGGTCACGGTCCCGTCCGGGTCCACTGGCGCGTCGGGGGCCACGGGAGTGCCCTGGTCGCCGTGAACGCGCATGAGGGACGTGAACGTGCACGGGCTATCGACGTAGACGTTGTGACACCCTCCCGGCGGTCGCGGCGGGCGCGACGGGAGCGGCAGCGCAGGCGTGGCGGCGAGGACCGCAGCCAGGATCAATGGGATGGGTGCCGTTCGCATGGATGGTGCGACGCTACCCCTTCCACCTATCGGATGTACGGCGCGAGGGCTCCGGATGCGACGACGTGCAATCGAAGTGATGCCAGAATTCCGGTTTGACGGGCTCAACGTTTGAAACCGCAGCGGTATTTGGTGGTGAATTCGTGGGTGAGGCATCACGAAGAAGTTCTCAAGTCAGGATCTCTGGAATCGGTCAAGGCGTCGTCCTGGGAGTTCCCCAGGAGGTCCCGCCAATGCTCGCGAGACCAGGTACTACGCGTGAGGGGCGATCTGAAAACTGGAGCAGATCCGCGCCAGGGAGGGTGCCACGTTGGATTTCCTATCCCCTTCGAAAACTGGTCATAGGGAGTTCGCGACATCGCGGTGCACGACCACAGCACATCCGATGCCGAGCGAATCGACCGGGAAATCGCGAGCGCACGGAGTGGCGGCGGGTGGCGGCGGGTGGCGGCAGGGGTGGCGGCGGCAGGATAGGGCGCGTGCAGGTTCGGCAGGCGTCCTCCTCGACGCGACGAGCGCGCTGGTGCGCATCGAGCACGGAATCTGATAATCTGATCGGTATGGAATCGCACATCTCTGCGACGGAAGCGGCGCGCAACTTCTCCGACATCGTTAGTCGCGTCCGGCTCCGACAGGAGTCCTTCGTGGTCGAACGGGCGGGCGAGGCGGTGTGCCGGATCGTTCCGGTCGCGCCGCCGGTGAGAACCGTTCGCGATCTGGTGACGTTGCTGCAATCGCTCCCGCGCCCGGACGCGGGCTACCTGCTCGCCGTCGAGCAGGCCGCGCGTCGGCAACCGAAGGCGCCGAAGTCTCCGTGGGCGCGCTGATCGACTCCTCGATCCTGGTCGCCGCGGAGCGAGGGAAGCTCGACCTCGACTCGGTGCTGGCTTCCTCCGCAGACGAGCACGTCGCCATCGCCGCGATCACCGCCAGCGAACTGCTCCATGGGGTTCACCGCGCTGCCAACCCAGCGCAGCGAGCCCGTCGCGAGGCATTCGTCGAGCGATTGCTCGAGGCGCTGCCAGTGGTCCCTTTCGACCTCGTGGTCTCCCGGGTCCACGCTCGGGTCTGGGCGGGCCTCGCGGCGAAGGGCGTCGTCATCGGAGCGCATGACCTGCTGATCGCCGCGACGGCGCTCGCGTTCGACTACGCAGTGGTGACCCGCGACAAGCGAAGCTTCCCGAAGATTCCTGGGCTCGTAGTACGTATGTGGTGAGGGTGCGCTCCGAGACGACACTGAGCTCCCCACCGAGCTCGCCGGGATCTCCGCGTGACTGCATGGGAGCCGCGAACTTCGTACACGGGGCGTCCTGTCACCTGGAGCTGATCCACGCCAGCGAGGGCGCCGCGTTGCTTTCCCTATGCGCCCCTGCTAGGCCGCCCGTCACGCCAAGGGCTGATGGGGTATTACCAATGGGGGTGTTTTATGTACATTTCGTCCGGTGACGCTGGTAGCGGAGTCCAGTACACGGTGCTGGGGATGATCTTCGCGGTCGCTTCTGATCCTTCTCCGCCGAAGGCAATGTTGCTCGCGGCCAATCAATTGAAGACTGCTGCTACGAGCGACGGCGCCGACGCTGTTCTGTTCACGAGCTTCTCTTCGCGTCCGGCTGTCTCGAAAGGCTGCTGGGGCGATCAGCAGGTGTTCGAGGTACTCTCATGGGGCACGTCCGTGAAGATCGTGAGGTGAGGTGGGCTTCGCGACGAGCGCTGGCGCTCGTGCTCGGTTGGTCCGCCGTGGTCGCCATCTGGCTATACCGACTTGTTGTTCGACCATTTCTCGGGCGTGCCTGCCTGTTCCGGGAAACCTGCTCGCACGTCGTGGAACGCCATCTGCGTCAAGGAGACCTGAGGGTGGCGTGGCAAACGTTGATTCGGCGCTGGGGCGTGTGCAGGGCGTCATACGCCGTCGGGATCGGGACCACTGGAGCGATCGTTGTCACACTCGCAGACGGCTCGACGTTGGGCGAGGCGGAGATAGCTCCTGCCTTGGTCGAAGTTGTCGCGACAGCACAGTCCGCGATGGAGGCCATGCGCGTGTCGCGGCCATTCAGTGACCTACAACGGTAACGCCTCCTGGGTGAGGTGACCTCGTTGAGCGTCGGTGTCTCGGCCTCGGAGTGCTCGTCGTCCGTTCCGCCCGCGCTTCCTCCTGCTGATTGTTTCGTTCAACATCTAGATATGGCCGACCACCTTGATCCGTTCTCACAACTCAAGCCTCCCAGGGATGACCTCGTTTATCAGCAGCCGCAGCCCACTCCGTCCAACGGGATGGCACGAGGGTTTTGGATTGCGACCTTGTTCTGTGGGTGTCTTGGAACGTTATTCCTGTTTCCCAGCCTGACTGGTAGCGCACCACAGCAGGCGGCCGGTGGAGCCGTAGCCGCCGCGTTTGTCGTGATTCCGTACTGCATGGCACGGGCACTCAGCGAACTGCGACGGTAACGATCGGGCGAGTACTCGTACTGCGAAACTCATCCCAAGACGCGACGGGCGCAGAGGGTGCGACGGGCGCAGGGGGTGCGACGGCCGAGCGCGTATCGGCGGAGCGCTCGAGTGCCACCTCGATGGGCCAGGTAGCCCGAGCGTCGAGCGTCGCACCATCGCGCCGTCCGCTGCGCAGCGACACCGCCCCCGCGTACGCGATCATCGCGGCGTTGTCGGTGCACACCCGCGTCGGCGGAACCACCAGCGTGACGCCCACCTGCGCGCACGCCTCGGCTGCACGTGCTCGCAAACCGCGGTTGGCGGCAACCCCGCCGCCGAGCACCACCCTGGGGATTCCCTCCTGCTGCGCCGCGAGCAGCAGCTTGCGCACGAGGGTCTCGACGATGGCGCGCTGCACCCCCGCGGCGAGGTCGCACAGTGCCTGTTCGGTGGGCGGCTGGCCGTGCTTCGCGAGGTGCTGCGCCACGCTCGTCTTGAGTCCGCTGAAGCTGAACTCGAGCGACCGGCCGCGCATCGCCTGCGGAAACGTCACCGCCGCCGGGTCGCCGCGCTCTGCGAGCCGATCGAGGACCGGACCGCCCGGGTACCCGAGGCCCAGCATCTTGGCGACCTTGTCGAAGGCCTCGCCCGCGGCGTCATCGCGCGTTGCGCCGAGTTCGCGCATGGTGGCCGCGTCGTCGCAGCGATAGAGAGCGGTGTGACCGCCCGAGGCGAGCAGCGCGACGAAGGGAAACGTCGGCGTCACGTGGGCCTCGCCATGCACGCGAGTGAACGGCGCGAGCAGGTGACCCACAAGGTGATTGACCCCGACCAGCGGGAGTCCGCGCGCGAGGGCGATGGCCTTGCCGGCCTGCAGTCCCACCAGGAGCGCTCCGATGAGTCCGGGGCCCGCGGTGACCGCGACGGCGTCGATGGCGTCCCAACCCCCACCGCTCGCGACGGCCTCGCGCACGACCGGGCTGATCACGCGGAGGTGGGCCCGCGCTGCGATTTCCGGGACGACGCCGCCGTACGGGGCGTGCTCTGCCACCTGGGTGGCGATCACGTCGGAGAGCACCCATGGCCCGGTACGGTCGAGGCGCACCACCGAGGCAGCGGTCTCATCACAAGAACTCTCAATGCCGAGCACCGTCAGCGGCGCGTCCTCCGGCGGGAGCGGTCGGGTCGTTGGAAACGTCATGGGTCCATCGGTGTGACGCTTCTTGTGGTGTCGGCGTCGGGTGTAGTGCGATGCTGCGAGATGAAGTCCGCGGGGTGCGCTAGTGCGTGCCACAGTTTCCGCGGCGTCGACAAGCAGGCGAGTCATGGCCGAAGCAAAGTCCCCACGCAAGAAGACCTCCGCCTCGAAGAGCACCGGGGCGAGTTCATCAAAGAAGCCCGCTGCAGCGAAGGCAGCGCCCGTCAAGGCGTCCGTCCGTCCCGCAGCGAAGGCAGCGCCCGTCAAGGCGTCCGTCCGTCCCGCAGCGAAGGCAGCGCCCGTCAAGGCGTCTGCCCGTCCGGCGAAGGCCGATCCCGCCCGGCTCACCCGCGGGGAGATCGAAGAGAAGAAAGAAAAGAAGAAGAACGCGGCGCTGCGTGTCGCGAAGAAGTCCAGCGGACCGCGAACGACTCCAGCCAAAGCAGCACCCGCCAGGGCAGCACCCGCCAAGGCAGCGCCTGCGAAGAAGAAGCAAACCAAGAGCGAAGCGGCCGCGAAGCCGAAGCCCCGCAAGCGCCCTGAGTTGTCGGCCTCGACGCCGGACGCCGCCGCGTTGCGCCGCGATGGCGCACGGGAACTGGCCAAGCTCGTCGCCGCCGCCGGGCTCGACAAGAAGGCCGAGCGTATCGAGATCATCGATATCGGCGAGAAGGTCGATTACGCCGACTTCCTCGTGCTGATGTCCGGGCGCAGCGACCGGCAGGTGCGCTCCGTCGCCGACGGCGTCGTCGAGGCGCTGAAGGAGAAGGGACACACCCCCGGAAGCATCGAGGGGATGCAGCAGGGGCAGTGGGTGCTCGTGGATTATACCGACGTGATCGTGCACGTTTTCGTGGACGAAGCGCGCCGATACTACGACATCGAGGGGCTCTGGATGGACGCCACGCGCGTGCCCTTCGATGGAACCCCGATCGCCGACGGAGCCGCCGCGACCGACGCGTGAAGCTGGTCGTCGCCGCTGTGGGGCGCGTGAAGGAACCCGAACTCCGCGCGCTCCTCGACGAGTACTACGGTCGCGTACGTCGCTACGCAGACCTCTCAGAAATCGAACTCAAAGACGATCGCGAAGACCGCGTGGTGGCGCAGTTCGAGCGCTGCCTCGCGGCGCAGGGTGAGCGCGCCGAACTGGTGACCCTCGAGGTCGAAGGGAAGATGCTCTCGTCCGAAGCGTTCGCTGCGAAGATCGACGATGCGATGCGCCGCGCAGTGACCCCGGTGTTCGCGATCGGCGGCGCGGAGGGACTGAGTCCGTCAGTGCGCGCGAAGGCCCGCTGGCGGCTTTCCCTCGGCGCAATGACACTGCCCCACCGACTCGCGCGCTTGATCCTCGCCGAGCAGGTCTACCGGGCGTTTTCGATCATACGCGGCGAGCCCTACAACAAGTAGCGCCGGAGCTTCAAAACTCGTGGCGGTGACGATGGTGCCGAGGGTGCGCGGTCTCCTGCGGCGCCGGGTCCACGACGAGCGGAGCATCCGTCGCAGACGCATCGGCGGAGACGTCGCTGCCCGCCTGCGCGTCGGAAGGTGGGGTGGCCACGCCCACGTCGAGCACGACGACGGCCGCATCGACCGACGGAACATACGGTCGATCGCTGACGCTCACCGTGGACGGAGGGGACGGCGGAAGAACAAGACCCTCGCGTGCCCCAGGGAACCATTGATACCAAACCGACGGCGCCAGGGCGCGAAAGGCAACCACCCCGAGGCTCAGCGCCACCAGGGTGATCAACGCGAAGACCACTCGGCTGCGCGAGCGCCGCTCGGCGTGAACCTCATCCATCAACACGTCACGCTTTGGCGTGAGGTCGGTGCGAAGCTGTGCCCATATCTCATCCGAAGGCGGCTGCTTGCGCGCCTCGACGAGCACGATGGGAGGCGCATCGAGCGGCGACTCCAACAGCACCGACGGCGCGGGAATCGACACCCGAGGCTCCTCCGGCGGCGGCGCGGCGCGGCGCGGCGGCGAAGGGCGCGAACTGCGCGAACTGCGCGAAGGCGCCGTCGAACGATGCGTGCTGCCGTCGTCGTCGAAGAAGTCGTCCGAGGGTGCAACGTCGCCGTTTTCCTCGCCCCGAAAGGGCACCGGAACCATCACCGTGGCCTCGCTGCTATCGAGGTACTCGGGGTCGTCGGCGGAGAGATCGCGAGGGCTGGGCGAGGACGGGCGCAGCACCCCGCGACGCAGGTCGAACACCGGCGTATCGCTCGACAGAATCCCGGCCTGGCGCGGGCTGGAGCTGCGCGGCGCAGTGCTGGACGGCGCGTCGTTGCGGTGCTCGTACCAGTTGGCCAGTGCGTCGGCCATCCCACGCGCCGTCTGGTAGCGGGCCTCGGGCTTCTTCGCGATGGCCTTCATCACGATGCTCGCGAGCCGCGGATCGAGAGAGGCGTTGCGCTGCAGAATCTGAATCGCCGGCTTGTTGAGAATCTCGCTGATCAGGAGGTTGTAGTTCTCTGCCTCGAAAGGGAGCCCGTTGCAGAGCACGGCGTAGAGCACTGCGCCGGTGGAGTACAGGTCGATGCGTGCGTCCTGATCGCGCGCCCCGGCGGCCTGCTCCGGGGCCATGAACTGCGGCGTTCCCATCACGGTGCCCGTGCGCGTGAGGGAGCTGAGCTCCTTGTCGTCGCGGAGCTTCGAGATGCCGAAGTCGAGCACCTTCACCCGACGCTTGCCCTCGTCGTCGGTGCTCAGGAAGATGTTCTCGGGCTTCAGGTCGCGGTGAATGACGCCCTTCTTGTGCGCCGCCTCAAGGCCTGCGAGCACCTGACGAATCACGTCCACCGCCTCCGCAGGATCCATCCGGCCGCCGGCGTTCTCCACCACCGTGGCCAGCTCGGCGCCGTGAAGGAGTTCCATGGCGATGTACGGGCCGTACTCGCTGGTCACTCCGAGGTCAGTGATGGTCACCACGTTGGGGTGATCGATCTGCCCCGCAGTGCGCGCCTCGCGCTCCACCCGCGCCACAAGGTCGGGGTACACCGTGTACTCCGGCAGCAGCATCTTCAGCGCGACGCGACGGTTGATCTTCGTCTGCTCGGCCCGATAGACGACGCCCATCCCGCCGACGCCAATGATCCCCTCGATGCGGTACTTGCCCTCGATGGCCGTGCCCGCCGGAAGCAACCCCTGCAGCCGCCGATTGGTGTTCGGGCAGACAAAAGTGCCTTCCGGGTGGTCGCTTCCACAGAACGGGCAGGCCACCGCACGCACTGCGATCACGCTCCCGAAAGTCCCGGCTCACCACCAGAAACACCGCCACACGCGGCGCCTCGCAACAGGCTCAACATCGTTCTCATTGGTCACGTCGACGCTGCCGTGCGCCGTAAACGGTGACGTGATTGCTACCAGAACCCGACGCGGTTTCTCAATGAGTGTCGCCACCGGTTGCACCTGCGGGATCGTTGCCACCACCCCGCGAACGCGGCGTGACGCTCGCCACCCCGTCCATGATGCACCGCCCGGCCGCGCACCGCACCCGCTCCCCGGCACGCCGCACGCCAACACCTCGTACGTTCGCCCGTAGCGTTCCGGGCGGCATCTCGACCCCGCGGGACCACCCGATGGGGGACACCACCGCCGCACCCGCGGCGCCCACGCACACCGCCAGGTCGCCCTCCACCCCCACGTCGTCGGCCTCCAACGGCAGCGCCTCCATCGCCAACGAACCGTCCGTCGGACCCCGCACCCACGCCGTCCGCGGGTGCGCCTCGGTGCCCATTCGCACCAGACCGAGCAGCATACCCGACCGGGTAAAGCCCGCCCGGTGCCAGCGCGCCGTCGGCTCCGGGAGCATCAGCAGCGACGTGCGGCCCTCGTCGATTTCGTAGCGCACCACGTCCACGTCGCCGTTTGCCGTGGTGCGCGCGATGAGCGCCACGCCGTCGTACACGTCGAGCAGTTCGCCCGGCTCCGGGAAGCGCCACTCGCGCCATGAACGCTCGGGCGTAAACGTGCACGCGACCATGGCCTCCTCGCGGCTCGCACGCTCGGCGTCGGGCAGACACGATCCTGCGCGGGTGCGGCTGCGGCCGTCGGCGCTCTCGACGATGCCGTCGTCAGGAACCGCCGCGGCGGGCTCGACTCGGGTGGCGACGAGGGCCGCGAGGGGGGGGGTGGCCACGGCGTCGGGTCGGGCCCACAACCGTGGAGCCGCGGCGCAGCCCGCGACAGTGACAAGGAACAACAGGGGTCGCATCGCGGGGTGAACGCTCGCAGGCGGTCGATGTTTTCCCGGATCGCCGGTCGTGGTAGGGCAGCGGCGTTTTTCGGCCCAGGCGTTCGCGATGGAGGACAGCATGTACGGCTTCGATATCACCGAGGAGCAAAAGGGGCTCATCGACACGACCCGGCGCTTCACCCGGGAACGGATCATTCCCGTCGCGGGTCAGTACGACGAGGAGGAAAAGTTTCCGGAAGATCTCTTCCGCGAAGCACACGCGCTGGGGCTGGCCAACCTGGAGGTTCCGCCGGAGTACGGTGGCATGGGGCTGTCGTGCCTCGACCATTGCCTCGTCCTGGAAGAACTCGCCTACGGCTGCGTCGGGATCCAGACCGTGTTTGCCGGCAACATGCTGGGCTCGATGCCCATCATCATTGCGGGCACGGACGAGCAGAAGCAGAAGTACCTCAGCTCGCTCATCAACGAACCCATCTTCGCCGCGTACGCGTGCTCCGAGCCCGACGCCGGCAGCGACGTCGCAGGGCTCAGCACCCGCTATGACAAAGTCGGCGACGAGTACGTCATCTCCGGCCAGAAGCGCTGGATCACCAACGCACACGCATCCCGGTGGTTCACGGTGCTCGCGACGAAGGACAAGGCCCTCAAGCACAAGGGCATCACCTGCTTCATCATCGACGCCGACGCGCCGGGCGTGAAGATCGGCCGCCACGAGAAGAAGCTCGGCCAGCGCGCCAGTTACACCTGCGACATTCTCCTGGAAGAGGTTCGCGTCCCGGCGAGCGCCGTGGTCGGCGGCGAGGGAAACGGCTTCAAGGTCGCCATGCGAACCTTCGACCGCTCGCGGCCGTGGATCGCCGCCGGCGCCGCAGGCGTGATTCGCCGCGCCATGGACGAAAGCGTCGCCTACGCCAAGGAGCGAAAGACCTTCGGCGTACCCATCGGGCAGCACCAGGCCATCCAGATCATGCTCGCGGAGATGGCCGTGAAGTACGAGGCCACCCGCCTCCTCTGCCACAAGGCCGCCTGGAACATCGACCAGGGCAACTTCGACTCCGTCATCAGCGCGTACGCGAAGGTCTTCGGCGCCGACAGCGCCATGGAGGTCACCACCGACGCGGTGCAGATCTTCGGCGGCTACGGCTACACCCGCGACTACCCCGTCGAGAAGCTGATGCGCGACGCCAAGCTCCTGCAAATCTACGAGGGAACCTCGCAGATTCAGCGCATGGTGATCGCCCGCAACATGCTCGGACGCTGATCGCCCGCCTCACTCCAAAGCCCCGCCTCACTCCAAAGCCCCGCCTCACTCCTCGTTGTCTGCTGCGACCCGCGCAGGTAGCGTCTCCTCTCGATGCGTCGCACCGTCGCCCGCCCTTGCCTGTCCGTCGCGCTCTCCACGGGCGGCGCAGCCACGGGTGTCCGCGAGACCAAACACCCACCGCAGCCCCGGCACGCAGTGCGTCACCCGCTCGGGCCTCCCGTTTCATCTCTGTCTCCCGGTCGGCGCAGCGCGCTGGCCCTCCGCCGCCACGTAGGAGATCACCGCATGCGCCTCGCCCCCTCTGCCTCCCTGCTCGGACTTCTCTCCGCCCTCGCAAGCTGCGCCGCGGAGCCACCCACGGCGTTCACCCAGGGCCGCGACGGCGGAACCCCCGCCGTGGACACCGGAACCTTCCGCGGCAACGACAGCGGCGTGATTCCGATCCCCATCCGGGATGCCGGCGCAGCCGCCAACTGCAGCGAGGCCGCGCAGCTCGCCTACGTGCTCTCCGACGCCAACGATCTCTACAGCTTTCGACCCAACCTCCGGCAGTTCACCCGCATCGGCCGGCTGAGCTGCCCGACCACGGCGTCGCCCAACTCCATGGCCATCGACCGCAACGCCGTCGCGTGGGTCAACTACGTCGATGCAGACCTCGGCGACGCCGCCGGGGCCGTCTACAGGGTCAACACCACCGACGCGACCTGCACCACCGACGCGCCCATTCGCATGCCCGCCGGGTGGTATCGCCTCGGCATGGGATTCTCCACCGCCAGCGCCGACAACACCGACGAGACCCTCTTCGTCACCAGCACCGGCACCGGCCTGCCGGGAAGCAGCCTCGGCCTCGGCAGCATTGATCCGACCCGCGGCATCCTGCGTATCATCGGCAACTTCAACGGCGCGCTGCGCGGCCAGAGCGCCGAACTCACCGGAACCGGCGACGGAAGACTCTTCGGGTTCTTCACCACGTCGCCCGTGCAGGTCGCGCAACTCGATCGCGCCACCGCCGCCGTCCTCAGCTCGACGCCGGTGCCGGGCATCGACACCCCGGCAGCGTGGGCGTTCTCGTTCTGGGGCGGGGACTTCTACCTCTACACCGCGCCGTCAGCCCTCTTCGGGCGCACCACCTCCGTCACCCGCTACCGGCCCTCCACCGGCGCCATCGACACCCGATACATGTCCGACATCGGGTTTCGTATCGTCGGCGCGGGCGCGTCCACCTGCGCACCCATCGCCCCGCCGCCGTAATCACTTCGCGGAAGGCAGCGAGCGCGCGCCGTCGAGCGTGAGCGCCCCCGCGGCGATCCGACGGATGCGCCACGCGATGGCCGGAACCCCAAGCGCCCCACCGAGATCGTCGGCCAGCGAGCGCATGTACGTCCCCGCAGAGCAGCACACCCGCAGCGACGCCACCGTGAGAGACACCCCGGGGCGCTCGGCCGTCACCGCGCGCCAACGGTCGGCGATGGCCTCCTGGCGGAAGTCACCGTGGACGAGAGCAATCCGAGGAAGCGCATACGCGCACGCCGCAGCGGCATCGAGGGTGGTGATGCCGAGGAAGGCGATCTCCGAGAGGGTGCGCAGGGCGGAGGGGCGCTCGACGGCGATACCCGCGCGGCTCGAGGCGATGAGCGAGACACCCCCGACGCGGGCCTGCGAGAAGGGCGGAAATCGCTGCAGATGGTCGCCCTCGAGGGACGCGCAGGCGGGGCGAAGGGCAGC
>CANJUR010000136.1 GCA_947477565.1 Deltaproteobacteria bacterium
ACAGGCTGCGGACGCACTCGAGGACCAGGGGGCCTTGCCGCGTAGCACTGCCCAGAGTGCTTGCTCTGCGGGCGTCCTCGCACGCCGCAATTCGCGGGCGCGTTCGGTCTTGCCGGGGGAAGCGAAGGACCAGCCATCGAGTGCGCGCCGTCGTGCCATGCGCGGGATCTGGAAGCGGTTCTCAAGTCAGGATCTCTGGATTCCGCCCTCCCTGCCCCCACTCGTGGGGGCGGGGCCGGGGGTGGGGGCTCGCGTAGAGACTGTGAAAAAGGGGTTCTGACGGTAGATCATGGTTTCGCCGCATCCCTGCTAAGGACTCCCTGATAATCCCAATAAGAACTGATGGGATCACTCAGGCTTGCACCGCATGAACTGTAACCCATGAGAAACACGAGTCTCTTTGCTTTTATTCTGGTCCTGGCGAGTGACTCTGCGCACATTCTGACAGTGGAGCCTATGCGATGAAGATCCTGATCATTCATCAATACTATTTGATGCCCGGCTCGCCGGGCGGATCGCGCTTCAACGAGTTCGCCCGCCTATGGGCCGCGGCCGGCCATGAGGTCACCGTCGTCGCGGGCAACCTCGACTACGCCACCGGGGATGTTCCTGAGCGCTATCATGGCCGTTGGATCACCCGCGAGCGCGACGGCGACGTCACCGTACTTCGCTGTCATGTCCCGCGCACCTACAACAACTCCTATGCAGGTCGCATGGCGGCCTTCTTCGGCTTCACCCTCTCTTCGACGCACGCCGCGCGGACCGTCCCGCGCCCCGATGTGATCATCGCCACCTCGCCACCGCTGGTCGCCATGGCGCCCGGCGTCATCGCGGCAAAGGCCCGCTGGAAGGGTGTTCCGTGGGTGTTCGAGATGCGCGACCTGTGGCCCGAGAGCGCCATCACCACCGGGGTCTTGAAAGAAGGCGCAGCCCTCACCCGCTTGCTCTATGGCATGGAGCGTGCGGCTTGCTTACTGGCCGACAAGATCAATGTGCTCACCCCGGCCTTCCGTGACGACCTCATCAAAAGAGGACTCGCCCCGGCGGAGAAAATCGTCTTTGTCCCCAATGGCGCAGACGTCGAACTCTTCACTCCAGGTCCCCGAGACAACGACGTGCGGCGCGAGTTCGGCTGGGGCGACCGCTTCGTGGTGATGTACGCCGGGGCGCACGGTCGGGCCAACGCAGTGGGGCAATTCCTCGACGCGGCGGAGCGCCTGAGTGACCGACCGGACATCCTCCTGGCGAGCGTCGGAGACGGACTCGAGCGCGCCCCGCTGGAGGCCGAGGCGAAGCGCCGGGGAATCACCAACCTGCGCTTCCACGGCGCGCAGCCGAAGTCGCGAATGCCCGAGATCGTGAGGGCTTGCGACGTGGGCGCGGCCATTCTTCAAGACAATCCCACCTTCAAGACAGTCTATCCCAACAAGGTGTTTGATTACATGGCGACGGAGCGTCCGACGCTGCTGGCCATCGACGGCGTGGCGCGAAAACTGGTGTGCGACGAGGCGCAGGCGGGCGTGTTTGCGAAGCCCGAAGACGGGCAGGGCATCGCCGACGCGATTCGCGGAATGGCCGACGACCCGGCAGGCTGCGCGGCGATGGGCGCGCGCGGTCGGCAGTGGGTGCTCGCCAACGCAACGCGCGACTCCCTCGCGAAGCGCTACCTCGAGATTCTTCAGGGGATGGTGAAATGAACCAATCGGGCTGGCGTCTCCTGGTCAAGACCGCGGTCGATCGCTCGGCCGCGCTGGTGGGCCTCGCGGTCGCCGCGCCGGTGCTGCTGGGCGCTGCGGTGGCGGTGCGGGCCACCATGGGCTCGCCGGTGCTCTTCCGGCAGAAGCGCCCCGGGCGCGACGAGCGCACCTTCGAGATCGTGAAGTTTCGCACCATGCGCGAGGCCACCGACGCGGAGGGCAACCCCCTCTCCGACGCCGAGCGCCTGACCGCCGTCGGGCGCTGGCTCCGCGCCACCAGCATCGACGAGCTACCGCAGCTCTTCAACGTTCTCCGCGGCGACCTCTCCCTGGTCGGCCCGCGCCCGCTGCTGGTGCGTTACCTCCCAAGGTATTCCCCGGCGCAGCGGCGGCGGCACGAGGTGATGCCCGGGGTGACCGGGTGGGCGCAGATTCACGGGCGCAACACGATCTCCTGGGAGGAGAAGTTCGCCCTCGATGTCTGGTACGTCGAGCACTGGTCGCTCGCCCTCGACGCGCGCATCCTGATCGAGACCGTGGGACGGGTGCTGCGACGCGACGGCGTCTCCAGCGACGGCCACGCCACGATGCCCGAGTTCCAGGGAACGCCCGTCAGGACTTGAATACCGCGGCGGATTGAGACATCCCAACGTCGCTTTCGCCCGTCGGGCCGGAGGCGACGAACGGAGAATGCTGTGACCAGGCGCGTGTATCTGTCGGTTCCGCACATGGGCGAAGGGGAGCTTCGGTATGTCCAGGAGGCGTTCGCGTCGAACTGGATGTCCACCGTGGGGCCCAACCTCGACGCCTTTGAAGCCAGCTTCTCCGAGCGCGTGGGCCTTCCCAGCGTGGCCCTCGCCAGCGGAACCGCGGGGATGCACCTCGGGCTGCGACTCCTCGGGGTCGGGCCCGGCGACGAGGTCATTTGCCCGACGCTGACCTTCGTCGCCACCGTCAACCCGGCGCTCTACCTCGGCGCACGCCCGGTCTTCGTAGACTCCGAGCGATCCAGCTGGAACCTCGACGCAAACCTCCTCGAAGACCTCCTGCGCCGCCGCGCGGCCGTGGGCCGGGTACCGAAGGCCCTGGTGATCGTGCACCTCTACGGCCAGAGCGCGGACATGGACCCGATCATGGAGGTCTGCGAGCGCTACGGCGTCGCGGTGCTCGAAGACGCCGCGGAGGCCGTCGGCACCACCTACAAGGGCCGACCCGCGGGCACCATCGCCCCGATCGGCGTCTACTCTTTCAACGGCAACAAGATCATCACCACCACCGGCGGCGGGATGCTCGTCGCGCAAAACCCCGAGTGGGTGCAGCGCGCGCGCTTCTGGTCGCAGCAGGCGCGCGATCCGGGCGTGGCCTACGAGCACACGCAGGTCGGGTACAACTACCGAATGTCCAATGTTCTCGCGGGCATCGGCCGGGGGCAGCTCGAGGTGCTCGACCACCGTGTCGCGCGCCGCCGCGAGGTGGCCTTCGCCTACCGCGACGCCTTCGCCGACCTCGACGGAATCACCCTCATGCCGCAGTGCGACTACGGCCTGCACACCCACTGGCTCAGCGCCTTCCAGATCGACGCGCGGGCGCTCGGAATCGATCGCGACGGGCTGATTCGCGCGCTCGAAGCGGAAAACATCGAGAGCCGCCCGGTGTGGAAGCCCATGCACCTGCAGCCCCTCTTCGACGGCGTCGAGTGCGTCGGCGGCGCGGTCGCAGCCGACCTCTTCGAGCACGGCCTCTGCCTCCCGAGTTCGAGCAATCTTTCCGATGTCGATCAGCAGCGTGTGATTGCGGTGATTCGCCGCTCTGCGCGCCCCCAACGGTGACCCGATGAGCACCCCTCCCCCGCCCGACCTCCAGGTGCCCGCCCTGGTGATGAACTACCGCCGCCCGGTGGTGGTGTTTGCCCACCTCACGCTCTGGACGCTCTCGTTTTACGCGGCGTTCTTCCTGCGTTTCGACGGGCACATCCCCGCGGACTACCTCCGGCTCACCCCGTACTGGCTCGTCCCGCTGCTGCTTCTCCGGGCCGTCGTGCACGCCAACCTCGGGCTCTTCCACGGCCTCTGGCGCTACACGGGCATGCGCGACCTGCTCACGCTCATCCAGGGCGCGGCGGTCTCCAGCGCGCTCTTCGTGCTCTACGCGATCTTCATCGGCCCGCAGGGGTTTCCCCGATCGGTCTTCGTCATCGACTGGCTGCTCGCCCTCATGGCCGTCGGCGGGATGCGCCTCGCCATCCGCGCCACCCGCGAGACGATGCGCACCACGGCGATCGACCCGACGGTGACACGTCGCAAGCTTCTGGTGGTGGGCGCTGGGGACGCGGGCGAGATGCTGGTGCGGGAGATCCAGAAGACGCACGCGGCGAAGTTCGAGGTGGTGGGCTTCGTCGATGACAGCCCCGCCAAGCAGCGCGAGCGCATCCACGGAGTGACTGTTCTCGGGCCCATCGCGCGCGTCGCCGACCTGGTGCGCGAGCACGGTATCAACGAGGTCGTCGTGGCCATTCCCTCGGCCAAGGGAAAGGACATGCGCCAGATTCTCGAGCTCTGTCAGTCGAGCGGCGCGGGCATCCGAACCATCCCTGGAATGGGGTCGTTGATTGATGGCAAGGTGACCATCAACCAGATTCGCCCGGTGAAGATCGAAGACCTCCTCGGGCGCGAGCCGGTGACGCTCGACACCGAAGAGATCGCCCGGTGCATCAACGGCGCGGTGGTGATGATCACCGGCGCGGGCGGCTCCATCGGGTCTGAGCTGTGCCGACAGGTATGCAAGTTTGGTCCGGCGCGGCTGGTGCTCATCGAGCAGGCCGAGACGAGCTTGTTTCACATCCACCGCGAGCTGCGGGAGACCTTCCCGGACGTCATCGTGGTGCCGCGCATCGCGGACATCTGTGACACCCGTCGCATGGCCGCGGTGTTCACCAAGTACAAGCCCGCGGTGGTCTTCCACGCCGCCGCGCACAAGCACGTCCCGATGATGGAATGGAACGCCGGGGAGTCGATCAAGAACAACGTCTTTGGCACGCGCAAGCTGGCCGACCTCGCAGTCGCCCACGGAGTGCAGCAGTTCGTGATGATTTCCACGGACAAGGCCGTGAACCCGACTTCCATCATGGGGGTGTCCAAGCGCGTCGCGGAGATCTACTGCCAGGCCCTCTCGCAGCGCTCGAACACGAGGTTCATCACCGTTCGCTTCGGCAACGTGCTCGGCAGCGCCGGGTCTGTGGTTCCGATCTTCCAGGAGCAGATCTTGAAGGGCGGCCCGGTGTCCGTGACTCACCCGGAGATGAAGCGGTATTTCATGACCATTCCCGAGGCATCGCAGTTGGTGATGCAGGCCGGTGCGATGGGCCGCGGCGGGGAGATCTTCGTGCTCGACATGGGCGAGCCGGTGAAAATCGTAGACCTCGCTCGCGACCTCATCCGGCTCTCGGGCCTGAAGCCCGGCGAAGACGTGGAGATTCAGTTCACGGGCATCCGCCCCGGCGAGAAGCTCTTCGAAGAGCTGTCCACGGACGAAGAGCACGCCGACAAGACCAAGCACCCGAAGATCTTCGTCGGCCGCTTTCGCCCCTACGACTGGGACGAGCTTTTGTCGAAGATGGAAGACCTGAAGGCGTGCACCGACGGCGGCGACGACGCGACGCTGCGGCAGCGCTTCTCGGCGCTGGTGCCCGAGTACAAGCCCTCGCTGCTGCCAGGCAACACCATCCCCCCCGGCGCGGGCGTGAAGGCAGCTCCCCCCGAGAAGCCCGCGGAGATCGAGGGCAACGTCGGAAAGGTGCTGGAATTCAAGCGATAAAGGCCGCCCTGCTGCTCGCGCTCGGGGCCTGCGCGACGACCCCGCGAGAGGCGGTGCAGCACGCGATGGAGGTGCGACTGCCGGTGTACCTGGCCGGGCCGCCGCCGCCGGGGATGCGGGTAATCGGGCCGCTGCGGGCCTCCGCGCGGGGGACGGGGGCGCACCTCGACGCGCTCCTTGCGGAGATCGATGCGCGGGCTGTGGCGATGCGCGCAGAAGCGATCGTCGTGCGAGCGATCAGGGTGGGTGGCGAAGCGACGGTGACGGCGGTTCCGCGGCCGTGCCCGGGAGAGTTGCCGATGAGCGTGACGCCGCTGCAGCCGTGCACCGAGGCGCTGACGGGCGTGGAGATGGAGATGTCCATCGAGGCGGATGCGCGGCGCGGCGCAGGCGTACCGGGGTGGCCGACGCCGTGGTCGGCCGACGGCGGGGTGCCCGATGCGGAGTAGCTGGGCGACGGTGTTGGGCGCGGCGCTCTGCCTGGGCGGGTGCGCGCACGGCGAACTACGGGTGGTTCGGCTGCGGGGTGTCGCGACGACGCCGCTGCCCGCGAGGGTGCGGGTGATCCGCAGCGAGCGCGACCTCCCGGCGGGCCAGGAGATCGCCTGGATCGAGTGGACCGGCGACGACGGCGACTTCGAACTATCGGAGATGGTCACGACGCTGCGCGAGACGGCGCGGGCGCTCGGGGCCAACGTGGTGGCGATGGTGCGTATCGATCGGGTGGCGGGCGCGGTGCGTGTCGTCGCGGCGGCGCTGCGACGGTAGTGGTCACTCTTATCGAATGAAGATGCTGCTGCCGCGCACGCGGAGAGGCACCTCGATGGCGCCGACGGTCACGGTCACGCTGCTGCCGCCCAAGGCGTCGCGCAGGACGGTTCCGTCGGTCACGCCGAGGTCGGCGGGGAGCCGCACGGTGACGGCGCGCGCGGTGGTGCCGCGGTTGAGCGCGACGATCGCCACGTCTGCCCCGGCACCGCGCGCGTACACGTAGCCGTCGCCGTCCGTGAGCAGCGAGCGCCGCACGCCGCGCTGCAATCCCCGGTGCGATCCGCGCAGGTGGCCCACGGTGCGTACGTGGTTGAGGAGGCGTTGTTCGCGGGTGTTGAGTTCGGCGCCGAAGCGCATCGGGCGGCGGTTGTCCGGGTCCGCCGCGCCGGGCATGCCGACCTCGTCGCCGTAATAGATCAACGGCACTCCGCGCTGGGTGAGCGTGAAGGTAAATGCCAGCGCGAGTCGCTCGTAGGGTTCATCGCTGTCGGGCCGCAGCGGGGGATTGTTGTATCCGAGTTCGCGGGTGTCGCCGATCAGTTGGCCCGCGGCCTCGGACAAGAAGCGCTCGACATCGTGGTTGCCGAGGAAGGGCGACATCGGAAACTCCCCATACGCCCGCTCGCTGCGCTGCACGGCGGCCTCGAGGTCGCCCATGGTTCCGCCGTTGTGCGCGAAGGCTCCGCGGATGGACCAGAACATCGGGAAATCAAACTGCGCGTGCAGGGCGTTGGCGCCGACGTAGCGGCGCACAAGGTCGTAGCCGTCGCCGCCGGTGAAGGTCTCGCCGACGGTGTACGCCCGCGCGTTGCCGGTCTCCCAGGCGTTGAGTCGCGCGCGCAGGTTGCTTGTGGCGAGGAAGTTCATGTGCTTGACGGCGTCCACGCGAAACCCGTCCGAGCCGGTCTCGTTGAGCCACCACATGGCGTCATCCAACATCTGGTCGGCGACTCCCATGTTGGTCCAGTTGATGTCCGGCAGATAGCTGGTGAACCAACAGTCCAATGCTCGCGTGTCCCAGCTGCAGCTCGGCCCTCCGCACACGCAGCTCCCGTCGCCATTAAACCACCCGTCCCGTGGGTGGTTCATGAAGTACGGATGCTCGCGGTGGAGTTGGTTGTTCACCATGTCGTAGAGCACGCGAATGCCATGTCGGTGCGCCTCTTCGTTGAGCGCCCGAAGTTCGTCGAGTGAACCCCAATGCGAGTCCGTGTCCCGCGGCTGGCTGGGCCAATATCCGTGATATCCGGCGTAGTTGCGCCCATCCCCGCCGCGGCCGGCGTTGTGCGTATTGCCGTTGACCGGAGAGAGCCACAACACCCGCACTCCCAGCTGGTCGAAATACCCGTCCCGCAGCGCCGCGGTGACGCCGGCGAAGTCGCCGCCGTTCCAGTCGGCAATGGGGGCGATGCCGCCCACCCGACCGTCATTCAAGGGATTCCCGTTGCGAAAGCGATCGGTGAATACGAAGTAGAGCGGACCATCACCCCACTCGAAGGCGTCCTGCTCGACCCACATCGGGACGATCAACTCCGCGGCGCGGCGTCCGGCCGTGTTGCTCGCGTTGACGCGCAACGTGTAGCGCGTGCGGGCCAGGCCGCGGGCGCGCACCCGGATGAGCCCACTGGCCCGATCGAAGGATACGGCATCGCCCGCGAGGGGGGTCGGAGACATGGTGACCCGCACGCTCGCAGGGTCGACGCCGCGGCCCTCCGCGCCGTCGGTGTAACGAACGTCGAGTTCGAGGGTGCCGTCGGCGGTGGCGCTGTTACGTGCCGAGGTAAGTAGCGGGACGTTGCAGTCCGGGACGATGAGTCGGGAATTCTCGACTCCGCCCACATACTTGAGGGTGATGTTCTCCGGATCGACGACGTACCGATCGCCGTCCACCACGAACTTGTACCCATAGTCTCCGGCCGGGAGGTCTACGTCGGCGTGGAAGAGCCCGGCGGTGCCCATCGGCGCGAGGGGCGTTGCGGTGGTGGAGAAGGTGTTCCATTCGCCCGCGACGGAGACCGAGCGCGCCGGGCGGCCGACGTTGAACGTAAACGACGTGCGGCAACTGCGCACCGCCGCGCCCCCGTCGAGGAGCATCACCGGAACATCCACGCCCGGAGTGTCCATGGCGGTCACCGGGCGGTCGCCGGGAAGGCCCGTGTCCATCGGGCCGACGTCTACGAAGCCCACATCGGGGTCTGTCGCGGCGTCTACAGCTCTCGGCGGAGCGTCGTCACACCCTGCGAGCGCGAGACCGAGGAGGGCGAGCGATCCGTGCAGTCTGGCCATGGCCGCGAAATGAACCAGCCCCGGCGAGGCGTGGTCAAGCTCTGGCGCAAAGCGCCGTCGCGGCGGTCAACTCACGCTGGACAAGCGCCGTGGTTTGAACGACGACTCGCCCACTGCAATGGACTGGATCACTGACCCGAAGGCATGGATCGGTCTGCTGACCCTGACGCTGCTCGAGATCGTCCTCGGCATCGACAACATCGTCTTCATCTCCATCGTGGCGGGCAAACTCCCGCCCGCCGAGCAGCGGCCCGCGTGGCGCTGGGGCCTTATCCTGGCGCTCATCCCGCGAATGGTTCTGCTGCTCTTCCTCGGCGTGCTGCTGCGCATGACGCACCCGCTCTTCACGCTCTTCGGCGCGGCCGTCGAGGAGAACCCGTGGGCCATTTCGGGCAAGGATCTCATCCTCATCGTCGGCGGGCTCTTCCTGGTGTTCAAAGCGACCCGGGAGATTCACGGCAAGCTGGAGGGCGAGAGCGAAGAGGTCAGCGCGCAGGGAAAGAGCCAGTTTGGCGCCGTTCTCGTGCAGATCATGCTGCTCAACCTGGTGTTCAGCATCGACTCGGTGGTGACCGCCATTGGCATGGTCGACAAGATCGGTATCATGGCCGGCGCGGTGATCATCTCGACCTTTGCGATGATCCTGGTGGCTCAGCCGGTCGGTGATTTCGTTGAGCGTCACCCGACGGTGAAGATGCTCGCCCTCTCCTTCCTGGTGCTCATTGGCGCCAACCTCCTCGCCGAGGGCTTTGGGCAGCACATCCCGAAGGGCTACACCTACTTCGCAATGGCCTTTTCGGTCCTCGTCGAGATGGTCAACCTGCGTCTCCGCAAGGCCACTACGGCGGTAAAGCTCCGCGAGTCCCACCTCCCGGCGCCCGCGGTCCCCGACGGCGAATCGACTCCCCCCGGCAGCAACCCACTGGTCTAGTCCCATGCTCCTCGTCATCGATGTCGGCAATACCAACACCGTCCTTGGTGTGTATGAAGGCAATCGTCTTCTGCACCATTTCCGTGTGGAGTCCGCCCGCGGGCGCACCTCGGATGAGTACACCGTCACCCTGCGCGCGCTGCTCGAGCACCGCGGCATCGACCCGCAGGCCATCTCCGCGAGCGCCCTCGCGTGCGTGGTGCCCTCCCTCGCCGAGACCTTCACCCGCGTGGTGCGAACGGCCTTCAACCACGATCCGATGGTGGTCGGCCCGGGCATCAAGACGGGCATGCCCATTCTCTACGAGCAGCCCAGGGAAGTCGGCGCCGACCGCATCGTCAACGCCGTCGCGGCGTACGAGCGCGAGCGCTGCGGGCTCATCGTGGTGGACTTCGGCACCGCGACCACCTTCGATGTCGTGAGCCCGAAGGGCGAGTACCTGGGCGGGGTCATCGCGCCGGGGGTACAAATCGCTGCGGATGCCTTGTTTACCCGCGCCGCGAAGCTTCCGAGGGTAGAGTTGACGATGCCTTCGAAGGTGCTCGGTCGCAACACGCAGCACGCGATGCAGGCGGGCATTCTCTTCGGATATGTCGGACTGGTCGATGGGCTGGTCGAGCGCATCCGCGCCGAGATGGGCTTTCCCTGCAAGGTCATCGCGACCGGCGGGCTTGCGCGCACCATCGCGCCCGAGTCGAAGTCCATTGAAGAAGTAGATGATTTCCTGACCCTCGACGGACTGCGCATCTTGTGGGAACGCAACGCCCCGTAGCCCGCCTCGCCCTGCTCGCCGCAGTGCTGCTCGCGGCGATGGGGCTCTCGCTCGGCGTGGGCGCAGCGCACCCGTCCTTCGCGCGTGCCTGGAGCGACCCAGACAGCTACGACCGGGCGCTTCTCGGGGCGAGGCTTTGTCGCGTGCTCCTGGGTGCCATCGCGGGCGCATCGCTGGCCGCCGTGGGAGCGGGGTTCCAGGGGTTGTTTCGCAATCCGCTGGGGGATCCGTATGCGCTCGGGGTGTCCGGCGGGGCTGCGCTGGGCGCGACCATCGCGGTGCTGGCGGGCTTTGGGCTGGCGGTTGTTCCGGCGGCGGCGTTTGCGGGGGCCGTCGGATCGACCGCGGTGGTGCTTCTCACTGCGCGGGCGAGCGGTCGCGTGGGCGCGGAGTCTCTGCTGCTGGCGGGAATGGTCTCCAACGCGGTGACCAACGCGGGCCTCGCGCTGCTGCGGTCGTCGGTGCAAAACTCCCGCACGCAGGAGACCCTGACGATTCTTCTCGGGACGATTACCGAAGAGCCCATCGAGCGCGTGGCGGGGGTGGCGGTGACGGCGGGCTTCGGGGTGCTGGTGCTCTGGGGACACGCGAAGGCGCTCAACCTGCTGGCGTTGGGCGAGGACGGCGCGGCGAGCCTGGGGTTGTCCGTGCGGCGGGCCGAGCGGGCGGTGTTTCTCGCAAGCTCACTCGCGGTCGCCTCGGTGGTGAGCGTGTGCGGGTTGATCCCGTTTGTGGGGCTGATCGTGCCGAACTACGCGCGCTCCTGGGTGGGCGGCGACCATCGGGTGCTCATCCCGGCGTGCGCGCTGGGCGGGGCGACGCTGCTGGTTCTGGCCGACGCGATGGCCCGGGGGTTGTTTCTGGTGCTGCACACCGAGCCTCCGGTGGGTGCACTCACGGCGTTGGTGGGCGGACCGTTCTTCCTGCTTCTCTTGCGCAAGTCGCGAGTCGAGGGTTGAGAGTCCAGAGCTGAGGCATCGCCTCGTTTTTCATCGAGGAGCGTCGGTGTTTGCACCTGAGGTTCGGAGTACGTCGCCTCGGCCCGCTGTGCCGCGTGCTGAAGCACACGGCACCCCAGCGAAAGCCCGCAGCGGGCTCCATCCCGGGTCCCACGGGGCAGCGCTTCTCCATCGAGACATCGTAGGAGCCCGGGTCTGCCCCGGGCTTCCACACCGTGCCGTGTG
>CANJUR010000137.1 GCA_947477565.1 Deltaproteobacteria bacterium
GGCTCCATTCCGAGCATCTTGCGGGTGATTTCCAGGTCGCCGCACATCAGGAAGCCCGCGCGGGCCGCCGTGAGTTCGACGGACTGGTACCACTTCTTGATGTTCGAAGAGCCCCCCTGCTCGAGGAAGTACTTCACCACCTTGCGGAGTCCCTCGACCGCAATCGGGTCTGTCGCCAGCAACGGCGCCAGCGTCTGCGCCGCCTGCGCCGCCTCCGCCGGGACGTCCTGATCGGACTTCACCAGCTTGATCGCCGCGAGCAGCATCACAGTAAGCTCCTGCGTCGTCGGGAGCAGCACCCGGATGTAGTGCTCATTGCGGTAGTAGCTCATGTGCTTCGCCGCGACGAAGGCGAGCTCCTCGGGACGCAGCCCGCTGAGCAGCCCGGCTCCCGCGAATGAGGCGATCGGGTCGCTAGGCACGTACCCGAGGCCTCCCTGCTGCTGCGGCTTCAGGAAGATCGACGGAAGCGGCAGGTTGAGCGCCTGCGACGACTGCCCGAGCGATCGAACCAGCGCGACGGTGGTGTTCTGCGGGTCCTGCATCTCCTTCTGGGTGAAGCCGAACTGCTGGAGCGGCTTCACCTTGGCGCGACGCACGGCGCCAAGGATAGCGGCGAAGATCTTCCCCACGACCGGATCTTCGTTGGGGTGGAAGAGCTGCTTGACCCAGTTCTCCTCGGTGAGGCGGCCGGTGGGCTGCAGCGGCTTACGCGGACGGTACTGCTCGAAGAACGCGCGCAGGTCTTCCCTCGCCCGGTCTCGGAGCAAGAACTCCGTCGTCGCCGCGATGCACCACGCCTTGTCGTGCTGGTGCGACTGGTAATAGAGGTCGTAGATCGCGTGCATCGCCTCGGCGTTGCCGACGTCCTGCTGGGCAATCGTCTGCCAGTGCAGCACAGCCTCCGCAGTGTTGCCCATGCGGGTCGCAAGCTCGGCCAGAATCTTATGTTCCTGAATGTCCTCGGGCCTGCGCTCAGACGCCATCTGGAAGGCCCGAAGCGCCGCATCCGGCTGCATCAACCGGTCGCGGTAGATGAGCCCGAGGGTGTGCAGGAGCGTGAACTCCAGATCCTTGGAATCGGTCTTGTTGATGATGCGCTTGAGCATCGAGCGATACCCGCGCTCCAGGCTCTTCCAATCCTTCCGCGCCGTCAGGATCTCGTTGACCTTCGCGAAAGGCTTGAGTTCCGCAGGGTTGAAGTCGAGTGCCTGATTGTAGAACGTCAGCGCCTCGTCGGGATTCTTCAACTCCTGATTGTAGATCGACGCGATCGAGTACGCATACCGAGCCTTGCGGTCGGTGTTCGTCTCGAGGTCGCTGATGCGCTGCACAACATCAATGACCTTCGACCACTGCTTGGTCTCTGTGTAGAGCCCGAGCAGTTTGTGCAGCAGCACGTGGTCGCGGGGCTTGATCTCCGACGCGCCCGCGAAGGCCTGAATCGCCTTCTGGGTGTTCTTTGCCTTCTCCTGCCAGAGCGCACCGATCTCCTGGAGCATGGTGAAGCGCTTCTCTTCGTCGTCCTCCATATCGAGGAGCTGCGTGCGGTAGCCGATCGCCGCCTCCCACTCCGCGCCCGCGGAGTGCGTGTCGATGAGCGCAGCGAGCGCCGGGCGATATCCCGGAAACTCTTCGAGCGACTTCTCGAGGAAGTTCGCCGCGCGCCGCCGATCGCCCTGCGCGGACTTCACCACACCGAGCCGGTAGTACAGGTCGGCCCGCGCCTCGCCGTCGAGCTCATCCTTGTGATGCACGAGTAGCATCTGGTAGTGCTTGAACGCGTTTTCCCAGTCCTGCTTCTCGAAGTAGGCAAGCGCCAGCGCAGAGATCGACTCAACGTTCGCCCGATCGAGCGCCTGTGCCGCCGTGAAGGCCTTGATCGCGCGATCGCCCTTGCCGAGCGCCACCGCGATGCGGCCCGTGGTCAGTTGAATTTCCAGCTGCTCCGCCGGGTCACGCCGTGAGGCGCGCCGGGTGAGCATCTCCGCCAGCGGCTCGGCGTCGACCCAGCGCTGCTCGGAGACGTACTGATTGCAGAGCGGCCATGCGGCCTCCTCCTGGTCGGGGTCGCAGCGCAACGCCTCTTCGTAGCAACGAACCGACTGCGCCTGGTCGTCCAGGTACTGCCCGTTGATGCGACCAAGCTCGGTCAGCAGCTTCGCCCGCGTGCGCGGCAGCTCCGTTGCCGTCTGCTCGCGGTCAAGATACCGGGCGACCTCGTACCAGTCCTCGCGCCTCGTCGCGATCGCACGCAGTGCCTCGAGCGCGGGCAGGTGGTTGGCGTCGATGTCGAGCGCGGCCTGGTACTGATCGACCGCGCGAAGCTCATCGCCCAGCGAGGTCTCCGCGATCTTGCCGACGCGAACCCGCAGCTCCACGGCCTTGGCGGGATCACCGGAGACGTACTGCGCGAGCTGCTCGAGCATGTCCGTGGCGCGGTGCCAGTCATTGCGCGATTCGTAAATGCGCGACAGTGCATCGAGTGCGTCGGTGCTCTCTGCGTCGATCTGCAACACGTTGAGAAACGCGTCCTCAGCATGTTCGATATCGCGCTTTTCATCTGCGTATACGCGGCCCATCTGCAGGAAGATCGGCACCCGATCGCGCCGCTCGCCGGTCGCGGTGAGGTGGCGCTCCAGCGTAGAGACGAGTTCGTTCCACTGCGCCGTCTGGCGGTAGAGACGCTCGAGCGCCCGCAGTGACGGGTCGTGCGAAGGATCGATTTCCAACACTCGCTCGAAGCGCTCGATGGCAAGCGCGGGCCGTACGAACTCCTCCTCCAGCATCGCGCCAATTCGCGTGAGCAACTTGATGCGCTCGCGCTCCGTCGACACGACATCAAGTTGCTGCTCCAGTACCGCGAGCAACTCCTGGCTGCGCCCGAGCCGAGCGTAGATGCCCTCCAGGCCTCGCAGCGCCGCGAGGTTCACCGCGTCGGCCTCGAGCACCGTCGCGTACTCGGCGGCAGCGCCGTCAAGATCGCCGATGCGATCTTCAAGCACCGAGCCCACGCGCATGCGCAGATCAGCAGCCTCGGCAGAGTCCGTCACCGACGCAACGTGGCGCCGCAGCACCTCGACGAGCGCCGGCCAGTCCTCCGCCGCGGCATGAACACGCGCGAGCGCCGTCAACGCCGTGCCATCCGTCGCATCGATCGCCAGTGCCGAGTGAAACTGCTCCACCGCCTGCGTCGGCTGCTTCAGACTCTTCTCGTAGACCTCACCGAGCTGCACGTGCGCCGAGCGCCGGTCCTCCGGCGAGCGGGCCACTTCCACAGCTCGTTGGAGGGTCTTGGCGAGCGGCAGCCACTGCCCCAGCCGACGGTAGAGTTCGCCCTGCGAGCGAAGCGCATGCAGATTACCCGGCTCCGCCGCCAGAATCTGCGTGTAGATCGGGATCGCCCACTCGGGGTGTCCCAGCTCCAGACCATACCACTTCGCCGCGTGCAGCCCGAGTTGCGTCTTTCGCGACCCGGCGGGTTCCGCCTGGTACGCCTCCATCGTGGTCTTGAGCAGTTCGTTCCACTTACTGGCAGCGCCGGTGATGGACTCCAGCGCCGCGATCGCCTCGGCGTTGGTCACGTCCTCCTCGAACGCGATCTGCGCCGCCGCGAAGGCCTGCTCCTGGTCGCCCAGTTCGGTGTCGAACACCCTCGCCGCCCGCACCATGAACGGCACCGCCTCGGCGACGTTGCCGTCCTCCGCCAGCTTGTCGTGCCGTGCCACGTAGAGCGACGAGAGATCATCCCAGCGCGTCGCCTCCCGGTGCAACGACTCCAGAACGCTGAACGCCCGCTCGTGTAGCAGATCGACCTCAAGCACAGCCTCGTACGAGGCCCGTGCCCCATCCGGCTCGCCGATGCGCTGCTCCCAGACATCCGCCGCTTGCAGGTGAAGCGCGATCTTCGTCGCCGCATCCGGCAAGTCCGCGGCCTGACGCCCGAGCACGTCCACCACGTCATGCCACTCCTCGCGCGCCGCGTGGATGACCAGCAGCGCCGCCAGCGCTGTCTCGTCCGAAGGATCGATCTCCAGCGCGTTGCGCCAGGCGTCGATGGAGTCGTCACCCTGGCTGAGCATGGTCCAGAAGATGGTCCCGAGCTCCGACCACGCGGCCTTGATCTCGTCGTTCTCAAGTGTCGCGGTGCCCAGCGAGATCAGGGTCTGCAGTACGACGACAAGCTCTTCCCAACGCTGCCCATGCCGATAGATCGCCGACAGCGACCGCAGCGCATCGAACGACACCGGATCGATGTCGAGCACCCGCCGGTAACCCTCAATGGATCGCTCGACGTCGCCCAGTTTCTCCAGATAGACCGCAGCGACCCGCAGTGCGATCTCCACGCGCCGATCCGAATCAGCCTCGCTCCCAAGCTGCCGCTCGAGAACGTCGATGAGGTCCTGCCAGCGGGCGGCGGCCTCGTGCAACGCCGCGATCGCGCTCAGTGACTCGCTCTCTTCGCCGCGAATCACCAGCACCTGCTCGTAGAGCTTCACCGCGTCGTCGGGGCGACCCAGGTAGGACTCCGCGATGCGCGCCATGCCGGTGTACGTCTCCGCGCGCTCCTCGTCGGAGTCCGCCGCGTCGAGCTTGCGCTCCTGCACCGCGTAGAGGTCGGCCCAACGCTCCTGCGCCGCGTAGATCGCCTCGAGCGCATCGAGGCTCGGGCGGTTGCGCGCGTCGATGTTTTCGACCACCGCGCGAAACTGCACCACCGCGTCGTCCACGCGGCCGAGATCGTCCCGCAGGATGCCCGCGAGGCGCAGCGTGTGCGTGACCTTTTCCTCAGCGTCTTCGGTGATCTGCGCTCGACGCGAGAGCACCGAAACGAGCTTCTCGGCGTCCCCGGAAGCCGAGTGCAACCGATCGAGAGACTCCAGCGCGTCGGCGTCGAGCGGCGCAACGTCGAGCACGAACTGGTACGCCCCTTCGGCGGAGAGCAGGTCAGCGCGCTCATCTTCGTGAACGCGCGCGAGCCGCTTGCCGATCGTCACCCGCATCTCGTCCGTCGATGTCTCGGCCTCGACCACGTCGGCGTAGACGTTGGTGAGGTCGTCCCAGGCCCCGGTCGCCGCCGCGAGCCGCTCGAGCTCGGTCAGCGAACGATCATCGAGCGGACTCTCCTTCACGGCGCGGCCGAGCCACGCAAAGGCCCCCGCCGCATCGCTCCGCTTCTCCTCGAGGATCTCCGCGATGCCGCGCATCGCCAGCACCCGATCGCCCAGGTCAGGAATCAGGTCGAGCGTCCGCGACTGCAGATCCGCCAACTTCTCCCAATCTTCGCACATCCGATAGAGCGGATCGAGCGTCGCTGCCACCTCCGCACGCAGCACACCCTGCGCAAACATCCCCTCCAGCGCTGTGACAGACTCCGCATGATCGGCCTGCACATCAATGATCTCGCGGTACGCCGCGAGTGCACCGACCGGGTCGCCAAGCCGCTGCTCCAACACCAGTCCGAGCCGGTAGCGCAGCGCCACCGCATCGTCTGGGGACAGATCCGAGAGAGTCAGTTCGCGACCCAGCACCTCAGCGACCTGGGGCCATTGCTCGTGGGCTTCGTAGAGTCGGTCGAGCGCACGCAGCGCGCTCGCGTTGCTGGCGTCGACCTCCAGCACCTTGCGGTACCGCGCAATCGCCGCATCGGCGTCGGCGCGCTGCAACTCATGGATCTGACCCACCCGCAGCAGCACCTCCACATGGCGGTAGGGGTCGCTCGCGAGCGCATCGACCGCACCATCGTAAACGGCGACGACAGTGTCCCAACGCGAGAGACCTTCTGCGAGGCGCTCGAAGTTACTGAGGTTCTCCTCGACGCGAAGATCGAGGGCGACCGCGCGGGCCATCGCGTCGAATGCGGCCTCCGGGCGGTCCAGCGCCGACTCGTTGACGTCCGCGATGCGCTGGAGCAAATCCAGCTTTTTCGGCAGGTCATCGGTGTGTAGCACCTCGACCTCGAGCACCTCGATGAGCGGCTCGAAGGCACCCGCCGAGGAGAGCAGTGGTTCGAGCACTGCCGCAGCCGCGAGGGGCGCGATCGCGCCGCGCAGAATCACCGTCAGTGCGCCGATGGAGGGCGCATGGTCCGGGATCGTTTCCACGATCTCGCGGTAGATATCGACCGCGCGCGGGACGTCCGCGAGGTTGCCCTCGTACAGCTTCGCCACACGAAAACGGTACGACGCGACCTCGTCTGGATCCGCCGCGAGGTCAGCCTCGCGCTCGAGCACGGAGAGCAGATCCTGCCAGCGCCCTTGCGCGGTGTAGAGAGCGTCGAGCTTCTGGATCGCGAGCAGGTCGCCCGGGTCTAGCTCGAGGACATGGTTGTACGCGTCGATGGCGCGATCGTTGTCGTGGAGTTCGCTCTCGTAGACCGCGGCGACCTCGAAAAATAGACGCTTTTTCTCATCGGCGTCGCTGATGAGAGCGGCCTTCTTCTCGTAGGCCGCGAGCAGCTCCGGCCACCGTTGGCCCGTCACAAAAATGCGGATCAGCGCATCGAGCGCGGAGACCTCGCTGTCGTCGACATCGACGATGCGACGGAAGGTACGCACCGCTCCCTCGAGGTCGTTCAGCACCGTCTCGTAGATCTCCGCAGCGCGCCACAGGTACGCCTTGCGCTCGGCGAGATCATCGAGAATTTCTGCCTTGTGAACCAGCGTCTCGGTGAGCTCCCGCGGCCGATCGGTGAACTGGTAGAGGCGCTCCAACGACGACACCGCGTCGAGATTGCCCGGATGCACCGCGAGCGCTGCGACCTCGTGCCCGATGGCCCGATCGAGGTCCTTCAGGCGCTCTTCGGACACCGCGGAGGCGCGGCGGTGCAGGCCAACGCGCACATCGGCGTCGCCCTCTTCGAGCAGCTTGATACGCGCCTCGATCACCTCGACGAAATCCCTATCGATCTCGAGAACCCGGGCCAACCGATCAAGCCCTGCCAGCGTGTCTTCCCGCGCGGGATCCTCTGTCAGCGCTTGCGTCAGCGCGACGAAGGCACCGGCGCCGTCATCCAGCGCCGTCTCACGAAGCTCTGCCACCCGCTGCAGCAGATCCACCTTCGGTCCGCGCTCGGAGAGCCCAGCCTGGACCTCGAGTGCATGAACCAGCCGCTCCCAGGCGCCGGTTTCGCGGTACACAGGCTCCAGCGTCTCGACCACCGTCGCAGTGAACGCAGCGTCGCCGAGCATCGCCTCCAGCGCGTTCACCGCACGCTCGGACGACTCCTCCCGGGCCACCACTTCACGCAGGATCTCGATTGCCGCCTCGCGGTTGCCGAGCTTCTGATCTTGCACTTCCGCAAGGCGGAAATGCAGCGCGGCGCGACTGTCGCCGTCCGGCGCCAATGCCACCTGCTGGGCGAGATTCCCCGCAAGCTCAGACCAATTACCCAACCGGGTAAACATCCGGTCAAGCGAGACCAGCGCCAGGGCGTTCGTCGGATCGCGCTCGAGCATCGCGTGATACGTCGCCACGCTCGCCTCGGCATCGCCGATCCGCTCGTCCTGAACGGCGGCGATCTCCGACTGCACCCGATCGTATTCTTCCGCATCGGCGGTCACTTCGAGTCGACGGCGCAGCGTCGCGAGGACTTCGGGCCAGCGCCCCGCCGATCGCCAGGTTCGCTCCAGCGCTTCGAGCACCGCGACGTCGCCGGGGTTCGAGGCCAGCACATTCTCAAGCGCCGTCACGGCGTTCTGAACGTTACCGAGGAAGCGTCCCTCGATCTCTGCCACACGGACGTAGAGGTCACGCCCGAGAACCGTCCCAACGTGCTTCTCGGCGGCCTCGCGGAAGAGCACCACCACCTGCGACCAGCCGTCTACGGCCTCGGAGACGCGCATCAACGTCTCGGTGACGTCCGCATTGGACGGGTCCTCCTGAAACGCACGTCCGTAAGCCTCCAGCGCCCGGGGCGCCTGTCCCAACTCCGTCGCAGCCACGGCACCGATGCGCTGCAGCAGCGCGACGCGCTCGCGCTTGTCGTCCCCTTCCGCGACAAGAATCTCGAGCGCCCGGACCAGCGCCTCCCAGTCCCCCCGCAGTTCGTAGACGGGCTGCAGCACCTCCGCCGCGGCGTGCCGTAGCGACGGGTCCCGCAGGAGGCCTTCCAGCGCCTGTCGAGCACCATCGTGCTCCGGGGTGCTCGCAAGCACCGCCCGGTACAACTCCAGCGCCTCCGCAGTTTGTCCCAGACGCTGTTGCGTCACCGTCGCCAGGGTGAAGCGAATCGCGGTCACCTTCGCGTCGTCGCCGAGCCTGTCGTGAACCTCGAGCTCCCGCCGAAGCACTTCGGCCAGCTGCGGCCACTGCTCCTGCTTCTCGTAGAGCCGCGCGAGCGCCGCGAGTGCATCGGGGTCATCGCCGAATTCCGCAACGATCGCCGTCGCCGCTTCGACCGCCCGACGCGGATTCTGGAGACGCTCCTCCGCGACGTGGACAACGTCGAGCAGCAGGGCCTTGCGAGTCGCAGCTTCGCTCACGATTTCGAGGCGTCGATCGAGCACGTTGAGCAACTCAGCCCACTGCCCGTGCGCGCGCAGCATTGACTCGAGCGCCGCCAGCGCCTCTGGATGCGCAGGGTCGCCAGCAAGCACAACTCGGTATTGCGCGACGGCACCATCGACGTCATCGAGGTGCTCCGCCAGAATCGCTCCCGCGCGCAGTCGCAGAATCACACGCGCGCTCTCCTCCACGGATGAGTCCGCAATGGCAGCTGCAAGAGCGCTCTGCATATCTCGCCAGCGCCCCGTCAGCTCCGTCGCCCGCTCGACGTCTACGACAGACCGACGTTCGGAGGGGGCCTGCGCCAGCGCGTCCCGGAACCTCTCGAACGCAAGCGCCGCCTCACCGAGGCTTCCTTCGTAGAGTTCGCCGAGCTTGCGGAGTGTTTCGACTTGTTCTGCGCCTCGCGCGTCCCCGAGTCTCTTCACTTCGAGCGCCGTCGCGAGCCTTTTCGCGTCGTTGGTCGCGGTGTACATCGGCACCAGCCGAAGTGCCGCATCACGGTTGGCGGGGTCGATCTCAAGCACTTTTTCCAGGAAGCGTGCCGCGCGATCGACCTTATCCTTTCGCACCTCCCACAACTGCGCGACCTTCCCGAACAGAGACACCTTCGTGGCGTCATCGGCCCCGGGGTTTTCGGCTTCGCGCTCAAGCAAGCGGATCAGTTCATCCCACTTCCCGCTCTCGGCGTAGAACTGTTCGAGTTCGTCCCAGGCGTGCATCGCCAGAAAACGCTTCTTCAGCGCTTCCTGTGCACGTCGGTCGTTCGGGTCGAGCGCCAGGACACCCCGCCACGCCTCGACCGCGATTGTGTCGTCGTTGAGGCGATCGCCGGCGATGAGCCCAAGCTTGACAAGGATCTGGATGCGCTGCGGGACGTCCGCCGTCATCGCGGACTGTGACCGCAGAACATCGGCGAGCTTCGAGTATTCCTTCGACTTCTCGTAGAATCCCGAGAGTTGCGTAAGTGCCTCAGGGTGCGCCGGATCGCGCGCGAGCACCTCTTCCCACATTTCCGTGCAGACCTCAGGGCGCTTCACCTTCTCGGTGACGAAGCGCGCGAGACCAAGATACTGCTCTAGCTGCTGCTCGGACGGCGCGGCCGCCACCTCACGACGCTGTATGCGCAGCAACTTGTCCCAGTCCTTGCGCTTCTCGTACATCGACTTGAGGTAATCGATGGCCGGGGTGTGCCCCGGGTCGATATCGAGGATGTGCTCGTTGGCCTTGATCGCCTCGGCCTGGTTGGAGAATCGCTCCAGGTAGATCCCGGCGATTCGCTCTTGAATGGCGACCCGATCGGGCTTGTTATCCAGAATCTCCGACTTCGCCTGGAGGGTTTTGATGAGGTCTTGCCAGCGCTTCTGACCCTCGAACTTCGCGGCAGCTTCGTCGAGCTCTCGCAGTCGATCCGGGTCCGGTGCTGGTCGCGCCGCCGCAGACCCTTCGATTGCGCTCGAACCGTCGATGCCCTGGATGTCGTCGGAGTTGCTCATCGTCGTTCCTTCAAGACCTCAGCGGTGACGCGCTCTAGCGCTCCGCCCTCTGCGGGACACTTTACTGCGAATGTGAATCGGTGCGATCAGTGCGCGCCAGGGCTCTGGAGCTGTGCAAGGCGATTTTGCGCGATGTCGAGATATTCGCGCGGGGCGTTGCCGCCGCGTGCCTCGATGAACCGCTGGAAGTACAGGATCGCCTGCTGTCTGCGTTCGGGCACATCGGCGAGCGTATACCCCGCGGAGAACATCGCCTCCGACATCTCGGGATCTTCTCGGTTGGCTGCCACAAACTCATCGACCGCAGGGTCGCGCTGCCCCTGATCGAGCAGAACGTTTCCGAGAACGTTGTGCATCGAGCCGCGCTCGACGGCACCTTCCGGCGCAATGCGCAGTCCCTCTCGAAGCACCTGAGCGGCGCGGTCGTACTCGTGAACCTGCCGATACAGCCGGCCCAGATGCGCGTACGAACTGTAGCTCCGCGGCGCCTTGGTGAGCGCGGTGGTGTAGGCTTGGAGTGCTACCTGCGGTTCATCGAGTCGCTCTGCTACGAGGCCTTGCCAGAAATACGCGAGGTAGTAACCCTGGCTCACCTGCGTAGCCTGCTGGAACGCCGCGCGAGCCTGCTCCCAGTGCTCCTGGTTGTAGTGGGCCTTGCCGAGTTGGAAGTGATACTCGGCGTTGCGGGGGTTGCGAGCGATGGCGCGGGTGAGGGCCTCCGCAGCGGGCGCCCACTCCCGTTGCCGCACGTGCACCAGCGAGAGATTGTAGAGTGGCAGATCGAACTTGGGATCAGCATCGGCGGCGCGCTGGAACTTGTCCCTCGCATCCGACAGCCGACCCTGTCGCATCAGGGCCATCCCCGAGTTGTTGTCCTGAACCGCTTCGCGGTTGTACTCGCTGCATGCCGTCGCCATGGCGACAGCGAAGAAGAGACCACACCAGCGCTTCATCACGACCCTCTATGCAGAGTCCGATGCGGACTCCGGCGGCGCGGGATGATAGGTGTACGAGGGCGGGTCCGACAATCATAAATCCGAGGATTTGTGAGGGGCCGTTGGAGCGGCAGCAACTACGGGAATCGCCGGTCCGTATCGCTCAAGAGGTGTGGATCAATGCCTCGCGCGAGGGCGTCGGCGCCTGAATTCCACCGGCCCTCGCTCCCGCCGAGCGAGCCGAGTACGCTGTCGTCGTCGGCTCGTCGTCGGTCCGCTCGGGGTCTTTGCGTCGCTGGGGGTGATGGAATCTCGCGCGGGCCTCAATCCGCGCGGGGCTTATTGCATAAAACACCTGGAATTACGGTAGTTTACACGTCGCTGTGACGACTCTCGCCCGCGCTTTGGGGGCTACGACAAGCGAGCGGCGAACTGCAGGAGGTTCATCGTGATCGCTCCCATGAGGATCACGCACGTCGTCTTGGGAATGCCCCGCACCAGAAA
>CANJUR010000138.1 GCA_947477565.1 Deltaproteobacteria bacterium
ACCACGCCGAGGCTGAGGCGGTCGCCAACCGAGCGGTGACGGCCAATCCGCGCAACGGGCAGGCCTGGTTTGTTCTCGCGTACGCTCGGTCAGAGCAGCACAACCGGGTGGGCGCGGCCGAGGCCCGCACGCACTGCCTCGCCATCGGCGGCACCTGGGCGACCGAGTGCCGGGCGATCCACTGACCGATCCGTTCGATTATCCCATCACGTAAGTTTCAAGGCGTCCGCGGGTATCGACGGTTGCCCGGGGCGACCGCAACGCGGATGCCCTCCGATGCTCCGCCGCTATCGCAGCGACCCGAGAGGAAGAGCCATGTTCGGAGTGGTCCGTCCGACCAGGCCGACGGAGCGCGCACGGTGGGGTCGGTGCGGCTTGTGAGCACCGCAGCCTCCACACGGGAGAAGTGAATCCCGTCGAAAGATCCAGCGATTCCGAGGGTGCGGTTAAAGGTGCTGCCGCCGTCCAGGCCGAACGGCGCGCTGCGGGCCGAGAATAGAAGTCGGTACAGCGTTCGTCCGGCGAGGGACTCCTCCGCGCGCAGTGACGGATCGCCAATGGCGCCGGAGGCGTACCCTACCAAGCCCGCGTCACGAGAGTCGTCGCTGGGGGCCAGGAGGGCCTCGCGGCGGGTCGTGCGGGTGTCCGGGTCCACGCGACGGAGCGGCGCGTCCAGGGAGGCGCTAGACGCCGACCAGACCGCGCCAGCGCTCTCGTACGCGACGATCACCGCCCCATCGGGCAGCACCACGATGGTCGGCGAACGGAGCGGGGTCAGTTCGCCCGCGGTGGAATCAGCGGTGAGGAGCGGCTGCTCCCGGGCGCGCCAGATGCGGCCATCGGGACTGGTCGCAAGGCCGAGGCCGGCGGGCGTGTCGAAGACCATCGCGAAGCCATCGCGGGTGATCGCGACGTCGGGCGCCCCGACGCTGTCACCGTGCCAGACGAGCGACGAAGCGAGGGCTTCTTCCGGCTCGGATTCGAGGCGCAGCGCATCGACCACGACCACTCGACGAATGCTTCGACGCGCTCCGTCGCGACGCGCGAAGTAGATCGCGATTCGATGCAAGTCGAGCGGCAGCACCGCGGGGTCTTCAAAGGTCACGCCATTCTCGCGGAAGAGGCAGAGTCCGGACGGGAGCTCTTGCCCATCGAGCAGGCGGTATGGGCCGTTGCGCCCGATCGGAAGGTTGCTGTCACTGCCACCGGGCGACGCTGTGGTGCCGCAGCCCAGGGCGAGCAAAAGCGCGAGTGCGAGGTGACGGCGCGGGCTCATTCGAAGCCCATCGCGAGGGTGGTACCCACGTTGAGGACGGTTCCTGAAGCAAGGTAATCGCCCACCGGGTCGTTGGGGTCGGCCTTCACGATTGAACGGGAATTGAGCAGTTGCATCGCAGCGTGAATGTCGAGGGAGATGGTGCCGGGGAGCATCGGGCTGAGACGTTGAAGTGTGAATCCGAGGCCGAACGCAGCGACGTGGCGGGAGGTGTCGATGAAGTTGGTGAGTCCGGGCTGCTCGGGCACAGGTGTCGCGTCGAAGTGGTAGCCGAGCCGAAACGCGAGCGAGTGGCGACCCACGGGGGTCGTGACCTCGACGCCCATCCGAGGGACGAAGGTGTCGTGGAAGCGCATGGACTCGCGCGCTGCGGGCTGTGGCACCGACGGCTGCCGAAGCCCTGGAATCCCAGCGGGAATCGTCAGGTCGAGCGCCACTTCGAGAGTCGCCGTCGGGTTCTCGTACCGAGACCACTGCACCCAGGTCACGTCGGCCATCACTCGGAGCACCGGGGAGATTCGCCAGACCGCGCCGAGTGCGACCTGCCGCGGTTGAAACGCCGTCAGCACGTGCGAACTCAACCCGTAGTGACCGGGAATCACGAGCGCGCGCGGATCGCTGATGCTGCCGATGACGATCTGGCCCTGGAGGTTGGCGACGAGGGCCGTGTCGAGCCTGAACTCATCACGAAATGCAGCCCCTACGGTGACGTTGGAGGGGAGGTCGACCTGCACGCCGGCCTGGAGATAGCGCACTGCGGTGAGGTCTGCGTCGACACCGTGGGTGAGCGCGCTGTTGGTCGGCTGCGTGGCGGAGATGCGCCCGGAGATGTCGAAGCTGCCGCGGGTCGAGGCCATGAAGACGAGGCCCGCCCCGATGCGCAGCCAACGCCACGGGGAGACCGCGAGGCTCGCCGCGATGAAGAGACGCTGGAGCCGCACGGAGTAGAGCTCCCACCGAGGCTGCGTCTGCGGGAGAGCGCGCACCTGGGAGAGCCGATCGTCGGGCACGTGCACCGCGAGGCCGAACGCGAAGGGCAGGCCGAAGATGCGGCCGGGGGCGACGATGCCGCCGACGAAGCCGTGGGTGGCATCGACGCTGTTGTCGCGCCCGTCAGTGGTGAGCGAGGGCGCGGCATAGAGGTAACCGACCTCGGCGCGGAAGGCGCGCAGGCGGGCGAGGCCGGCGGGGTTGTAGTAACCCGCGGAGACGTCCCCGACGTCGGCGGTGACGGCGCCGCCGAGCGACGTGGAGCGCGAGAGAAACCCGTACATGTCCAGCGGGTTGGCCGGCGCCGTCAGGGGAATCAAGGCGAGGGCGAGGGCGAGGGATGGGGCGTAGGCGCGCATGTTCAGAAGGTCACCGTCGCGCTCGTGCCGATGTGGAGCAGCGCTCCGCCGTGCGAGACCACCCCAGTCGCGGCGCTGGCCTCGCGGGGCGCGAGCCAATGGGTCTGCGAGAAGAGGTCCACGGTGTAGCGGGTGCCCGCCGCGGTGGCGCCGATGCTCAGGCCTGCGGCGAAGACGTGCCGATCGTTGTCGAGGTATGCGCGGGACGCCGTGGCCGCCGGTGCGGGCGTCGGCTCGTAGAAGTACCCGCCGCGCAGAGCGACGTGGGTGCCGTCAATCCAGGACCAGCGGCGCTCGACGCCGAGGCGCGCGACGACGGTGTCGCTGAACTCCGGCGGTGGAGGCGCAGGGCTGTTGTCCGTCGTCGCCGAGGCCGGACCAGGATAGGAGCTCCATTGTTTGCCGGTGAACCCGAGGGCGGTGGTCCATCCGCGGTGCTGCCATGCGGCCTCGAACTGCACCTGCGCGGGGTCGTATTGCGCAACGCCGGAGATGTTGAATATCGGCAGATTGATCCCGAGATCCCGTGCCTCGATGCTCACCAGGAAGTTGGCCACCAGTGCGCCGCGGTAGGTCGCGCCGAAGCGCCAATCACCACGCTCCCACTGCACGCCGAGCACCGGCGCGTAGGTCGCCACGAGCTGGTCGTCGATGCGTGAACTCGAGCGCCCGGAGGCATCCGCCGCGACCAGCACGGTGCCCGTGAGGCCCGCCATCGCCATGACCCCAACGCCAACCCGGAAGCCCGCGGGTAGAGCGACCCCGAGGCCGATCTGCAGAGCCACGGTCTGCACCCTGTCGGGCAGGATCACGAACTGCGGTGTCTCGGCGCGTGTGATGCGCCCTCGCACGATGACGTTGGTGGGCGTGAAGAACCCGAGGCCGAGGCCGACGCGATCGCGCAGTGCGCCGCCGAAAGGGATGGGAAGGCCCAGACCGATTATCGTCGCGGAGCCTGTATCGCCAGGGAAGTGCCGGTCGGCCACGTCGAGCCAGAACGCAGTACCGACGTAGCCGAGGGTGAGCGAGCGGGCGCGCAGTCGGGAGAGCCCCGCGGGGTTGGCGTGCACAGCGCTGAAGTCGTCAGCGAAGGCTGCGCCCGTTCCGCCCATGGAAACGGGTCGTGCGCCGTAGCCGAAGAGGTCCTGTGGCGAGGCCTCTGCGCGCATGGCCGCGAAGGCGATAGAGAACACGAAGGCGGCGGCCGGAGCACGGGACACCGGGCAAACCCTACAACGGGTCGCCTTCGCGCAGGAATCTCTCCTTGCGCACGATGAAGCGTTGCTCGTAGCGTCCGGCCCCCTTAGCCATGAGCCGACGCGTCCTCGTTATCACACCGACGTACAACGAGCGGGAAAACCTCCACGCGTTCCTGGCAGCGCTGTTTGCCATCGCCCCGCAGGTGGACGTCCTGATCGTGGACGACAACTCGCCGGACGGAACCGGCGGGCTTGCCGATGAGGTCGCCGCCCTCGACGCGCGGGTGCACGCGCGACATCGCGCGGGCAAGTTGGGACTCGGAACCGCCTACCTGGAGGGTTTTCAGTGGGCCCTTGAGAAGGCCTACGACGTGGTCTTCGAGATGGACACCGACCTCTCCCACGACCCGCGGTACGTACCGGAATTTATTCGCGCCATCGAGGCTGGGGCCGACGTGGTGGTCGGGTCGCGCAATATCCCTGGCGGCGGCGTGGAGGGCTGGGGGCCCGGGCGGCACCTCGTGTCCAAGGGCGGCAGCATCTATGCCCGCAGCATCCTTGGCCTCGATGTCCGCGATCTTACCTCAGGGTATAAAGCCTTCACTCGCGACGCCCTCGAGCGCATCGACCTCGGCGGAGTGAAGAGCAACGGCTACTCGTTCCAGATCGAGTTGACCTACCGGGCGGTGCTGCGGGGGATGCGCGTGGCGGAGGTTCCGATTCTCTTCGTCGATCGGCGCGCGGGGGCCTCGAAGATGTCCCGGAAGATCTTCGCCGAGGCCGTGCTGATGGTCTGGAAGCTCCGCTTCGACGCGCTTCGCGGCCGGATGTAGCGGCGTCCGTTCAGGTGGTGATGGTGATGCTCACCGCGCCGACGATTGCCTTGATGCGTCCGCGACCCAACAGCAACTCGTAGTGAAGGACTGAGGTATCGGGCTGCGCGTCGTCCTGTCGGAGTGTGACGAGCCGAAGCCCGGTCTCGCGACAGATGCGCCGCAACACCGAGTCGATGGGCGTCTCGCCCTTCGGTAGCTGCACGCGTCCGCAGGTCATTCCCTTCACGAGCTCGTTGCCGCTGGTCACGACGAATCGGGCGCCCATCAGCAGCCCCTCCGCGCCACATCGAGCCGAGCGGTCGTCGATATCTCATCCAGTGTCTGCGCTGACGCCGTCGCGTCGATGGTCCAGTTCAATGTGCAGCTCCTCGTCCGAGTGGGACGTGTGCAGCACTTGTTCCGCAGTTCATTTTGCGGTGAAACGGCCATTCTGCCGATGGGGTCTGCAGCCGAATCTGCGTCGGCTGCGGCTTCATTGTTCCCTTGTTGCACGCTGGCGGTGCGCAGCCCTCGTACAGGAGCCTCAGCTCACCGAGGGGTTGGGGACGTTGGCGGGGGCAGGTCGGTCACCAGGGACGTCGTCGGGGATGAGGCCGATGCGCGGCTGGGGAATGGTGTCGCCGAACCATCCGAAGAACTCCACGAGCTTGTGCTTGCGCGGGCCGGGGATGAAATCGAAGTTCGTCCCGCGGTCGGTGACCTCCCAGAATTCTGGCGAGGTGACCGAAAGGATCTCATCGCGGATGGCAGCGAGCCGCGCCGGGCTCTCGTCGCGCATGTCCTGGAAGACCTCGCGCGCGGAGCCCACGTCGCCGTGCAGGAGATACCAGGTGGCGAGTTTTACCTGCGCCTTGCGCACGCCCTTGAGGGACGCCTCGCGGGTGCCACCGTCACCCTCCTTGTCCACCTGCAGGAAGATGCGCAGAAGCTCGGCGCGCTCTGGGGAGTTCAGGTTGAAGGCGATTTCGTTGAGGGTGCAGAGATCGTACGCCGACGTCTCCAGGATGAACCCGAGGTCGACGTTGAACGCCAACTGCCCGTAATACTTGAAGTATCGGGCGATCTCGACGGCGAAGCGGCCCTGGTTGCGCTGGAGCGCTGTGTCCGCGAGCAGCCGATACTGGTGCAAGACGTTGTAGGCGGTGCGCACGTCGCGGCTGTTGACGGTGCTCCGCAGAAACGTGTTGAAGAACTTGATGCAGAGCGAGACGACACGGGGGTCGGCGCGCTCCATCGCGCTCTCGGCGAGCTCGCGGGTCTTGATCGCGACGACGTAACAGAGCTCGCGGCTGCCTCCGAGGCCGCCCTGGTAGATGGTCTGAAACTGCCGCAGTAGCTTGAACTCAAACCACTCCCGTTCGCGCCCGACGGACGCGAGGACCTCCGGGGACATGGAGACGAAATCGGGGTTCTGCGCGACGGCGTCCGTGATGACGAACCAGTCCAGGGGCAGGGCGCCCTTGATGTGGAGGTAGTCCTGGCCGAGGTCGCCGAGCGCCGTGACGCTGGCGATGGCGATGGCGCCGTCGTGGTTGGCCATGGCGTTGAGCACCACGTCCGACAGTTGCTCGGTGCCCTCCGCGGCGTTCCGCTGGATCGACTCCGTGCTGCGCGATGCGGAGGAAATGTTGGTGGACGCTACGCGGATCGTCGCCAGGGTCTCCGAGCGGATGCACGTGACGATATTGAGAGGGTTGAGGAAGTCGAAGACGAAAGCGAAATACGGCAGCAAGGCCAGCATGCTGAGGGTCATGAGACCCATGGAGACGAGCGTCCCCCAGACGGGTACGAAGTTGTCGCGGAAGGTGAACGACACCCAGATCGAGTCGATCGCCGCGATGACGAAGAAGCCCATCACGGCGAAGTTCACCTTCGAGCGGAAGAAGAGTTCAGTGATCTTGTGCGTGTATCGGTTGGCCGCGAGCTCGACGATGATCGCGACGACGGAGATGGCTACGCCGAGCAGCGCAGTCACCAGTTGGCTGACGTCGCGCAGCAGGTCGGCCATCGGCGCGCCGTCGTAGTGGGTGAGGCTCCACGAGAGCGACGGGGCCTCCGGGAGTCGCCGCGCGTCGAGGCCATGGGCGCCCAGGAAGATCAGCGCCGACGCCCCCATCAAGAACAAGAACGGGAACAGCCACACCCGCAGCGGCACCCGGCGCTCCTGGCGAGAGCGAGCAGACTGCGGGCCCGGAGGTCCTTCCGCGGAGACGGACGGCGTGGTGGATTCCCCCGAAGAAAGAGTCGGTTCGGCGCTCACCGGGCAGAGTATCGCCCCGATCACTCCACGGAGGGGACGCGCTCGGTCAGCGCTGGACGATCAGCACCCTGTTTTCGTCGGTGTACGAGACAGCGCCGTGCTCGCCGCCGCAGTTCCAGCACGACGACCAGACGACCTCGCGGCGCGCTTCGCCGTAGGCCAGCACGATCGCGACGGCGTCGTTCTGCAGGAGGAAGCTCGACGCGTGGCGGTACCGCCCGCCGGGCAGCACCCACAGCGCGGCCACCCAACTGCCCACCCGCGACCGTGCGGAAAGCACCAGGAGGTCGTCGCCAAAGGTCGGACTCCAGCGCACCGCGTTTACCGTAACCGTAAACTCCGGGTGCAACTCCACGGTCGTCGCGCCGTGGTTCATCACCTCGTTGATCGCCGGCGGCACGAACATCGCCAACCCATCACGCAGGTGCAGTCGCTCCAGCTCCGGGACGCTGGCAATGAGCGCCGATACCTGCACCGCGCTCATCGGCTCTTCGCGAAAAGCACGCCGGGACACCTCCCGCGGGTACGTCGTCGCCGGCGCCGGGGCGTCCCCGCAGCAACGGAATGCCAACTCCAGGCCCGGCTGCGCGGCCAGTGCCGTTCGGCGCGATGCGCATCGGTGCAGCACCCCGGCCGCGCTCGCGGACGCTCCGCGGATGATTCCGCGCGCGTCGAGATCATCGCGGGTCCACTCGGCGAGGCGCGTGCCCAGCGCGAAGACGCCCTCCGGCGATGCGCAACGCCCAAGATCTCCCTGCGTGCAAAGCGCTCCGCCCCATACGTCACCGCCCGGGTACGCGGCCCCGCGGGGGCCCTTGCACGCCCGCTCCCACTCGAGTTCAGAGCAGATGCGTCGGCCGCGCGCCCCGCACGCTCGCTCCGCTGCAGCGCGGGTCAAACCGCTCGCCATCGGCTGCGCCGGATCGTTGGGAAACGGCAGCGCGTCGATGGTGTACGCCGGAAGCGCTAACGGCGGAAGATCAACCTCGACGGAGGGGTCGCGGCCGGGATCACCCGGCGTGCTGCCAATCGCAAACGATCCCGCGGGAATGGTGACGAAGGCTCCCGCGGCCGGGAGCGGACGCGCGCTGGGGATTGTGCTGGGGCCGGTGTCCGTCGGCGGTGCGCGCAGCGGAATGGGCTCCTGCGGTGGATTCGCGTGAGGTCGGTGGGGCGCGGAACCGACGCCCGCATCGGACGACGCGGATCGGGACGACCGACACCCCGCGTCCGCGAGGAGGGTTAGCACTACCGCCGTGATTGCCGTACGCCGACGCACGCTTGCGGCGCTAGCACGCGACCGGCCGCCAGGACTACTTCCCGACCCAAACCCGTTGCCTCGATGCTCCCGGCAGGGATACTCCCTGCGCCGTCGGTGGTGAACGCCACCACGTCCCGGTGCAACCCTTGGCCAATGTTGTGATGACCCTTTTCTTTCGACGTCTCCTGCTCGGTGCGGTCGCCTTCGCGACGATGTCCACGGGCTGTCGTCGCCCGGTGGGCGCGCCGCTCCCGCCGCGCACCACGTGCCGCAATACCGTGATCGGGCTCGGCCCGCGCGACGTACTCACGGTCACCGTATTCAACGAGGCCAACCTCACCGGTGAGTACCGGGTCGGTGAAGACGGAACCATCACGTTTCCGTACCTCGGGCGCGTGCGCGTCACCGGAATGCAGGCCGGGGAGCTATCGGACATGTTTCGTAGCCGCCTCGGAGAGCGCTCGCAGGACAACCCCGAGGGGGGAAATATCCTGCGCGATCCGACGGTTCGCGTGGAGGTGCGCGAGATCAACAGCCGCCGCATCTCGATCTTCGGCCAGGTGCAGCACCCCGGGGTGTTTCCGCACCAGCAGTGCATCACCCTCACGCAAGCCATTTCCCTGGCCGGCGGCTTCACGGCCATCGCAGATAAGAACATCGTGCGTGTCACTCGCATCGATCGCGACGGCCAGCGCCGCACCTTCGTGCTCCGCGCGGAAGACATCGCCGAGGGCCGCGCCCCGGACTTCGACCTGCTCCCGGACGACGTGATCTTCGTAGCCGAGAGCCTCACCTGACCCGCGGGGCTGGCGCTGTGGCCCGCGCGTCCTGGTCCGCTGACTTCATCGACGCCCCCTGGGCAGTGACGCTGCTCCCGGCGGCGCAGAGGCTGCGCGACCTCGCCGACTGGCCCTCTCTAGATCAACTCAACGAACGCCTCGGACCGCTGGTCAATCCCGCCGGGAGAAGCCCCGTGCGCTTCACCGTGCAGTCGCCGCGCAGCCGCCGCGCGAAGCAGCGCAGCGTCGATTCCCTCTACGACGTCCGCATTCATCGCGAGGGCAACGTCTCGACGCGGCTGCGCAACCCGCACGACCTCTTCAACGCGCTCGTCTGGGCGATGTATCCGCACGCCAAACGGGCCCTCACGCGGCGGCAGCACGACGCCCACGTGCGACGCCTCGGGTCCGAGGTAAAGACGCTCCCCAACGCCCGATCGCGCGAGCAGGACACCCTCGCCATGATCGACGAGGGCGGAGTCCTTCAGGGGCCCGGTGGGAATTTCCTCTTTGGGCATGCGCTTTACGAGCACTTGTATGATGGCGATGCGGACGTGCGGGGCTTCCCGGTGACGATGACCGAGGGGCCGAACGACGAGGCGCTGGCGGAGGCCCTCGCGGACGTGGCGCGCTTCGTCGAGCCCGGGGATTCTGCGGCGGTGCCACTCCGACTGGCGCTTCGACCTCCGGACCGGCTGGGGTAGTGTCCGCGCCATCTAAACATGGCAGACGCGATTCGCTTTTTGCTCAACGGCAAGCCGGTGACCGTCACCGGCGCTTCGACCCAGACCACCCTCCTCGATTGGCTCCGCGCCAACGGGACCACCGGCCCGAAGGAGGGCTGCGCGGAGGGTGACTGCGGCGCCTGCTCTGTAGCGATGCGCGGTCACGACGCGCACGGCAACGGCACCTGGCGGGCGTTCTGTAGCTGCATCACGGTGCTTCCGATGGTCGATGGGCGCGAGATGCTCACCGCCGAAGGCATCGCGGAAGGCGGCCCGCACCCCGTGCAGGCGGCGATGGCCGATCGGTACGGCTCGCAGTGCGGCTACTGCACGCCGGGGTTCGTGGTCTCGATGTTCGAGGGCTACCACCGCGCAGACAGCGATCAGGCCCACCGCGTCGCCGATCAGCTTTGCGGCAACCTCTGTCGCTGTACCGGGTACCGGCCCATCCGAGAGGCGATGGACGAGGCGCTGGCGCAGCGCGACCCCGGCGATCGCTTCCACCTGAGGCTGCACGAGCCGCTGCCGAACCGTCCGGATATTACCTTCTACGGTAAAGACGGCGAGCGTTTCGATCGACCGGAGGCGCTCGCGGCGCTGCTCTCGCTGCGGGCGGAGTTTCCTGCGGCGGTGCTGGTGGCGGGGGCCACGGAGGTGGGCGTCGAACTCAACAAGAAGCCGCGGGCGTTTCCGCACCTCATCGCTACCGATGGCGTGCGCGCGCTGCACGTCATCGACTGCGCCGCGGAGGTCATACGCATCGGAGGCGCGGCGACGTTGACGGAGATCGAGGAGGCGCTCGCCGGGGCGCTGCCGACGCTCGACAAGATGCTGGCGGTGTTTGCGTCGCGGCAGATTCGCAACCGCGCAACTCTCGCTGGAAATCTGGTGACCGCGTCGCCCATCGGCGACCTCGCGCCGGTGCTGCTCGCCCTCGACGCGACCGTCACGCTGGCCTCGATGCGCGGGGTGCGCTCGCTCGCGCTCGCGGATTTCTTTCTCGGCTATCGACAGACCGCGATGGCCGCCGACGAGGTGCTGCTCGCGGTGGAGGTTCCGCGGCCGAGGCTCGCCGCGGGGCGTGCGCGGCGTGCGGACAGCTTCAAGGTCAGCAAGCGCCGCGAGATGGACATCTCCATCGTCGCCGGCGCGTTCTGTGTCGAGATCGACGCGGACCAGATCATCTGCCGCGCACGCCTCGCTTACGGCGGCGTGGCCGCGACTCCGGTGCGCGCGAAGGCCACCGAGGCAGCACTCCTGGGCCATCCGTTTACCCTGGATGGTATTCGCGACGCACTCGCGGTCCTCGCCGAAGAGTTCACCCCCATCAGCGACGCCCGCGGCGGCGCGGCGTACCGGCGGCAGCTCATCCCCAATCTTTTCGAGAAGTTCGTCGTGGGCGACCGTTCGTTTGCGCAGGATCTCCCGCTCGACTACGTGCTCACCGCCGCGGCGGAGTCCGATGACGCCAGCCGCGCGCTGCGCCATGAGAGCGGCCTGCTCCACGCCACCGGCGCCGCCCGCTACATCGACGACGACGCCCAGCGCCGCGGCATGCTCACGCTCTGGCCGGTGACCTCACCGCACGCCCACGCGCGCTTCCTGCGTCGCGACGCCGCGGCCGCCCGCGGTCTGCCCGGCGTGGTCGCGGTGCTCTTCGCGGAGGACATCCCGGGCACCAACGATGTCGGCGCCGTACGTCAGGACGAGACTCTGCTCG
>CANJUR010000139.1 GCA_947477565.1 Deltaproteobacteria bacterium
CTCCATCCGCCGTCAACCTTTTAGTGGTTGATGACTTCTTTTTCCCGTCGCTTCAGCACTCCTTGCGGGGCGCTTCGTCGGCGGGAGGCGTCTTCTACTCTCCTCAGTTCTGGCGTCAATAATCCTCCCACACTCTCTGCGCTTTTCTCAGAAACATCGAGAAAACAAGCGCTTCTCGGCGTCGATGAGCGCACAGGCGAGCGCGCTCGCACCGCAGTGCTCTCGTCGCGGAGGCGTCGGTCGTCGCAGATGCGTGAAGCCATCGAGCCACGTCGTCGCAAACCAGGAAGGCCTCTGACGCGTCGGTCGGATCGTACGCGCGCTCCTCCCCCCGGGCCCGCTTGTGCTACGCCGCCGCGGCCGTGGACGACTCCTCGCCTTCCGATACGCCCGCCCCTGCCCTCTCGCTCGGACTCGATCTCGGAGAGGCCGTGCGCCGCTTCAATGATCCAGCCACAAGGCGCCATGATCTCGTCCGAGCCGGCGGTGGCGCGCTCGGACTCTTTCTCGCGGAGGCCTCCCGCGCACTCGGCAGCACGCCCGTTCTGGTCGTCACCGCCGACGCCGACGAGGCCCGACGCCTCGCCGCGGACGTCACCTTTTTCCTCGGCTCCGCAGAGGATCAAGAGGCCGCCGAGGAAGGCCGCGGCGAAGTGCTCGTACTCCCCTCCCCAGAGCAATCGCCCTTCGTCGAAGTCGCTCCCGATCGCCGCACCGCGATGTCTCGCCTCGCGACCCTCTTCCACCTCTCCCAGGGTTTGCCCTGGAGAGTGCTCGTCGCACCCGCGAGCGCCCTCGTCCGGCGAGTCGTGCCACGCGAGGCCCTCACCCCACGATGCGATCTCGTGCAGGCCGAAGAGCTGGTCGATCGCGACCGACTACTTCAAGGGCTCGTCGAGGGTGGCTACCTCCGAGTGCCCATCGTCGAGGACCCAGGCACCTTCGCGGCCCGCGGCGCCGTCATCGACGTCTGGCCCCCTAGCTCGCGCTGGCCCGCGCGCATCGAACTCGACGACGACCTCTGCCTCACCATCAAACTCTTCGACGCCGAAGGGCAGCGCACCGTCCGCTCCATCAAGGAACTCTTCATCCACCCGGTGCGCGAAGCCCTCGTCGGCGACACCGAACGCACCCGCGCCCGACGCCGCGTCCGAGACCTCGTCGACGCAGTCAACCTACCCAGCCATAGCGCTGCCAAGCTGCTCGAAGACATCGACAGCGGCCGCGCTTTCTTCGGCGCCGAAGGATTTCTCCCGGCTTACTACTCCACCCTCGAGCCCGTCACGGCCTACCTCCCGCCGTCGCTCCGCGTGCTCTGGAACCAACCCGCGCGATGCCTCGCATCCCTCAACGACGAACTCGCTCGCGCCGGCCAGGACCACGCCGCCCGCGTCGAAAAGCACCTCCCCACCTTCGCCCTCCACGACCACTACCTCTCCGCAAGCGAACTCTTCCACTCGCTGCAGAAGTACCCCGTCGCCGCACACCATGAACTCGTCGTGCGCTCAAGCGAAGGCGCCACAGCCGACGATCCCGCCGGACTCGAGCACGTCCCCATGGATGCGGCGGTGATCGACCTTGGAGCCGATCCGCTGACCCGCCTCGCCGCCGACATCAAAGCCACGCGGGCGGAGAAAGGAAAAGGCGACGCACTCGTCCCCCTCGTGGAACAAGCCAACTATTGGTTCGGCGAAGGATATCGCGTGCTGCTCACCGCGCGCACGCCGACGCAGTCCGAACGCGTCGCAACCCTCGCCCGCGGCCATGGCCTCGCGGTCAAGAGCTACCATGGCACCTTCTCCCCGGCGCTCCTGCGCCGCGACGAGCGGCCCGACACCGCCGCCGTTGAAGTGGTCATCGGCGAACTCGCCCGGGGCTTCGCACTGCCGTCCAGACTCCTCGCGGTCGTCACCGAGGAGGAGATTTTCGGCGCGCGCGCCCGTAGACAAGGCCGTCGCAAGGGCGGCGAAGCCGGAGCACGCCCCTTCCTCGACGACCTCCGCGCCCTCGTCGTGGGCGACTTCATCGTCCATGTCGATCACGGCATCGGGAAATATCTCGGACTCATCCACCGCGAGGTGGGCTCGCAAAAGATCGACGTACTCGTCATCGAATACGCCGGCGGCGACAAGCTCTACCTGCCCGTCACACGCCTCAACCAGATTCAGAAATTCACCGGCGGTGAAGGTGCGCCACGAGTCGATCGACTCGGCGGATCAACCTTCGCCAGGGCCAAAGCCAAAGTCGCCCGTGCGGTGCGGCAAATGGCAGACGAACTCCTTCGCCTGCAGGCAGAGCGCCGCGCGCACCCGGGCCGGAGCTTCAAACCCCGCGGCATGCTCGACCAGGAGTTCGAAGCCACCTTTCCCTTCGAGGAAACACCAGACCAGATTCGCGCCATCGACGAAGTCATGGTCGACCTCCAAACCCCGCTCCCGATGGACCGCCTCGTCTGCGGCGACGTGGGCTTCGGCAAGACCGAGGTGGCGCTGCGGGCCGCATTCCACGTCGCGGCACAGGGCGCTCAGGTCGCCGTGCTCTGCCCCACCACGGTGCTCGCGCAGCAGCACTACCGCACCATCGCCGACCGCTTCGCGCCGTACCCCCTGGAGGTCGCGGTGCTCTCGCGCTTTGTCACCGCGTCCGAGCAGCGCGACGTCATCAAACGCCTCAAAGAAGGCAAAATCGACGTGGTCGTCGGCACCCACCGACTGCTCTCCAAAGACGTTCACTTCAAGGACCTCGGCCTCCTCGTGGTGGACGAAGAGCAGCGCTTCGGCGTCTCCCACAAAGAACGCATCAAGCAACTGCGCGCCCAGCTCGACGTGCTCACCCTCTCTGCGACGCCCATCCCGCGCACCCTGCAGATGGCCGTGTCGGGCATGCGCGACCTGTCGCTCATCACCACCGCCCCGGTCGATCGTCGCGCCGTGCGCACCGTCGTGTGCAGGGAAGATCCGCAGATCTTGAAGGATGCCGTGACCCGCGAACTCGCCCGCGGCGGCCAGGTCTTCTACGTCTACAACCGCATCGAAGGACTCTACGAGCGCGCAGACAAACTCCAGAAGCTGCTCCCGACGGCGCGCGTCGCCGTGGCCCACGGGCAGATGGCAGCGGAGACCCTCGAGACCGTGATGATGGACTTCATCGAAGGGCGCTACGACGTGCTCTGCGCCACTGCCATCATCGAGAGTGGACTCGATATTCCGAGGGCCAACACGATGATCCTCGACCGGGCAGACCTCTTCGGACTGTCGCAGCTCTATCAGCTGCGCGGCCGCGTCGGGCGGGCGCGGGAGCGGGCGTATTGCTACCTGTTTGTGCCGCCGCCCTCGAAGATGAGCGACGAGGCGCGGGCGCGGATCGACGCCATCGAGCGCTTCACCGAGCTCGGCTCAGGCTTTCAAGTGGCCTCCCTCGACATGGAACTCCGCGGCGCCGGAGACCTCCTCGGCGCAGAGCAGTCGGGCAACGTCACCGCAGTGGGCTTCGACCTCTACTGCCAGATGCTCGAAGAAGCCGTCGCCGAACTGCGCGGCCAGCCAATCATTCCAGGCGTGGATCCGGAGCTCACCTTCGACGAGCCCAACTACATCCCCGAGGAGTACATCGAGGACGTCGGCGTGCGGCTCTCCCTCTACAAGCGCCTCGCGAGCGCCTTCTCCGAAGACGACGTGCAAGACCTCGCCTCGGAAATGGAAGACCGCTTCGGCCCGGCGCCACCCGCAGCGCGACTTTTGGTTCGCGTGATGTCCGTGAAGACGCGGCTGCGCAAGCTGCGCTCACTCGGCATCGAGGCCACGCGCGAGCGCGTCGTGGTGCACCTGCGCGACGACTCGCCCCTCGACGCCGCCAAGGTGATGGAACTCTGCACCGGCAAGCGATCGCCGTATCGTCTCTCGCCGGACATGAAGCTGTCGCGACGCTACGAAACCGGCGAAGGCATCGACCACGCAGAAGCCATGCTGGCCGAACTCGAGCCCCTGGTCAGCGGGTGACCGTGACGACGCGCCGGTGCCACGCTGGGAGTTGGGTCATCGCCGCGCTCGCAATGACCTGCACGCCCCCGGGCGAGCTCGCGGCGGTGCGCGGCGGCCCGACAGCCCACTCGGCGACGGACTCCCACTTACCAACCGAGGTAAATCATGGAGGAGCAGCGCCGGCGTGGACGGGGCCGTGCCCGGTGGCCGTGGAACACGCGAGCGTGGAAGTGGCGCGGGTGGCGGACGTGCCGCTGACGGTGTGCGACGTGGCCGTGCGGGCGTGGCAACGGACGCGCGAGGGACTTGCGCCGCTCGGAGTGCGCGCGCTGGTCGATGACCTGGTGGCCGAGGAGAGCGCCGCGGCGCTGATGCGCGAAGAGGGCGCGGCGACGGGGCTGCGCGATCGGGCAGTGGCAGCGACGCTGGCCGAAGGACTGCTGCGGGCCGAGGCGCTGACGCGGGTGACAGTGCCCGACGAGACGGCGATGGCGCGGTGGTACGCGGCGCACGCGGAGGACTTCCAGCGGCCCGTGAGGGTGCGGGCGCGGTGGGCAATACTGCGGACGGAGCGGATGGCACAGGCGGCGATCATGGCGCTGGACCGAGGCGCGACGTTCGAGGCGGTGCTCGCCGGGAGCATCGACCCGCTGCGCGCACGGGACGGCGGGGATCTGGGGGAGTTGCGGCGAGAGGAGGTTCCGGCGGCGGTGGGGGCGGCGGTGGTGGCGGCGGCGTTTGCGCTGCCCCGCGATGGCGCGGTGACCGAGCGGCCGGTGAGGGTTTTCGTCACCGCGACGGTGATGGTGCGGCGACGACCGATGCCGCGGCGCATCGTGGCCTGGGCCGTGGTGCAACGACTCGCGCGACGCGAAGCGGAGGTGCTTCCCCTGGAGGCCGTGCGACGGAGAGTGCAGCACCGGATGATGCGCGATCGCTACGAAACAGCGCGCGAGGCGGCGGGCGCGCAGTGGGAAGAACGACTGCACGCAGCGGCAGCCGCGGCGATCGATGCGCAGGGACTCAGCGCGGTGCGAGTGACGCCCGCAGAGTCGCCGCCGTCACATTGACCAGGGGCCGCACGGCGGCTACCGCCCGTCTTCGTGGAGACCCTCCGATGAAGCCACATGCACTGCTCCTGCTCGGTGTGCTCGGTGTGCTCGGCGCGGGCTGCGCGGCCACGACCACGGAGCGCCTCCACCTTTCGGCGCTGCAGACCGTCGCGCGTTGACCTCACGCGCTACGTCGGAACCTGGTCCGAGATCGCGAACTTCCCGCAGCGGTTTCAGCGCGGGTGCACGGCATCGACGGCCACGTACGCAGCGCGCGACGACGGCGGCCTCGGGCTACGAGACCCACCGCCTCGTGCGCACCGCACATCGCCTCGCGCCGACGCGGATCACCGCAGCCCCGCGTTGACGACGCTCCGCTCTGGCCAGAGAGACACCACGGGTCGGCGGCCTTGATGAGGCCTGCGATGCCGCATATCGGCTTGGCGTGCGGCCGCGGCGCGACGGTAGGCGGTGTGGATTTGTGCTGCCTGGGGTCGCTGCAAGAGGGCTATGGTCTGCGTCGGCATGAGCACCTCCGCGACGTGGGTTCCGGTCTCCTCGATGGCCCTTCGGATGGATGGTGAGCGGTTGTTCATCCTCGATCAGCGACGCCTCCCGGACGAGGAACGCTGGATCGACGCATCCAATCCGCGCGTGATGGAAGACTGCATCCGCACGCTGGCCGTGCGCGGCGCGCCGCTCATCGGGGTGGCTGCCGCCCTCTGCCTGGGCCTCCTGGTGCGTGGCGGTTGCGCACCGGATGCATTTCGCGCCGCCGCCGCGCTCCTACGCGCCGCGCGCCCGACCGCGGTCAACCTGATGGCCGCCATCGACCGACTGCTCGCCGCGGCCGCGGGCGACGACCTCTCCCACGTCGCAAGCATCGCGCTCGACGTCTTCCTCGACGACGTCGCCCGCTGCGACGCGATGGCCACACACGGCGCCGCGCTCGTCGAGGACGGCACCGGGGTGATCACCCACTGCAACAGCGGCGGACTGGCCACCGTGGGCGTGGGTACCGCGCTCGGGGTCATTCACCGCGCGCACGCCCAGGGCAAGCGCGTGCACGTCTACGTCGATGAGACCCGTCCGCTCCTCCAGGGCGGCCGCCTCACCGCCTGGGAACTCCGTCGCCTCGGCATCCCGCACACCCTCATCACGGACAGCATGGCTGCGGTGATCCTTCGCGCCGGACGCGCCCAGCGGGTCTTCGTCGGCAGCGATCGCGTCGCGCGCAATGGCGACTTCGCCAACAAGGTCGGGACGTACTCCCTCGCCGTCGCGGCCGCCCATCACCGCGTTCCTTTCCACCCGGTCGCCCCGTGGACCACCATCGACCTCGCGTGCGCCGACGGCGATGCGATTCCGATCGAGCAGCGCGACGCCGACGAAGTGCGCGGCGCCGCTGGATCGTTTGGGTCCGTGCGTTGGTGTCCCCGGGAGACCGAGGCCTTCAACCCATCCTTCGACGTCACGCCCGTCGCCCTGGTCACTTCGCTCGTCACCGACCGCGGCGTGTTCTCCGCCGACGAGTTGCGCAGCGGCGTCCTCTCGGCGCTCGCCGACTGATCTTCCCCGATGATCCGTCGGGGGGTGTCTCGCGATCACGGATCAGCCACCCACTCTTTCGATGGAGGCCTTCTCCCGACCCTTCATCATCGCCCCCGGGCTGGTGATCCGCATGGCTCGGACGACTGCACGCCCAGGGGTCCGGTTTGGCGCATCGCGAAGGCCTCGCTCACGGGGCCCGGAACCCACGTCGTCCGCCGCATCGCAGTGTCACAAGAGCCCCAGATGCACCCTGGCGCAACGTGACCAGGGCGCTCAAGGACCCCCTGTGCGCCTCGGCGCAACGGGACCAGGGCGCTCAAGGTCCCCCAGGCGCGCCTGTCCACTGGCGACCGTCGCGCGAGCGGGGCCACAGGGAGCGTTAGGCGAGTCCATCTGCGGGCGGGCGCGGTCGTCCGGCGACAGTTCTTGCCCCGACGACACCCTCGTGGCCGGGTTTATGACCATGGCCGCCGGATGAAAGACGGACTCCATACCCTCCCGGGCAGGAGCCTCGTGGCCCTCACCGCGCCGGACGACGCCCCCCCGCGGCGGGTCGCGCACCTCGCGGCGCCCGGGGCACCGGGATCTCGACCCCCACGGCGGTCGCCATCTCGCGGATGCGGGCGAGGCGCGCCTCCCAGTCCGGGTGTCCCGGCGAGAGCGCGATCGCGCGGCTGATGTCGTCGACGCCCGACGCGAACTGCCCCGAGTAGGCCCGGACGAGTCCGCGGTCGAAGATCGCCGCGGCCATGTACGCGACCGCACGATGCCGACGCGGCAGCGCGTCCTGCGTCACAAGCTCGGTGAGCGTCCGGTTTGCCTCGTCGAAGTTCTGGGTGCGCACCAGCGTGACCGCGGCCGCGCAGCGTTCGTCGCCACAGGCCTCGAAGCGCAGCGTTTCGGACGCCGAATGCGGCATGTTTTCTCTGGCAAACGCGTCGAGCGCCCGCGCCTGGAGCGAGCGCAACAGGGCTTCGCCATCGACCGGCGCAGGCTCCTGGTCGCCGTGGTCCGATCCGCGGCGACCGGTGGTGCGCTCGTCGTCGTGCTCGGCGAAATCGTGCTCGTAGACCACGCGCACCGGGCGTGTGCGGGCCATCACCTGAACATGCAGCCGAAAGGTCGCGTCGATGTGCCGCACGACGGTCTGGCAGCCGTACGCCTGCTCGACCGGCACAAAGAACTCCTCGTCGCGATACTCCGTGTGCGTGCGCCGTCCCATGGTGCTCGGCCGTCCACCTGCCGCGGCGACGATGAGGTTGCCGATCGCCTCGCCAAGCTGCTCGTAGTTCTGCTCGCGGGTCTGCGTCGAGGGGGGCGCGGCCGGATCTTCGACCTCGTAGGGCACGCGACGCGAGCGCGTCTCCTGGAGGGTGCGAACGCATCGCGCAGGCTCTACCTCGACGCTCTCGGCGCCCACCCGGCTCTCCTGCACCGCCCCGGAGACGGCCATGTGGACGGCGCCACTCGTGACGACGTCGAACGATCGCGTCGCATCGATGATCTGCGCCATGCGCTGCGTGATGCCCGCGGAGGAATCGTTGTCGAATGGCCGCACCAGCACGCGGAAGCCCCAGCGTGAGAACGCCGAAGGCGGCTCGTAGGTGACCTCCGCCTGCCACTCCGACTGCGCGGACGGCGCCGACGCGAATCCTCCGACCGGAAAAGAGCCACCCCCGCTCCAGTCACCGCGCCTGCTGTTGTAGTTTCCGCCGCGGTAGTTGCCGCCGCATCCAGTCAGGACCGCGAAAGACAGCACGGTCCAACACGCGCGTACCCACCCGATATTCATCCCCATGATCGCCCTCTCGAATCCCCGCTAGCGGGTTGGCCAGGAGATTCCCAGTACAATCTGCAGGAGCGCATCTCCCGGCCGCGGCATCACCCAGCGCGCCTCACGCTAGCGTGGTGGACGCTTCCGCACGACGGTGGTCCGAGCGGGCTCCACGGGCGCCGTAACGAGATCCGGCGGCAGCTGCTCCTGGGCCGCAACCTGATTGTATCCCGACAACTCCACCTCGTCCGGGCTTCGTTCGCGTCGCGGTCGCCCCGGACCCCGTCGCACGAAGACCGTCTTCGAATCATAGAACTCCGACACGTCTACCCCGAGGCCCTCGCAGAGCCGGGCGACCGTCGCCGCCGTCACGTTCGCGCGGGCCGCTTCAATCGCCCGCAACAGCGTGATGTCCAGGTCGCCGCACTGGGCGCAGCACTCCTCCTGCGTCCATCCCCGGGCGGCCCGCACGCGCTGCACGTTGGCCGCAAGCCGCTCGAGCACCTCCCGGTACGTCGGTGACTCGAAAAACGAACGCCGGGATTCGGTGCGGGAATGCACAGCACCACTGCGTGCATGAACAATACGCCCAGAAACAGGGAGCATAAGACGTACTTTCCTGCCCGACGACCGTCCGGTGGATCGCAAATAACCCCGGGCGCGCGCATCAAGTATCCTTCATGTTACATATTTATATTGACCGGCGGTTCCGTGTGGCGCTAGGGGACGAGCCGTGGAGTCGCGTATTTCGCGATCGGAGGAGGTTCCGATGAAGCTCATTCTCGTAGCGGTCACTGCAATGGCGATCGGTTGTGGCCCCGTGCCGACACCGACACCGAACCCGACACCGACACCCGATACCCGACAAACCTGTCGGCAGCTCGGATGGGATTGCGGCATCGACGACTACGGCAGTACGTGCGGTTATTGCTCAGTCGGAACCTGCTCCGACGGGACCTGTCGCGGCGGCACCATGCCTCCGACGTGCTCCTGCGGGGGGCGCGTGTGCGGCATCGACAACTGCGGCAATTCCTGCGGTACCTGTTCGATGGGACAGACGTGCAATTCCGGCACATGCGCAGCGTCCATGTCGACGACCATGCCCACGAGCCACGTCCTGGCCTCGGGCAACGGGTACTTCGGCTCGGTCTTCGGAGCGCCGTTCTTTTTGCCGGTCACCACCACAGTCTGCTTCTCTGCGACTTCATCAGCGGGCGACGGCTTTAACGTCGGCATCTGGACGGCCACGAACTGGAGTCTCCACATCACCGGAGGGTCGGGCGCGCGCGTCTATGCGCAACACGTCGACATCAGCACCGCCACGGACTGCGTGACCAATCTCCCTGCCGGCTCTTACCACCTCGGGTTCGACTGCACGAACTGGATCCAGAACTGCGCCGTCACCTACGCGGTGACTGCCACTTACTGAACAGGAATGAGCAAATCCATGAAGTACAGAATGTCTTCCGTGTTTGTCGTTCTTTCCCTGTCTTCTGTGACCCACGCGGCGCTCGCGCAGACGTTTGAGATGATCCCCTGCACTCTAGCGCTACAGGGCCGTGTCGCCTGGGACTATCAGGGCAATACCGTCTGGGCGAATGCTAACATCGAGAGCCTCTGCCGCGGGGGCCGTGATGCAGAGCCGGCGCTCTGCTTCAACCGGATCATGCACGGTGGCATCGACTGGGGCGGCGGAACCCTCTGGCAGTGGGAAAACGCCACCACCGTCTGTCAGGGGACGCAATCCGCGAATGCCACGATTGCGTGCTTCCAGGCGCAGCGCGCGGCTGGACTCGACTGGCGTTCGGCCGCGGGCCGATGCGCAGGCAGTGGGTCGACCCGATATGTGCCTGCACGGGCGGTAGCAGCACCCGCGATACCGTTGCCGCCGCGATGCATAGGCTCAGCCTCCGGGCAGACGAGCGTATGGTCTTGTACGGCCCAGCGCGACGGGCGTCAGCGCTGCATCGAAGGCACCGTGGAGACCGAGGCCTGTCCACAGGGGTGCATCGTGGCACCGGGCATGGACCACGTTTGCGGAACCCCACCGCCACCGGTCACCGACGCCCGCGCCCCCGTATCGTCAGAGGAATTGGCGCGGATCCGTGGTGCGCTTGGCAGAGTGACTATGGATCAGGACAAGATCAGTGTGATTCGAGACTTTCTCGTCGGCGCGATGCGCCACTTCACTTGCGAGCAAGCGGCGACTCTCATGCGCAGCGCGATCTTCGACGGGAGTCGCAGCGAAATCGGTGCGGCACTCTGGCCGCTCGTCATAGACCGCGAAAATGTCTATCTGCTCAATCAGGCATTCACATTCCCCACATCCGCGACAACATTTCGTGCGCGTATTGGTCTGTGACAGAACTGCCCCCAGAACGTCGAGCATAGAGACGTTTATCGGTCGGTGAATGACTGCTTGTAGCCAGTCATTCGCATCCCCTGAATTCTAATCAGGGATCCGTGGAAACGGTGGTCTACCGTCAGACTGCGGGGAAACAAGCGTGGGAAACCGTCGCGTATCGCGCGGACTGGCACCGACGAGCGGCCAGCAGTCTGAGCCCGCGCCGACGACTGGCACCCTCAGAACATGCCGACAGAAGTGCTCCGTGGGGCTCGCGAACCCCACCGGTCACTTCCGCCGTCGAGTACGAGCGGTGGCTTCCTCGACCCAATGGGAGCCTCCGACTTCGATCCAGCGGCGTTCCGCGCGCAAGCTCAGTTTTCTCAGACCGCGCTTGTGCGACGGTTTCCGGGTCTGTGTTTCAGCAGAGTTACGAGCGTTCCCCGCATCCCTGCTAA
>CANJUR010000140.1 GCA_947477565.1 Deltaproteobacteria bacterium
GCAGCGGTGGGGTGGACGTGGTGTTCGAAGCCCCGCGGTGGTCCGAGCGCTGGGTGCTCGAGGACGACGTCACCATGCCCGAGAGCAGCGAACACGAAGCCGCCATTACGGTGTTGAAGGAGATTCTGCGCGCGTGGGTCGAGCGCACCCGGCGCGACGCGGTGGTGTACGCCAACCTCGCAGTGCGCTGGGATGAGGAGCACCCCACGGTCGGCGTTGATCCGGACGTGTGCGTGGTCGAGCCCGCGCCGCCCGAACCGAAGTTGCAGAGCCTGCTCATCTGGGACCCAGGGCACTGCCCGCCGCGCATCGCCATCGAGGTGGTCAGCCGCAAGACCGCGAAGAAGGACTACACCGAAGGCCCCGCGAAGTACGCCGCGTGCGGCGCGGGCGAGTTGTGGGTGTTTGATCCCGAGCGACGCGGTCGCGGATGGATGGGCGGACCGTGGACCCTCCAGGTGTGGCGACGGTCGGAGGAGGGAACGTTTCGGCAGGTGTTCGCGGGCAAGGCGCCGGCGTACTCCGAAGCGCTGGGTGCGTGGCTGGTGGTCACCGATCACGGGACGCGGCTGCGCATCGCCGACGACGAAGCGGGCGAGCGACTGTGGCTGACCGCGCGAGAGGCGGAGAGCGCGAGGGCCGAGGCGGAGAGCGCAAGGGCCGAGGCGGAGAGAGTGCGGGCCGACGCCGAGAGCGCGAGGGCCGACGCGCTGGCGGCACAACTGGCGGCGCTCCTGGGTCGGTAGGCCGTCGCGCGGCTCATCCTCGATGACGGGCACGCAATCCCCATGATCTGATCGCGGCCTTCGATGCCCACCGCAGATCTTTCCCATCCGCGCGCCCGATCCCTCGGCTCGGCGCTGGTATTCGCCGTGCTTTCTACCCCCGGTGGGTGTCTGGAAGACCCCATTCAGTCCTTGCGAGATGCCGCCACCGACGTCGCCGCTGATGTCCCGGTCGATGTCCCGGTCGATGTCCCGGTCGATGGCACCACCGACGTCCCGGTCGATGTCGGCAGCGATGTCCCGGTCGACGTCCCGGTCGATGCCACCACCGACGTCCCGGTCGACCTTCCGACTGACGTCACCCGCGACGTCACCCGCGATGCCGCTGCGGACGTTGGCTACTTCGGCCCCTCACGCTGCGCCGACTCGGGCCTCGCGATCTGCGAGGACTTCGAGGGCGACGCTGGCTACGACCGTGACGTCTGGACCCCGTACGCCAGCAACGGAACCCTCGCCGTCGAGACCACCCGCGCCGCGCGCGGGAGCCACGCGCTCCACGCCCACACGCACGCTCCCAACGTCGATGGCGGCGTCGGGGCCAGCGTCGGCCTACGTACCTCGCTGGGCTTCCCACGCATCCGAAACACCTACTTTGGCAGGGCTTTTGTGTGGATGGAGACCCGCTCGCCCAGCACCCACAGCACCCTCTTCGAGTCCGGTGGCCGCATCGTCGATGCCGGAATCTTCGATGGCGCGCTCCCGGCTGGCGGCCTCAACGTGTCGCAGCGCTTCAGCATCTCCGGGCACCAACTCGAGGCCAGCTACGACTCGTCGCCCCGCCCGCCCACCACCGACTACTCGCGCCGCTCGGCGAGCACGATGCCCCTCGATCGATGGGCCTGCCTCGAGTGGCACTTCAAGGGCGACAGCAACGAACTTCACTTCTGGCTCGACGGCGTCGAACTGGTGGACATGTCCGTGCTGCCCACGCGCGTTCCGACCTGGTTCGCCCCGGACTGGGTACGCGTCAGCGTCGGTCTCCAACTCTATCGCCCCGACACCGAACCCGACTTCGACCTCTGGATCGACGAGGTCGCCATCCACCCCACCCGCATCGGTTGCCGACGGTAGTTCGTCATCGCCGCAGCGCGAGGCCGAGCGTCCCGGTGACGTACTGATCGAGCGCGCCGCCCACCACGTAGGCGTCGCCCGGCTCAGGGTGCACCGACGTGAAATACCTTCGGTACTCGACCCCCACGCGCACCTCGACGCCCGCAAACCCCACCGCCACCCCCGCCGCGGCCTCCACCCCTTGCATCGTCTGCCGCGGGAAATACAGCGTCGGCGCCGTTCCCGTGTCGAGCACCGCAAGCCACGCCGCGCGCCCGGTCAACGCGACCCGCCCGCTCAACGCGAAGCGGCCGCTGATCCCGAGGCGGAGGCTCTGCGCGCCGACGTTGGGCACCCCCGCGTCGAGCGTCGGCGTGCTGTTGCCGAGCGTGAACCGTTGCGCCACGTACGCAACGTCAAGTCCCACATCCGGCAGCGGCGTCGGGAGCCGCACCCGTAGCCCCGCGGTGTAGCCCCACGCGTGCACCGGCACCGGGACGCCACTCGCGTCGAGGGAGGCCGGCGCGAGCAACACGTCGCCCCCAAAGGTCAGCCCAAACATCGACCCGAGGCGGCTCCCGCGGAGCGCCCCGGGATAGAACGCCGCACGCCCGAAAAGTCCCGGCGCCGCCGTGAGGTCGTAGGTGTTCAGGCGATGGAAGAGATCTTCGTGGTAGCTGAGGTGTCGGCCGGTCGCCTGGAAGCCGATCTCCAGGTCGAGCGCCGGACGCCCCTGCGCGAGCGCCGTCGGGCCCGCAACCATCGCGGCGAGCAGCACCGCAGACACCGCGCGAGTCACGGCTGGACACCCGCGTCGGCGATCACCGTCGCCGCGAGGTGCGCCGCCCAGACGCGCACGCACTCGACCTGTGAAGCCGTGAGCGCGGTGCCGCCGAGGGGCATCCGGCTGCCACACCCCGGCGAGGCACGGAGCTTCACCACCATCAGGCTCGCCTCGGGGTGCGCCGGGTCGATGAGCGAAACGCTCCTACAAGACATCGACCCGCGGACGCCGACGACACGGCGCGCGAGGTTGGGCGATGCGAGGTCAAGGCCTGCCGAGGGATCCGTCGCCGTGTGGCAATAGACCGTCGCGCAGGTCTGCGGAAACAACGCGCGCTCGACGTAGTCGATGCACGGTGAGACGGCGTCCGGAGGAGCCGGTGCATCGACGGAGGGGCGGTCTTCGAGGGCCACGGCGGCGTCGGCGTAGGCCAGGAAGCGTGACGGGTCATCGATGCTGCCGGGGCACGCGGACAACAGCGGCGCGAGCGCGATGAGCAGAGTGACGCGAGCCCTCACGCCATGCTCACCGCGCCCAGGTTCTCGAGGATGCGGGTGCCCTCGAGGCCGAACGATCGGGTGGTCGCGCCCACCGCCTGAAGCAACGCGAGGTAGAGGTTGGCGATGGGGCGCTCGTCGGCGTAGACGACGTGGCGGCCGGGGGTGAGCGCGCCGCCGCAGCGACCCGCCACGAGCACCGGAAGCGCCGCGTGCGTGTGCGCGTTGCCATCACCGATTTCGCTCGAAAAGAGCACCGCGGTGTTGTCTAGCAGCGATGTTCCGTCGGGCTCGCGCATGCCGTCGAGCAGCCCGAGCAGCGCGGCGAACTGCTGCACCTCCCAGGTGCCGATGGTCTGGAGCTTCGCGAGCTTCGCCGGGTCGGACATGTGGTGGCTGAGCTCGTGGTGCGCGCCCGGTGCGCCCGCGAAGGAGTAGTCCCGTGAGCTGCCCGCGTTGCCGAGCATGAAGGTGATCACGCGCGTCGCGTCGCAGCGCAGCGCCATGGCCATGAGTTGGTTCATCACGCCCACGAGATCGGCGAAGGCGAGGCCATCCACCGGGCGCGGCGGGGCCACGCAGGTCGTCGGGCCCGCGGCGGAGAGGATGCGCCGCTCGAGTTCGCGCACCGCCGTGAGGTACTGATCGAGCTTCTGCCGGTCGGTCTGCCCCAGCCGCGGACTCAGCCGCGCGGCGTCGTCGAGGACGTAGTCAAGCACGCTCGACTGGTACACCTGCCGACGCGCCCGCAGCGCCTCGGACTCGCCGCCCGCGAAGAGCTGGTCGAAGACCACCGCGGGGTTGGTGAGCTTGGGCACCGGCGTGGTCGCGTCCGACCACGAGATGTTGCGCGCGTAGGCGCACGAATAGCCCGAGTCGCAGCCGCCGGTGGCCGCGCCGCCGTCGATGCCAAGCTGCAGCGACGGGAGCCGGGTCTCCGACCCGATCGCGGCGGCGGCCACCTGGTCGAAGGAGACGCCGTTGCGTACGCCCGCCCCTTCGGTCTTGACGATGCGCGCGTTGGTGAGAAACGAGCCCGTCCCGCGCGCGTGGTCGCCTGCGCCGTCGTTGACCCCGAGGTAGCTGGCCTGCGCGGGACGGTTGGCGAGCCCGGAGAGCACCAACACCTCCGAGCGCAGCGCCGCGAGGGGAGCGAGCATCGGCGGAAGAACGTAGTCGGTGCCCGCCGTGACGGGGCGAAACGCGTTCGCGGTGGAGCCGTTGATGCCGCAGGGGACGTACCAGACGATGATCCGCCGGGGGAGCAGCGGGACGCCTGCATGCGCTGTGCGTCGCGGCGAGAGGCTCTCGAGCAGCGGGATGGAAAGAGCAGCGCCGGCGGCCCCGAAGAGGGCGCGGCGGGTGAGTCGGGTGGTCATCGAGTGCCTCCGTCGGGCTCGCCGCGGCGTTGGGTGAAAGCGTCGCTGGTTGCGATGCGCAAGACGAGGTCGCGCAGGCGCATGCCCGCGGCGCTCCAGTCGTGGGAGATCGCCTCGAGGCTCGCGTCGTCCGATGGATCGGGCCCGCGGCCGAGGGCGTAGGTGAACCACTGCCGCGTGACGCAGCGGGGGTAGCGCGGGTCGCTCGCGAGCAGCGCCGCGAGGCTGGTCGCGCCGTCGAATGCGGTGCCGGTGCCCGGCAGCGTGCCGGTGGTGTCGATGGCGAAGCCCTCGTCGAGCGCGCGCCACGCGCCGACGGCATCGAAGTGCTCGAAGGCGAATCCGATTGGATCCATGAGGGCATGGCAGCTCGCGCAGCGAGGGTCTGCGCGGTGCTGCTGGAAGCGCTGGCGCAGCGAGCCCGTGGGTATGATCTCCGTGGCGAGGCCCATCACGTCCGGCGGCGGCGGCGGCGGTGGCTCGCACATCAACTGGTTGAGCACCCACTGCCCGCGGAGCACCGGCGACGTGCGATCGGGGTGGCTGTTGACCGTGAGCACGGACCCCTGGGTGAGCAATCCTCCGCGGCGGTTGCCGGTGAGGTCGATGCGTCGCACGCCCGTCCCCGGCGGCGCGTCGAGGCCGTAGAAGCCCGCGAGCGCGTCATCCACGAAGGTGAAGCGCGCGGTGAGGAATTGATCCATCCCGATGTCTTCGCGGAGGAAGGCGTTGAAGTACGCCTCGGTCTCCGCGCGAAACGAAGCGCGCAGCGCAGGGGTGTACCCAGGGAAGCGCGTCGGGTCGGCGTCGTGGTCGGCGAGCGAGCGGGTGTAGAGCCACTGCCCGGCGAAGTTGTCCGTGAGGCTCCGGGATTTCGGGTCTGCGAGCATGCGCTCGACCTGCGCGCGCAGCGTGGCCGGGTCGTGCAGACGCCCCGCGTCGGCGAGCGCGAAGAGCGCCGCGTCGGGCATCGAGCTCCAGAGGAAGTACGACAGCCGCGCGGCGAGTTCGTGGTCGTTGAGCGCGTGCGCTGCGGGCGAGGTCGGGTCGGCGTCGAGCTCGACGCGAAACAGGAAGTGCGGCGACAACAGCACCGCCTGGAGGGCGAGGTGCAGCCCTGCCTCGAAGCCCTCGCCTTGCGCGTGGGCCACGCCGACGAGCGCCGCGAGCCGGGAGACTTCATCGTCCGCGAGCGGCCGTCGCCAGGCGCGCCGGGCGAAGGCACGAATCACCTCCCGCGCGCACGCGTCCTCGCCCGCGGCGGCCAGCGGGTCGCACGTAAGAATGCGGCCGCGCGCCAGGTTGGGCGGACCCATCGTGCCAATGGGCCCCTCGACGCGAATCCAGTCGATGAGGAGGTTGCGATCCTGCATCGCGGCGGCGTCGTAGAAGTCGTTGGTAAACTGCGCCGCCACGACCACCGGAAGCGTGGACGCGAGCGTCACATCGGCGGTGAATTCCCCCGGTGTTGCCGCGAGGTTGGGAACCGTGAAGCCCATCACCACGCGCCCATCGACGAGGAGGTTGAAGCGGGCATCGTCGGGTCCGCCGCGGGTCTGCCAGGCGCGCACGGTGATGCGGTACGGGCCTGCGGCGGTGGGCCTAAAGGGCGCGCGGAGTTCGCCGTTCGACCAGAGGTTCCACGCGGTGCCGGAGGCCCCGCCGGAGGTGGCGGTGAGCGCCTCGGCCTCGAACTGCCGACGCACCGACGGAATCACCGGGCTGCGCAGCGCCTCCTCGATGAGCGCTTGCGCGGCGCCCTGGTAGAGCTCGAGTTGCACCGGCGACAGGGTGAGCAGGTCGGCGATGTTGTCGAAGCCGTACCCGCGATCGTCCGCGGGCAGGTCGTCCGCGGGCGTGCGGGTCGTCCCGAGCAGATCGCGCACGGTGTTGTTGTACTCCGCGCGATTGAGCCGGTGCAGCGTGACGCGACCCGGATCGGGCAGCACGAACGACGCGTCGGCCATGGGCACATCGACGACCGTTGGAAACACCACGGAGACATCGACGGCGCCCGCGTCCGACGCCCCGGGAGAGGCGCTCGTCGGAGGCGACACCTGGCCCACGCAGCCGACCGCGAGCAGGGAGAGAGCGAGCGCGCCCAAAGGCCAGAAGGCGACCATCGCATTACGTACACAGGCCGCGCGGTCGCTTGTCAACGCGCATCCCACAGCGCGTCGGCGGACGGTGACGGATTCAGTCCGTCACGGCCTCGGCCATGGCTCCGCGCGCGATGAGGTACTGCGCCAGGTAGTAGGTGATGAACCCCGGGTAGAGCAGCGCGGCGCTCGCGTAGAAGTCGCCCGGGTGCGCCCGCGGCAGCAGGAAGTGGTTGAGCGGGATCATCGCGTCGCTCACGACGAAGATGAGCGCGCCCGCGGTCAGGAGGCGCGAGCCGCGACGCAGTACGGCGACGCTCGCCATGCTGATGAGAAAGGGCATGTACAGAAGCAGCGCAGGGGCAACGGGCAGCATCTGCGGCGCGGGGTGGAGGTGCATCCAGGCGATGGCGCTGACGGGCTGTCGGGGGTTGATCCAGGCGATGATGGCGGCGTAGGCGAGGCCGCAGGCGGCGAGGCCGAAGACGAGGCCGCGGCGCGCGGGGGTGTGCGCCCAGCCCGCGCGGCGCAGGCCCACGATGTAGCAGGCGTGGCCGAGCAGAAACGCGAGCACGCCGTAGACGCCGAGGTTGGGGTCGAAGGTGTTGAGGAAGTAGTCGCCTGCGGCGCCGAGAAGCAGCCCTGCGGCGATGGTCGGGCCAAACCCGGCGCGGGTTGGGCGCAGCGCGAGGAGGCCGAGGACGACCGTCGGCGCCATGCGCACGAGCCCGAGACCGGCAAACGGACCGAGCGGAATCAGCCCGACGCTGAGCAGCACCAGGAGCCCGTAGGCGAGGTCGAGGCGGCGCGTGCGGCCGCGGCCCGAGGTCAGCTCTGCCATCACGTCGTCAGCTTTCATCGCAGCGCTGCCCGCGCGCTCCCAAACACCGCCGCGCGCACTTCTTCCCGCCGCAAGAATTGCGACGCGTCGCCCGCCTTGTCGGTCATCCGCCCTTCGCGCCAGAGTCCCGCGCGCTCCATCCACGCCTCGAACTCCGGCGCCGGGCGAAGGCCGTGAATCTCTCGCAGCGCAGCGTTGTTGTGAAACGACGTCGTCTCGTAGTTGAGCATCACGTCGTCGCCCGCGGGGATGCCCATGAGGTAGTTCACGCCGGCCGCCGCGAGGAGCATCTCGAGGTTCTCGATGTCGTTCTGATCGCACTCGGCGTGGTTGGTGTAGCAGGCGTCGCATCCCATGGAGATGCCGCTGAACTTGCCCATGAAGTGGTCTTCGAGGCCCGCGCGGGTGATCTGCTTGCCGTCGTACAGGTACTCCGGCCCGATGAACCCCACCACGCTGTTGACGATGAACGGCCGGTACCGCCGTGCGAGCCCGTACGCCCGAGCCTCCATGGTGAGCTGATCGGTTCCGTGGTGCGCGTCCGCGGAGAGCGCGGTGCCCTGGCCGGTCTCGAAGTACATCCGGTTGGGCCCCTGCGCGGTGCCGAGCGCGCGGGTCATCGCGGCGGCCTCGTCGAGCAGCGCGACGCTCACCCCGAAGTTCTTGTTCGCCCCTTCGGAGCCGGCGATGGACTGGAAGCACAGGTCGAGCGGAGCGCCCTGCTGCATCGCCTGCATCTGCACCGTGATGTGCGAGAGCACGCAGTTCTGCGTGGGCACCCCGAGGGTGGTCATCAGGGCCTTCGTGCGCGTGAGAATCTCCACCGTCGAGGCGACGGTCTCCGTGGACGGATTGACCCCGATGACGGCGTCGCCGTTGCCATAGCTGAGCCCATCGAGCACCACCGCGAGGATGCCCTCGACGGAGTCGCGCGGATGGTTCGGCTGGAGCCGCGACGAGATGCGCCCGGACAGCCCGAGGGTGTTGTTGCACCGCACCACCACGCGAATCTTCCGGGCTGCCACCACGAGGTCCATGTTGGACATCAGCTTGGTGACCCCGGCGATCATCTCCGGGGTGAGGCCCGGCGACACCGCGAGGAGGTCGTCGCCGGTCGTGCGCGTGTCGAGAATCCACTCGCGCACCTCACCGAGAGAAAGCCCCTGGAGGCGCCGGCGCGCGCCCGCCTCGCAGGAGTCCTGGCAGAGCCGGGTGATCTCGTCGTGTTCGTAAGCGACGCTCGGGCACTCGTAGAGGTCGTCGAGGGTGAGCTGCGAGAGCACTCGCTTGGCGGCCACGCGCTCGCGGTCGCTGTCCGCGCTCAGGCCCGCCTGCACGTCGCCGGAGCGCAGCTCGTTGGCCTTGTTCATCACCTCCTTGATGGAGCCGAAGGAGAAGAAGCGACCGAACACGCACGCTCTGAGAGGTGAACCCATCGTCGAGGGCTCTTCGATACCATCGAACCGCCGCGGCCGCCGCGTCCCCCCACGGCCGCCCGGCCACCACGGCGTCGGTGAACTGCCCGCGCACCACGCTCACCCCATCGCACCACGCCGTCGCCGAACACAGCGGCACCGCGGACGCCCAGGGCTTCGTCGAAAGGTTCATCGCAGTCACTCCCGTTTGCCAGACGGTGGCATTCGCCGCATCCGCGGGGCCACCCGAAAACCTGCACAGGTATTCGCAGAAACCTGCACAGGTATTCGTGGGGCCGAAGCTCGCGTGGTGACTGCGGCGCACGCGCCCGCTCGACGTGGTGGTGTTCGATAAGACGCTGCCGTTTCGCAACTACCGGGCGGCTCTTACCGCGACTGGCTGGACATCCCGAGTGAGCGGGCCTGCTCGCGTGGCACAGAGCGATGGACTCGCCGGAGTCTAAGACCCTGCGGGGGCATTTCTCTGGCAGTGGTATGCGCCGGTGATGGAGCACATCGTCGGGGAGGTTCTGGCCTCCCTGCGCGCTCACCGGTAGGAGTTGGGTCAGTGCGTGACGGCGTACTTCATCTGTACGACGCCGGACTCAAAAGACTGGCTCGACGCGAGCGCCAGCGGCGCCAGCGGAACGCCCTCGCCGAAGAGCGGAATCCCCTGGCCGAGAAGCACCGGGATCACGGACACGGTGAGGTCATCCACGATCCCGGCCGCGAGAAACGACCGGATCGTCGTGCCGCCATCGATGTAGACCTGCTTCGCGCCATCGAGGCGCAGCGCTTCGATCACCACGGCGGGCGGACCAGCGTGGAAGATCTCGCCGTGCGTTCCGGCGTGGGCCTCGCTGGACATCACGACGACTCGCTTGCCGTAGTAGGGCCACTCCGGGAAGCCGAGCACCGTCTGCCACGTCTTGCGGCCGATGATCATGGTGTCCACGGAGAGAAAAAACTCCGCGAACCCGTAGTCTTCTCCCTCTCGCTCGGCGATGGCGAGCCAGTCGATGGCGCCGTCCGGACGAGCGATGAAGCCATCCAGGCTTGTGGCGATATTGACCGAACAAAATGGCTTCGCGGCGGTGGTTTCAGACATGGCGGGGAGCCTATCGCCGCGCGTGGCGATTCGTCGAGAGGCTCACGACACCATCTGCCCTGCATCGCTCAAGAGGTGTGGATCAATGCCTCGCGCGAGGGCGTCGGCGCCTGAATTCCACCGGCCCTCGCTCCCGCCGAGCGAGCCGAGTGCGCTGTCGTCGTCGGCTCGTCGTCGGTCCGCTCGGGGTCTTTGCGTCGCTGGGGGTGATGGAATCTCGCGCGGGCCTCAATCCGCGCGGGGCTTATTGCATAAAACACTTGGAATTGCGGTAGTTTATACGTCGCTGTGACGACTCTCGCCCGCGCTTTGGGGGCTACGACAAGCGAGCGGCGACCTGCAGGAGGTTCATCGTGATCGCTCCCATGAGGATCACGCACGTCGTCTTGGGAATGCCCCGCACCAGAAACTGCCGGATCCCGTGGTGCTCCTTCTGATGCGCGTTCGCGAGCTCGCACAGGCTCGCCCGTGCGCGGTACTACTCCTTCGCTTCGGGCGTCTCCATGCGCTCACGCCACGCGATCACCTCGGGCGGCGCGCCCTCCTGCCGCAGTGTCTCGATCGACTTCGCCCGATCGGACGGCGGCACCAGCACCGTCACCTCATGCTGCGTCGCCTGCACGATGTCGTCGTGCCTGGTGTACCCACCGTCCGCCAGAAGCGTCTTCGGTGTCTCCCCGGTGCGCGCCTCGATCTGCTCGATCATCGACGTCAGGCAGCCCATGTCGCTCCCGACGTTCGTGATCATCACGCCGACGATGGCGCGCGGCCCGCCTTCGCCCGATCCGGCGACCGCGTACTGGACGTTCAGTGCGGGGCGAAACCCGCCGTCGCCCATCTTCATCACGCGTGCGTCCACGTCGGTCGTCGAGGCACGCGCCGTCGCCCCCGCCTCCACGCGCGCCTGGTAGTCCCGCGCGGTTGCTTCGCGCCGTACGCGCTCGGCCTTCGTGTGCTCGTTCGTGTCGTCGGCCAGAACCGCCTTGAGATGCAGCGCCGCTTGCTCCCGACAGTGCAGCAGCGATCCGACGGAGCGGAACGACGGGGCCGACGCCGCGGCGCGCGTCTGCGTGCCGTCCTGGGTGACGAGGTCGAGCGACAGCAGTCCCTTGTGCATCAGCGTCGCGACGACGTCGGTGAAGAGCGCATCGAAGGCGGCGCC
>CANJUR010000141.1 GCA_947477565.1 Deltaproteobacteria bacterium
AGCAGCCCAGAGGCGCCGGAGTGGCACGCTCCCGCACGGGCGTTTGGCCTCGAAACATCGGTGACGCTCCCGATCGTCGTGGAAGGCCGGGCCATCGCGGCAGTGTCGTTTTACGCCCAGGAGCGGGGGTTCTTCGAAGCCGAGGTCGTCGGCCTGCTGGGACAGATCTCACGGTTTCTGGGGCTCGTGGTGCAGTCCGTCAGCGCCGAGGAGCAGCGCAACCAGGAGCAGGAGCGCCGACGCCAAAGCGAAGAGCGCTTCCGCGAACTCTTCGAGTCCTCGCCGATGGCGATGTTCGTGATGAACGAGCAATCGCGGTGCATCACTCGGGTGAATCGAGCTTTCACCGACCTCTTTGGCTACAGCCTCGAAGACATCCCCACGATGCTCGACCAGATGAGTCGGTTCTTTCCCGACCCGGTGCGCCGCGGCGTGCTCATGGAGGACTTCGAGAGCACCGTCGGAGGGTTGGTCGCGGGAAAGCCGAGCGCCTCACCCGACCTGGTGCTCCGCTGCGCCAACGGAACCGAACGCTCCGTGCAGGAGTTTGTCACCCGCGTCGGCGACGAACTTGTCCTCGGCTGGATCGATCTCACGGAGTTGCGAGCGAACCAGTCGCTGCTCGTCGAGGCGCAGCGGATCGCGAAGCTTGCAAACTGGTCCTACGACTTCGGCACCGCGAAGGTGCAACTCGCGGACACCTTTTCCACCGCGCTCGGAATCGACTCGCCCGACTCGCCGGACGCCGACACGACCCTCTTTTCCGTGCTCCATCCGAACGATCGCGCGACAGCAAAACAGGTCTTCGAGCAGGCCGCACGGGAGCACCAGACGTTCGATTTCACCTCCCGCGCGATCGGCCGCAACGGCGCAATACGGTATCTCCGGGACCGAGCGACGTTCGCGTACGACGCCGAGCAACCGACTCGCGCGATCGGCCTCACGCAAGACGTGACCGACGAGGTGCTCGCCTCGAAAGAGCTTCGCAAGCACCGTGACCACCTCGAAGACCTCGTGGCGAATCGCACCGTCGCGCTCGGTCGGGCGAACGTCATCCTGCGCCGCACCGATCGACGCATGAAGGCGATGCTCGAGATGAGCCGGAAGGCCTCGACGCTCGACGAGAAGCCGGTGCTCCAACTGGGTATCGACGAGGCTGCGCGCCTCACCGGGAGCGCCTGGGGCTTTCTGCACCTCGTTACCGACGACCAGAAGATTCTCGCGTCGTGCACCGGCTCGGCCACGACACAGCACCGCGCAGACCTCGACCGCACCTTCGGCGCAGCGATATCAGGGAGCCTGGGCGACGGCGTCGCGAACGCACAACCGGTGATTCAAAACGAGGTGACCGGCGAGCGGCACCGGCACATGGGAGTGCCGGTCGTGATCGGGGTGCGTACCGAGATGTTTCTCTGTGTCGGCCAACGAGACACCGAATACTCCGCGGAAGACGCTCAAGAACTCGAACTCATCGGACGTGACCTCTGGACCATCGTGCAGCGGCGGCGCGCGGAGATTGCCCTCGCCGACGCGTACACGCGGGTGCAGGCGAGCGATCAGCGCTTCACCTTCGCGATGGAGGCCTCCTCCGAGGGCATCTGGGACTGGGACATCCGCACGGGCGCGATCACCGTGAACGCCGCCTACTGCACCATGCTCGGGTACGAGCCGGGCTCGCTGCCGCCAACCATCGACTGCTGGCTGCTGCTGCTACACCCGGACGACCGCTCGCAACTGACGGCCCGCGCCCGGCGGCTTCTTGAGTCGGACGGGGGCTTCACCCTCGAGTATCGGCTGCGCAATCACGACGGCGGGTTCCAGTGGATTCTCAGCCACGCCAAGGTCGTAGAGCGGGACGCCGACGGACGTCCGGCCCGCGTGGTGGGTAAGCACGCCGACCTCACGGCCCGCAAACGGGCGGAGGAAGAACTCCGCGCGGCGAAGCAGCAGGCCGACGAAGCCAACCGCGCCAAGTCGGCCTTCCTCGCGGTGATGAGCCACGAGATCCGCACCCCGATGAACGGCGTTCTCGGGATGGCCGAGGTGCTCGCGCAGAGCCATCTGCCAGCGCGTGATGCCGACGCGGTGCGCACCATCCACAGTTCCGCGACGAGCCTGCTCGCCCTCATCGACGACATCCTCGACTTCTCCAAGATCGAGGCGGGTCGGCTCGAACTCGAACTGCGCGACACCGACCTGGAAGAGACCCTCGAAGGACTCATGGAAGCGCTCGCCCCGGTGGCCGCGGCCCGGGCCGTGGGACTCTCACTCTTCGTCTCCCCGGAGGTGCCCACCTGCATCGTCACGGACCCGACGCGAACCCGACAGATCCTCACGAACCTCGTCGCCAACGCGATCAAGTTCAGCGGCGGTGATCCAGGGCGCCCAGGGCGCGTGCGGGTGCGGGTGGAGGTCGCGACGCACGAACCGTTCGCCCTCCGCTACATCGTCACGGACAACGGCATCGGGATCTCCGACGAGGCCCGGGCGCGGCTTTTCACGTCGTTTACGCAGGCGGAGAGTTCGACCACGCGACGCTTCGGGGGCAGCGGCCTCGGGCTGGCGATCTGCAAGCGACTCACCGACCTGCTCGGCGGTGAGATCACCGTACAGAGCGTGCTGGGCCGCGAAACGACCTTCTGCGTGACGCTCCCGACGACCCCGACGGCCGCGCAGCCTTCGCGTCGGCTGCCCGACGTCTCCGGCCTCGAGTGCATCCTCGTCGAGGATGCGAACGAGCCCGACGACGCGGCGGACCTCGGCGCATACCTTCGCCACGCGGGCGCGGCCGTCACCGTCGCAGCGAGCGTCGAGGAGGGCCTCCACCTCGCGCCGCAGCGAGCGTCGCCGGTGGTGCTCGTAGACCGCTCCCCGGACGACGAAGACGGCGGGCTGGTGTTCGCCCACGACCCGGTGAGGCACCTGCGCATCACCCGGGGCGACCGGCGCATCGCCACCCTCGTGGCTCCCAATCTCGTCACTCTCGACCGGCGGTTTGTACGCGAGCGGAGCTTCCTCCGCGCCATCGCCATCGCTGCGGGCAGAACTTCACCCGAAGTGTTTCACGAAGTCCCCGTAGTCCCGATCGCAGAGCCCGGCGGCGCGCGAACCACCATCGCAGAGGCCCGCACTCAGGGGCGGCTGATTCTCGTGGCCGAGGACGACGAGATCAACCAGCGCGTGATTCTTCGGCAGCTGGAGCTACTGGGATACGCAGCGGAGGTCACGAGCAACGGCGTTGAGGCCCTGCAGCGCTGGCGCGACGACCGGTTTGCGCTGCTGCTTACGGACCTGCACATGCCCGGCATGGACGGATACTCCCTGACCCGGAGCATCCGACAGGAAGAGCCCGCGGGGGTGCGGGTCCCTATTATCGCCCTCACGGCCAACGCGCTCCGCGGGGAGCAGACCCACGCGCTCGAGGCCGGGATGGACGACTACCTGACCAAGCCCGTTGAACTCAAGCGCCTCAAGGAGGTGCTCGAGCGCGTGCTGGGGCGCATCGGTGCACCGACGACCGACCTGCCCGCCGCAGACACCCCCGAGACCACGAACCCACCCACCGTGCTCGACGTACGACTCCTGGAAAACCTCGTCGGCGACGACCGGGCGGTGGTTCGCAGCTTCCTCGGTGAGTACCGGGAGCAAGCGCGGCAGGACGCCGAGGCGCTGCGGGCGGCCCTCTCGGAGGCAAACTTGCCGCGGGTTGGCAGCATTGTGCATCGACTGAAATCGTCGTCCCGTGCGGTCGGGGCGCTGGTAATCGGCGACCTTTGCGCCGATATCGAAGTCGCCGCAAAGAGGCACGGGCTGGACGAAGTCAGCGCCTCAGTCAGGCTATTTGATCAGGCTTTTTCCGAGCTTGAGCGGGCGATGGCCTGGCAGTTGTCGAGTACATCAGCGTTCCCCCCGGTAAAAGGGGAGGAGAAGTGACCTCCATGAGATTCCTCCTCGTCGACGATGAGGCGTTCGCGCGACATCTGCTCATCCACCAACTTGGCCGCCTTGGGTTTACAGACGTCACTGCGCTCGAGCGCGGCGCGGACGCCGTGGAGATCCTTGAGCGCGACCCGAGCGCGATCGACATTGTTCTCCTCGACCTGCAGATGCCCGAGATGGACGGGGTGGAGTTCGTGCGCCACCTCGCGCGAATACGCTTCCAGGGTGGGGTGATCCTGATCAGCGGGGAAGACGCCCGAATCATCGAGACGACTCGCAAGCTCGCCGCCGCCCACCGGCTCAACGTGCACGGTGCGCTACACAAGCCGGTCACTCCGGAGCAACTGCAAGCACTCCTGGGCGAAGGGATTCGGCCGAACACGAAGAGCGCGTTCACGCCAGGCAAGAGCTACCCCGCGGCGCGAGTGCGGCAGGCGATTGCCGAGGGCGAACTGATGAATTTCTACCAACCCAAGGTGGAGTTCGCGACGGGGAAGTTTGTCGGTGTCGAGACCCTCGTGCGGTGGAAGCACCCCGACGACGGCATGGTCTTCCCGGATCAGTTCATTACCGTCGCGGAAGAAAACGACCTGATCGACGACCTCACTCGCGTCGTCCTCGCGGGCGCCCTGCGGCAGGCCCGTCTCTGGGAAGACGCCGGCCTCGCGCTGCACGTCGCGGTCAACGTCTCGATGGCCAATCTCAGCTCGCTCGATTTCCCCGAATACGTGTTGCGGGCCATCGCCGAAGCGGGCGTCTCGAAGGGGCGTCTGGTGCTCGAGGTAACCGAGAGCAGACTGATGAATAACGCCCTCGCGGCGCTCGACATCCTCACGCGTCTACGACTCAAGCACATCGGCCTCTCCATCGATGATTTCGGCACCGGCCACTCCTCACTGGCGCAACTCCGGGACATCCCCTTCGACGAGCTGAAGCTTGACCGTGGATTCGTCCACGGGGCGATGCACGATCCGTCCAACCGGGCGATTCTCGAAGCCAACCTGGGCCTCGCCCGGCAGCTTGGGATGCACTCCGTCGCCGAGGGCATCGAAGACCGCGAGGACTGGGACGCGCTGCGTGGCCTCCACTGCGACGTCGCGCAGGGATACTTCATCGCGCGGCCGATGCCCGGCCCAGCCATCGCGGACTGGGTGCGCGAGTGGGAGCCGCGTCGCGCGGCGCTCTGCCCCGAATGACCGGCAGGGGCGCGTTGACCGTACAGCCCGCTGGGGGTTAACCCCTCGCGCATGATGCGAACCCGGACGCTTGGACGCAGTGGAATCTCCGTCGGCGAGATCGGCCTCGGCACCTGGGGAATCTCCGGCGAGGGCTACGGATCATCCGAGGAGATCACCGCGCGAGCCACCTTGCGCGCGGCAATCGATGCAGGCGGGTCGTTTATCGAAACCGCGGACAGCTACCGCGAGGGCGAGATGCTCTCGTGGATCGGCGACCTCCGACGCGACGTGGGCCCGGAGAAGGTGTTCGTGTCGGTGCGCGTCGGAGTGGACCGCGACGCAAAGCACCCGGTGCCCCGGAAGGACTTCTCCGCGGCGTACCTCACCATGGCGTGCGAGCGCGCGCTGAAGCTCCTCGGCACCGACGCTCTCGACGCGCTGGTGCTGCACAACCCGTCGCAAAAGACCCTCACCCGCGACGAGGCCTGGGACGCACTCACCGAACTGAAGACCGCCGGCAAGGTGCGGCTCATCGGGGTCAGCATCGGCTCCGAAGAGGTCGGCCGCGCGGCCCTCGCCCGCGGCACCGACCTGATGGTGCTGCCGTACAACCTCTTTCTCCCGTCGCTCCTGCATCACCTCTCCGCGGAGATCAGCGGCGCAGGGGTCGGCATCGTGGCGCGCTCGCCCCTCGCGTACGGCCTGCTCGCGGACGGATGGTCCGGCGCGCGCCGCTTCGCCGACGACGACCACCGACTCTATCGCTGGACCCCGAAAGACCTCACGCAGCGCATGAAACAGCGCGACACGCTGCGGCAGTCCATGGTGCTGCCGCCCATCACCTCGCTCCGCGAGGCCGCCCTGCGCTACGTGCTCGCCAACGGTCTCGTCAGCGTCGTGACGCCAGGCGCGCGCACCCCTGATCAGGCCACGGAAAACGTCCGGGCCGTAGAGCGCGAGCCCATGCTTCCGGAGTCCCTGCTCGGGCACGTCGGGCGCATCCTCGACACGGCCGGCATCGAGCGCTGATCGCCGCGCGCACGGCGAGTATGATCGCGCGATGCGCGACCTGCACCGCCCACTCCTGCTCCTGCTCGGCGTCCTCGCGGGGTGCGTGACGCCCGCCAGCGCGCAGCCCCGCGCCGCTGCCGTCGTCCCCGCGGTGGTGCTTCTGCGCAGCGCCCCAGACGCGACGCGCACCACGGTCGTTCTGCAGCGCCCAGACGGCCAGGGAGCCGCCACCGTGCTCGGAACCTTCGCCCACCTCCCCTCCTCCGCCCGCCACGCGGCGCTGCTGCACGGCGAGTCCGCGACGCAGCCCCTCACCCTCGCGATCGCAGCCGATCGCGAATCCCCGCGCGGCGGCAGCTACCACAGCGCGCTCTTCCGCATCGACGCGGCGGCGGGCACCACCACTCGCCTCTGCGGTGAGCTTGCGGACAGCTCCCGCCCGCTGGTCACCGCGCGCGGCACGGTGCTCGTTCAGCGCGGCACCGACGGCGTTGATCCCGCGCCGGAGGCCTCCCAGCAGCACCTCGTCGAGCGCACCGATGACCTCCGCCTCGACGTCATCGACCCGCTCACCGGCGTCGCGCGCACGGTCTGGTCGGGCCGTGGCCAGCTCGCCTTTCTCGCCACCGCGCTGCGCGACGACGAGGTGCTCGTCTACCACCTCCAGGACTCCGGCTCCGCCCTGCTGCGCCTCGACGCGGGCAGCGGCCAGGTTCGCGTGGTGCACCCAGACATCGGCCTCGCGCGAGACTTCTCCTACGACGCCGCGCGCGACGAGGTGGTCTTCGCACGCGCGCTCTCCCCGTCGGTATACGAGATCGCCTCGGTGCGCGCCCACGACCCGACGCCCGCCACCATCACCCCGCGCTGGCGCGCGTCCAGCGACCACCTCATGCCGCGGGTGCTGCGCGACGGCACCATCGGCCTCGCGCTCCCAGACAACCGCGGCCTGGCCTGGCTGCCCCGCGACGCGGCGCTGCAGTCTGCGCCGACGGTCTTCGCTCCCCGCGGCGATGGCAGCGACGCACTCCTCGCGGAGACCGACGACGGCCGCTGGATCGCCTTCCGCCACACCACCGACCACGACGAGTCCGTGGTTCTGAGTGCGCGTCGTGGAGGCGCCGTGCACGCCGTCACTTCTCCCGACGAGGCGATCGAGTTCGTGGGGTTCGCACCCGCCAGCGCGAGCGCACGGTGAGGGCTGCGCTGCTGGGCGTGGCGCTCGCGGTCGCGGGCATCGAGGCGTCGGCGCAGTGCACCGGCGGGGCGGCCTGTCCGCCGTGCCGATCGTGCCGCGTGCTGCCCGCGAGTGGCATCAACCCATCCGTGACGGAGATGGCCGACCTCTTCGACCGTATCGCCGCCGGGCCCACGGTCTACGGCTCCCTCGGGTGGGACTTCGCGGGCCGCAGCACACTCCACTCCGGGGTCGGCTGGTGCAACGGAACAGGCCGTCGCGACACCGTCCCTGCCAGCTTTCCGTGCGTGTTGTTGAAAGCGATCTACCTGACCGAGTCGTCCTGGCGGCAGTTCTGCTCGACCAACGAAACGGTCATCGCGTTCGACTGCGGCTACGGCATCGCGCAGGTCACCAGTGGGATGCGGCGCGGCGACACCAGCGCCTACGATGCCAACCGCGTGGCCTCCTCGGCGGCCTACAACGTGAGCGTTGGCGCAGCGATTCTCGCGGACAAATGGCGCGCGTCGCCGTGCATCGGAGACAACGACCCACAGGTCGTGGAGGATTGGTACTTCGCCGTGTGGGGCTACAACGGCTTCGTCACGCGAAATAACCCCAACAACCCGATGTTTGCAGCCGACCGACGAGAGTTTCGCACCCCCGGCGTCGCCAGCGCGCAGGTGCGTGGCAACTACCCCTACCCCGAGCTCGTCTGGGGCTACGCGCACTATCCCCTGAGCGCCGCGCACTACGCCGGCGTCGCACTCGCATACCCCGCAAGGGCCGAGATATGCGCCAGTTGCGGGTTCCCCACCGCGAGCATCAGCCGCCCCGCAGGATCGCACCGCAGCACCTGCCCCACCGCACCGCCGCCTGACGTGGGCTCCGCCATGGATGTTCCGGTGGCGCGCGACAATGGCGTCATGCTGGACAACGGCGATCGGGATGTCGAAGCGAGGGTCGTCGATGGGGGCGAGACACGCGACGCCGGGGTGGACGTCCCCGTAAACGACACTCTGCGCGTGGTCGACGAGGGCTGCGGCTGCGGCGTCGCGGGAGCGCGGCCCGCACGGGGAGCGTGGCTCGCAGCGCTGCTGACCCTGGCTACGGTGTCATCATGGCGGCGAGCGAGACGCCCTGCGCCTCGTACCGCTGCACGCAAATCGCGCGAGTGAGCACCCTTCGCGGATCGACGCTGAAAGGCCCCGCCACGGCGTCGTCGAGCCGCGATCCGAGGAGCGCGTCACGGAGCGTGTGGGCGTCGAGCTGGGGCACCCGCAGCGCGGTGGCGATGACCCAACGGACGGCGTCATAGCCGACGGCTGCGAAGGCGCCCGGGTGCGCGCGGTGCCGAGCCTCGAACGCCGCGATAAAGGCCTCGACCTCGGGACGCGGGGACGCCGGACTGAAGAGATCTGGAAAGAGCACGCCGAGCATCGCGTCGCGGGAGAACTGCCGTGCCTCGACGGAGGCCCAGCCGTCAGCGCCCATGATCTGCGCAGACACGCGGCCCTGCTTGAGGGCGATGGCGATGCGCCCGGCGTCCTCGCTCGTGGCCGGGGCATACACGAGATCGGCGCCGGACGAACGCACCCGCGCGACGAGTCGGACGAGGTCGGCGTCGTCCTGGTAGGACTCGCGCAGCACCATCTCGCCGCCGTTGGCGCGGAAGCCCGAGGCAAAAGCGTCGGCCATCCCAACATGCAGCAAAGAGCTGCGCCGGTACACGATGGCGCCCTTGCGGCGCTGCATCGATTGGCGTGCATAGCGAGCCATGGCCATGGCCTGCTCGCCGTCGGTGAGCACCGTGCGGAAGACGAAGTCCCCGGCGCGCGAGACGTCCCGCGCGGTAGATGCGGTGGCGATGAAGACGGCACCCCGGCGCTGGGCCGCGGCGGCGGCGCGCTCGTTGACCAGGGAAGAGAGTTCGCCGAAGACCACTGGCGCACCCTCGCGCTCGATGAGGCGCGTGGTGAGGGTGGTGACGTGCTCTTCGCGGCTCTGGTCGTCGAGCGCGACGAGACGCAGACGACGGCCGTTGAGACCGCCGCGAAGGTTTTGCTGCTCGACCGCAAGCTCGTACCCGCGGAGGAGGTCTTCGCCCCAGTGAGCGCGGTCGCCAGTGCGGGGCACCACAGCACCGAACGCGACCTCGTTGCCGCGACGCCAGTGACATCCGCCAGAGACGGCAGCGAGGGAGGCGGCTGCGAGGAAGCTACGGCGGTTCACGGGGCGCGCACCGTACACAGTCGGCCGGGCGCTTGTCATCGCGGACGCGAGCGTCTATCCCCCCGCCCATGCTGGTGACGATTCTCCTCGCGACGCACGTGCTCTCCCTCCTGCTCTGGATCGGCAGCCTCGTGAGCATCACCCGGGTGATCACCGCCGGCGTCGGCGAGGAGCCCGCGGTGCAGGCGAAGTTCGCCGCGCTGGCCCGGCGTATCTACCGCACCGTCGCGTCGCCCTGGATGGGCATCGCCACCCTGGCGGGCTTCGGGATGATCGCCGCCACGAAGGGGATGTACTTCCACTTCGGCTGGTTTCACGGAAAGTTCACGCTGGCACTGGTGATGCTCGCACTGCACTTCGTTCTCGGTGCCCGGGTGCGCGCCGCCGACGCCGCGGGTCGAACGGATGCCGTCGCGCCGCAAATGCGGCTGCTGCAGGTCGCCGTGCTCGCGACCGCCGGGCTCGCGGTGTTCTGCGTGATCGTCCTCAAGAGCCTGCACGGCGCCTAGAGAAGCGCGACCGGGCCCTCAGCCCAGCGTCACCACACGTCCGCCAGCGACCGCGCGTCCTTCAGCCCCGGTGCCTCGGCGACCATCGCTCGAAACGTCTCCGCCCTGACCCGCGCCGCCAGCGTCGCACGCCGCGCACGCACACCGACCCCACTCGGCGATCCTTCCCAGGCCGACGCAACACCCACCGCAGCGCCTGCGCCCGTGCGCTGCACCCCGGCACCGAGCGCGCCGCCGTACCTCTCCACGCTGCCGGCCGCGAGCAACCACACCCACGCTGCGGGCTCGCCCTCGGTGAGCAGGGCCTCGCCAGCCGCCACCTGCACCGGCTCGAAGCGCGCAAAGAGCGACGCGCGTAGCATCGGCTCGACACCCGCAAGCAGCGACGAGGCGTGCCCGACTGCAGCGAACGAGCGCTCCCAGGCGCACTCTTCCAGGGCAGTGCGTACGCCCTCGCATTGCCGCGCGAGCGCCTGCACTACCGTCGGCGCCACGCAGAGCGCCTTGCCGTCCGACCGCGCCTCCGCACGGAGAAGGCAGCCGCTCTCATAGTAGGCCGACATCTCGCCGACGAAGTCCCCGCGCCCCAGCGGACCGCCCACGGGAATACCATCCACGGTAAGTTGTACCTGGCCCTCAAGAATCACCCAGAGCGGGCCAGCCATGGTGGCGTCACCCGGAGACGGCAGCGGGAGGTCGTTTCCCATCGTCAACGGAACGATCACGCTCTCCCGGGCGAGCGCGCGCACCCGCTCAGCGGAGAGGTCGGCGAAGAGCGGAAGCTCCACCAGCAGCGCAGCGGCGCCCTCCGCGGCGGCGACCCGCGCGGGGTCGTAGGCCACGCTCACATGCACGATGGGCGAGGTAAGGGGGGGCGCGGTCACCGGCGCGGGGGACGTCGATGGCGGCGGGGTGGTTGATGCGGACGGGGGCGGCGCAGGAGAGGGCGGCGCCGGGGCGGGCTCGGAGAGCGCCGCGACCTGCTTGGCAACAGTAAGCGCTCGGTCGTCGAGCCCGGCGTCCATCAGGTGTTCGGCCG
>CANJUR010000142.1 GCA_947477565.1 Deltaproteobacteria bacterium
ACCCGCCGCTGGAAGAAGTTGAAAGCCGCCACCGCCGGGATCGCCACAAGCAGCCCGATGGCCGTCGCGACGAGGGCCTCTGCGAGCGTTCCCATCACCGCGCCGGTGTCGAGCACCGGGGCCGCTGCTCCGCCTGCCTGCGCCGCGCGTCGGGCCGCATCGTGCGACGCAGTCTCGCCCACGCGCAGCTTGTCGAAGGCCTGGATGATGCCGATGACGGTGCCGAAGAGACCGACAAACGGCGCGTTGTTTCCGACGGTGCCCAGGAAGGCCAGGTAGCGCTCGAGGTTGAGCTTCACCCGAACCGTCGCGCCCATCATCGCCTCTTCGGCGCTCTTGAGCCCACTATCGAACTCCGCGAGGCCCGCGAGGGCGACCACCGCCGCCGGCGACGAGGACTTCTCCAGTCGAGCGCGCGCACCGGCCAGGTCGCCCTTGCGGAGCAGACCGCGCACCTCGTCGCTCAACTTCTCCAGGTCGTCGTCGAGCGAGCGGTAGTACCGCGCCCGCTCGAGCATCACCGCCACCGACGCCACCGAGAGCGCCACCAGGACCCACATCACCCACTCCGCGCCGAGCATCGCGAACGAGGTGAAAAGACGGATGAGAGAGAAACCACCTGAATGCATGAAACCCCTGACGCTACGTTGATTCGGTGTTGTGAATCGGCACTAACGCAACAGTGCTGTCATTGCAACAGTGTTACGTCAAGACCGCGGGATCTGGTGCTCGCGGGTGCGCTCGTCGTCGAGAGGATCGACGCGCGGGGCGACGACCTTCCTGGCGAAGAGGCCGTCGAGGGCGCGAAACGGCCAGGTCATCGCGTGGCCCACGGCGGCGATGCGCCGGGAGTGCGCGAGGTCGTCGAAGAACGAGTAGACGACCGGCGTTGCGACGAGGGTGAGCAGCAGCGAGAGGGTCTGGCCGCCGATGATGACGGAGCTCATCGCGCGGTTGGTTCCGGAGCCCGCGCCGCTGGAGATGGCCAGCGGGATCATGCCTGCCACGAAGGCCAGGGTGGTCATAAGGATCGGGCGCAAGCGATCGCGGTTGGCGATCATTACGGCGTCCGCGCGGCCGAGGCCGTGCCGACGCAGGTCGCGCATGTGATCGACCTGAAGGATGGAGTTCTTCTTCACGATGCCGAAGAGCACCAGGATGCCGAGGGTCGAGAAGATGTTCATCGACTGGCCCAGGACGACCAGCGAGAAGATCGCGAAGGGCACCGAGAGGGGCAGCGCCATGAGGATGGTGATCGGGTGGATCCAGCTTTCGAACTGGGCCGCGAGCACCAGGTACATGAACACCAGCGACAGGATGAACGCGATGGCGAAGCTCTGGCCGGCGCGGCCCAGCTCCTTCGAGCGGCCGGCGAGTTCGGCGGTGAATCCGGGCTCCAGGTGCAGGTCTTCGCGCGCGGCGTTGAACTGCGCGATGACGCCGGCCTCGGAGGTTCCCGGAACGATGTTGCAGTAGATGGTGACTGCTCGCTGCCGCGCGAGGCGCTGGATGGACGCCGGGCCGAGGGCGGTGCCGATCTCCACGACGTCCGAAAGCCGCACGCTGCGCCCGGGAACCTGCGTGGGAATGGTCATCTGCTCGATGGCCGCGGTCGTGATACGAGCGGCCTCCTCGGCGCGGATCCACACCTCGTACTGCTCGCCGCCCTCGTTGTAGTTCGACACCTGGAGGCCCCCGACCAGCATGCGGAGCGTGTTGGCGATGTCGAGCGCGTTGACCCCGAGGTCGGCTGCGCGCGCGCGGTTGATGCGCACCCGCAACTCAGGCTTGCCAGTGACGAGCGTGGTGTCGGCATCGACCACGCCAGGGATCACCCGCACGCGCCGTAACAACTGCTCGGAGTACTCCGCGAGGCGCTCGAGGTTGGGCCCCTTGAGCACGTACTGGATGGGCGCGCTGTCCGCGGCGCTGCCGCCGAACACATTGACCAGCGAGACGAGCACGCGGAGATGCTCCCCGGCGAAGCGCGGGATGACGATATTGCGCACCTGCGCCATCATTTCCTGCTGGTTGACGATGCGCTGGTTGGCCGGGACGAGGCGCACGAAGAGCGACGCCTGGTTGGGGCCGCGGCCGCTCGGGTCGCCGGGCGGCGAGCCCACGGTGAGCACGGTGTTTTGAACGCCCGGGAGGGCGCGCACGTCGCGGGCGATGCGCTCAGAGATGATCTGCGTCTGCTGGAGGGAGGTGCCCTCCGGGGCGCGGATGACCACGTCGAAGCGTGACTCGTCGTCCACCGGGAGGAAGTTTTTCTGCACCATCTTGGCGAGCGGCACCGTGGAGAAGAACACCGCGGCCATCAGGAGGCCCACCACCCAGCGGTTGCGCATCGCGAGGGCGAGCAGTCGCATGTATGCGCGCTCGACCGCGCCGTAGACGCCGCCGGTGCTGTGCACCGTGGAGGCGTGCGAGAGCGGCAGCACCCGGGTGCCCGCGGACCACTCCAGGTAGCCCTGTTTCTCCTCGTGCCGAGGCTCCGCAGCGGGATCGGAGAACTCCGCGTCGAGCTCAACCTCGACCTCCTTTTCGCTCTCCTCCTCCCGGAGTGCCTGATCGGGGCGCCGCTCGCCCGAGGGCTTGAGCCAGCGCGAAGAGAGCATCGGGGTGAGCGTGAACGACACCAGCAACGACACCGCGATGGCGAAGCTCATGGTGAAGCCGAAGGACTTCATAAAGCGCCCGACAATGCCGCCCATGAACGCCACCGGGAGAAACACCGCGATGAGCGACAGCGTGGTGGCGAGCACCGCGAGGCCGATCTCCCGGGTCGCGAGGATGGCCGCCTTGCGCGGGTTCATCCCCTTTTCGTCGATGAAGCGGAAGATGTTCTCGAGCACCACGATGGCGTCGTCAATGACGATGCCCACCGCGAGCGTGAGCGCGAGAAGGGTGATGACGTTGAGCGTCAGACCCATCGCCTTGATGAGGCCGAAGGTCGAGATGATCGAGGTCGGAATCGCCAGCGCGGCGATGAGGGTGGACCGACCGTTCCAGAGGAAGAGAAGCACCACCAGGGAGGCCAGGATGCCGCCGATGACAAGGTGTTCTTCCACCGCGTGGATGGCGTTGCGGATGAACTCCCCCTCGTCACGCACCACCTCCAGGCGAAACCCCGGCGGCAGTCCCGGGCGCAACTCACCGATGCGCTCTTGTAGCGCGTCGATCACCGCCAGCGTGTTGGTGCCAGACTGCTTGCGCACCGACAGGATCACCACCTCGCGGCCGTCCACCGTAGCGGTCGAACTGGCTTGCGCCTCGGCATCTTCCACGCGGCCGACATCGCGCACCCGCACGCCGAGCGCGCCGCGCTGAGCCACCACGAGGTTGCCCATGTCTTCGGGGCTGGTCACGCGTCCCATCACCCGGAGCGACAGCGTCGTCGCGCCCTGATCGACGGTGCCGCCGGGGACCTCCACGTTCTGCGATGCGAGGGTGCGCTGTACGTCCACCGCGGTGAGCCCGAACGACTGGAGCCGCGCCGGGTCGAGCACCAGGTTGATCTGCCGCGCACGGCCACCGAGCACGGTGACGCCACCGACGCCGTTGAGGGACTCGATGCGCCGACGCAGCACGCGGTCGGCATACTCCGTAAGCTCCCGCGACGAGCGCGGGGCCGAGAGCGCCGCGAGCATCACCGGGGCCGCGTCCGGGTCCGAACGCTCGACGCGCGGCTGCTGAACGTCACGCGGGAGCAGCGTGAGCGCGCGGTTAACGCGGTCGCGCACCTCCTGTGCGGCGACGGCGGTGTCCTTGTCGAGGTCGAACTGCGCGACCACCACTGACAAGCCCTCGTAGGAGTTCGACCGGAGCGTATCGATGCCCGAGATGGAGTTGATGGACTCCTCGAGCTTGTCGGTCACCTCGGTCTCGACCTGCTCGGGCGAAGCGCCCGGGAGCACGGTGCTCACGATCACCACCGGGAAATCGATGTTCGGAAACCGATCGACGCCGATGCCCCGGATGCTGGCGATGCCCACCACCACCAGCGCGAGGATGAGCACCCAGGTGAACACCGGGCGACGAACCGAAATAGCCGCTAACCACTGCATCGAAGTACTCCGCCTCTTCTGCTATTCGGTGACCGCGACGCCGTCGCCCAGCCGCGGAAGGTTGTCCGTCGCCAGCCGCTCTCCCGGCGCGATACCGCGCTCGACGAGAACCTCTGCGCCCTGCCGCGAGAGCACCGTCACCACGCGCGCCTGCACCCGACCGTTTTGCACCACAAATACTCGGCTCGTACCGGCCTCGGAGAGCACCGCCCGCGCCGGGATCATCACCGCCGCACGCTCCGTCCCCAACACAATGCGCGCGGTGGCGAAGAGCCCCGGGCGAAGCACCCGATCGGCGTTGGGGATCACCGCCTCGGCCACGAGAGCGCGAGTGTCCGTTCGCACCGCAGCGGAGATGTACCGAAGAGTCCCGTGAAATACCCGGTCGGGCCACGCGTCGACGCGCACCTCCACGGCCTGGTCGGGCCGCACCTGGGCGAAGCGCTCCTGCGGAATCTGGATCTCCATCCGCAGCGGGTCGATCTTGACGAGCGTGACCACCGCGCGCTGCGCCGTGACGTACTCCCCCACGTTGGCCGTGCGCTCGGCGACCTCGCCGGAGAAGGGCGCGCGCACCACCGAATCGGCGACCGAGCGCTGCGCCGACGCGAGTGTCTCGCGCGCCTGCTGGTAAGCAAAAAACGACGCCCGGGTGCCGTTGAGCGCGGCGCGGTACTGCTCCCTCGCCGCGGTCGCCAGGAGCAGAACGCGCTGATACTCCGCGTCGGACATGCTGCCGCCCGTGTGCAGTTGCTCTGCGCGGTGAAGGCCGTCGTCCGCAAGGTCGCGCTGGGCAGCGGCGGCGCGAACCTCCGCGGCGGCTTCGGGGTCGAAGCGCCCCTGGGTGGCGTCGAGGCCGAGGCGCGCGCGGGCCTGACCCACCACAGCATCGGCCGTCGCAGCGTTGGCGCGGTAGTCGGTGTCGCGCAGTCGGAGCATCGGGTCGCCCTCGTGCACCTGCGAGCCGCGCTCGACGAGCACCGCCGTCACCCGTCCCGGCACCAGCGACGTCACTTGCGACTGCTGATCAGGGACGAGGGTGCCCGTGGCGGCGAGCACGTCGGGCACCTGCCGGGCCTGCGCCGTGGCAATGGTCACCCGCACCGGCGCTGCGATTTCCGACGTGAGCGCCGCAGACCCGCCGGAGCCCTCCGCCGCGGTCTTCTTGCAGGCGGCCAGTGGCAGCGCCCCGAGCGCGAGCATCGTCACGAGAGTCGAGGCGAACTTGGAGTCTCTGTGCATGTTGCCGGTCCGTAGTTTCGAGAGAGTGGGCGGCGCCCGCGGCGCTCGATCGCAAGCCATGAGATGCACCGAACCCGTTTCCAGATCAATCGTGTCACGAAGTATTTTACCGAGGACGTCATGCCGCACTGCGTCGGCGAATCATTCATCGGCAGGAATAGTGTGATCTGTGTACTTTAGCGAGGGGGTTGCATCGTTCTGGATGTTGGATGCATCGTAATCCGATGGAACGGATGCGCGCCCCTGCATCCCCTCACCGGGGGTGCCCCTGGCGACCGGAAATCTCCCCATGATTGAACGACGGTTGGATCATCTCAGTGCCTTGATCGACCAGATGGCGCTGGTGATGCCCCGGCTCATGCGCTCGGGCTGCGACGACACGGACATCACTCCGCACCAGGGCATTCTGCTGCGGGCGCTCGAGGAGCGCGGGCCGACCAACCTGACGGAGCTTCGGCATTCGTTTCCCGGGGCGCAGAGCACGCTCAGTGAGATGGTCGGACGCCTCGAGCGGCTCGGGTTTGTGCACAAGAAACCGCTGCCGACGGACCGGCGCACGGTGATGGTGGCGATCACCGCGCGGGGCCGGGCGATGGTTGCGCAGCAGAGAAAAGTGATGCGAGAGCGGCATCAAAACGTGCTGGAGAAGCTCTCAGCGGACGACCAGGACCGGATCGTCCAGGCCTTCGAGACCATCGCGGAGCTCTTCGGGCGCGCGGCGGCGACAGTGCAGAACGCGGAGAAGGACGAATGATATCAACGGCTCGGTGGTGCGCGGCGGCGGTGGTTCTGGCCGTGGGCGGCGCATGGGGACAGACGCCTCCGACGGCGGAGGCGCAGGGCGTGGCGGAGCGCGCGCCAGTCGGGCTCCCAGCGGCGCTCAGCCCGCAGCCCGGAGGATGGACGGCCGATCGTGTGGCGGCGCGCGCGGTGCGCACCAGCCTGGCCCTTCGCGCTTCCGAGGCGAACACCGCGGCGGCGGATGCGAGCCGCAGCGAGGCCCTGGTGGCGATGATTCCGCAGGTCACGATCTCGGCGCGGTACACGCGGCTGTCACCCATCACGGCCCCGGTGCTCAACCTCGGGAGTTCGGCCTCGGCGACGTCGTCGCTGCCCATCTGCGTGGACACCAACGGCGGCATCTTTATCGGCGTCCGCACCGGCACCATGCTCGTCTGCCCGGGCTCTTCTCGGGCGCTACCCAGCGCGCCCACCTCGCCGTCGGCGGGGTTCTCCTTCCCGGTCATCCTCGACAACATCGTGCTCAACGGAACGGTCATCGTGCCGCTCTCGGACATTCCGTTTCGCCTCGCGCGGGTCTACGAGGCCGCGGGGCTGACCCTCCAGGCCAGACGCCTCGACGAGCTTTCCGTCCGCGCGCAGGCCGCTGCTGACGCGCGCGTGGCCTTCTACGAGTACATGCGAGCGCAGGGTCAGGTCGCGGTGGCGCAGCAGGCGCTCGAGACCGCCCAGCAGCACCGGGCGGACCTCGCTCGCTTCGTCGAGGCGGGCACCGTGGCGCGGGTCGATCTGCTGCGCGTCGACGCACAGGTGGCCGAGAGCGAGCGCATCGTGTTGAGCGCGCGCGAGGGACAGAGCCTCGCGGAGGCGCAGCTTCGGCAGCGATTGCACGTGGATGAATCCGAGCCCCTCACCCTGGGCGAGGCCCTCGACGGCGAGCTTCGCATGCCCGGCAGCGCGCGCGAACTCATCGACCGCGCCGTGCACGCGCGGCCCGAACTCATGAGCCTCGATCGGCAGTCGCAGGCCCTCGGCGCGAGCGTCTCGGCCACGCGAGCGGGGATGTACCCGAGCCTTAGTGGGCAGTTCAGCATGGACATCGCCAACCCGAACTCGCGCTTCGTTCCGAACTCGCAGGAGTTCAACACCACCTGGAGCGCCACCCTCCAGGCGGCCTGGTCGCCCACCGGAGCGTTTGCCTCGAGCGCCGCCGCGAGCCGTCTCAGCGCGCAGCGGGCCAGCCTCACCGCGCAGATCGCGCAACTCCGGGAGGGCACGGAGATCGAGGTGCGCAGCGTGTGGATCGCCGCGCAGACCTCCAGCGCCGCCATCGAGTCGGCGCGGCGGCAGCTGGTGTCTGCGGAGGAGAGCTACCGGGTGCGCCGCGAGCGTTTTCTCGTGGGCAACGCGGTGTCGAGCGACCTCACGGATGCCGAGCTCGACCTGCTGCGCGCGCGTCTTGCTCTGGTCAACGCCAACGTCGATCTCCGCGAGTCCCTGGCCCGCCTGCGCCGCGCTGTCGGCGAGCGCGAGCCCGACTGACCTTCGGACCGGGCCTCAACTTTCGACCACTCGCCATCGCAACGCGGGCGTACAAGGTTGTGCCCGCGCGCGGCGCTGGACATCCTCCGCCGCGGCGTTCAACCAGAGAGCGGAGGCGATTCACGCATGTGCGGCATCATTGGCTACGTCGGGACCGAAGAGTGTGCACCCATCCTACTGGAGGGCCTTCGTCGGCTGGAGTACCGCGGCTACGACAGCGCGGGCGTGGCGGTACACGACGGACGCACCCTCAACGTGCGCCGCGCCGCGGGCAAGCTCACCGCCCTCGGTGACGTGTTGGCCCGCGACCCGGTGCACGGCACCACGGGCATCGGACACACACGCTGGGCGACGCACGGCAAGCCCGCCGAACGCAACGCGCACCCGCACGTCTCCGGCGACATCGCAGTGGTGCACAACGGCATCATCGAGAACTACGTCGAGCTTCGTCAGACGCTGAAAGCGCAGGGCCGGGAGTTTCTCTCGGACACGGACACGGAGATCGTCGCGCACCTCATCGACCTCGCAACACAGCGCGGCCTCGATCTCTTCGAGGCGGTGCGCTCGACGCTCAAGGTCATCCGTGGCGCGTACGCCATCGCGGTGCTCTCGCGCTCGGACGCGTCGCGCATCGTGCTCGCGAAAAACGCCTCGCCGCTCGTTCTTGGCGTCGGCGACGGGGTGATGCTCGCCGCGAGCGACGTACCGGCGCTGCTCGCGCACTCGCGCGACGTGATCTTCCTGGAAGACGGCGAGATGGCGGAGATCACGCGCAAGGGCGCGCGCATCGAGACCGTGGATGGCGTCGCCGTCGATCGGGCCCCGACGCGCATCACCTGGTCGCTCATGCAGGCCGAGCGTGGCGGGTACAAGCACTTCATGTTGAAGGAGATTCACGAGCAGCCGCGGGCGCTCGAGGACACCCTGCGCGGCCGCGTGATGTTGGAGGCGGGTGCGCTTGATGCCGGGGAGATGGGCATCGGCATCGAGGACGCGAAGGCCGTCAAGCGGGTGGTATTTCTCGCGTGCGGCACGAGCTTTCACGCGGCGCTCAACGGCCGCTACCTGCTCGAGTCGCTCGCGCGGGTACCCGCGGTGGCCGAGCTCGCGAGCGAGTTTCGCTACCGCGACCCGGTGGTAGGCGAGGGCGACCTCGTGATTGCCGTGTCGCAGTCGGGCGAGACCGCCGACACGCTGGCTGCCGCCAAGGAGGCCAAGATCCGGGGCGCGCGCATTCTCGCGGTGGTCAACGTGCAGGGCAGCGCCATCGCGCGCATGGCCCACGGAACGCTCTACACCCACGCGGGCCCAGAGATCGGCGTCGCGAGCACCAAGTGCTTCACCGCGCAGCTCGCGGCGCTCACGATGCTGGCGATCCACCTGGGGCGGTGCCGCGAGACGCTCAGCGCGGAGAAGGCTCGCTCGCTGCTCGCGGAGTTTGTGCAGGTGCCGCACAAGATGCGCACGGCGCTGGAGGGGGCGAAGCACGTGGAGACGGTCGCGCGAGCGATACTGCACACCCGCGACGCGCTCTTCCTCGGGCGGGGATTGTCCGCAGCCATCGCCCTGGAGGGTGCTCTCAAGCTGAAGGAGATTTCGTACGTGCACGCCGAGGGATATGCAGGCGGCGAGATGAAGCATGGGCCGCTGGCGCTGGTCGATCGCGACATGCCCGTGGTGTGTCTGCTTCCGAGCGACAGCACCCTCGAGAAGATGTTGTCCAACGTGCAGGAGGTGCGCGCGCGGGATGGCAACATCATCGCGGTCGTCGATGACGAGCGCGTGGGCAAGGACCTCGCGACGCACACCCTCAAGGTGCCCGCGACGGTCGAGGTTCTCACTCCACTGCTTACGATTCTGCCGCTGCAGCTTCTCTCGTACTACGTCGCCGACCTGCGCGGCACCGACGTCGATCAGCCTCGCAACCTCGCCAAGACCGTCACCGTGGAGTGAGCCACTCCCCACCGCGGCGGTGCTTTGGGGGGCACCGCGGCGGGGGCGGGAGTTTGGACTCAGTGCCAGTGTCCGGGGGTCATCTGCCAGTTGCGGCCACGGTGCATCACCAGCGGCGCAACCCAATGGACATGTGGTTGCGGCGGTGCCTCGAAATGGCCAGGGTTCCAGACATATTGGCGGGTATTCCAGGCCCAATGGCCGGGGATCCAGACCTGCCCCGGGGGAGCCATTCCAGGACGACGCTCGAAGCGCGGGCGCGGCGGCGCTGACGGGACTGCCATCACCTGCAGGTGCGGTGAGGGATGCGCCATCGGCGCGAGCACCACGGGTGGTGGAATCTGCGGTGGTGTGTGCGGCTGCGGTGACAACTGCGGGTGCGTCGGCATCTGCGGGCGCGACGGCATCTGCACCGGAGTGGGCCTCGGAACCTGCATCCGCTGCCCCGCCCAGCGCCACGGACGGAAGCGGAACCGGCCGCCCTCACGATCCCTCCGCGGCGACTCCGACGGCTGTGCGGGCTGCGGCGGGCGCTCCCAGTGACCGGGGGACCAGCCATGCTGCGAGCCGTTCGAATTCCAGAATCCGGGGACCCAGGCGAAGCCGGGGCCCGGCGAGGCCATGGGCGTCTCGACAAGCGGCGCGGGCGGCGGGAGGGTGGTCAGGGCCACAGTCTGTTGAGCGCTCGCCTCCATCGGGGCAAGCAGGAGTCCGAAAACGACCAGTGAAGCACGTATCGAAATGGCCATTGCGATTCTCCCTTGACGCGCGTGAGGCGCCCGCAGACCCCACCCTGCCGCGCGTGCCCTTCGGTCGAATCGCCGTCGGACTCCAGAGATCCTGACCTGACATCGAATTCTCTAGCGATTTCAACACGTCCGGAAGCGGCCTCGCGCATTCGATGGGATGCCAGAATTCCGGCGATGCGTCGCAGCCACAGCCAGGCCGCGCGGCATCACGACCAACTTCTCAGGTCAAGATCTCTGGACTCATCGCCGACAGTGACGACAGTCCCTTCCCTACGGCCCGATGATCAGAAGTCGCACCCCCTCGCCGAGGTGACCGCGCCGACGCCGGAATGAACACCGGTACACCCGCGGATCATGAGTTGAACCTGAGCAGGGATGCGGGGAACGCTCGTAACTCTGCTGAAACACAGACCCGGAAACCGTCGCACAAGCGCGGGCCGAGGAAACCGAGCTTGCGCGCGGACCGCCGCTGGATCGAAGTCGGAGGCTCCCATTGGGTCGAGAAAGCCACCGCTCGTACCCGACG
>CANJUR010000143.1 GCA_947477565.1 Deltaproteobacteria bacterium
CAACCCTCCAGATACTCAGCACTTCAAAGAACAAACCTGAAACCATCGTTGCGCTTTTCAGGGCTGGCGATGGGAGTTGAACCCACAACCCCCGGTTTACAAAACCGGTGCTCTGCCGTTGAGCTACGCCAGCGGCCAGATCGTGAAGCCGCGTTCCATACACGGCCTCGTCACTGGTCGCAAGGCAGCCGCGCCCTACGAAACAGAGCCGAGTCAGGGAGCGGGCTTGTATCCCTCACGACCCACCGATGTCAAGGACCTCCGGCGACGATGGTACGCAAACGATCGACCGCCTCGCTCGCTCGCCTCACCCATTCGTTGTTTGTAATGCCAGTGCGGCGCGCCATCGTGAGCGTCAACTCCCAGCTTCGTAGCGCGCCCTGAAGGAGCGGACGCAGCCTTTCAGTCGTGCGTGCGCGGTAGATCTGCCGCTGCGCTGCGTCCCACGTGGGAGGCGTCGGCGCGTCTACAATCGTATCGTAGAGGTCACGGTACATCTCCCCGATGCGGAAGCCCGCCGCGGCCGCCCAGTCGGGATTTCCTGCGCGAATTGCGTCGTTGAACTGAAGGTGCGCGTGGGTCACCAGATTGACCCGGCGCGTAATCGCAGCCTCCGCGTCGGGCGCCTCGACACGATAGATCACCGCGTTCGCCCGCCGACGCGTCACCTCGCCCAATACAACCCGCGCCTCTGCGGCATACGTGTCGTCGTCGAGCGCGTGTACGGCGTCTTCCGTGGGCGCGATCGCCACCGCGCGCTGCGCCTCTAGTTCAGCCTCATCCAGGTTCTCCGCCGCCAGGCGCGCAGACCCTCGACGTGCGAAGAGCTCTACTCGATCGGGGATAGAAAGCGGCAGAGAGCGTTGCTGCAGTGCGTCGGTGGCCTCGATCACCCACGTTGGGTTGGCGCCCGAAACACCCACGGCGGCTAGACGGAAGAGCGCGTCGTGAGCGAGTTCGGCATCGCGAGAGGCCGCCGCCGCCGTCATCGCAGCCGCCGCTTCGGGCCATCGTTGCGCGCGTTGTAGGCACAAACCCCGGTTGTATTGCGCGAGCGGGATCACCGACGCCAACGGAAATTGCTGCACAAGGAGATCGAACTGCAGCAGCGCCTCGGCGCAGCGCTGCTCGCGCATCAACGCAACCGCACGCTCAAAAAGCAACGTCGCATCGAACGCGTCACCCTGCCTCGCAGTCGAGGCGCCAAGCACCCGGAACTCCTCCCCACGAACCGAGTGCCGAGTGGCATCCCCGGGACTCGTGGCGTGAGGGGTGGACGATGTCGTCGCGCACCCGAATAGACCGCTCAGCGCAATGGCGAGGAAGTGGCGAACCGATGGCATCGATGCCGAAAGACGCATCGAGGTTCCTGAGATGTTTCGCATGCGGTTGGGGAACGTACTACGAGCGTGAGTCATGAGCGTCGAACCCGCCGGGCTACGCGTCGGCGTCGATGAGAACGGCCTCGGCCCGCGACTCGGTCCGATGATCGTGACCGGCGCGCTGATGGAAGTGACCGCCGACTGGGAGCACTTCGTCATCGCCTCCCGCGCGGTCGGGATCGGGGACAGCAAAGGACTCTGCGCCCACGGCGCCATGCGGGAAGTCGAGGCCACCGTGCTCGGCATCCTCGAGGTCCATCTAGGGCTTCGCCCATGCACCTTCGCGGAGTTGTTCGGCATGCTTTCCATGGACAGCGACGCAGTCGTCCGCGCGCTCTGCCCCGACGGCGAAGCGCCGCGCATGTGCTTCGATGCGAACATCGCCCTCCCCGCATTCGGCGGCGCCACCGGCCCGCGTCATCTCCACGGGGCACGCACCCTCCGCGACGCCGGCGCCGTGCTGAAACGCGTTCACTTTACAAGTGTGTGTAACCGTCGGCTCCACGCCGAACAAGCACTCGGGCGCAGCCGCTTTGACGTCGATCTCGCACGCATGATCGACCTCGTGCGCGTACTGCGCAGCGCGGCGAATGGAAGTTTGGAAGCGGTGTGCGGCAAGGTCGGCGGGCGGAAACGTTACAGCGATGCCCTCGGCGCCCTGAGTCCGCTCGTCGCGATCGAGGAGGAGACCGCGGCGCGCTCTGCATACCGAGTTCCAGGCTTCGGGCGGATCGCTTTCCTTCGGGACGCAGACGACACCGATCCGGTCGTGGGACTCGCCTCGCTCGTCGGGAAGTATCTGCGGGAACTATCCATGCTTCGCATTCATCTCGACCTCCGTTCGCACATTCCAGAGCTGGGTGCAGCGAGCGGCTATCACGACCCGGTGACCACCCGATACATCGCCGCAACAGCCCTGGTGCGCGTGGCGCGGCAGATTCCCGACGACTGCTTCGAGCGCTGATCGCGGCACAACGATAGTATCCGTGCATGCGCTCACCGCTCTTTCTCGCCCTGCTTTCCCTTGGCTGTGGCCCCACCGTCATTCTCGCGCCGTCCACCAGTGACAGCGGGGGCCCCCCGACGGACCTTGGGGCACAACCCGCCGACGTCGCTGCCGATGCCAACCCAGATGCCAACTCAAATGCAGATGCATCGCTAGCGACAGATGCATCCGCCCTGGTCGATGCGACCGTCGCGTCGCTCAATGGACGCTGGCGCCTCACCCGATTCGAGTTCGACGGCGAGGATGGCGCGCGACGCACCCTCACGGACGTCGATGGGCCCCTCGTCAATGCCGCAGGCGAGACCGTCCCCGCACGGGCGAACGGCACGCTAACGCTCGCCGACGATCGCCTCGCGCTCTCCGTGAGCACACTGATCAACAACCACTTCTACGTTTACGGGACCGGGTATTCCGCTAACGGCTTCGGGGCTCCCGGACTGCTCGATCAGGTCACCGGGCGATTCACCCTCCCGGGCTCCGCGATGGGCGTCAGTCTCCTGCGCAATGCCGACGGCACCGTCAGCATCACCGGAAACGGTTTCGGCACCAACCGCCTCACCTACTCTCGAGCCCCGATCGCCCCGAGCGTCGATCGCCTGTCCGCCATCGGGCTCGCCATGATCGCAGAGATGCCACCGCCACCGGCCGGCCCCAACCTCCGCGTCGCCCTCTTCTGGGACCACGTCGGCGCCGTCCCCAATACCGAGACCCATGGCGTCGCAGTGCGCTTCGCCGGGCGCTTTGCGACCTATCCCATCGTGCTCGCGGGCCCTCCCCCAGTGGAGGTTCGCGCTCGAATCGGCATCGCAACGGTCGCCCTCGCCCGCGTCGCCCTTTACGTCGATCAGGACGGCAGTCTCACCTACGATCGCACCCTCGATCGCGGCGTCGCCATCTCCCCCGTGGCGATCGCGTGGCGCGATGACGCCGTCGGCGTAGAGACCGTGAACACCCCCGTGCGCGACCTCACCCCAGGATACCAATACGTGCACGTACACGCTGATCCGGGCCTCGGTCGAGCGGCTGTCACACCCTTCGACAACACCCACCTGGTCGCTCCAGACCTCCCGGTGAGCTTCACTTCCACGACCATTCCGATGATCATCGACGTTCTTTGAGCGGAGGGCCGGGCGTGAACGAAGGCGTGACCGCGCGGCGGTTTCTCCCGGTGTGGCTGGGACGCATGGGGTACCGAGAGGTACACGCCCTCCAGCAGCGACTCGTCGAACGACGGACGGCACAAGAGATTCCAGACACCCTGCTGCTCCTCGAGCACGATCCGGTCGTCACGATGGGGCGCTCCGCCAGGCAGGAGCACGTGCTCTTTAGCGCCGACTCGCTGCAGGCCCGCGGCGTAGATCTCGTCGAAACCGAGCGCGGCGGTGACGTCACCTTCCATGGCCCTGGCCAACTGGTTGCGTATCCCATCTTCAACCTCGCTCCGGACCGCCCGGACGTGCGCCGCTACGTCCGCGACCTCGTGCGCGTCATGGCCCTGCTCTGCGCCGATCACGGCCTCGGCGTCGGTCCGCGCGACGACCTCATCGGCGCCTGGATCGACCTCGAATCACCACACCAATGGCCCGGTCAGGAGCACAACCTCGCCCCCGCAAAGGTCGGCGCCATCGGCGTGAAGATCTCCCGCTGGATCACCATGCATGGCTTCGCCCTCAACGCCTCAACGACGCTCGCAGACTTCGGGCTGATCGTGCCGTGCGGAATCACCCAACACCCGGTGACCTCGCTCGCGCAACTCGGGGTGACGCCGATCCCGTCCGTCGAGGCGCTCGCCCGCCGGGCGGTCGCGCACTTCGAGACGGTCTTCGACGCCACCGCCGAGGCGATGGCTTACCAGCCTCCGTAAGACGGAGAGGTCAGTCCTCGATCATGTAGCGGGGGAGAATCGGCGACGGCACGCCCGTGGCGATCACCCACAACTGGTGCGCCGCGCGGGTCGCGCCGATGTGCAGAAGGTGCCGCGACTCGTCGTCAGCGGGGTACTGCGACAGCGTCACGTCCACGAGGATCACGTAGTCGAACTCCAGACCCTTTACCTGCCGGATGTCCGTCACCTCGACGCCAGGCCGGAAGGAGAAATCCTGGTCTGCGACGCGAGCGAGCCGCTGCACCTCAGCCTTGAACAACCCATCGAAGTAGAGGTCCGCGCGCTCAGGACTGCGGGTGATCACCGCGACGTTGGCCCGCGGCTCATGCATCGACAACTCGCGTAGCGCCTCGGCCAGGAAGGCCACCGCAGCCCCGACTTCGTTGAAGCCATGGAACTCCACCGGCGCGCCGTGCCGCGTTGCCAGCGGCGGCTCTGGCTCGGCGAGGTGACCGAGGATGTCGCGCGCAAACGCGAGCACCTCCAGCGTCGAGCGATACCCGATGCGCAGCGGCTCGACCTCGACCCCCTGGAGCCCAAGGTCACGCAAGACACCGCTCCAGTCGGAGAAGCCGTTGTCCATCAAGAGACGCTGCGCCGTGTCGCCCGCGAGCGTCACCGAGCAGTCGTGCGAAGCAACGCCGAGCAGCACCGAGAGTTCCATCGGCGAGAGGTCTTGCGCCTCGTCCACGAAGAGGTGCTCGAACTTCAATGGCTGCTTCGATGGGCCGCGCAGCGGGCCGCGCTTCACCTGGTAAAGCCGCAGCAGTAACGCCTCGTCTTCCGCATCGATCGCGTCGTCGGCCTGGTCTTCGAGGACGCCGTCCGCGCCGCGCCGCATATCCACCTCGCCGCCGCCACCGCGGTGATCGTCGGCGTCGTCCTCGCTCCGAGCAGCGCGCGCGTTGCTCTCCTCGCGAGTCTGGTCACCCGCGGCGTCCCAGCCGAGATCTTCCGGCTCGGTCTCCTCCTCGCCGAAGCGCGCCCGCTCGGCCTGCACTACCCGCTCGCTCGGGGCCGGGCGCTCCGCACGCTCTTTTACACCCTTGCGCCGGTTGCGCTTGTCGCCGCGCTCGTTGCCGCGCTCGCGCTCCTCGTCGTCCTCGCTCACCGTGTCCGCGACCACCCAGCGCGTGCATCGCTCGGTGCTCCACCGAACCGCCGTCGCCAGGTCGGCGTCCGTGAACACCCCCGGCGCCCAACGATCCGCCGCGCCGCGCAGTGCCTTGTAGTCCGTGACCAGCTCGGCCCAGTCCCACACCACATCGCGCGCCCGGCGCATCCACGGATCCATCGCCTTCTGCAGGTCCATCTGAAGCCGCACGCCGAGGTCGGCGCCGCTCGGACCACCGAGGTCGCGCTCGCCGCGGGCCCACTGCCCAAGGCCCGTCAATCGTCGCGAGAGCGCGTTGCCGTCCAGGGCCTTCCACGCCTTTGCCACCCGCTCCTCGACGTGGTTGCGCCGGGCCGTCTCGAGCAGCGCAGCCTTCGCCTTCTGCTCCTCTTCCGTGATGCGCTCGTCGATGAGCTTCAACATCATCGGGTGCTTCTTCACCCGCGACACCACCGCCGGCGTGTCGTCGCGCGTCTCCGCAGGAACCCTCGAGAGATGCTTGCGCCGCTGCTTGTGCACCCACTCCACGTAGGTCGTGACGTGCACCCCCTCGACGCCGAGACCCGGCAGCACGCGCACGATGTACCGGGCCAGCGCCCGGTTAAACACCACCACCATCATGTTCTCAGGCGCGAAACGCTTCGGGTTGTTGAACGACAGGTACGCCATCCGGTGCAAACCGATGGTGGTCTTGCCCGACCCTGCGCCTCCCTGGATCACCGCCAGACCCGACGAAGGCCGGGTGATCAACTCGAACTGCCGCGGGTCGATGAGCGAAGGAATCTCCGGGAGATGCTTGTCCTCGCGACCCTCGACGCCAACCCCGAGCCGGCCCTTCGACTTCGCAGCCTCGCGGCGCTCGTCGTCCGTCGGCGGACGCACCGCGCTCAACTGGCCACCCTGGAGCTTCGCCGCGTGCACCGCCGCGCGCTGCCAGCCCTCCTTGCTCTGGTAGAAGACACCCTGCGGCGACACCACCCGCTTCAAGCTGCCGCCGCGAATCACCACCGCACGGCGAATCGTGACCACCCCTTCGAGAGTCTTGCCCCCGAACTCCTCCTCGTATTCGTCACCCTCCTGGTAGCGGTAATAAATCCGCGAGACCGGGGCGTCGCGCCAGTCGACGATGCGAACACCGCGCTCGGTGTCCACGTACGTGCTGTTGCCAATGAGAACGTCGCGGCTGCGACCGTTCTCGGCGAGCCGCATGTGGCCGAAATAAGGGTTATTCTGATCGACCTTGCCGATGGGGATCTCCGCCCGCCGAGAGGAAACCCCGCGCAAACGCTCCATCTCCGCCATCAGCGCAGGCAGGTCTTCGTTGCGCGCGTCACCGATCAGGTCGCGGAGTTCGACCATCTCGCGGTCGTAGTCGGTGCGATAGACCTCCGGCACCGCCGCCAGGTTCTCCACGCAGCGAGTGAGGAGCTTCTCCTCCTCCCCGACGATGGTGCGAAGTTCCTTGTCAGCGGCGGCATCGGTGCCCTTGGAATCGGGGTCTGTCATGGGGTCGGGCGTTCTACTCCCTGTCGTCCTCCGCCGCCACCGGCTCTTCACGACGCGCACGATCGTCGCTCGCAGAGGACTTTTTCGCCGCCCGGGCGCGGTCGCTAGCCTCGCACCCGTACGGGGACTCGCGACGCACGTGCTTGTGGTCGTGCCAGTGGAAGCTCCAGAAGCCCTCCCGGTACTTCCCGAGGGCGTGCAATGCGTACTTGTGCGCAACCCGCCCCCACGCGTTGCTGTACAAGAGCGCCAATGGCAGTCCGATCATCGCAGTCTCCCTCTCCATCGCACGGAGCAACGCACGCGATGGAAATATCATGACCGATCAGTCATGGTTTTGACCGAGGTCAACCTGTGATGGCAAGCGCGCGCAAGAAGTCTCCCGCGGTTCGGCCGCGCAATGCTCCATCCGCCCGGCCCGGACCCGCCGGTGGGACCCGCGACGCCAACCGCAAGGCGCGCACGCGGGCCATCGCGAAGGCCGCGCTGGAGTTGTTTCTCGACCGCGGCGTCGAGGCCGTCTCCGTAGACGACGTGGTGCGGCGCGCTCGCATCGCCAAAGGGAGCTTTTATACCTACTTTCGTGACCAATCCGAGGTGGTCGAAGCCCTCATCGAGCCGGTGCGCGACGCCGTGCGCGAGTCGCTCGACGCGTGCGACGTGGCCATTCGCGAGGCGCGCGACTACGACTCCCTGCTCGGCGCCTACCAGACCCTCGGACTCGCACTCTCCGCAGCCGTGCTCGCCAACCCCGACGTCACGCGCCTCTACCTCCAGGAGCGCCGCGCACCCGACCACGGCCCGCGAATCCCCCTCGCCCGCCTCGCAGCAGAGATCGACCACCGCGCAGTCACCCTCACCGAAGCGGCGCACCTGCATGGGCTGCTCAAGGCGTTTGATCCTCGGGTCACGGCGGCGACGGTGGTGGGGGCCGTCGAGCACCTCCTGCACCGCGCCCTCTCCGGAAGCGACCTCGGACCCATGGACGCCATTCCCGAAATTCTCCTGCGACTCGTCGTAGACGGCATCGGCGTCGGCCCCACCGGACCGCTGCGGACGCGCTGATCACGCGACGCCCGCCTCGCGTTGACAGCACCCACGGCTGCGGGTCCGATGCCCAGATGCTGCGACGACCAAGGCCTTCCCTGGTGACCACTACGCTCCCTGCGCTCGCGACACTGCTCGCCGCCTGTCAGCACGAGATGCCGCGGTCTCCGCCGCCGCTACCGCCGAGTGGTTCGCCGCCGCTTCCACCCGCGGCGCAGGACGCAGGCGGCCCGACGTCGCTCGAACCCACGCGCATCAACCCGCAGTACCCGGAGCCGATGCCCATGGGCGGCGCACCGGTGAGGGTGTCGCCGCGGCCGCCCCCGAGGCCCCTCCAGCCGTCACCCGCCCCGATGCCCGCCCCGGCACCGGCGCCCGCGCGGACGTCCGCTCCCGCTTCCGCAGCGTCGGCACCGCCAATCGCGCCGCACGCACCCACACTCACGCCCCCGGTGGACTCCTCGGAGACCGCCGGGCTCGAGCCCGGGATGTACATCGTTCACCGCCACGCTCCCGGGACGCCCTGCCGACCCGTCAGCCACACGGAAATCGAACGGCTCGCCGCCGGCGCAGTCCCCACCCCCTGAGACGAATCGCCGGAGGGGCCGCACCGACCTCGAAGAGGCCTCAGCGCACCGCACCGAGGCGAGTGGAGAGCGCAGCCCGGCCGCCCGTTGCGCGCGCAAACGAGATCGCCTGCGAGTCAGGCGCGTCGCCGCCGAAAACCATCGCCCACCGCTCAAGCCTCAGCATGAGCAGATCACTCAACGGCGTCGCAGTGATGGCGACGAATGCTCCGCGCAGGTGGCGGTCTTCCGTCGTCGCAGGCAGACGCTCGCCATGCACCGCCACGATGTCCTCGATCGAAACCGTGTGCGACCCCGTGAAAGAGTAGGTCACGCGTCGGCGCTGCCGGTCGCTCGACTCAAAGTGGGCACCCTCGAGGACCAGGAAAGGTCCGCCGACCTCGGCCCGCGGCAACAAGCCCATCAGGTAAAGCTCCATCGGCGCATACGGGATGCTGTCGCCGCCGTTGGCGTAGGGCGCGAAGCTGCTCATGGAAGCCCGCGTGATGCCATCGGCGGACGGCCGACACGCAGGCGCCGCCCGGTCGGAAGGCTCCTCGCAACGCAACGTGGCCGGATCGAAGCCCCCCTGCTGGCCGTTGATTCCAGCGATGCCCCAGTGGTTGCCGTAGCTCTGATCGCGGTCGCGGCCGAAGCCGAAGCGCGGGTCGAGATCAACCGCCCAGTGATGCAGCGTCTCGTGCAGCGTCGGGCCGCCGGGCGCATCGCCGAAGTTCACCGCAACGATGCCGCGCAGACGCGTGACGTTCGCAGGGTAGCCCGGTGCCGTGTACGAGCCGCTGCTCCCCGTTCCAGCGATCGCCGGGCGGCGGACCGGCGTGTAGCGACCCGATGCTCCGGGCGCGATAGGCCCATCACTGAAGACGTAGAGGAAGTCGTACTCGTCGGCGAAGTGCGCGTAGAACGCCGCCGCCCCAGACGCGAGAGTTCCCGACCGACGCCCCAGAAACCCCGCGGTCGCGGCGGCTGCCTGCGGGTCGATGATGTTCACGCAGTGGCGTCGGAGTTGGAGACCCGGCGGGGCCGCCAGGGCAGACATCGGTGAAACCGCAACGGCAACGACCGGGGGCGGTGGGGATGCGCCGCACGCAGTGAACGCCAGCACGATCGTGAGACAAGACGCAGAGCGAAGACGCATTCAGCGAACGTATCGCCGACACGCAAGCCATCGATAGCGCCATCACTGCAACGGGAGATGCGCGATCAGACAGGCTTCGGCCCGGTCGGTGCCGCGGCGCTCTTCGCCTTCGCCCGCCGGTTCGGCGCCATCAGGAAGAACCGCCCGACGTATTCGCCCCCCAGACCGTGCTCGATCGCGTGGCGCTCGATGCCGTTGTAGACCGCGCGGCGTACGGCGTTGGCGTCGTCCTTCACCTGCCGCACCCGCAGCCGCGTCAGCGCCTCGGACTTCACAGACTCCTCGCGATCGTGGAGAGCCACGGTGCCCGCGGCGCGCGCCTCACCGACCCCACGGAGACTCTCCTGGGCCTCCTTCGGCAGCTTGATCGCCCTGGCCACGTGGTCGAAATGTGCGGTCTGCGCGATCTCGCTCTCCAGCCCCAGACGAATCACTTCACCCGGCGACTGGGGGAAGAAACTGACGAAGTTGCGATGCGTGCGGTCGCCGCCCACCGAGTGATCGACGTCGCGCGCAAACACCCCGACGCGAACATCGAGAACGTCGTCGCTCCAGCCGACCAGTGCGTGGGAATCGACCACCGCGTCCTCCGCCGCGATGATCTCCTGGTTGAGCACATACCAGCGGTCGAGAAGCTTCTGAATCGCCTTCAGCGCCGGGGCATGAGCCCCGGAAGCCTTCAGGGTGGCTCGCGTGTGGCGCAGGTCTTTGCGCACCACGACCCAGGAGATCTCGTCGTCGAACGTTCGCATGATCGCTCCCTCCTCCATTCGCCCACGAGAGCCTCGATTGGCCGCCGTGGAGCGAGCCGATCGTGCGCGGCTCACACGGCGCAGATCAAGCACGTAGTCACAGACAGGGGTTGCGGACCCTGCAATCAACGACCGTGACGGACCCAGCGGGCCCTGCGGCGACCGCAAGGGCAGGGGTGTGACGTCCCGGTCGGGGGTCGCGGCGTCCGCAAGGGCCACCCGGTACGCACCGGGCGAC
>CANJUR010000144.1 GCA_947477565.1 Deltaproteobacteria bacterium
CCACATAGACGACTGACGGCGTGCCGGTGGCTCCGCGGCTTCGTTCAACCGCGACTTGGCGAAGCGCCTGATGCCGCTTGGTTGACTGTCAATCGTCCGCGGTGGCGCTTCGCCAAATCGCTATCTCTTTAAACTCTAGCGGATTCGTGCCAGAAGGGCTGGGGCGTTGGAACGCCTATCCCCCCCAAGAGTCTTCTCATCGCGTTGAGATGCAGCGCGGGCGAGTTCCATCTGTCTACGCAGCACGGCCAGCCCATGAACATCGCCCCAAGTTCGATCGAAAGCGCACGCGCATCACAGCCCCCCTGAGAACTCACTACCGGGACCGTACAGCAGTGCGAAGCCGAAGGGGGGATAAGCGATCCAACGCCCAAGCCCTTCTGGCACGAATCCGCCAGAATTCACATAACTCCCTTATAATATGCGAAGTTCCCCTTGGTTCGCGCCGTCGAGAGCACCCGCTCACCGCGCTGGAGGAGCTCGCTGGCTCAATGGTCGTAGTCCGCTGCCGTTCTGAGCCACCTCAACTACCGACATGGACAGGTATTGTAACAGATATCCAGTTGGCGATTGCAGCGTCCGGTACACTCCGCAGCAGGACCTTCCTCCTCCGCAGCGGATGGAAGACGACCACATATCCTGTCGCATGAGTAGAACCTTGCATCACATCGACGAACGCATCCTGGCGCAAAGCCATATGGGTATTGTCCACCGCAGGGGTTGATCGGAGCTTCAGGAAGGGGTGGAGGCGGAGGTGGAGGGAATGGGGAAGGGTTGTACTCATCCGGCACCGAGCGTTGGGCAGGAATCCGAGGTGCTTGCACTGCGGATGGAGCGTCATCGCTGGGGGTGTCGTCGAACACAAGGTGGTAGAGCTTCGAACCGATGATCCAAACGACAAGGCAAGCGACGAGAACAAACCAACCGTCTCGGTCACTGGTCGCCTCCTGCTTCATGTTTCACCCGGCCCTTCTGTAGTCTGCCACGTCCCGTTCATTGCCCCGCGGTGGCGGTCAGCGATTCCGACTGCCCGCCGCTCGTCGTATCGCAGCCTAACATCTCATTCGGCAGTCCCCCGCTGCATATCCACATAATGCACCCATTACGCAGCCGCTGTCTATCTCCCTAACATCTCATCCCACAGCCCCCCGCTGCATATCCACATAATGCGACCACTACGCAGCCGCTGTCTATCTCCCTAACCGTTTCCACGCCCTCCCCCGGGCTTCTCCCGGCGGCGCGCCCGGGGGATAGGCGATCCAACGCCCCAGCCCTTCTGGCACGGATCCGCTAGAGTTTACATAACTCCTTTATATGCGAAGTTCCCCTTGGTTCGCGCCGTCGAGAGCACCCGCTCACCGCGCTGGAGGAGCTCGCTGGCGCGCAACCGCGTCGTGCTCGAAGTGGTGCAGGGGCACAACGCGCGCTTCGAACGCATCGAGGCCAGGCTCGACGAGACGCAGTCGATGATCGTGGAGATCCTCGACATCGTGCGCGGACGGGCGCGCTGACGCGGAGCCGTCAGCCCAGCGCCGCAGCGACGGGCAGGGCGCCCTCACGGTCGCCTGCTAGTGTGGTCGTCGGCTTCTGATATGCCTGTATTGGGCCGCGCGAGCACACCGCGCCTTCGGTCCCGGAGTCGCGCCCACACGATCACGTACGGTCCCGGCATCGTGCGCGGATGTCCACGTACGGTGCGGCCATCGTGCGTGATCGTGCGCGCCCCGCTCAGCCCGGCGCGCAGCCGCCGCCGACGCAGGTGCCCGCGCAGCAGTCGGCGTCGACGGTGCACGAGCCGCCCGTGAGCCGACAGGGCGGCGCCGCGCACGCGCCGCGGGTGCAGGTGCCCGAGCAGCAGTCGGCGTTGGTGGTGCACGCCGACGCGGTGGGCGCGCAGGGCGGGCGGCACGCGCCGCTCGTGCACACCTGGCCCGAGCAGCAGTCGGTGTCGGTGGCGCACGCGCCCCCCGACGAGGCGCAGGGCGCGCGGCACACGCCGCCCGTGCAGGTGGTGGGCGCGCAGCAGTCGGCGCTCGTCGTACACGTCGCGCCCGCGGCGCGGCACACGGGCGCGCACGCGCCCCCGCGGCAGGTGTTGGGGCCGCAGCAGTCGGTGTCGGTGGTGCACGCCGCGCCGGTCGCGCGGCACGGGAGCGCGCACACGCCGCCCACGCAGGCGCTCGGCGCGCAGCAGTCGGCGCTCGACGCGCACGCGACGCCCACCGCGCGGCACGCGGCCTGACACGTTCCCATCGCGCAGGCGAGGGGCGCGCAGCAGTCGGAGCCTGTCGCGCACGCACCGCCCGCGCCGCGGCACGGCGGCGGCGTGCACACGCCCGCGGTGCAGGTGGCGCCCGCGCAGCAGTCGGCGCTGGTGGCGCAGGCCGCGCCTGCGACGCGGCAGGGCGGCGTGGTGCATGCGCCGGCGGTGCAGGCGCCGGGCGCGCAGCAGTCGGCGCCGGTGGCGCACGCGCCGCCGCTGGGGGTGCAGGGCGTACGGCACGCGCCGCCGAGGCACACGAAGGGCGCGCAGCAGTCGGCGCTGGTGGCGCAGGTGCCCGCGAGGGGCGCGCACGCGTCGCCGCACACGCCGCCGTTGCAGGTGAGCGGGGCGCAGCAGTCGCCGTCGACGGCGCAGGTGGCGCCGCGGGCGGTACAGGCGGTGCGCACGCGGTCGAGGGCCCAGAAGGGGCGGTGCGTGTCCTCGTCGAGGTCCTGGCAGGGGAGGCGAAACGCGGGGTAGCTCGGGTCTTCGGTGGCGGCGCGCGTGAGGTCGACGGCGCTCACCCAGATCTGCTCGTGGCGGCCGAGGCGCGACGTTCCGCTGAGCACGGCGCCGTAGTCGCGCGTCGAGCTGAAGGCCACCCAGGCGTAGTCGTCGGCGCTCCCGGTGGGGGCCCACGTGGGCATGTTGTCTTGCACCGTGGGCGTGGTGATGGTGCCGTTGTTGATCACCGTGTTGGCGCGCGTGAGGGCGCGCGGCGTGGTGCCGTTGCGGCTCACGAGCCAGATGTCGCTGGTGACGTCGTTCTGTCCGTCGCGCGTCGAGTGGGCGAAGGCGACCCACGCGCTGTCCCACGAGAAGCTCGGAAACTGGTTGGTGTCGGTGGTGGCCCCGGTGCCGTAGAGGTTGCGCGGTGCGCCCCACGCGTCGCCGGGCATCACGTCGACGACGGCGATGCGCCCGCCGGCCACGCCGCGGTCTTTGGTGGTGGGGCTGGTGGTGTACGCGAGGAGGCTGTTGTCGGGCGCCCAGTCGGGCTGCGTGCCGTAGGTGTTGCGCGCGAGCGTCACGGTGTTGAGGGGCGCGCCGTCGGTGCCATTGCGAAGGGTCAGCACGCCGCGCGCGGCCGCCACGATGCGCGACTCGTCGGGCGCGAAGGTCGACCAGAACATCGGGATGTCGCGCCCCGCGTAGCGCGTGATGAGCCGCGGCGGCGGCGCCGTGCCCGACACCTCGACCACCCACATGACGTTGCCGCCGACGTCGGCCGCGAGGCGGTTTCCGCGACGTGACAGGGTATGACACGCCACGCAGGCGCCGCTCGTCTCGGTGGGCGTGAGGAAGTTGCGCGGCGCGGCCTCTTCGAGGTTGCCGCGTCGCACGCCGCGGGCCGTGGTGCTCCAGTAGTAGATGGCGCCGGGCACGGGGCCGCGCGAGAAGCCGATGGAGAGCGTGGCCGAGCGGTAGTAGCGCCCGGGCGCGGTCGACGAGGCGCCGTCGACGGTGACGCGCACGCTGCCGTGGGGGTTGGACGCGGCGAGGTAGCGCCACACGGCGAGCTCGGGTTCGAAGCACGACAGGCCCGCGGCGGCCATGGTGCACGTGGGGTGCGCGCCGTCGGTGAGCACCACGACGCGCGAGCGGTCGCTCTCGTAGGTGACGCGGAAGCGGTTGCTCCCCGACGGGCGCCATTGAAAGAGCACGCGGTTGAGGTTCTGCGGAAACACCGTCTCGTTGGCGGGGTAGATCCACGCGGGGGCGCGCGCCGCGTCGGCGGTGGGGTCGCCGGCGAAGAGGCCCGCGGTGTCGGGCGTGGCGCCCGGCGCGGTCACGGTGACGTCGATGACGACGCGCAGCGTGGCGCTCGCCGCGAGGGTGCCGCTGCGCGCGGTGACCACCACGTCGCCGCCCGCGACGCCGGTGGCCGTGACGGTGCCGTCGGCCGCGGCGGTGGCGATGGAGGCGGGCGAGGCGCTCCAGATCACGGTGACGGGCACGGTGCGCCCGTCGCGCGTGCGCCCCGTGGCCGTGAAGCGCACCGTGGGGCGCGCGGTGGGGGACGTGACGCGGAGCGTGGTCGCGGCGGGCGTCACCACGAGGGCGACGGGCGCGTCGCTCACGACGTCGGCCGCGGCGGCGCGATCGGTGAGCGCAGCGTCGGAGGGCGCATCGCCCGCGGTGGCGTCGGCGACGGGCGCGTCGTCGGCGGCGGCGTCGACGCCGAGGTCCGAGGGCGACGCGTCGGAGGCGGTGCCGTCGGATGCGGTGCTGTCGGAGAGGGTGCCGTCGGTGCGCGCGTCGGAGAGGGTGCCGTCGGAGGCGGTGCCATCGGGGGACGTGTCGGCGGACGCGTCGACCGCGCCGACGATGTTCGCGCTCGGCGCGCACGCGGCCAGCAGCGAGAGCGCGAGAAGCCCGACGTGCACGTGTCTCATCGCGTGTGCTCCAGTGGGTGCCGCGCCGCGCGCCACCGCGTCGCACACTAGATCATCGCGCCGCCCGCGTCGTGTGCTGCGATTGCACAGCGCGGCCTCGCTCACCCGAGGTAGAGGGGGATAGGCGATCCAACGCCCCAGCCCTTCTGGCACGGATCCGCTAGAGTTTACATAACTCCTTTATATGCGAAGTTCCCCTTGGTTCGCGCCGTCGAGAGCACCCGCTCACCGCGCTGGAGGAGCTCGCTGGCATCGCCCGAGGCCGGTCGAAGGACTCGCGGGGTCACCGCCTCGCCCTGCGCGCGCAGACGTCGCCATCGGGCGTCTCGCACACGAGCGCCGGGGAGCTCACCGCGAAGGTGTTCACGCCGCATCACGAGGTGTCCCATCCCGGTGCGTGCTGCGCCTCGTCGAGCGGTCGTCGGACCAGGCGCCCGACGTTGCAGCGCGCGCACCGTCCCGCGTCTACGCCCGTCAGCGCCAGCAACTGTTCAACCCACGTCGGGGGCAGCGGTTCGGCACCATCGGGCGTGATTCGCGACGGTTCGGTCGTAGGAGCCACGGGTGTCGAGGGCGTGAGCAGGACGCGCGCCCGCACCAGCGTTGTGGTGGCGTGGCAGGGCGCGAGCAGCCCGTAGTGGCGGATGCGCGTGAAGCCCTTGGGCAACACGTGCTCGACGAAGCGTCGCAGGAAGTCGACGCCCGCGAGCGTGCACTGGCCGCCTCCCCTGGTGGCGAAGGTCACGCCGCGCTCGTCCATCGCGCGGAGGCGCGCGTTGGCGATGCCGACGCGGTGCGTGTACCGCCCGAGGTACGCGTACACCTGCTCGGCGCCGCCGAAGGGGGCCTTGGCGTACACCACCCAGTCGGTGCGGTAGAGCGCGGCGCGGAGCTGGTCGAGCACGTCGGGTGCGCTGTCCGGCGGCAGCGTGACCACGCCTGATGTGAGGCCCTCGATCAGCGCCGCGCGGAGCTTCGCGCGGAAGAGCTTCGCGAGCACCTTCACGGGGAAGAGGTAGTCGTTTCGGGTGGGCACCCAACGAGCGCCGTCGGGCGAGAGGCCGCCCGCGCTCACGACGGCGTGAATGTGCGGGTGGAAGAGCAACTCGCGCGTCCAGGTGTGCAGCACCATCGTGATGGCGGGCAGCGCGCCGAGCCGACGCGGGTCACGCGAGAGCGCCAGGAGCGTCTGCGACGCGGCCCCGAAGAGCATCGCGTAGAGCGCCTCGCGGTTGTACCGCACGATCGCGCGAAGCTCCTGGGGCAGCGTGAAGACGACGTGGAAGTAGCGCGTCGGCAGGATGCGCGCCCGACGCGCTTCGAGCCATCGGTGCTGATCGAGGCTCTGGCACGTCGGGCAGTGGCGGTTGCGGCACGAGTTGTAGACCGGCGTCGCGTGACCGCATGTGTCGCAGACCGCGAGGTGGCCGCCGAGCGCGGCGGTGCGGCAGCGGGAGAGCGCGCGGAGCACCTCGTGTTGGGCGCTCGTGAGCGCAGAGGTCTCCCGCAGCGCGCTCCCGAAAGCACGCACGATGTCACCCATCTGCACCCGCGCGCCGTCGATGCGCGCGGGCACGGGGCACGCGTCGGTGGCCACCACGGGCGACCGCTATCCCAGGCGCGCTCCCTCCTCGGTGCCCAGCAGGTCGAGCGGGCTGCGGAGCGTCGCGCGCCGCGCCTCCGAGAGGTGCGTGTAGCGCGCCGTGCTCTGGAGCGAGCGGTGCCCCAGGAGGATCTGCACGGTGCGCAGGTCGGTGCCCACCTCAAGCAGGTGCGTCGCGAACGCGTGGCGCAGCAGGTGGGGATAGACGCGCAGCTTGATCCCCGCGCGCGCTGCCGCCTTGCTCACCGCGAGGTTGACCGCGTTGCGGACCATCATGCCGTCGCCCGATCGGCCGCCGAAGAGCGAAGGTCCCTTCGGGCGGGCGGCCTTCCAGTACGCGCGCAGCGCTTCCAGCGCCCTTGGGGGCAGCGGGACGATGCGATCGTGGCGGTTCTTGGTGTCGCGCAGGTGCACGACCATGCGCTTGCTGTCGATGTCCGCAGGCTGAAGGCGCAGCATCTCGGAGACGCGCATCCCGGTGCCATAGAGCAGCGTGAGCATCGCCCGGTGCTTGGGGATGCGCGCGTGGGCGAGGAGCGCTGCGACCTGGCTCCCGCTGGGCACGTCGGGCTGCCGATGCAGGACCCGAACGGAGCGGATCGAGGCCATGACGTCGGGCCGCTGGAGCGTGACATCGAAGAGGAAACGCAGCGCCGCGCGGGCGACGTTGACGGTGCGCGGGCTGCGGCGCATGTCCCGCAACATGTGGAGCAGCCAGGCGCGCACATGATCGGTCCCGAGCTGGGTCGGCGGTCGCATGAAGAAGGCGACGAACGCCGCGGCGTAGCGCAGGTAGACGGCGCACGTGCCCTTTGCGGCCCCGCGCAAGGCGAGGTCTGCTTCCATCCGATCTCGAATCTGTCCCATCGATCGACTCCTGGATCGCAGGCGCCCGGTCGTCGGGCGCTGCAGCCCCGGAGGGTCGCCAGCGGGGGGACCTCGGATCGATGGAACTCTCAGCGCGGGTGAACGCAGGCAGTCGCGCGTGGCGCTCGGGATGGGCGTGTCAACCTGCGCCGACGCTTGCAGTCACGCGGGACGTTCGGGACGCTGCCGCGAAGCGGCTTCGTTCAACGCATGTTCTGTCCACCCTCGCGGTACGACTCCCCCTTCGCCGTCGCGACGATGTCCCCGTCGAGAAAGGCCAGCGACGCAACGGCCGCACCCGCGCGGTCGTACGCGTACGCGACGGCTTCGAAGCGCGCCCTCGCCCGGGCCATCACCCTCGCTTCGTCAGCGTAGTCGCGATTCGTGATGGCGACGCGATCACGCTTTCTGATGGGAACCGCGCGCGACGGTCGGCGCCCGCGGAGCTTGTGCGGGGGGGCGCGATCCCTTCAACGGCGTCACGCTCGCAGCTCCCGGACCGGCGGCGAGGCGCAGCGAGGTGCCGTAGGTCTGCACGAACAGGGCACAGAAGGCGCATCGTCAAGGAGCATCGACCCCCACCGAGGTACGTGATGTCGTCGCCGCTGGAGCGCTCTATGGGGGAAGGATGCCCTCGAACCAGCTGCGACACGTGTCGTACTGGTTGGCGTGGCAGGTGAGGTGCCCGTCCGTCGGCGTGCTCCCGAACGAGCACGTGTGCGTCGGCGCGGCGTCGAGCCGCTGGCAGAGCGTCTGCACGGGCGCGCCCGCCACGATGTCTCCGGAGCACGCGGGCAGCGCGCTCCCGCACTCGATCATCTTGAAGTCGCGGATCGAGAACGTCGTCGGCGCGCTGTCGGTGATGCTGTCCGCCTGGGCCCGGGGGTTCGTGCGCAGGTCGCACGTGGCCCCGGTCGCGCCCGGGCCGCAGTAGCGCTCCAGCCAGCGGGTGTAGGAGACGGGGACGGTGCACGGTCGGCCCGCGGCCGCGCCGGTCGCGAGGAGGTCGGCGGTGGCCGCCTGGTCGTAGGCGCCGTCGAAGAAGCAGCCGGCGGTGAAGTGGCTGCCGTGCCAGTGCGGCTGATCGTCCAAGGTCGTCCTGGCCATCAGGATGACCGGGGCCGTCGCGCCGTGACTGATGCCCTCGAGCAGGAGGTCCTGACCGGTCCAGTAGGCGCGGGCCCAGGGCCCGGTGGTGGCCTCACGCACCGCGAGGTCGATGCGGGCGGCCTCGTCGAGGTAGGGGCTCGTCCCGGAGCCCGTCGAGGTGTCGAAGTAGTTGATGCAGACCGCCGCGTACCCTCGCGCTGCGTACCCTGCGAGGACGCTGTTGTACCCGGTGCCGGTGACGCAACCCATCTCGCCGCCCGAGAAGACGACCACCAGCTTCGAACACCGGCCCCCGGTGCAGGCCGAGGCATTCGTGACCAGCGTGCAGCGCTCGGCGATGCCGGTCTGACCAAGGCACGCGTCGATCACTACCTGCCCGCTGGCGGGCGGACGCACCGTTCCGACGTCACCGCCCACGACGTCACCGCCCACGACGTCACCGCCCACGACGTCACCGCCCACGGCGTCACCGCCCACGACGTCACCGCCCACGACGTCACCGCCCACGGCGTCACCGCCCACGGCGTCGATCACCCGAGCGTCGATCACTCGGGCATCGATCACTCGGGCGTCGATCATTCGGGCGTCAGTGCTACCGGCGTCGCCGCCACCGACATCACCGGCCTCGGCATCGATGACCCCGACGTCGCCCGTCGGCGCTGCGGGCGTCCCGCTACAACCGATCGTCGCCGCCAAGGTCAGCGCGACGAAGCCGCGAAGGGTTCGTCGCCACGGATCATTCGTAGGTCGGTGTGAGGTCACGCCGTCCTCGGGTCGTTGGGTCATCAGTCCACTCCTGTTGCGGATCGTCTGTCTGCTAGACGTCGACGAACTTCAGAATACTATGGGTGCTCCTCGTAGAGAAGCAAAGCTGGCGCCGGCCTCGCTGGCACGGGCGCACCGCGCGCTCGGCGTCGGTCACGAAGGCCCCGCCCCACCCGCGCCCCGGTCGTCGAGCCCCACACGCACGAGAGCGTCGCGCTCTCGCGGCGCGCGTCGCCCCGTTGCGGCGCGCCCTGCCAGCACCCCGCGTGCGCCGCGATCGCGACGGGGAGTCGTACCGCGAGCGCGGACACAACATCCCCTGCGCGAAGTGACCGCGGAAGTCTGCCCGCGCGGGCATCGACGCTGCGGGCCATTGGAGGCCCGATCCACCGAAGTGTCGCCCATCTGCCCGCAGACACAAGCACCCCCGAAGGTGGTCTCCTTCGTGCCATCCGGCACCGCTGTCCTCTTACTGCGCGACCGATGCAGCCGCGCTCTCTCGGTGCGTCGCCTCGCGTCGACAGATCCCCGAGGAGTGTCGACGCGAGGCGACAGCGCCCCTACCACCCGACCACCCACGCGACGCTCCCACACCTCGACCTTCACGGAGACCCACGATGACCCTCTCGCGAACTCTCGCCCTCACGCTCGTCTTCACGGCCGCGTGCGGCGCCGACACGACGCCCGCGCCCACAGGACAAACCGCGACGCAAGCGTGCACTGCGCTCGCCCAGGCGGAGTGCGCGCGTTGCGACGCGTGTTCGAACCGCTTTCTCATCGGCCGCGTCTACGGCGACCTCGCCACCTGTGAGCAGCGCGTGCGAGACGCCTTTGTGACCTCGCTCGCCGCGCGCCTCCGCACCCCTTCGCCATGGCGATCCGCCACACGCGACGGCGCGGATGGGCGCACGGCGAGCATGGCGTTTGTACCCACGCGTCCCCCCTCTACGTCACCCGTTTCGCGAGCGTGAAAATTGGCCGCGAGTCGTACGTCAACCGACGACTTCGGAACACGCGCAAGGCCCGCACGGCGCGCGCGCCGCGCTCGCGGCCGTTCACGCGCACGCGCCTCGTGGCGAGTCGCTACCCGGCGGCGGGCCCAGGCGCTCCGACGGCGTGGGCGGTCTCCGGCAACGCCGTGCCGAGCGGCTGCTGGTCGTCGCGCGGGGGGTCGTCGTCGCGCTGAGCGACGCGGCCACCCATGTCGCCGAAGCACTGCCCCATCGACGACGCGTTGGGGCCGCCGTCTTTCGCCCCCATCGCTCGATCGCGCAGGGCTGCGTGATGCGACCTTCGCCCCCGTTTCTCGATCGCGCAGGGCTGCGCGATGCGTACTTCGATCCCGTTTCTCGATCGCGCAGGCAGCGGCGCACCATTTTGCGGTCGCTCGGGGCGAAGGCGATTGCTCTCCGATCGTCGCAGCGGGTATTTTCTCCTTGCTGGCAGCCGCAGCACTACCTCTCAGCATCGCCTTGGGCTCGCTCCGCGACGAGCTCACCTTCACCGAGAGCCGCCTC
>CANJUR010000145.1 GCA_947477565.1 Deltaproteobacteria bacterium
CCTCCACCGCGAACAACAGCGGCCGCATCCGCGACACATCCGGCGGAACCTCGTAGCCCTGCTGCTCAAGGAAGCGCGCGAGGTGCGGGCGCAGCACCCGCCGGTGGCCGCCCGCGGTCTTGCGAGCGGGCAGGAGATTCTGCGTGATCCACGAAACGACCGCGGGGCGCGTGACGCCGCAATATCGAGCTACCTCTTCGGTCGTAAATTCCCGCTCACCGAGCATCGTGCAGTCAGACTCGCACAACCTCTTGACGACGGGAATCGTCGCTGGTAATCCCTCGTCTCCCTCCAACGGAGAGGGGCTGTAGCTCAGCTGGGAGAGCGCCTCAATGGCATTGAGGAGGCCACCGGTTCGATCCCGGTCAGCTCCACAACACAGAGCATCCAACGCCAAAGGATGCCAACCCTTAGCGGACCAGGTATTCACCCACCTGGCCCGCTAAGGCTTTGTTTGCCGTCGGCAGGGCTTGCTCCGCCGACGCGAGTTGGCACATCTTGCGCGCCCCATGCAGACCCCCTCGCTGCTCGCCCTCACCCTCGCGTTGCTGCTTCCCGCCTGCGGCGCGCGACAGTCGTCTCCTTCAATTGTTCCGTCCCCCGTCGCGGATGCTCCGGACGCGCAGGTTGCGGCAGCAGCGGACGTGCCCGCGGCGTCGCCGTGGCTGGGCCTCGGGCGGGTCGAACTCTCAACGCTCGTGCGCGACGACGCCCAGCGGCGGCTGGTGACGGAGGGCGAGCCTGGCTTCGACGCGGCGCAACTCGGCGCCTACGTCGCCCACCCCGCGCAGGCGCCGGAACTTTCGGGCCGGCGCTGCGATCGACTGCTCGACCTCGCCGTCGTGGCGCTCGCCAACCACGCGCTCGATGAGGCCGAGGGGATCGTTCGTCTGGTGCGGGCGCGGGCGCGCAACCGCAACATGGTTTTCACGGGTACCACCGTGCTTTCGGAGATCGCCCGGCAGCGCGCGGGGGCAGATACGGCGGCGCAACAGCGGGCCATCGAGGGGGTGCTGCGCGAGCTGCCGAAGCCGCGGTTTGGTTCGGCAACAGTGGTGTTTCAGGTGTTTCAGGCGCAGGCGCAGCTCGACGCGCGCGTGGAGCAGACGAAGCAGCAGATGGTGTCCGCGGAGACCGCCCGGGCGGTGCTCTGGTTTAGTGAGGTGATGCCCGACGTGGTGCGCCACCGGGAGCAGTTTCTCGCCGCGGTGGCGACCGTGCGCGCGGAGCTCGACCGGCTCGCCGCGGAGCCGGAGTTCAACTTCCACGACGTCGATCTCGCGGGGCAGCGCGACGCCCGCCCGGTCAACGTCGCGGTGTGGGATGTCGGCACCAACCCTGAGCTCTTTCGCACGCAGCTCCTGGAGAATCCGGGTGAGCCCGCCAACGGCCAGGACGACGACCACGACGGCATCGTCGATGACACCTGGGGCATCGCGAGCGATCCTGATCCGGCGCAGACGGGGCTCTTCTACAACCCGGGCGCGGACGTCATCGCGCAGTACTCGCCCTTCCTCCGCGGCGTGATGGACCTCCGCGCCGGCCTGGCCTCCACCCCCGCGGCGCAGCGGGTGCTCGAACTCCAGCGCGGGGTCACCGACGCCGCCGCGGCGCGCGCTCTCGACGAACACCTCGGGGCCGTCGGCGAGTGGGCCCACGGCACCCACGTCGCGGGAATCATGCTGCGAGGAAATCCCAGCGCCCGCCTCGCGATCTTCCGCAGCGCCTGGGCCGGCGAGAGTCGTGTCTACGACGAGCGCGGCCCGACGGACGCCGAACTCACCGCCGAGGGCGCCAACATCGACGCCATCGCGGGCTTCATCAACCGGCACCACGTGCGGGTGGTCAACGCGAGCCTTGGTTTTTCGCGCGAATATGTCGAGGACGCACTTCGCCACGAGCGTGCGCTCTACCGCACGGACGCCGACGTGCGCGCCCGCGCCGAGGTGGTGCAGGAGCGCCGCCGCGCCAACTGGCAGCGGGTGTTTGCGCAGTGCCCGCAGACGCTCTTCGTCGTTGCGGCGGGCAACAGCAACCAGGACGTGCTCGAGTACGGGGAGGTTCCGGCGAGCAACAATGGTGCGACCAACCTGCTTGTGGTGGGCGCGGTCGATCGCTTCGGCCACTGGGCGACCTTCACCAACAGCAACCCCGAGCGGGTGCAGGTGTTCGACCACGGCGTCGAGGTCGATAGTCTTGTTCCGTCCGGCGAACACGTGCCGCTCTCGGGCACTTCCATGGCATCGCCCAACGTGGCCAACCTCGCGGGCAAGCTCGTCGCGCTCGACCCCGCGCTCACCCCCGAGCGGCTCATCACCGTCATCCGCGAGACCGGCCGCGCCATCGCCGCGCCCTTCAGCGGCCGCATCACCGATGAGACCGCCGCCATCGCCCGCGTGCGTCGCGAGCGCCGCCCCGCCGCCCGCTGATCGACCGCCGCCCCGCGCAACCCACCCATGCGACGCAGCAACCCCGACCTCAGCGTCCTCTCCGGGGCGTCCGCGCTTCCGTACCCCGCGGAGGACATCATCGCGGCTTTACAAGAGGTCGTATTACCCGAGCGCCTCGAGCGCCTCCGCGTGGTGGCGGCGGCGCGCATCTCGTCGGTCACGGTGGTGCTGGAATCGGTGATCGATCCGCACAACACCGCGGCGGTACTGCGCACCTCGGACGCGCACGGCGTCGGCGAGGTTCACATGATCGAGCAGGGCCACAAGCCCCTCCTGGCGAAGCGCGTGACCCGCGGGTGCGAGCGCTGGATGGACATCGTGCTGCACCGCGCGACGACGCCCTGCGTGTCGGGGCTGCGTTTGCGGGGCTACGAACTCTGGCTCGCGGACATGAGCGGCACCGCCACCCTGGAGGAGGTCGCGCGGCGGCCGAAAGTGGCGCTGGTTTTCGGCAACGAGCACCTCGGGGCGAGCGCGGAGATGCGTGCGGCGTGCGCGGGAACCTTCGCGGTGCCGATGCGCGGCATGGTGGAGAGCCTCAACGTCTCCGTGGCCGCGGGCATCACCCTGCACACCGTCACCGGGCACCGCCAGGGTGACCTTGGCGAGGACGCGGTGCGTGCGCTAAGAGCGCGCTTCCTGATGGAGAGCGTGCGTAACCCGGAGTTGGTGATCGAGCGGTGGCGACAGACCCGGGGGCGGCCGTGAAGCTGCGCGTCGAGCGCGCGAAGAGCGACTCCCCGAGGCTGCCGCTGACGATGCTCGGCGTGGCTCTTTGTGGAGCGCTCGGGTACCGGGGCGCGCTTTCTGTGCGGTGGCCGCGGGAGATGGAGAGCGGCGCAGGGCTGGTGAGCGTCCTCGAGCCCGTCATCGACGTCGCGACGACCGATGTCGTAGATGCCGGGCGAGCGGTGGTTCTGCCTGTGGTAGCGGCGGGGCCGAGGGTGCCCGTGCGCATCCCTACGGGCGTGCTCCAGGGCTGCGGGGATGGCGAGGAGACCAACCTGGCCCCGTCGGAGTGCGATGCGCCCGCGGCGCTCGAGGCAGCCCTGCGTACGCGCCTCACCGAAGTGTTGAGCCAATGCCCGATTGCCCTGGATGGCGCGCGCGATCCGTCCCGCACGCTGAGCATCGGGCTGCGGGTCGATCGCCCGCGGCACCGGATGGCAGTGCTCCTCGGGCGGAGCTCGACGGTGGCTGATCGGCTCTCGTACGTGGCCTGCGTCCGCGAGCAGTTGGGCCCGATGGATAACCTCTGGCCGCTGGCCGCCGCGCACCCGCGGTACCTCTATTATTTCGTCGCGCGCTTCGGTCCGCTGGTCGCGACACCCGTGGTTGCCGCCCCCGTGGTTGCCGCCCCCGTGGTTGCCGCCCCCGTGGTTGCTGCCCCCGTGGTTGCTACCCCCGTGGTTGCCGCCCCCGTGGTTGCCGCCCCCGTGGTCGCGGCGACACCTGAGCCCGCTGGGTTGCCGACGGTGCTCGAACTGCAGCGGATGCGTTCGCTCGGCGCCGCGACGGTCACCTGGGGCGTGGCGATCATCCGAGACGCACCGCGTACCGGGGCGATCGTCGGACGCCTGGTGCAGGGCACCGCTGTGGAGATGGTCGATCGTCGCAGCGGGTGGTACGCGATTCGCTGGGGTCACGGCGGCACCAGCGTGGGCTGGACCTTCCGGGACGCCATCGGTCAGTAGGTCCCCGACGGGTGTTGCGGAGCGACCGCCGATGCTAAGTGCGATGGACGTCAATGAGGGACTCCATCGAAGCTGGGCCGCCGTTCTTCTCTGTTCTGGGCTCGCGCCGAAGCGTGCGCGGGTTTCTGCCGGAGGAGGTTCCGGCGCGAACGTTGGAGGCGATTTTCGTCGCGGCACAGCAGGCGCCTTCGTGGTGCAACATCCAGCCGTGGCGGGTGTGGGTCACGCGTGGCGAGCAGACCCGCGCCGTGGTCGCCGCGCTGACCCACGCCGTGGACACCGAGGCTCCCGCGCCGGACTTCGCGTGGCCGTCGGAGTACCCTGAGCCGTACCACCGGCACCGTCGCGAGTGCGGCCTCGCGCTGTACTCCGCGATGGACGTGGCGCGGGACGACCGCGCCGCGCGCCACGAGGCGTGGATGCGCAATTTCCAGGCGTTTGACGCGCCGCACATCGCACTGGTGGCGATCGACCGACGCTTTAACCACTACGCGATGCTCGACCTCGGATGCTGGCTGCAGTCATTGCTGCTCAGCGCCTTCGCACAGGGCGTCTCGACCTGCCCCGAGGCGAGCCTCGCGACCTTCCCTGGAGCCGTCCGCGGGCTGCTCGGCATCCCCGATGAGTTGGGCCTCGTGATGGGGATCGCGCTGGGCTACGAAGACCCGACCGTGAAGGCCAACGGGTGCCGAACGGCGCGGGCTCCGCTCGACGCCAACGTGCGCTTCGTAGGGTGAACTACTTCGTGAAGATGCGCTGCAGTACCTGTTCGATGTGCGCGCCACAGCCTGCGTAGGTCGGCCGCCCGCACTGCACGCAATCCACCCGGCGGCACATCAGACGCCACCCATCCGGGCCTGATGGTTGACATCATCTCCTGCGCCAGTTTCCGGCAGGCTCGACGTGACGGTAGATTCACATGGAAACAAAGTGTTTCCGATGTGAATGCCGGATCCCTGCCAGGGCAAAAGGTAGTTGAGCAGCCTCTCCTCTCTGGAGAGCGAGCGCGCGGCAGAGCGGGGTGAGGTCGCGCGGGCTTCCACGCATGGCCGGATTTCTGACATCCCATCGAAGGCAGGGTGCCGCCTCCGGACAGTTGAAATCACTGGAGAATTCGACCTCAGCTCAGGATCTCTGAAACCAGGACCCGCCCGTACGGACGCGGGTCCCGAGGCACCGTGACCTGTCGCCCGTTTGCGTCTCAGCCCGCCTGCTTCGCCCGGCGCCGTCGCCGGAGCGCCCACGGAACCATCACCAACCCGATGCCCCATGCTCCCCACGCTCCGGTGGCGCCGGGGCGCGCGGAGCAGGTTCCGCTGTCCGTCGCGGGGATGCCGCCGGTGACGCGCACGGTGGTGGTCACCGCGGTCATCTCGAAGGGCGCCGCGCGGTTGGTGGCGTTGTAGAGCCGCAGCAGTTCGCGCCCGCGGTTGTCCGTCGTGTTGGCCGCTGCGATGGTCTCGACGTAGTGCTTCGTCGTCGCGCGATACATCAATCGCACGGTCACCGGAACATCCCCCGCCACCGCCGGCAGTTGCACGTCGAAGCTGGCGTCGTCCCAGTGCCGCAGTGAGCCGTTTTCGCCGCCCGCGTAGTCGCGTCCCACCGGGGCCGTGCGGGCGTCCGCGCGCATGCCCATCGGCGGAATGCGAGTGTCACCCAGCACCACGCTGTGCAGCGCGACGAAGTCCGAGTGCACCGCGTGGCCGCCCTCGATGTGCCCAGGTTCGAACTCGTACACCCGCGCCTGCGCGTCGCGCACCAGTTCGTCATCGACGAAGGCGCCGCTCACCACGCGCGCGCCGATTTGCACCTGCACCCAGATCGCCCGCGCGTCTTCGTATCCAGTCGGCAGCTTGTGCCCGGTGTTGTTGGTCACCCGCACCCGCACGCGCACCGTTGATCCGGCCGCGCCGGTGGTCGGCGGATCGATCAGGGCCACCGTCGCGGCAGTGCGCAGCGACGCCTGCGTGCGCATCCGCGCGTCGTCGAACTCCGCGTCGAGGTCGCCTGGGAAGGCCGCGCGCAAGAGGGCGAGGCCCCACTCGTTGCCGCCGAGGAGATCGTGCCGGCGCTGCCCCGGCCGCGTGGGTGCGTTGGGGATGCGCGTCGATGGCAGCGGGTCGCCGCCGACCTCGGGCATGTGGCACGTCTGGCAGGTCTGCGGATCGGTGCGGCGCGCGAAGTCGCTCTGCGCCCACTCCGAGTAGGTGCTCTGCAGCGGGAAGAGAACGCCGGTGTCCTGGCCGTCGGCGGTGAGCCGGGTCTGCGTCGGATGATCAACGTTGTGGCACTGCCCGCAGAGGCGCGCGTCGCGAAGGAAGGTCGATCCCAGGGACGGATGCCGCGGCGAGACGGCGGGGTCGTTGCGCGGACCGAAGCGCGTCGGAAGCCCATCGACCGGCGCGTCGCTGAAGGTGAGTTGCGCGTTGGAGAGGTACGGGGCGTTGGCGTCGTCGGCAGGGACGATGCTCCGATGGCACGTGTCGCAGTGCACGCCGTCGTTGTCGCCGAGCACGGCGTTCAGGCCCGCGCCAAAGTTGACCGCGCGCCCGCTCGTAAACCCGCCGGGGGAGTGGCAGCGGAAGCAGACCGCGCCGACGTTGGGCGTCTGCTGTTCGGCCACCGTGAGCGTCGCGAGGAAGAGCGGATCGCGCGCCGCGTTGGCCATCATCGAGGGCCCCCATGTGTCGCCTGCCATGTACGTCTGGCCCGCCGGGGTGGTGTCGCCGGCGTGGCATTCAGTGCAGCGTGCGGCGGGCTCGAGCGGCGCGCGCAGCGTCCCTGGTTGTGTGCCGTGGGGCTGACCCAGCGCGGTGGCCGAGAGCAGCGAAAAAACGGCCGCGGTGGAGAGTGAACGGGAGAAACGAAAGCCAGACAGGCGCATCACGGGGGTGATCATATCTGTCCGTCGCACGATGACCAGCCGATGAGTGGTCGCCCAGTGCCCCGCGTCAGGGTACAAGCCCGTCCGCCAATGCTTTACGAAATCTATACGCGCATCGCCGTCGGGGCGGTGCTGGAGACTGATGCCACGCACGAACTCGTGCGTGGGTTCCATGTGTCGCTGGGCCTGGAGCCCGACGCGTCGCTCGCGGAGGTGCACGATCGACTCCTTGAGCAGGCCCTCAGGCACAAGCGCGCGGTCGATCCGCGGGTGCGCTACGAGCTTGAGTTTGAGCGGTACGTCGATGAACGCTGGGACATCGACTGCACCATCGGCGGCGTGACCGACGGCGGGGTCGATGGCACCCGCGGATACGTCTTCATCGGGATTCGCATCGAAGGGTGGGAGGACGTCATGCACGACCACTCGCCGCATCTCTCAGGACGTCCGAAGACCCTCGCGAAGGGTGACCTCTCCGCCGGGTCGGATTTCCTCAAGCACATCGGTCCCGATCACAAGAAGGAGATCGACCACGCGGCGCGGATGCGGCGACGCGCGCGGAAGGAGATCGATCTCGACGCGATGAAGAGGGTGCGCTCGCTCCCGACGCGCGAGCGCGAGGTGTACTGGGCGCTCATCCGCTGGCTTGTGCCGAAGCCGGCGTGACGCGACGCAATCAGCGGAAACCGGCACGTACCGCTGCCACCTGAAGGTTACAGTGACCCATTTATGACCTCCGCTGATTCGCTGTTGGCAAATTCGGGCGAGATGCGCCTCGGGCGGTACGTGCTCGAGAGGCGCATCGCGTCCGGTGGGATGGCGGACGTGTACCTCGCGCGGCAGGTCAGCGAGTCTGGGTACACCAAGACCGTCGCGCTCAAGGTGTTGAAGAGCGAGGTCGCCACCGACGACGACACGGTGCGGATGTTTCTGCGCGAGGCGCTGGTGGCCGAGTCGTTTCACCACCCCAACCTGGTGCCCGTCTACGAGGTGGGGCGCGAGGGCGACCGACTGTTCCTCGCCATGGAACTCGTTCGCGGCATCTCCGTCGCCACGCTGATGCTCCTGCTGGCGAAGAAGGGCCGATCGATTCCGATTCCGCTGGCGGCGCGCATCATCGACGACGTGCTCGCGGGGCTCGCCTACGCACACGACGCGGCGGGCGCCGACGGTGTGCCGCTCGACATCATTCACCGCGACGTCACCCCGCAAAACATCCTCATCGCCGAAGACGGCGTGGTGAAGCTGGTGGACTTCGGCATCGCACGCGCAGAGACGGCCCTCGGCCGGACGCAGGTCGCGCGAGTGAAAGGCAAGTTCAGCTACATGTCCCCGGAGCAGTGGGAGCCCGGCTCGCGTCCCATGGACAGCCGCGCGGACCTCTTCTCGCTGGGCGTCTCGCTATACGAGATGTCCACCGGCAGCGGCCGACTCTTCAAGGGATCATCCGCGCCACAGCTCTACAAGGCCGTCGTGCACGACGTGATTCCGCCGCCATCGCTTCGCGTGCCGGACTACCCCGCCGACCTCGCGCACGTCGTGATGACGTCGCTCGAACGCGACGTGGAGAAGCGCTGGCCGAGCGCGCGGGCGATGCGTCTGGCGCTCGACGGTGTGATGGCAGCGCACGGCTGGGATGTCACCACGGGGACGCTGGCGAAGTTGGTGGAGTTCGCCATGGACGGCCAGGCCATCGAGACGCGCTGGGAGCGCATCGACACCGGGGAAATTCCGTCGCCGGGGGATGACACGCCGACCATGGTTGATGACGATCCGCTCGTCGGCGGGAGCGGCGGAATCGCGCCGTTGCGGCCCGTATCGGTGTTTCCCGGGGCCCCCGTGGGGCCACGCGCGATGGACGCGGAGGACCGGTCGTCGAGGGTGCTGGGCTCCGTGCCGCCCGGGGCGATGGAGCCCGCGTATGAGCTCGGCGCGACCGTGGAGAGCACGCCCACGGAGGCACCGACGGTACCGGGAATGTCGCAGCGGATGAAGTGGGCCCTCGCGGGCCTCGCGGTGGCGGGGTGGGCGACCGCGGCGGCGACGCTCGGGCTATGGCAGCGCGAGAGCCATCGGGCGGACGCGCTCGAGCGACGACTGGCGCTGCGCAACACCGAAGCGACGACGCCGCCGGCCCCGGTGGGCGATCCGTCCACGGTGGTGGTTCCGGTGGGCGGCGGGGCGACGACGGCGACGACCGGGGCGGTGGTTCCGGAAGTGGAGACGCTGGTCGTGGCGGCCGACCCGGTGCTGGCGCCGACGTTGGCAGCCGCGTGGGCGCAGGCGTTTGCGAACGGTCCGGGCGGCACGCGGGTGACGCTGACGCCGGGCGACGGCCGGGCGATGGCCGGGTCGGGGCGCGCGATGGTGGGGCTCTTCGTGGCGGTGGGCACAGAGCCGCGTGCGGCGAGCGAGCGGGTGGTGGGCTACGACGCAGCGGCGGTGGTGGTGCATCCGTCGAGCGCGGTGCGCGGGCTCACGCTGGCCGAACTGGCGGACCTGTTTGCGGGGCGGATGACCACGTGGCGGGCGGTGCGGGGCGCCACGGCGGCGCCGCGGCTGGTGCTGGCGACGGGGGAGACTTCGGCGCGGGCGGCGCTGCAGGCGATGGTGCTCGCGCGATCGACGCCGGCGCTCGGGCTTGCGCCGACGGTGGAGGCCGTGGCCGACGAGGCCGCGGCGGTGCGCGTGGTGGCGGGCGATCCGCGGGCGGTGGCGGTGGTGTCGCTCGGCGCGGTGGACGCGACGGTGCGCGCGCTGGGCGTCGCGGGAGGCCACGGTGCGCCGGTGGGGCCGACCGCGGCGGCGGTGCGCACGCTGCGGTATCCCTTGGTGCTGGCGGTGGTGCTCGGGCGCGACGGGACACGCGCGGCGACACCGGCGATGGAGGGGTTTACGGCGCTGGCGACGAGCCCGGTGGGCCAGGGGATGCTGACTCGCGCGGGGTACGTGGGGCGGTAAGTCTGGGCCGGGCTGATTGACTATCAGCGCGTCGCAGTGCCGCCCTCATGTGCCGGCCGCAGCGGTCTATTTGCAGTGCATACTTTCGATATATTGTAGCGCTCGCACAATGGATACCTTGCCCGCTATGGCCTGAGGAATCCCCTCGTTTTTCATCGAGCAGCGTCGGTGTTTGCACGAGCCACCTTCCCCGCTGCCGCGCGCCCTGTACCCCCGCGAGCGGGGGCAGGGCTCAGGGTGCTGACGGGTTCGCGATTGCACTGCAGACGTGGGAGACCTGCCCCCGCCCCGCGGGGGTTAAGCAGGGATCCGGGGAAACGGAGGTCTACCGTCAGACTGCGGGGAAACAAGCGTGGGAAACCGTCGCGTTTCGCGCGGACTGGCACCGACGAGCGGCCAGCAGTCTGAGTCCGCGCCGACGACTGGCACCCTCAGCACATGCCGACGGAAGTGCTCCGTGGGGTTCGCAAGGGTGGGGGCTCGCGAGGGTGGGGCTCGCGA
>CANJUR010000146.1 GCA_947477565.1 Deltaproteobacteria bacterium
ATCCAGTAGGAGCGTCCGACTTCGATCCAGCGGCGTTGCGCGCGCAAGCTCAGTTTCCTCGGACCGCGCTTGTGCGACGGTTTCCGGGTCTGTGTTTCAGCAGAGTTACGAGCGTTCCCCGCATCCCTGGTTAGGCGCGCGCAAGTTGACGGCTGTAGCTGAGTAGAATTCCGACATCACCGGTGATGAACTCCACATCATCGGTGATGAACTCCACATCACCGGTGATGAACTCCACATCACCGGTGATGAACCCGGCTCAGCGCTCTTGCAGTGCCATCGTGAGCGCGCGCACCACGTCGTCGAGCAGGAAGGGCTTCCGCACCATGATGCCCCGCGCCGCAGTCGGAACGTGGTCAATGGACGGCGCACCCGTCATGAGAACCCGCCCCGCCCCCGGCGCAATCAACGCCATCTCCACAAGGAAATCCGCTCCGGACGCGTTCTCCCCGAGGCTCTCATCGACCAGCGCGACATCGACCTCGCCCTGCGCCAGCATCAGCCGCGCATCGTCGATCTCCGTGGTCACCCTCACCCGCGCGCCCCGCAGCGACAGCGCCACCTCCAGCAGCTCGCGGATGGACGGATCATCGTCGATCACCAGCACACGCACGCCAGGACGCAGCCGCGCCTCGGTGCCCTGCTCGGACAGCGGCATCACCCCTTCGCTCTCCGTGCGCGGCCGACGCAGCGCCAGCACCATCGCTGCACCGCGACCCCGGGCCACGCCCACGTCCAACTGCGCGCCCATCGCCTCGCTGAGCGAGCGCGACACCGCCAGACCGAGGCCCCGCACCGCGGCCGACAACGGCACCTCGCTTACCCGCGTCGTGAAAAACGGATCGAAGATGCGTGCCCTCGCCGACGGATCGATTCCCACCCCGTCGTCGCGCACCTCCACCGCGACGCGCTCGCCCCGCAGCTCCACCGACATCTCGATAGCGCCCGCCGCCGCGCCCCGTTGACGCGCCGACTCGATCGCGTTCAGCCCGTTGATGACCAGGTTGGTGAGCACCTGCTCGACGCGGTCGGGATCGCCCAGAGCCTCCATCGGCTCCGCCGGGAGCATCGCGCGCAGGGTCACCTCCGCGGCGGCGCAGCGAGCTTCGAGGAGGTCGCGCACGGTGGTCACCACGACGCCGACGTCGAAGCGCTCGTCGCGCACTCCGAAGGACGCCGCCGGGTCTGCCAGCGACGCCACCAGCGATGCCGCTCGCGCCACCCCGCGACGCACGATGGGCAGCGCCCGCGCGAGCACCGCGGCATCTTGACTGACCTCCGCGAGATCAACCCAGCCGAGCACGCTGGTGAGAACGTTCTGTATCTCGTGCACCGCCGCAGCGACGGCCACGCTGTCGCCGGAACGAACACTGCCCACGGACGCCATCGCGGGGTTGGTATCGGAGGGCGGCAGCAACGTGGGGACGTGTTTGCTCACGGCGGCGGACGGTCAACGTCCCGGGCGGGCGGTGTCAACCATGCCGCAGACGATGGATCACCCCGGCGATGTCGTCGGGCAGCGCCGACACCACGCGGGTCATCACGCCGGTGCGCGGATGGGGGAAGTGAATCTCGCTCGCATGAAGGCAATGCCGCGCGAGCCCCTGGGAGATGTCGAACGGAAGCGCAGGCCCGCGGTAGAGCACGTCGCCGACGAGCGGGTGGCCGATGGCTGCGAGGTGCGCACGCACCTGGTGGCGAAACGCGCGGGTGAGCGAGACCTCGAGCAGGGTGTACTCGCCGACCTCGCTGGCGACGCGCCATCGGGTGGTGGCAGGGTGCGGCTTCACCGCGGCGCGCAGGCGCACGTGCTCGGTGACGGCCTCGACGCGCTTCGGGTCCTTGCGGTGCGGAACCAACGGCAACTCGATGGTTCCTTCGCCCGCGAGACGCCCCTCGACGAGGGCGAGGTAGCGCTTCTCGAGCTTCTCCCCTGCGGTGGCCGCGCGTAGCTCTTCGAAGGCCTCCTGGTTGCGCGCCGCGAGCAGCAGCCCGCTGGTGTCCGTGTCGAGGCGGTGCAGCAGCCCGGGCTCGCGCTGGTGAAACCCCACCCCGGACATCTCCGGGAAGTGCCCGATGAGGGCGTTGGCGAGCGTTCCGGTCTCGTCCGGCCGCAGCGGGTGCGTGGGCATCCCCGCGGGCTTCTCGGCCACCACCACATCGGCGTCCTGGTAGCGGATCACCAGCGTGACATCAGGCGTCGCAACCGGGGGAAAGTCCTGCGGGGGCAGGTCGCCGGTGACCTCGACGACGTTGCCTTCCACCAGGGGTTCGCCCTTGCGCACGCGGTGCCCGTCTACGCGCACCTGCCCCGCTTCGAGGATGGTGCGGGCCCGTGCGCGGGACAGCCCCGGGGTGACGTCAACGAGGAAACGATCGAGGCGTTGGCCCGCTTGTGCAGCGGAGACCGTGTGCTGGGTTGCCATGGCGATGGGCGCGGCGGATACCACACCCCTGTGGGCTTGTCGTGAGCGCGGGGTTCGTTCACAACGTCGGGACGCGGCACGATTTGCCCGTCAACCGCCAGACGCGGTAACTGCTTTCGGCGTGAGAACCCTGTGATGATCGTTTGCGAGGTTTGCCAGAACGAGTTCGATGAGTCCGCCGCAAGCTGCCCCGACTGCGCGCGAGAGGCGGCTGTCGTGCCCGTCGTGGACCCGTTTCTTGGACTCACGGTGGGCAACCTGCTGCTCGTCGAACGAGTGGGACAGGGTGCGATGGGATCGGTCTACCGGGCCGTGCACCAGTCACTCAACACCGCGTACGCAGTGAAGATACTGCGCGCCGACACGAGCGAGGACGAGACGCTCCCGGAGCGCTTCCGCCGCGAGGCGCTCGCGTGCAGCCGACTGCAGCACGAGAACGTCGTCTACGTGACGGACTTCGGCGTCGACCCGAAGCTGGGGTTCTACCTGGTGATGGAGTTCGTCGATGGCCCCTCCATCGGCCAGATGCTTCGACAGGGGCCGCTCGCCCCCGGGCGCGTCGGCCGCATCGTCGAGCAGGTCTGCGACGCGATGACGGCCGCGCACCGTCTTGGAATCGTCCATCGCGACCTGAAGCCCGACAACATCCTCGTGTACCGCGATCCAGCGCGGCGCGACTTCGTCAAGGTCGTCGACTTCGGCATCGCGCGCATCCGCCTGGAGGGCGCCAGCGAAGAGCTCACAGCGATGGGCACCACCGTCGGAACCATCCATTACATGTGCCCCGAGCAGCTGCTCAACCGCCCCGGAGCCGTCGGCCCGCGCAGCGACATCTACGCCCTCGGAGTGATCGTCTACGAGATGATCATCGGAGCGCGGCCCTTCCACGCCACGTCGATGCTCGAACTCGCGGTGAAGCACGCGACTGCGAAGCCGCCGCTGCTCTCGGAGACGCGCCCGGAGTTCGAGGGCTCACAGCTCGAGGCGCTGGTGCACACCATGCTCGCGAAGGAGCCTGACGATCGGCCGGAGTCGATGCAGGTTGTTCGCGAGGCGATGACCGCAGCCATCGAAGAGCTCGTCGCACGGGGCGTCGAGGGTTCGGCGTACCCGACCGCGACGCCCCCGCCGAGCTTCAGCAACGAGGGTGCGCCGCGCATGGGTTCGCGCCCATCGATGCCGGTGATCTCGGTGACGCCCAGCACGCACTCACTGCGGGTGCGCGCGATGGTGCAGCGCATCCGCGAGGAGGCCAACAACTCCGCGGTTGCGACGCTGCTGGCCTCCCTTCCGAGCAGCGACGCGCTGAGCGGCGAGGCCCTCACGATGGCGCTCTGGGGCATGTTGCAGCAGGAGGTTCTCGACGCCCCCATGGGCTCGGCGCGGCTTGCGCAGAACTGCGAGCACCTCGGGATGCTCATCGGGACGGTGATCCAGGAGCACTCCGCAGGGACCCCGTCGGAGGCTCAGCAGCGGTTGTTTCGGGCGCTGCGCAACGTGCTCTCGCTCGCCGAAAAGGATCGGCGCGCGCAGGTGATCGAGGCGCTGCGGCCGTGGGCGACGCACCCGCTCTTCCCGGAGGACATCATCCCGCGCGAAGACCGTCGGAGCCTGCTGGAGAAGCTGAGCGCGCCGGTGAGCGGCGATGCGATTCGATCGCTGCTCACCCACCGCATCGAGCTGTTTGGGGGAAAGAAGGACTGAAGATCGGCGCCGCGGACCGGCGTGGTGTTGTTGCTGTCCATCGAAGATGGCGGTCTGCGGGCACCGGGCATCGTACCGGCGAAGGCCTCCCGCGGATGTGTGCCTCGAGCGCCGTCACGCTGCCGCTGAGCAGCGTCTGCGACTTGCTCGAACAACTCCGCACAGCCCTCTACCGAACCGATTGAATAGTCTCCGCCAAGGCGCCCTTCGGATGCGCCGAGTAGATGTACGGATACCGTCAATGGATATCCCCAACTCTCTTCCCACATCACGACAACGGACGATCTTTGGGACGCTCTGCGGCTTCGTTGAAGCGCGACCTACCGAGGCGATTGACGCCTCGCGATGAGCAGTCGCGCGAGCGCGGCGGGGCTTCGATAAATCGCTATTGTTGATTGGGGAGATCCATGTCGGAAATCTGAGGCGTTGGAGCGCATATACGCCTCCGTGCCCTCGGGATAGAGTGCCCGCAGATGGCGCTCACCACACTCACCCCGGGGAAGATCTTCGCTCGTGACTACCTCGTCCAGGCGCTGATTGCGGAGGGCGGTATGGGGGCCGTCTACCGGGCCGAGCAGCAGAGCACGGGAAACAGCATCGCGCTGAAGATCATGCTCCCCGAGCTGCTCGCGGACCCAAGGAGCCGCGAGCGATTCGAGCACGAGGCGCGCGTGTCCGGTCGCATCCGAAGCAGCCATGTCGTGAAGGTGTTGGCCGCCGGAATCGACGACGCGACGCAAACACCCTGGATGGCGATGGAGTTTCTGGAGGGAGAGACTCTCGCGACCTTTGCGAAGGTGCGCGGACCGCTGACACCCGACGTAGCGCTGGCCGTATTGCGCCAGGTCGGGCACGCACTAAGCGCTGCCCACGCGGTGGGCGTCGTGCATTGTGACCTCAAGCCGGAGAACATCTTCATCGCCGAATCGCAGAGTATCGATGCCCCATTCGATGCAAAGGTTCTCGACTTCGGAATCGCGCGCATCGTGAAGGAGGGTCGCCACTCCGCGACCGTCACCACCGCCGTCGGGTCGCCGCATTGGCTGGCCCCGGAGCAGGGCGCGAAGGGCAAGACAGTCAGCCCCGCGACGGACGTGTGGGCCTTCGGACTGATCGCCTTCTGGATGCTAACCGGTCGATTTTACTGGATTGCCGCCAACGTCGACGACGGAGAGTACAACGTCTACTCGTTGCTCGGGGAGATCGCGGGCAAGGATACGATCGTCGCTCCGCGCGAGCGACTGCGGGATCTCGGCGAGCACCGGACACTCCTGGCCGCAGGATTCGACGGGTGGTTTCTGCGCTGCGTAAACCGCGATGTGGCAGCCCGATTCGTGAGCGCCCGCGAAGCCGTCGAGGGCCTGGCCGCGGCCATGGATGGGATGAAAGGAAGCCCGACACACGGGACGCGTGCCTCGCTCCCTTCGATTCCGGTGGGTCTCACGCGAGGAATGACCGTGGGAGTTGCCGGGCTCGCCCCCCAGGGATATCCGGTGGCCGGGGGCACCGAGGTGATCCCACAGGTTGGCCCAGCGGCACCGAGGGCTGAGCGGCCGAAGAATACCGCGCCTGTCGTCTTGGGTGCGGCGGTGCTCGCGGCCGCCGCGGTGGTCGTTGCCGCAGTGCTTTCTGGGCGCTCCGGGTCGACTCGACCGAACGGCGAAGTCCCCGTGGCGGCAGCGCCCGAACAGGTGACGGCCCCGGCCTTACTGATCCAACCCACCGACAGCGCGGTGCTCGCCGTCGCCGCGCGCGTCGAGTCTTCGCCTACGGCGGAACCACCCTCTTCCCCAAGGACATCCCATCCGGGACCGCACCGCGCTCAGCAGAACCGCACCGATGATGAGGGCCCCATCGAGGGCCTCTTGGCGCCGGCGCTCGGTCCTGAGCCTCGCGCTCATGTGGCTCCGGCGGTTGTCCTCCCTGAGCGTCTCGGTCGCGCGCAAATCACTGGCGTACTGAGCCCCCTCACCAGGGCCGTGCGCTCGTGCGCTCATGGGCAACCTGGCACCGCGCCGGTGGCGATCGTGATCGGCAACAACGGCGCCGTGCGCTCCGCGACGGTTAGCGGTCAGTTTGCCGGCACGCCGATTGGGGAATGCATCGCCGCCGTCGTTCGTCGCGCGCACTTCCCGGCCTTCCAGGCGCCCGTGCAGAACATGATGTTCCCGTATGTGATCAACCCTCCCAGACCCCCGCAAAACACTTCCAGTGAGCCTGATTTAGGGGATCTCGGCCTGTAGTACGCCAACATCAGCGGCGCCGGACGAGGCTCCACTTCGGCGGCTACCAACCACGAGCGCGAGGCGGTGGCCAAGGAGCGAAAGCGCGCCGGTGAGCGGCGATGCGATTCGATCGCTGCTCACCCACCGCATCGAGCTGTTTGGGGGAAAGAAGGACTGAACCCCGCGCCCGTCAGCGGACCGGGCCGCGAACCTGCGTGGCGTTGTTGCCGCCCAGCCACGTGACGGTGCTGCCATTGAGCGCGACGGCGCTGCCCGCGGCGCCGCCCGCCATCCCCGTTCCGCCGAGATTGCCGTCGGCGCCGCGCACGCCCGCGACGCCGAGGTTGCCGCCAGTGCCGCCAGTGCCACCGATGCCGACGCCACCCGCAAACTGCCTCGGGTAGGTTCCGCTGTCGCCGCCCGCGCCACCCGCACCGCCGAGGGTGGCCGTGCCCGCCGTGCCCGCCGCGCCGACCGGGTACTGCGCCCCGGAGAACGCCGGACCGCCCGCCCCAGCCCCGCCCGGGGGAGTACCCGCGCCGCCGCCACCGCCACCGCCGCCGGCGAGCACGTTGACGATCGTCGCGACCGCTCCGCCGCCGCCGCCACCGCCACCGCCCCAGATGTTGCCGTTGGTGTTGTCGATCACCAGCGGAACCGTCGTCGAGATCGCCGCGCCGCCCGCCCCGCCGGCGCTCTGCGGGTTGGGCGTACCGTTGCCGTACCCGCCGCCCGCGCCGCCCACTCCCCCGACGCCGACGATGGTGCCGAGGTTGATGATTCGCACCTCGGAGCCCGCGCGCAGCGCCCCGGAGGCAAACGCCGGAGCCGTGGTGCTCGTCGATCCGACCACCACGCCGGTGTTGATGGTCACCTGCACCACCCGCGGAATCATCGGCGCTCCCGCCTGCAAGAACACGTTGTACCCCGTGGTGCTCGTCGCGATGACGAGGTTGATCACCACCGGCGCGCAGGTCACCCCACTGCCCATAAACGCTGTGTTGCAGGTGCAGGTGCGCCCTCCGATGGTGTTGAGACACGTCGCGTTGGCGTCGCAGCCGCCGTTGCCCGTGAGGCACTCATCGACGTCCGCGCACACCCGCCCGGTACCCTCGTAGCCAGGGTTGCACACGCATCCCGAGGCGCCCGCGCAGGCCGCGTTGGCATCGCAGCTGACGCCGCAGCCGCCGCAGTGGGCGCGGCTCGTCGTCAGGTCTACCTCGCACCCGTCGATCACGTTGCTGTTGCAGTCACCGTGACCGGCGTCGCAGCGCACCGAGCATGCGCCGTTCATGCACGCGGAGGTGCCGCCCGCATTGCTGCAGCTTCGACCGCAGCTGCCGCAGTTGGCGAGATCAACGCGCACGTCCACTTCGCATCCGGTCGCGGTGCTGCTGTCACAGTCTGCGAAGCCCGCGGTGCAGACCGCGGAGCAGGCCCCGGCGACGCACACCGGCGCAGCGTTGGGGTTGGCCGGGCAGCGGTTGCCGCACACGCCGCAGTGGCTCACGGACACCGGGAGGTCGGTCTCGCAGCCGTTGGTCGCGTTGCCGTCGCAGTCGCCGAAGCCCGCCGCGCATACGTCCACAACGCAGACGCCCGCCGCGCACGCCGCGGTCGCGTTGGCCGGAGCGCAGCGCGCGCCGCAGCCGCCGCAGTGGGAGGGGCTGCTGCGCGTGTCCACTTCGCAGCCGTTGGTGACGTTACCGTCGCAGTCTGCGAATCCCATCACGCAGGCGTAAGCGCATGCGCCCGCCGCGCAGTTCGCGACGGTGTTGGGGCGCGCCGCGCAGGCCGTCCCGCAGGCGCCGCAGTGGGTCACGTCGCGGGAGGTGTCCGTCTCGCAACCGTTGCCGGGCGAGCCGTCGCAGTCGCCGAAGGGGGCGATGCACATCGCGACGGTGCACGTTCCGTTGAGGCAGAGCGGACCCGCGTTGGCGACGGTGCAGCGGCGATCGCAGGCGCCGCAGTGGGCGGTGTTGGTCTGCGCATCGACGCACGCACCAGAGCAGCACTGCTGCGAGGTGGGGCAGGCCCGGCCGACGTTGCAGCCCGCCACGCAGAGGTTGCCGACGCAGAGCGTGCCGGAGGGGCAGTGGTCGTCGGCGAGGCACTCGACACAGGCCCGCGTGGTGGGATCGCAGCGCCGCGCGCTCGTGACGCCGCCATCCGTCGCGCCCGCGCAGGCCATGTCATCGCGGCAACCGGCGGAGCAGGCGTGAGTGGCGCCGACGCAGTACTGGCCCGTGGGACAGCGATCGCTCGCCGCGGTGCAGGGAACGCAGCGGCCCGTCGCGAGGTCGCAGGCCGGGCCGTCGGTGTTGCCTGCGCAATCCGGATCCTGGGCGCAGCGCGCGGGGCCCGTGTCCGGCACCCCGGCGTCGGAGACGTCGATGGCGGGCGGGATGTCCATCACCGGCGGGACATCGGGCGCGCCGACTTCAAGGACGGTGACATCGGTGCCGGCATCGCCGCCGACGAGCGAGACTTCGCTGCTGCAAGCATCGAGGGAGAGCGCGGCAATCAGCAGCGCGAGGCGTGGGTCAGGGCGCATCAGGGACCTCCGTATGAGGGCACAGAGGACAACGAGGGAGGGAGGGCGGTCAACGAACGAACGCGGGCGAGGCTGAGGCCCTCGCAGGACGAATCTCCGCCGCGCACGCGAGCAGAACGGGCGTGCGTCGGGGGTCACGGGCGTGCGTCGGGGCGTCACGGGCGTGCGTCGGGGGTCACGGGCGTGCGTCGGGGCGTCACGGGCGTGCGTCGGGGCGTCACGGGCGTGCGTCGGGCGTCACGGGCGTGCGTCGGGGCGTCACGGGCGTGCGTCGGGGGTCACGGGCGTGCGTCGGGGCGTCACGGGCGTGCGTCGGGGCGCTCGACGCCGCGTGGGAGCTGCCGCCGTGGAAGGCGTCGTGTCGCCGGATGAGGCGCGCAAGATGCGCGATATGGCGATGGAGCTACAGCGCCGCGAGAACGGACCGCTTCCCACTTGACGAGCACCTCATGCACGTCCGACCTCGTAGCCCATGATCGACACCCTCGAAGACCTCCGCGCGGCAGTGCGGACGGGTCAGACGTTTCGCTACGAGCTCTTCTGGGCGCACCACCCGTCGCCGGACGGGCGCGTCACCGCCGCGTGCCTCTCGCAGTGGTGGGCCTGCGAGTTCACCCTCGACGGCGTCGCGTACGCCTCCGCCGAGCAGTGGATGATGGCCGCCAAAGCTCGCCTCTTCGACGACGCAGCAACACTCGCGGCGATGCTGGCGACGGATGATCCCGCGGTGGTGAAGAAGCTCGGGCGCGCGGTGCGCGGCTTCGACGAGGCCCGCTGGAGGGCGGTGTGCAGCGATCTCGTCACCCGCGGAAACATCGCGAAGTTTGGGCAGAACCCGGCGCTGAAGGCGTTTCTGCTCGGAACCGCCGACGCGGTGCTGGTGGAGGCGTCACCCTTCGACGACGTGTGGGGCATCGGCCTCGGGGCCGCCGACGAGAGCGCGACGGATCCGCTGCGCTGGGAGGGCGAAAACCTCCTCGGGTTCGCGCTGATGCGAGCGCGGGAGCAACTGCGCGCCACCGTCTGATCCGCGCCCGGTCGAGAACGAATCACCCAACGCCCGAACGGGCTCCATCCCACCCATAACTTTTCAACGACCCGTTGGAGGGCTCAAGACAGGCCCTCGAAGGATCGATCTCCGTTGCGAGACCTCACCCCCAACCCCCTCTCCCCAAAGGGTTCACCTCGGGACACATCTCACGATTCGGCTGTAATTCACGTCGATGTATTCACTCGATGGGGTGTTGGCATTGGCGTTGGCATTGGCGTGGCCGCAGGGAGAGCGCCGGCTCCGTGATCGCGGACGGGCCTTCGGCCCTGCG
>CANJUR010000147.1 GCA_947477565.1 Deltaproteobacteria bacterium
GGGAAACAAGCGTGAGAAACCGTCGCGTTTCGCGCGGACTGGCACCGACGAGCGGCCAGCAGTCTGAGCCCGCGCCGACGACTGGCACCCTCAGCACATGCCGACGGAAGTGCTCCGTGGGGTTCGCAAGGGTGGGGCTCGCGAGGGTGGGGCTCGCGAACCCCACCGGTCACTTCCGCCGTCGGGTACGAGCGGTGGCTTTCTCGACCCACTGAGAGCCTCCGGCCGCGATCCAGCGAACTCGCTGCGGCAGCGCGTTTCCTCGGCCCGGGGACATGTGACGGTTTCCAGCGCTGTGTTTTCCGGGAGTTACAACCGTTCGCCGGATTCCTGCTAAACCAGTTTCGAGCTCTATTTCGTGACGGTGACGGTGCCTACCGACGCGCCTGCAGCAGCACGCTCGACGACGTCGCGCCGCTCACCCGGTAGGTCCTTCCCCCTTCGGCCATCGTTGTTCCGTCGCGGTAGCTCCACACCCGCACCCGCGCATCCATGGCGCGGAAGTTCGCCTGCGCCAGCAGCGCTTGCGGAACCACCACCCGCCCCGCGGTGTGCGCCACGCACACGATCGTCGGAGTGCTCGCAGGGTTGGTCGCCGCCTCGGGCTCGATGCGCACGAGCGCGCTCGTCGCGTCGGCGCTGGTCCACTGCACTTCGAGGTCCCCGGAGGCCGGCCAGGTCGTCACCGGCAGCGTCGAGGGCGCCGTGAGAGTCACCCCCGTCGGCATCAGCGCGGTGCCCGCAAGGTCCGTCACCACGTCGCCCATCACCCCCTCGTCGAGGCTGCCCAGCAACGCGCGTCGGTCGCTGCTGAGCGTTCCGCAGGTCGCGAGCGTGGTCTCGTAGCGCACCGTCGCGCCCGCCGCGGGGCAGAGCCCGACGTTCTGCATCAGCGGGCCCGCGCTCACCGCGATGGCGCCCGCGCACACCCATCGCATGCGCTGGAATTCGACCTCCGGCACGCTCGCGTAGAAGCGACAATCGGCGGCGCCGTCGATGCCCGCGGGCACCACCGTCGAGGCCGTCGGCGCGTCGAACAGCACCGTCGCGAGCCCGCAGCGAGTCACGTCGCGCGTCGTTCCGGTGCGATCTTCGCGAAACACCACGATGGAGCGCACTGCGTCTCCCGCCGCCACCCGCTCGGGAATCGGCGGCCGCTGCGTCAGCGCATACCCGCTCCCCGTCCCCGGCGGAACAGCCTCGTCCCCGCCGCAACCTCCCACCACCGCCAGCACTGCCGCCAACACCACACCGCGCTCGCTTCGCATTACGCCTGCTCCTCGTCGTCGTCCGCCGCGCCCGGGCGACGAATGCCCAGCGACCGCATCTTCTTGTAGAAATGACTGCGCTCCAGACCGAGGTCACGCGCCGCATGCGTGGCGTTGCCCTTGTGGTGCTCGAGCGCCCGCATGATCAGGTCGCGCTCCGCCGCGTCGAGCATGTCCTTCAACGGCGTCCCGGGGGTGTACACGCCGTCTCGCCCACCGCCCGTCGCGCCATCGATGCTGCCCGGCGGAAGCGCCTCGCGCAGGTCGTCCTCGTCGATCACCTCGCGCTCGGTCACGATCACCAGCCGGTCCACGAGGTTCTTCAGTTCGCGCACGTTGCCGGGGAAGCGGTAGCGCAGCAGGAGGTTCATCGCCCCCTGGGTGAGCTGCTTGCGCGCGCGGTCGTTGGCCTCGCACGACGCCGGGAGGAAGTGCTCCACCAGCGCGGCGATGTCCTCCTTCCGCTCGCGCAGCGCCGGCACCCGGATCGTCACCACGTTGAGCCGGTCGTACAGGTCCGCCCGGAAGCGCCCGCTCGCCGCGTCGGCGATGAGGTCGCGGTTGGTCGCTGCCACCACGCGCACGTCCACCTTGAGGGTCTGCGCCCCGCCCACGCGCTCGACCTCGCCCTCCTGCAGCACCCGCAACAGCTTCGCTTGCATCGCCGCGGGCATGTCCCCCACTTCATCAAGGAAGAGCGTCGATCCGTGCGCCCGCTCGAAGCGCCCCTTGCGCATCTTTACCGCCCCCGTAAAAGCTCCTGCCTCGTGCCCGAACAGCTCGCTCTCGATCAACTCCTGCGGCACCGCCGCGCAGTTGAGCTTCTCCATCTCGTGCTTCGCGCGCTTCGATCCCTCGTGGATCGCCCGCGCCACCAGCTCCTTGCCCGTCCCCCGCTCGCCGGTGATGAGCACCGGGGCCGACGCCGACGCCGCACGCGCCACCACCCGCCGCAGTTCGCGCATCGCCGTACCTTCTCCGAGCAGCGCGCTCGTGGACCCGAGGGCGCGCTCCAGCGCCTTTACCCGCCCCTTGAGCGCGGTGACCTCCAGGGCGTGCCCGAGCGTCAGCAAGAGCTTCTCCGTCGACAGGGGCTTCTCGAGGAAGTCCCGCGCCCCGAGCCGCGTGGCCTGCACCGCCGTCTCGATGGTGCCGTGCCCGCTCATCATCACCACCGGCGTCTCGAGGCCCTGCGCCCGGGCCCGTTGCAGCACCTCCAGCCCTCCGATGCGGGGCATCTGTACGTCTAGCAGCACCACGTCGTAGCTGCGCGTGCTCAGCCGCTCCAGCGCCGCCGCGCCGTCCTCCGCGGTCTCCACCTCGTAGCCTTCGGTCCGCAGCGCCGTCCGCACGGTGCGCAGGATGTTGGGCTCATCGTCGACCACCAGCACCGTCGCTCGCGCCATTGGCCGCGCACGATACACCGTCGTTCCCGGCGTGATAGCGTCCGCGGCCCCGTGGACGACGCCGCGCCCGCCGAACAACCGCCGCCCGAAGCTCCACCGCCTGAGGCCACCGTCACGGTCGCCCCGACGGAGGTCGTTCTTGAGCTTCCTGCTCCGCCCTGCGAGCTGCGTTCGTCCCTCGCCGCGCATCCGTCGCCGATCGTCCCCGGGGTCGAGACCGACGGGCTCGATGCCCTCGACTCGCCTCTGCTCGCGTCCGCCGCGGGCTCCCTCGATTCGCTCCGCGCGGAGGCGCTGCGCCACCTGCGTCAGGAGGGTTCCTGGCGTCTCGTACTGCGGGCCCTGGGAATACTCCTGGGTGTATTACTGGCCTTCCGTCTGGCCTTCGACGAGGCGCTGCCGCGGCTCCTGATGGCGGCCGTGGGTGGCGCTGCGGGCCTCGCGCTCGTGGTGCTGCTTCTGCACTACCTCAACGAGACGCGGCGACAGGAGAACCTCCTCGCGGCGCTCACGCAGATCACCACCGTCGCGCGCGAGCACCCGGCGCAGATGGCCGCGATGGTGCCGCACCTGGAGGCGGTGCTCACGGCGCTGTGCAGCAACGTGTCGGTCTGGCCGTCGTCGCGCCCGCCGGACGCGCTCGCCCGGGTGCTCACTCGCGCCCTCGCGGACGCCGCTCCTCCGTCCAAACTTTAAGAGCCCGCGGACGCCGCCGATGCCCCGTCGCTCCCCCTCCCGGGAACATTCCCCTCCCGCCGTCGTTGCTCCTCCACCGATGCCTCGATGGTTGAGTTCGTGGCGATGGATTGTGTGCGCGCTGCTCTCCGGCGGCGCGACGCTGTCGGCGGAGGTGATGGGCGCGCGGCTGCTGCGCTCGATGCTCGGCAGCACGTCGATGGCGCAGACCGCGGCCGTCTCCGGGGTGCTTCTGGGCCTTGGCGCGGGCGCATGGTTTGCGGGGCGTCAACTCACCCGTGGCGTCATCACTCCGCGGCGTCTGCTTGTGCTCGCACACGTGGCGTTGGCGCTCTTCGCAGCGCTCGCCCCGACGCTGGCGTACGCGCTGGCCGCGCCCATCGCGCACCTCCTGGTGGGCGCTGATGCGTGGTCTCCCGCGCTCGGCAACGTGCTGCGCGCGCTGGTGGGCGTCGCGGCGACGGCGCTCCCGGGCATGCTTGCCGGTAGCGGTTTCCCTGCGCTGGTGATGGCAGGCCGCTGGAACGCCGGCGAGGGCACCGCCTGGGTCGGCGCGGCCAACTCCCTGGGCGCGGCGGCGGCGGCCTCGTTGGGGACATTTGTGCTGGCGCCCGCGGTGGGTGTCTCCTGGACGGTGCGCCTCGCGGGTGTCGTCTACGCGGCGGTGGCGTTGCTCGCGGCGACCTCACCGGCCGTCTCACTCAGCGTCCCTGGCGAAGCGCAGCCCGCACCGAATCCGTCTCCGTCTCTCCACGCATGGCGTGGGGTGAACTCCACCCTCCTCGGGCTCGCGCTGGTGGGTCTCGCTTCCACCGCGTGGCAGCTCACGCTTACCCGACTTGGTATTCTCGCGTTCGGTCCGAGCGCCTTCGCGCTCACCGTTGCGCTTGCGGCGCACGTGATCGCGCTCGCCCTCGGCGAGGCCGCCGCCGCCATCTGGATCGCCCGTCGCCCTCGCACCTCTCCTGCCGCCGCGCTCTCGTCGCTCTGCCGCTTTGGCGCTGTCGGGGCGATGCTGGCGTTGCCCATTGCGCTGTCCATGCCGCGCTTTTCGATGCGACTTCTGGCTGCCGGGGCGCCGTCCACATTCACGCTCTGGTCGTCGGCGATGGGGTGCGTTCTGGCGGCGACGGTTCCGATGGTGGCCTTCGTCGGGGCGGCGCTGGCGCAGGGGGCGCGCGCCCTCGAGGCGGAGGGACGATCGCCCGCGCAGGCCAACGGCGCGGTGCTTCTGGCGACCAGCGTGGGCAACGGCGTCGGGGCGTGGGCCATCGCATTCGGCGCCCTCCCCCTGCTGCGCCTCGAAGGAACCCTCGGCTTCGCCGCCCTCGCGATGCTCCTGGCGGGCGCGCTGGTGGCGCGGCGCACCTGGTGGCGCGAGCTGGCCTGGGTGGTGATTACCCTGGCTGGTATTCTCTCGACGCTGCGCGACGCGCGGGCGAACCCGGGCGCGCTGTTGACCGGGCCGTTCTTGTACGCGGGCGCGGAGGGGCTCGAGCTTGGGCGCGTGCGATGGCGGCGCGACGGTCGCGAGGCGACGGTGGCGGTGCGCGCGGACGACACCGGCGGGGTGCTGCTGCAGATCGACGGCAAGGTCGATGCGACGAGCGAGGGCGACGCGACGACGCAGACGGTGGTGGGGCTGGTGCCGACGGCGATGGCGCGGCACGTCGGGACGGCGCTGGTGGTGGGCCTCGGCAGCGGGATGACCGCGGATGCTGTGCGCAGCGTGCCGGGCGTGCGCGCGGTGACGGTGCTCGAGCTGCTGCCGGAGGTGGTGCAGGCGGCGCGCGGTGACTTCGCGCGGAGCAACCATCGGGTGATGTACGACCCGCGGGTGCGGGCGCGCGCGGCGGATGCAGCGCAGTGGCTGCGGGGCAGCGCGGAGACCTACGACGCGATCGTGAGCGAGCCATCGAACCCGTGGGTGGCGGGGATGAGCGAGCTCTTCACGGAGGAGTTCTTCGCGGCGGCGAGGGCGCGGCTGCGGCCGGGGGGTGTGATGGGCGCGTGGTTTCACGCGTACAGCACTGACGGCGAGACGGTGGCGTCGGTGGTGGAGACGTTTCGGCGGGTGTTTCCGCGAAGCGCGCTGGTGGAGGTGAGCGCGGGGCAGGACTACCTCCTTGTGGGCGCCAACGAGCCGTACGCGCTCGATCTCGATGTGTTCTTTGCGCGGGTCGAGGCCCCGGAGGCGCGGACGCGGGCCGAGCGCGCGGGCATCGTTGGGCGCGCGGCATGGATGGCGCGTTTCCTGGGGGGTCCGCGCGGGGTGGCGGCGGTGGGCGACGGGGCGGAGGTGCTCTCCGCGCGCGACCTGGTGCTGGAGTTTCGCGCACCGTCGCTGCTCTACCGCGATGCGACGGCGGAGGTCTTCGCGCGCTTCGCCCGGGTGCAAGACCTCCCGTTGGCGGGCCTCGTGCGTGACGCCTCGCCGGGCAGCACGTGGCTGCGGGTGCTCGACGAGAGCGAACCCTTACGCGAGGCCGGTTCGCATCTCCGGGCGATGGTGCTGGCCGAGCGCGCGGGCGACGTCGGGCGGGCGATCAACGAGGGCGAACTGGCCGCAGGGCTGGTACCGGGCGACGTACTGCACCGCACGCGGCTGGCGCGGCTCTACATCCAGCGGGCGGTGCTGCGCCGACGGGGGCGCGACCCGGGTGGTGCGGAGGCCGACCTCACCGAGGCGCTAGCGCTGCGGCCGCACGAGTCCGAGCGGTTTCGCGCGCTGGTGGGCCTCGGCGACCTGGCCAATCGTCGGCGCGACGGATCGCGGGCGTGGACTCGGTACACCGAGGCGCTCGACATCGCGCGCGCGGCGCAGCAGCCGGCGCCGGAGCTTCACGTGCGGCGGGCCGAGGCGCTCGCGATTCTTGGGGCGTCGGCGGACGCGGCGCGCGAGTTGGAGATGGCGATTCGCGAGACTGTTGATCCCGCGCGAAGGGAGCAGCTGCGCGCGCTGCTTCCGAGCGGGCGCTGAGCGCCGAGGGCCTCGAGCGGGCACACCAACGCACCGTGTTTTGAGGCTTCGTCGATGGGTCCGTCGGCTCTCGCGACGCGTGTCTGGGCCATCGGGCGAGGTCTGCCCGCAGGTGTGATAGGTCCGTCGGCATGAGTGCGTACGACGTAGACCTCTTCGTGATCGGCGCGGGTTCGGGCGGGGTTCGCGGCGCGCGCGTGGCGGCCTCTCTCGGTGCGCGCGTGGCCATCGCCGAGGAGCGCTTCTTCGGCGGAACGTGCGTCAACGTCGGGTGCATCCCGAAGAAGCTCTTCTCCTACGGCGCGCACGCGCGCGACGACATCGAGGACGCCCGCGCGTACGGCTGGGACGTCGCCGAGCCCACCCTCGACTGGCCCCGCCTTGTCGCCGGAAAAGACCGTGAAATCGCCCGCCTCAACGGCATCTACCAGCGCCTTCTGGAGTCGCGCGGCGTGGAGATCCTTCGCGGCCGCGCCACCCTGGAAGACCCGCACACCGTGGTCGTCACTGCCCTGGACGGGAGCACCACCCGTCGCACCGCGCGCCACGTCCTCGTCGCCACCGGCGGAACACCCTTACGCCCCACCTTCCCTGGCGCCGATCTCGCGCTGATTTCCGACGACATCTTCTACCTCTCGCAGCGCCCCGATCGGCTGCTGGTCATCGGCGGCGGGTACATCGCGGTGGAGATGGCAGGCATCTTCCGCGGGTACGGCGCCGCCGTGACGTTGGCCTACCGCGGCGCTCTCTTCCTGCGCGGATTTGACCGCGACGTGCGCACGCACCTCGCCGGCGAGATGCGGCAGCGCGGTGTTGACCTGCGTTTCCACTGCGACGTGGCCTCGCTCACGCGTCGCGCGGACGGCGCACTCGACGCGGTGCTCACCACCGGCGAGACCCTCGTCGTCGATGCCGTACTTGCTGCCGTTGGCCGCGCTCCCAACGCTCGTGGCCTCGGCCTCGAGGAGGCTGGTGTCGCGCTCGACGCACGCGGCGCGGTGCGGGTCGATGGGCGCTTCCGCACCTCGGCGCGTTCGGTCTACGCCGTAGGCGACGTCATCGACCGGGTACAACTCACCCCTGTGGCACTGGCCGAGGCGATGGTTGTCGCGCACAACCTCTTCGGCGGAGCGCAGCGCCAGGCGGACTACGAGTTCATCCCGTCGGCGGTGTTTTCGACGCCGCCCATCGGTACCGTCGGGCTCACCGAAGAGGAGGCCCGCGCGGAGGCCACGGAGCGTGGCGGCGCAGTGGACATCTTCCGCTCCACCTTCACTCCCCTCAAGCACACGCTCACCGGCCGCCGCGAGAAGACCCTGATGAAGCTCGTGGTCGAGCGCGACACCGACCGCGTGGTGGGCGTGCACGTGGTCGGAGCAGACGCAGGCGAGATCGTGCAGGGCTTCGCGGTGGCGCTGCGCCTCGGGGCGACCAAGGCCCAACTCGACGCGACCGTGGGCATCCATCCCACGGCGGCCGAGGAGCTGGTGACGATGCGCGAGCGCTGCCCTGATCCCGACCGCGCGCTCGAGGTCGATCAGCTCGCGGAGGGCCCGTCGCCCCGCCGGGCGATCGTTCATCACCGCTGGGAAGACAGCGACGACCGGTAGGCGCGGCGGATATTACCGAGTCATATAAAACACCGATCATCGCTTGCGCCGGTGAGCGCGCAAGAACTGTCGTTGCGCGGCCTCGTTGGCCCGGGCGATGTAGTCATGGTCGGCGTTGGCCCCGCACTCGCGTTCGAGCGACGGGTCGCCCTGCGAGCGATCGTGGCAACCGTGATCGAGTGCGGGACAGCAACGACCCCAGAGCGATCGTTCGGCCGAGGGGATGGCCGTTCAGGGAACGGTGCAACGGCGACAGAAACGCCCACGCGTCGCCGCGGGATGTACCCCGCCGCGAGCACCGTCAACCATCTGTATCTGGGAGATTCGAGTGAAGGAGAGAGACTACTTCTTGAACGTCGTGAGATCGCCCACGTCGAGCGCATCGACGATGGCCATGATCACGGCATCCACGGGGCGATCCTTCGTGGCTTCGGTCTGTCTCGCGGAGCTACCCGCGGCGACCAGCACCACTTCGCCGACGCCCGCGCCCACGGCGTCTGCAGCGACGAGCGGCGCTCCCGTCGGCTCGCCGTGGACGTCACAGCCGCGCACCACCAGCAGCTTCAGCCCGTTGAGGGTGGGCTCCTTGCGGCTGGCGACGAGCGTTCCGGTGACGCGCGCAATGAGCACCGATCAGCCTCCCGAGGGCTTCGCCGCGCCGCGCCCGAGCGGCAGAATCTCGTCGATGTTGGCGTGCGGCCGCGGAATGATGAGCACGCTCACCATCTCGCCGATGCGCTCGGCCTCGCGCTGACCGGCCTCCGTCGCCGCCTTCACGGCCGCGACGTCGCCGCGGACGACCACGGAGGTGTAGCCCCCGCCGACCTTCTCATAGCCGACGAGTTGCACCCGCGCGGCCTTCACCATCGCGTCTGCAGCCTGAACCGCCGCCGCAAAACCCTTCGTCTCGATGATACCCAGCGCGTCGCTCATTGGATGTTTCCTTCTCTCCGAAACGGTTGTCAGCGGTCGAGCCGCGTCTCTTGCTTCTTGCCCTTGACGCTGGAGAGCGCAGCCCGTGCCGCCTCCGCCGCCGCGTCGATCTCAGCCTCGGAGCCCGACAGGTAGAGCCGCCCGAAAGCGCCATAGGGCTGGATGTGCACCAGCTTCACGTTGGCGGCCTTCTCGGCCTCGTTGGCGGCCAGTACGATGTACCCCGCCGGGTCGGTCTCAAGGATCAGCAGGGATTCCCCAGGCAGAATCATCATGCCCGAAGAGCTGCGGTTGATGATCTGGGCCTGGTAGGCCTCGATGCCGCGCAGCACCTGGTTGGTCGGGAGGTTTGGTGCGAGGCGGTCTTCTTCCTTGAGGTCGAGCGACTCGAGGATGGCGCGCCCTGCATCCATGACCTGCCCCTTGTCGTCGTGGTGGATCTCGAGGAGCCCATAGGCCCGCTCGACGACCTGCACGGCGGGCTGCACGCGGCTCGCCTTGAGGGCGATATCCGTCACGCGGTTGATGGCCATTCCCGGGGCGATTTCCACCCAGAGCGAAGCCATAAACGGGATCGGTAGAAAGCCGCGCGCGGTCTTTCCGATGAACGACGCCAGCTGGGGCTGCAGGCTATCGAGGAAGATATACGTACGCAGGGCGACGCCGCTCATGACAGAGCGGGTATCACGGTGCTCGTCCGCGTCGCAAGGGGATCAGTCGGTCCGAAGAGCGACGGAGAGACGGACCACCCCGGTGGTATCGGGCTGCACGCGCGCGCTCATGGACTGCGACGGCGCCCAGCGGACGAGGGTCTGCGCCACGTCGGCCGCGGTCATCGGGGAGGGGAGCTTGCACTCGATCATCGAGGCGGTGCTGCCATGGACTCGGCGAACGCGGACGAAGCGCTCGTCGGTCTCGATGGTGAAAGTGGCCTCGCGGCCGCCGTCGATGACGCGGGCCAACATCCACGACTCCAGCGCATGGAGCGCGCTGGACCCGATGCGCGCCGTCACAAATGTCGCGAGCGGAAGGTCGTTGGAAGCCCCGATCAAACCGGATAACCCCTCGGATGCCATGATCAGACGACTTTTACCCCGTTCGAACCACACGACAAGGGGACGACGTTTCATTCGGGCGACGTCCTCTCGCGCACCGACGCGTGGGCCACGGGCGCGCGGTGTCCATTCTCTGAGGTTCGGAGTACGCCGCCTCGGCCCGCCGTGCCGCGTGCTGAAGCACACGGCACCCCAGCGAAAGCCCGCAGCGGGCTCCATCCCGGGTCCCACGGGGAAGCGCTTCTCCATCGGGACATCGTAGGAGCCC
>CANJUR010000148.1 GCA_947477565.1 Deltaproteobacteria bacterium
CCCGGTCGGAGATTCGCGCGCGGCACGGTCGCTGCCTAGGGGCCGACTCGCACCCCGATGCACAACTCCACCCATCCCGATCCGATTCGCCGTGTTTTCGAGCTCGTCCGCACCGAGGGCCGGGACCTCTGGGTGGTGCTCGTCTACGCCGCGGGCATCGGCCTGCTCTCCCTCGCGGTTCCCGTCGCGGTCGCCTCGCTGGTCAACACCGTCGCCTTCGGAACGGTGCTCCAGCAGGTCTTCGTCCTGACTTTCTTCGTCCTCGTGGGTCTCTCCTTCGAGGGCGTGATGGCGTCGCTGCAGTTTCTCGTCGTCGAGCTACTGCAGCGCCGGGTGTTCGTCCGTGTTGCGCTCGACCTCGCCCACCGCCTCCCGACGGTGCGCAGCGAGGCCCACGACGACAACAACATCCCAGAACTCATCAACCGCTTCTTTGACGTCGTGACGGTCCAGAAGACCGCGGCGTCGATTCTCCTGGAGGGCCTCGCCCTGGTGCTCCAGGCCGTCATCGGAACCATCCTCCTCGCCTTCTACCACCCCGCCCTGCTGGCCTTCGACGCCGTGCTTGTGCTCGGAATCCTGCTTATTCTCTTCCCGCTGGGGCGCAGCGCGATCACGACGAGCGTCGAGGAGTCGAAGGGCAAATACGCCGTCGCCGCCTGGCTCGAGGAGCTCGGTCGCTTCCCGCAGACCTTTCGTCCCGAGGAGTCGCGCGCCTACGCCGTCGATCGCACCGAGGTGCTCACGCAGGGCTACCTCTCCGCCCGCGCGCGCCACTTCCGCATTGTCATGCGGCAGCAGATCGGATCGCGCGCCCTCAAGGCCATTCTCAGCGCCGCGCTGCTCGGCCTCGGCGGATGGCTCGTGAGCGAGCGCGCCCTCTCCGTCGGTCAACTCGCCGCGGCCGAACTCATCGTCTCCGGGGTGCTCGCCGGCGTGGCGAAGTTCAGCAAGCAGTTGGACGCCTGGTACGACCTCGTGACCGCGGTCGACAAGCTAGGGCACCTCGTCGATCTGCCTTACGACCGCCTCGGCGGCGCAGGGCTGCCCCCGTCGCGGCACGCGGGCGGCCTCGGGCTGGACTTCATCGACGTCGGGTACCGCTACGGCCGCGCCCCGGACACCCTCCGCGGGCTCAACCTCCGCGTCGCCCCGGGAGCGCGCACCGCCGTGTTGGGCCTCTCCAGCAGCGGCAAGAGCACCCTCGCCGCTCTCTCGGTCGGGCTGCGCGCCCCTACGAACGGGGTCGTGCGCTTCGACGGCGCCGACGCGCGCGAGCTTTCTCTCGACGCGCTCCACCGCGACACGGCGCTGGTCCAAAACTCCGAAGTCTTCGACGGGACCGTGTACGAAAACGTCGTCGTCGGTCGATCCGACGTGACCCCCGAGGACGTTCGCGCCGCGCTGCGCAGCGTCGGCCTGGAGGACGCAGTCGCCGCGCTCCCCGATGGCGTTCACACGCTTTTGCATCTCGCCGGCCGACCCTTCTCGTCGGCGCAGTCGTGGCGGTTGATGTTCGCTCGGGCCATCGCCCGCCGCCCGCGTCTGCTCGTCATCGACGGCGCGCTCGACGGCCTCGACGACGAGTCCATCGCCGCGGTGATCCCCGCGCTGCTCGACCGCGGCGCGCCCTGGACCCTGCTGCTGCTGACCCACCGGAAAGACCTCGCCCGGCGCTGCGACGCGACCTTCGATCTGCGCCACGGCACGGTGCCGTCCGCCACCCTCGAGCCCACCGCCCAATGAGCACCGCCATGCACTCTACCGCCCAGTCGATGAGCCCTGATGTACTCGGATCGCTCGCTGCGGCGCGGCTCGTGCGCTCGTCGGGTGCGGCCACCGTTTGCGCCGCGGTGTTCGGCGCGCTCTTCGCGATGATCGTGCTGTCGCTCATCGTCGTACCGTGGCAGCAGTCCGCCGCGGGCCAGGGGCGCGTGGTGGCGGATGCGCCGCTTGAGCGCCAGCAGACCATCGAGGCTCCCATCGAGGGGCGGGTGGTGAAGTTCTGGGTGCGCGACGGCAGCCACGTGCGCACGGGAGATCCCCTTGCAGAGATCTCCGACAACGACCCGGCGATCATGTCGCGACTGCGGCAAGAGCGTGACTCCGTGCAGGCCCGCCTGGACGCCGCGCGGGCCCGCGAGTCCGCCATTGGTGAGCGCATCACCCATCTGACGGGGTCGCGGCAGAGCGCCGTCGGGGCGGCCACCAGCCGGGTGCGTATGGCCCAGGACCGTGTGCGCTCGGCGCGGCAGGGCGTGCAGGCGACGGCGGCCACGGCGCGTACGACGCAGCTCAACGACGACCGGCAGCGGGCGCTGATCGGCGAGGGTCTGACCTCGACGCGAACGGTCGAACTCGCGGAGCTGGACCGGGTGCGAGCGCGCACGGAGGTAGACCGTGCGCAGGCGGCCCTGAGCGCGGCGCTGAGCGAGGAGAGCGCGCTACAGCTGGACCTGCTCCGGGTCGGCACTGACGGCTTCGCGGCGATCGAAGATGCGCGGGCGGCCCGGGCGGCGGCGATGTCGGAGATTGCTTCGGCGACGGGGGAGTTGTCGCGCATCGAGGTGCGTCTCGCACGACAAGGGACTCAGCTCGTGGCGGCACCCCGGAGCGGCACGGTGCTGCGCCTGGTCGCCGCGCTCGGCGGCGAGCAGGTGAAGGCGGGCGATCCGCTGCTGGTGTTTGTTCCCGACGCGGACGCGCGGGCGGTGGAGCTTTGGGTGGACGGCAACGACGTTCCGCTGCTGCACGCGGGGCAGAACGTCAGGCTGCAGTTCGAGGGCTGGCCAGCGCTGCAGTTCACCGGCTGGCCCACGCTGGCGTACGGAACCTTCGGCGGACGCATCGCCCTGATCGACGCGACGGACAACGGCCAGGGGAAGTTTCGTGTGCTGGTGGTACCCGAGCCCGGCGCGCGCTGGCCCAGCGGGCGCTACTTGCGGCAGGGCGTGCGCGCCAACGGCTGGGTTCTCTTCAACCGCGTGCGCCTCGGGTGGGAGCTATGGCGTCAGTTCAACGGCTTCCCGGCGATGCCTGCCCCGCTCGGCGCGCCGGCGGAGCGCACCAAGTGAAGACCCGGGCCCTCGCGTTCCTGGTGGCCTCCGCATGGTCCGCGGCGGTCGGCGCGCAACCCGTCGATCTGACGACGGTGCTGCGCTCGGTGGAGTCGCACTTCCCACTCATCGTCGCGGCGGAGCGCGACCGCGACGTCGCCGACGCCGACCTCCTGAGCGCCGAAGGGGCGTTTGATCCGCAGTGGCGCACCCGCGCCGGCGCGGGGCCGCTCGGGTACTACCAGCCGCTCACCCTCGACACGATGCTCACGCAGCCGACGCCGCTCTGGGGCTTGCAGCTGTTCGCGGGGTACCGATTCGGCCAGGGTCTCACATACACCGGCATGCCCATCTACGACGGCAAGCAGGAGACCAGCTCACTCGGGGAGGTGCGCGCTGGAATCTCGATTCCGCTCTGGCGCAACGGCCCCATCGACCGCGCCCGGGCAAGCATTCGACGCGCGGAGATCGGCCGCACGGTCGCGTCGATCGGCGTCGCGCAGCAGCGCATCGAGGCTGTGCGTGCGGGCACCGTGGCCTACTGGGAGTGGGTCGCGGCGGGGCAGCGTCTGGTCGTCGCGCGCTCCCTCCTGACGCTTGCCGAAGGCCGCGATGCAGGGCTCGGGACACGCGTCGCGCGGGGCGATCTGCCGCAGTTCGAGCGTACCGACAACTCGCGGGCGATCGTGCAGCGTCAGGGCTTCGTGGTGTCCGCCCGGCGCGCCCTGGAGCAGACCGCCATCGGCCTCTCGCTCTACCTCCGCGACGGCGCGGGCGAGCCCTCGCTACCGGACCCGGCGCGGCTGCCCGATTCTTTACCTGATCCGGTATGGATCGAGCCTGGCTGCGCGGCGCGGGAAGGACGCACGGCAGCGGCGCGAAGACCGGAGGTGCGTCGGCTGGAGGCTCTACAGGCGCAGCAGGAGGTCGAGCGCGCGCTGGCGGAGAACCAGCGCCGGCCGGCCATCGACCTGACCGTCGCGGTCTCGCAGGATCTCGGCGACGGATCCGAGGCGCGCCGCCCCCCGGTGCTCGAAGCGGGCCTGGTGCTGGACATTCCCCTGCGCAACCGGGCGGCGGACGGGCGGGCACGCGCGGCGACGGCGACGGCCGCGCGCCTCGAGGCACAGGCGAGAATGGCGCGCGATCGGGCGACGGCAGACCTGCGCGACGCGGCGTCTGCGATGACTGCGGCGCTGCAGCGATGGAGGGTAGCGCGCACGGAGTTGGGCCTGGCTGGGACGCTGGCCACGCAGGAGCGAGCGCGCTTCTCCCTGGGCGAGGGCACCCTGTTGGTAGTGAACCTACGCGAGCAGGCGGAGGCCGAAGCGGCGCTGCGGGCGGTCGATGCGCAGGCGGAGTTTCAGCGGGCGCTGGCGGCGTGGCGGCTGGCGGTGGCGGCGGTGCCCGGGGATGCGGCCACGTGCGAGGCAGGAGCTACGCCGACGGAGGAGTGATCACTCGCTCCGCGGATCGTGGCGCTTGCCCGCGGCGCGCGCGTCGGACACGGGAATCTCCACAAGCTTCGGGATGACCTTGTTGATTCCGGCGGCGGCGGTCGCCACGGCGCCCGGGGTCGGCGTGAATCCACGCTCGCGCGCCACCGTGGGAATGCCTCCGGCGGACAACCGCATGGAGTCCGGCATCGGCCCGACGATTCGCTCCCGCAGCGTCGAACGAACCTTCACGAGCAGCTGCTCCCACGCCACGCGCTCTTCCGGTTGCTGAAAGACGTGCTGCAGCCCGAGGCGGCCGTTGGCTCCCCAGATGGCGCGGGAGGTCACGGCTCCGCTGCCGAACTCGCTGCGCCACTCGCATCGCAGCTCCGAGTCGGGCTCGATGCGATGATTGATCGACGCTCGCGCGCCTCGCATCGACACGTCCACGAGGGTGCACGGATAGATGCGCGTACTGCCGCGCGGCGCCGTCACCAGGATGACCGGCAGATCGACGGGGTAGCGCCACTCGTACCGCCCGGCGGGCTCACGCTGTCCGAGGGCCCACTGCGAGACGAAGCCCGCGCCCACGAGGGACGAGCGTTGGAAGCGCACCCCGAGGCCAGCGCGCACGCCCGGCGACGACTGCCGCCGCGACTGGACCACCGCTTCAAGAAACACCCCGCAGTGATGTCCCTCCAGGCCGATGCGGAGGTCAACTGCAGTCCCGAGCGCGAGGTCGTACAGGCCCGGAACCGTCATCGCCCCCTCCTCGCCCGCATCTCGGAAGGCGTCGCGGAGCGCTGCTCGCGACAGGTGCACTTCGATAATCTTTTCAGGCAGGGTCATCTGGTTCGGCGCGCGGACATTACGCTCTCCCCTATCGGTCGGTCCACGGCGACCAATAGACGTCACCGAAGTTACCTGGATTGTTAAACTCGCCTGCGCCTCTCTGGTAGTGTCTTCAACACACCCCTATGCCCCGATATATCTCCTACGGACAGAGCGACGTCGGCCGCGTGCGCAAGCACAACGAAGACGCCTTCATCGTTGATGAAAGCCTGGGACTCTACGTGGTCGCAGATGGCCTCGGCGGACATGCCGCGGGCGAGGTCGCGAGCGAAGAGGCCGTCTACAACATCCGCGGCTGGGTGCGGCGCGAGCGCCCGAGGGTCGAGTCGCTCATCACCGACCCCTACGACGTCGATCAGCAAAACGTCGCCGAGCAGATCATCCGCGGCGCCATCCAGGCCGCGACGTACCTGATTCACTCGATGGCCGAGTTCGACGAGACCAAAGCCGGGATGGGCACCACCACATCGGTGCTGATGATCCTCGGCAGCGTCGCGATCATCGGGCAGGTCGGCGACAGCCGAATCTACCTCGCCCGCGACGGACAAATCGCCCAGATCACCGACGATCACACCCTCATCGCCGCACAGATTCGCGAGGGCATGCTCACCCCGGAGGAGGCCCGCTACGCGCCCCACCGCAACGTGATCACCCGCGCCGTCGGCAGCCATGAGTACGTCGAGGTGGACACCCGCGTCGTCGAGACCATCCCCGGTGATCGCTTCCTCCTCTGCAGCGACGGCCTCCACGGGTACCTTGAGGAGCCCGACGAGATGCTCCCGCTGCTCTCGCTGCCGATCGAGCAGGTCACCCAGCGTCTCATCGACATCGCCAACGCCCGCGGCGGCAAGGACAACATCACTGCCATCGTGGTCGAGGTCCACGAGGTGTGATTCGGCGCGTCGCGCTGCTCGCGCTGCTCGCCCCGGGCCTCTCGTGCGGCGCACGCACTGGCCTCGCCGACCAGGCCTACGAACCCGCTTCCCTCTACTGCACCGACACCGTCTTTCTGGGGCGACCTGACCGCGAGATCTCCCTGATCGTCGGCGTCCCCCGCGCGCTCCGCAGCCTCGCCCGCTGGACCATCACCGAGCAGGTCGCCGGCTCCACCCCGCAGATCCGCTCCGACGGCGGCGAACGAGCGGTATTCCAATCGGACCGCGAGGGGCGCTACACGGTGCGCGTGACGGTCCCCGCCGCGGCCGACCGCGACGCGGGTGACGGCGGTCCCACGGCGGAGATCTCGTGCACCATCGCGGTTGAGGTTCGCGCCGCTGGGCCGGTCGTGACCTGCCCCGCAGACATCACCGTCACGCCGCTGCAGCCGGTCGATCTCGTCGGCCGCTCCTCCGGCGATCGCACCATCCGCAGCGTCGCCTGGGCCGTAGACGGCGCACCCGCAGGCAGCGCCCGCCGCCCGCCGGTTCCCCCCGACGCAGCCACCGCGCGCTTCACCCCCGACATCGCCGGCGACCACCGACTGCGCTTCCGAGTCATCGACGCCGACGGCGCCAGTGACGAGTGCTTCACCATCGTCCATGCGGTGCCGCGCGAGGGCCTGCGAGTCGAACTGTCCTGGGATCCACCGGGGACTTCGTGCCCGCGCGAACCGGGCGCGGCTTGTGATTCCAGCGACGTGGACCTGCACCTCCTCCAGGGGGTCGGCGACCCCAACTGGCGCACGGACAACGACTGCTACTACGGCAACTGCACCAACAGCGCCGGGCTACGGTGGGGCAACACCACCCTGGACGACGACCCGCACCTCGACATCGACGACGTCACCGGACACGGCCCGGAAAACATCAACATCTTTCGGCCGAGCGCGCGCTACTACCGCCTCGGGGTGCATTACTACAGCGCTCATGGAGCGGGCCCGCAGGCCGCGACGCTCACCATCTACTGCAACGGCCCGACGCCCATCGCGCGCCTCGGCCCGGTCACGGTTACCGCCCGCAGCACCCCCGAAGAAGGCGACCTCTGGATGGCCGCGGACGTGCTCCCCCTGCCCGGCGGCGGCTGCCGTGTGGCTCCGATCGCGCGCGGCGGTGGGCCGTGGATCGTCCGCCAGACAGAGGCGCTCACCACCGCGGGCCCGCCCGCGCCGTGACAGCGCGCGCCTCCTGGTGGCATCGTCCCGCAGTGTGAAGCTACGGGTTCCGCTCGCGTTCGTCCTCGCTGCCCTCGGCACCGTCAGTTGCAATGTCTACGACCCGGCGCTGCTGGCTCGGCGCGACGCCGGGGCGGATGTTACCAGAGACGGTAATCCCGACCGCGCCGTCAGCACCGACCTCGCGACGGACCGCCCCGCGGACATCACCGACGCCTCGCTCGCCACCGACGCGATGGACGCGACCATTGCCCTACGGGACTCGGCCGTGCTCGACGCCCGCGCGGACGTGGCGACGGACCCTGGGCGCGATGTTCCGGACGTGCCGGCGGACGTCCCCCCGAGTTGCACCGCCGCGCTGGCGATGCGGGTGCCGTGCATCGAGCCGGTGACGGGCCATCGATGGAGTCCTGACGAGCCACGGCTGATCGCCCCCGGCGCGCTCGCAGTCACCAACGACCGCCTCTATGTGAGCGACCCGGCCGCTGCGCGGGTGATGGCCTACGACCTGAGCACCGTCGCCCTCGACCCGACGCGCCTCGCAGGCACCGGACTCGTCGGCAACTCCCTGCTCGGTGGGCCCGCGCGCACAACAACACTGAGCGCTATCGCGGCAATGGTCGTGCTGCCGGGCGGCGCGATGCTGCTCGCCGACCAGGACGCGCACCAGGTGCTGCGCCTGCAGGACGGACGCCTCGAACCGCTGCCGCTGCCGCTGTCTTTTCCCGCGGGGCCCTTCGGGTTGGCGTACGCACCGGACACCCGCGAACTCTTCATCACCGGGGACAATCGGATCCATGTGGTTCCGCTCGATGCCGATGGGGGCGTAGGGACGCCGAGCGCCGTGGTCGGCCAGGTGTGCGGCGGGTCGTGCGTCGGGTTCAACGGCGACGGCCGCGAGGGCCCCCTCACGGCGCTCGCGCACCCCGTGGGCGTCGATGTGGACACCACCTACGTCTACTTCTCCGACCGCGATAACTGCCGCGTCCGGCGCTATCGCCGGGACGATCCACTGCACCGCGTGGAGACCTTCGCAGGATCAACCTGCGACCTCACGGGGGATCCCCTCGGCGACTCGACGACGGGGTTCGTTCCGCGCGAATCACTGCGCCTCGGCCGCGTGACGGACGTGCGCTACGGCGTCGATGGGTCGATCTACTTCGTCGATGCGAGCCACTGCGTCGTGTTCCAGGTGGTGGCGAGCACCCTCACGACCGCTCGCGTCGTCCTGGGATCGCGTTACGGCTGCAACCAGGCGACCGGGTCTGGCGGCACCACCATCGGTCCCATCGGCGGCATCGCGCTCAGCGCCGACCGCAACTCCCTCTATGTCAGCGACCCGCAGCAACAGCGGGTGCTGCGCATCGAAAACACCGCCGGCGGCGGCTCGCCGCGGGTGAGCGTGGCACAGGCGCCCGGGGTGTTTCCACGACCCGACGAAGACGCCGCGGGGCTGCGCGCGGGTCGCCCATCGGGCCTCGCGCTACTCAACGACCGCGCCACGCTGCTGCTCACCGGACCCGTCGAGGGCCGCGTGTACCGGGTGGACAGCGGGCGAGCGAGCGTGCTTCTCGGCGGAGGCACGACGACGCCCGCCGCGACCGCAGAGAACCTCAACCCGGCGCTGCTTCCGCTCACGTGGGTGGCGGGCCTCGGCGGCGACGGATCGCACGCCGTACTTGGGATGCCCGAGCGCGGAGTGATTGCGGACCTCCGCGGGCTCCCGGCGAGCGCAGCGCTGGCCCGGGTGGCGGGGCGCTATGGCGACGATGGATCCGACGCGGGCGTGAGCCCGGACGCAGCGGTGGTGAGCGTGGTGGCACGCGAGGCGCCGTTCGTGTCGCCCGCGTGGCCTTACACGCAAGGGGGCGTGTCGTGGTTTAGCGACGCGCAGGCGCGGGTGTGGCGGCTGTCCGCGATGGGGATCGCCGAGCCCTTCGCGGGCACCGGCGCGCCGAGCGCGGCCCCGCTGCCAATCGGCGGAATCGTCCCGGCGTCGGCGGCCCCGCTTGGCAGCGCGGTGTCCTTCGCGCTCGACCGAAACGGGACGTTCTACATCGCCGATCCGCAGCGACACGTGGTGTGGTCGATCGATCGGACGAATCGCACTCGCGTCGTTGCGGGCGTGCTCGACCGACCTGCGCCGCTCAGCGACGCCGCGGGCGTGGCGACGATGCAGGGCCTCGCGCGGCCGGTGGCGCTCGCCTACGACGGGGTGGACACGCTGTTCATTGCCGACGCTCCGGCCAACCGGGTGCGCGCGCTGACGGTGAGCACCGGGCGCATGTCGACGCTGGCAGGATCAGGGCCGGCCATCGGGGCGGCTCCGGCGCCGGGCGGGGACTTCGGCCCGGCGAGGACGGCGACGCTGGCGCAACCTGCGGCGCTGGCGTGGTCCGGAGGGCGGTTGTACGTGGCGGAGGGGGCTTCGGGTCGCGTGCGGATGGTGACGCTGCCGTAGCGCGCCGGAGTGCCCTGGGGATCCACTCAAGCGGCGGCTGATCCAGGCATCGAGCGCGGCATCGAGGGCAGCCTCCCGGAGCTGAGGTTCGGAGTACGTCGCCTCGGCCCGCTGTGCCGCGTGCTGAGGCACACGGCACCCCAGCGAAAGCCCGCAGCGGGCTCCATCCCGGGTCCCACGGGGCAGCGCTTCTCCATCGGGACATCGTAGGAGCCCGGGTCTGCCCCGGGCTTCCACACCGTGCCGTGTGCTTCCGCACGCGGCACAGCGG
>CANJUR010000149.1 GCA_947477565.1 Deltaproteobacteria bacterium
CCCGGGGCAGACCCGGGCTCCTACGATGTCCCGATGGAGAAGCGCTTCCCCGTGGGACCCGGGATGGAGCCCGCTGCGGGCTTTCGCTGGGGTGCCGTGTGCTTCAGCACGCGGCACGGCGGGCCGAGGCGGCGTACTCCGAATCCCAGGACCCGATCGATGCGGTTGACAGTCCACCGACCGATGGTGCTAACTCCGCCTCCCTCATCGACCCGATGAGTGGTGGTGCGGTAGCCAAGTGGCCAGGCAACGGTTTGCAAAACCGTGATACGTGGGTTCAAATCCCATCCGCACCTCAAAATATTCGCCCGACCCTCAGCGCCCTCCGCGGCCTGACCCTCGGTGCGACGGCCGGCGCCCTCTCCGCCCTCGCGGACATCGCCAGCACCATCCTATGGCTCGCGCCCGGGCGTGATCAGGTCCGCCTCGTCGCGGTGCTGGTCCCGCTCGGCGCCGCGCTCGGTGCAATCGTCGGCCTCGTCGCCGGCCTCGCCGACGCCGTCCTCGCCCACCGCCTCCCGCGCCCGCTCTTCCGCCACGCCGCCCTCACCTCCGCGCCGCTCTCCGTCGTCGCGTGGCTCCTCTTCACCGGCGGCCGCATGCGCCGCCTGCCCGCCCCGTGGCTCCTGCGCCCGCTCGCTGCCGTCGCCCTCGTCGCCGCCGCCTCCCTCGGCTTTACCTTCCTTCGTCATCTCGTCCGCGCCCTCCGAGCCCGCACCCTCCGCGCCCGCCTCCTCGGGTTCGCGTTCTTCTTCGCGCTCGCGCAGGTCTTCCACGCCATCGATCACCGGGTGCTCCCGCGCCTCTACGAGTACCTCCACGTCGCGGTCGGCGCCCTCACACTGCTCGCCTTCGCCTGCGCCGCTGCGCTCTTCGCGCGCCCGCGGCCGTCCCGCGCGGCGGTCGCACTCAGCGCCCTCGCGGTCGCCCTCGCCCCGTGGGCGTACACCCGCCTCGACGCCTGGCCCAACGTGCGCGCGGAGGTCTTCGGCGTCCACGCGCCCTTCGTCCGGCACCTCGCGCTCGCGGTCGCATCCCTACGCCCCGCGCCGCGCGCTCGTCCCTATGTGGCCCGTGCGGTAGACCCCGCGGCGGGCATCGACCGCGGCGCGCTGCCCCGCTGGGAGGGCGCCCACGTGCTGCTCGTCACCATCGACGCGATGCGCGCGGATCGCCTCGGTCGCATCGTGGACGGCCACTCGCTCACGCCCACCCTCGACGCCCTCGCAGCGCACGGAACAATCTTCGCCCGCACCTACGCCCAGGCCCCGCACTCCAGCTATTCGCTCTCCTCGCTGCACACCGGGGAGTACCTCCACGAGACGGTTCCGCTCGGTCAGCGGCAGCCTCTGACGACGCTGGCGGAGAGCTTCGCCCAGGCGGGGTACGCCACCGCCGCGGTGTTTACTCGCGGAGTATTCTTCACCGAGGGTGAGCGCCTCACGGCCTACCGCGACCGCGACCTCGGATTCACCCGCGCCGACCACGTGGACCGCGCAGCCCAGGGCCAGACCGATGCCCTCCTTCGCGAACTCGACGACATCGCCGCCCGCGGCGAGCCACCCACCCTGGCGTGGGTGCATTTCTTCGACGCCCACGCCCCCTACCAGGGTACCGGCCCCACCCCAGAGGACCAATACAACGACGGCATCCGGCACATCGACGCCGCCCTCGGGATGGTGCTCGCGCACGCCCGCGCCGTGCTCCACCGCCCGCTCATCGTCGCCGTCACCGCCGACCACGGCGAGGAGTTCGGCGAACACGGCGGCGTCTACCACGGCTCCACCCTCTACGAAGAGCAGGTGCGCGTCCCGCTCATCATCGCCGCCCCCGGAATGTCCGCCCGGGTCATCGACGAACCCGCCCAACTCATCGACGTCGCCCCGACCCTCCTCGGCCTCGCCGGGCTCACCCCCCCCGCCTCGATGCGCGGAACCGACCTCCGCCCTTGCATGTTTCCCGGCAATCCGTGCGCGGCGCGCACGGTATTCGCGGCGGTCAACACCCGTGTGATGGTCGTCCGCCGTCCCTTCAAGCTCATCGCCGACCTCACCTACGGCGTCGAAGAACTCTACGACCTCACCCGCGACCCCGCCGAGCGTCGCAACCTCGCCGAGGCCCTCCCCGTACCGCGCGCCGCACTCCACTCCGCACTCCACTCCTGGCTCGCCGTCCTCGCGGCGGAATCCGGCGGCGGCGCGGCCCTCGCCCGCGGACGCCTGGGCGATCGTTCGGTCGCGCACGATCTGGTCGTCCTCGCGCACGACCGTTCGCGCCCGGAGGCCACGCGCGCCGAGGCGGTCACCCTCATCGCCCGCTTCGCCGACGCCTCGCTCATTTCCTCGCTGGTTCCGCTACTGCGCGACGCCTCCCCCGCGGTGCGCGCAGAGGCCGCCATCGCCCTCGGCCACGCGAGCGACCGACGCGCGCACCCCCTCCTGGTCGATCTCCTCGCGAGCGACCCGCCGGAGCGCCGCTGGCGGGCCGCCCTCGCGCTCCACGACGCAAGCGCCACCGAGGCCCTCATCGAGGCCCTCTGGAGCGACGACGAATCCCTCGTCCTCGACGCCATCCGCGCGCTCGGCACCACCCACGACGGCGCTGCCTTCGAGGCCCTCGTCGCACGCCTCCCCGACGATCACGTCCGCTACCGCGCGGTGCTCGCCCTCGGAGCCACCCGCGACCCACGCGCCCTCAGCTTACTACACCAGGTATGGCTTACAGATCCGACGGACGACGTGCGCGCCAACGCCGTCGCAGCGCTCGGAATGCTGGGCGACCGCCGCGCCGCCCCGTGGTTGCTCGACTCCATCGGGCTCGACCGCTCCGAGCGCTACGCCGCCGAGGCCCTCGGGGCGCTCGGGGTGATCGGTGCCGACGTGTCCGGCTGGGACGCCCGGAGCGCCACCGCCGACGGCTTCAACTGGGCTCGCTGCGATGCCCAGGAAGACACGCTCGGGTGGCGCTTGCTGCATGCGCACGGGTGCGTGACCGCGGGCCCGACAGCCACGGTGACGGTCACCACCCGCTGGTCCGGGGAAGCCATGGTGGTGCTGCGCGCGAGGCGCGACGGTCCTGGTGATGCAGTCGGCGCGGCGCTGCGCATCGACGGTCGCGAGGTAGCCCGATGGACGCTCTCCCCCGGCTGGGACGAGGCCCGCCTCGCGGTCGGTCCCCTGAGCGCCGGCGCACACCCGGTGACGATCTTGCTCGACACACCTTTGGCGCGCGCCCGGGTCGATCACCTGCTGTTGCTTCCCCGGCGCTAGACCCGGAGGCCTTCCAAAGCCTACAAGCGCCGAACGATGGCGCTGTCAGCGACGATGTTTCACTTCCTGATCGATCTCTCGGACGTCGATCGAAACGTCTACGAGACCCTCGACCTTCGCGTCGCCCGGCACCCCTCCGAGTCGATGCGCTACATGCTGACGCGCACCCTCGCGTACTGCCTGGAATACGAGGAAGGAATTGCTTTCAGCAAAGCTGGATTGTCCTCCGACGACGAGCCCCCGATCGCAGTGCACGACCTCACGGGGCTGCTCCTCGCCTGGATCGACATCGGCGCACCCTCCGCCGATCGCCTGCACAAGGCCTCCAAGGCCGCTCCACGCGTGGCGTTGTACACCCACGTCGATCTGACCCTGCTGCGGCGCGAGGCCGGATCGCGGGCGATCCACCGGGTGGACGACATCGCGGTGTGGCGTGTCGAGGGCAGCTTCCTCGATGCGCTGGAAGCGAAGGTCGATCGGCACACGAAGCTGGGGCTGCTGCGCACCGACGGCGCGCTCTACGCCACCATCGGCGAGAAGACCGTGGAGGGGACGATCACTCGCTGCGCCCTGGTAGACGCGACGGACTGAGACGGTCTTTTTCGACGGGAGGAAGGTCGGCGAGCGTGCGCTGAAACCTCCTCCGGGTGCGCTCGCGGAAGATTCGGAGTCGGCAGCTCGGCGAGGGAGAGTTCGTTTTCTGGGTCGAACTTCTTCACCGCCGTGAGCGACCTGACGCTTCCCCCCGCGATGAGGTCTGGAAGGCGCAGGTCGCAACGGCGATACGAAACGCAACGCAACCACGTAGCGAAGGCTGGCGCGGCGAATCCCTTCTCCACTGAGCGGCGGCTCGCTCCCTGGAATCCGTTGCTCTGCGCGGGTTGGGCCGGAGCCTCGGAGTTGATTCTCGGGGGCTGCGACCGAGCGCTGCGGAAGGGAGCGGTGGGCTTGAACGCACGGGAGGGCGGTGGTATCAACCGCGCCCTCGCGTCACCCGGCAATGCTGTCCGGTGCACGAGAATCCACACCTTCCGACAGCGTGGCGCGTTCCTTTGATGGGCGCTCCACGGCGCTGCGCGAACGGGTGCCCGGAGATTCCGGGTCTCGCTCAGCGGTCGGGCAGGGAGGCACCAACCCAAATGCCTTCGAGGAGTTTTCCGACCATGACGATGGAAGTCACGATGCCCCCGCAGGGCGAAGCCCCCCTCCCCGTACGCGCCCTTCTTGAAGCCGGCGTGCACTTCGGCCACCAGACCAAGCGCTGGAACCCGAAGATGCGCCAGTACATCTACGGCGCACGCAACGGCATCCACATCATTGACCTCGACCAGACGACGCGGCTCTTCACGCGCGCCTACAACTTCATCAGCGACGTCGTCGGCAAGGGCGGCCACGTGCTGTTCGTCGGCACCAAGCGCCAGGCGCAGGAGATCGTCCAGGAGGAGGCCGCCCGCGCAGGGATGCACTTCGTCACCAACCGCTGGCTCGGCGGAACCCTCACCAACTTCCGCACGATCCGCACGGGCATCTCCCGTCTGCGCGACATCGAGAAGATGAAGGAAGACGGCACCTACGAGAACCTCCCCAAGAAGGAGACGCTCATGCTCGAGAAGGAGCGCATCCGCCTCGAGGAGTACATCGGCGGCATCAAGAACATGAACGGCCTCCCCGGCGCGGTGTTCCTGATCGACCCGGCGCTGGAAGACATCGCGGTGAAGGAAGCCAAGAAGCTCGGCATCCCGCTGGTGGCCATCACGGACACCAACTGCGATCCCGACCACATCAACTTCCCGATTCCCGGCAACGACGACGCGATTCGCGCCATCAAGCTTGTCACTTCCCGCATCGCTGACGCCTGCATCGAAGGCGTCCAGAAGCGCCGTGACGTGCCCGGCGGCGAGCACCGCGGCGGCCGCGACATGGACATGTCCCCCCGCGAGCGCGACCGCGAGCGCGGCCGTGAGCGTGGTCCGGGCGGTGGCGGTGGCGGCGGCGGCGGCGGTGGTCGTGGCGGCCCCGGCGGCAACCGTGGCGGCCCCGGCGGCAACCGTGGCGGCCCCGGCGGCCCGCCGCGTGGTCCTGGCGGCAGCGGTCCCGGCTGGCCCACGGCCAACGGCGGCGTGTCTGCAGCCCCGGCGGCGGCGGCCCCTGGCCCCGTGGTGCAGCAGGTCGGCCCCCGCGGGACGTCCTCGCACGGCGGCTCGGACCCGGCGGCCACCTGATTCGCTCCGCAGCGCGGTGAAGGCCACCCGGTCGAGAGCGCTTCGAGCGCCCGCCGGGAGGTCACCACCCACGCCCTGACTTTACACCAACCTGTATTCGACCCGCCGCCCGACTGGACACCGCAGAGACGGGCAGCGCGGGTGGCCCCAAAAATCACGACAGACGCAAAGAGGCGAATCGATGGCCGCAGTCACCGCAGCGATGGTCAAGGAACTCCGTGAGCGCACCCAGTCCGGCATGTCGGACTGCAAAAACGCGCTCGTACAAGCCGAGGGAGACATGGCGCAGGCCGTGGTGATCCTCCAGAAGATGGGCAAGACGAAGGGCGAGAAGGCCGCGGGCAAGGTCGCCGCGGAGGGCTGTGTCACGGCGCGCGTAAACGGCAGCGTGGGCGTGGTCGTCGAACTCAACTGCCAGACCGACTTCGTGGCCCGCGGCGAGGAGTTCAAGGCCGCGCTGCGCGAGTTGTCGCACGCCGCCCTCGAGCACAAGCCCGCGGACAAGGCCGCACTCGAAGCCATTGCCTTCTCGGGCATGACCTTCAAAGACCACATCGAACATCTCACCGTGCGCTCGGGCGAGAAGCACGATGTACGGCGCGTGGCGGTGATCGAGGGCGGCGCCGGGTCGCACCTGCACACCTACGTGCACTCCAACGACCGCATCGCCGTGCTCGTGGAGATCACCAGCTCTGATCCGAAAAACGCCAGGGTGGTCGAGTTTGCCGACGACGTCTGCCTCCAGGTGGCGTCGATGAACCCGAAGTATCTCGACCGCTCCGACGTGCCGGTGACGGACATTTCCAAGCAGCGCGAGATCTTCTCCGCGCTGATGGACAAGGAAGACGCCGAAGCCGTGGCGGCGCCGGTGGATTTCCTGGCCCGCGTACAGGCGATCATCACGGAAGTTGCGGCGGAAGAGGGCCGTGAGCTCGGCGACATGGACGAAGAGGTGAAGAACCACCTCGAGAAGTCCGAGAAGGACAAGGCCACCCTGGACGGCTTCAAGAAGGCCGCGGAGAAGGCCAGGGGGCGCGTGCCTGCCGCGAAGGAGAAGATCCTCGATGGCAAGATCGCCAAGTGGCTCACCGAGATCGTGCTGCTCGACCAGAACTCCGTGAAGGAGAACAACACCCAGATCAGCAAGGTGATGGCGAACGTGGCGAAGGAAGTGGCCGGGACGAAGATCGCCCGCTTCGTGCGCTTCGAGGTCGGCGAAGGCATCGAGAAGGCAGCCGCCAAGGACTTCGCGACCGAGGTCGCGGAGATGGCCGCCGCCAGCGCCAAGCACTGATCTCACGCATGCCCCCCACCGCGGCGAGGCCCTGGTCCTCGAGCCTCCTACGGTGGGTGGCGCTGCTCCTCTTCGTAGACGCCGCGGCCTTCCTCGTCGCGTTCAACTTTACCCAGCAAGGTATTCTCGCGCTGACCCTCCTCGGGGCGCTCGCCACCTGGGCGGCGATCTCGCTGCTCGCGGTGTGCGCGCTCTACCTCGACGCAGCGCGCGGCGGCGACCCGGGGCCGCTCCTCAAGGGGCAGCGCCACCCGTGGTTGCAGTGGTTGTTCTGGCCCTTCCGGGCGGTGAGCTACGCGGTCTTCGCGGGCGCCCGGTGGTGGCGGCGCGGCGACGCCGTGAGCGAGGTGTCCCCGGGGCTCTTCCTCGGCGCGCGGCTCTTCCCCGCGGAGGCTGCTGCGCTGCACGCGCGAGGCGTGACCGTGGTGGTCGATCTCGCGAGCGAACTGCCCACGGCGGCGGCCTTCGCGCGATCGCCGTTTGAACGGTACGCAGTGCCGACGCTCGATCGTGCGCCGCCCCCCGCGGCGATCTTCGACGAGGCCGTGCGCTGGGTGGTCGCGCGGGTCACGGCCGGGCAGTCGGTGTACGTGCACTGCGCGTTCGGACGAGGGCGCAGCGCGACGCTGGCGGCCGCGGTGCTCATCGCGCTGGGGCGCGCGCAGGGCGTGGCGGAGGCGGTGGCGCGGGTGGCCGCGGCGCGGCCGGCGGTGAGCATCAAGGGAGAGCAGTTGGCCGCGCTGGAGGCCTTCGTGGCCCGGCGGCAGGACGTCACCGCGCGAGGGTGAATCACCCGGGCGGTGAGTCGGGCGGCGGTGATGGAAAGGTGAAAGGCCAATTCACCTGAAGAGATAGCGGTTTGGCGAAGCGCCACCGCGGTCGAGTGGCAGTCAACCAGGCGGCATCAGGCGGTTTGCCCAGGCGCGGTTGAACGAAGCCACGGAGCCTCCGAGCGTTCGTCAGTGCAGAACACTATTGGGAATTAGCCGAAGCCCTTGTTTCACCGCGAATCGGTCGAGAGCGGGTAAGGGTCTTCGGGGGGTGTTCAGGGAGGCACATGGGGCGATGGCCGGAGGTCCCGTAACGGGGTCTGGCCTGCAGCGGGGCGGCTTTGTTCAACATCCTAGATGCGAAGTTCCCCTTGGTTCGCGCAGTCGAGAGCACCCGCTCAGCGTGCTGGAGGAGCCTCGCTGGTGCCGCGGATGCGGCGGTCGTCGCGGCGGACAGAGCTGCCGGTGGGCGGGCAGACCGTCGCTGGAGCGACGAAGAGGACTAGGGTGCGCGCGAGGTCTGTGCCGACGGGGGCAGTGGGGCGTTGGATTCGGTCAGCGAGCTCTCCCGCGGCTGCGTCGAGAGTTCGCGACGACCCGCTGCGCAGCACGTTGTTACGGGTCATGGGTGCCCTGTAAACCCGAGCGAATCCGTGCTGACGCGGCGGCCCGTTGGATGCCCGATGTGCTGGTCCAGCAGGTTCGATCGCCTCGTCAAGAAGGTTCGGGCATCCCGCATCACGGGTTCGTGCGTTCACGGCGCTGGTTCGGTCATTCACGGCGCTGGTTCGGTCATTCACGGCGCTGGTTCACGGGTTCACTGCGCTGGATCGTCAGGCACGGACGCTGGTTCGCTCGTTTCCGACGTCAGTTCATTCGTTCCCGGCGTACGGATCGTCGGCCATGCGTCGAAGTTCGCGCGGCCCCCTAATATCCCCGCTGCCGCGCGGTCGTTGCGGATAGGGCATCCAACGGTCCAGGGAGTGAGGAATCCCCTCCGGTCGCCGCCCAACCGGACGTCGTCGCGGTCCCGTCGGCGGTGCGATCAGCGGGACCACGGATGACTACTTCACGTAAGAGATAGCGATTTGGCGAAGCGCCACCGCGGACGAGTGGCAGTCAACCAAGCGGCATCAGGCGCTTCGCCAAGTCGCGGTTGAACGAAGCCGCGGAGCCAGCGGCACGCCGTCAGTCGTCTATGTGGGAATAGGGTTGGCCATCAGTCCGCGGGGGCACCCGCCGCGGTGCAGTCGACCTCGCCACCGGCGACCGCGACCAGTCGGCGCGACCTCGCGAGGTCTCCGATGCGTCGCCAGAGACCTGCCACGATGCTTGCGTGGAGCAGCGTCGCCCAGGGCGCGCGCACCCCTGCATCGAGCGCCTCGCATGCGAGCACCAGAGAGTGTCCCAGTGGGTTGGACGGTGGCCGTCACGAGGTGTCCCAGGGCGACCGTGAGGGGGTGGGTCGGTCGTCGAGCGGCCATCGCACCAGACGACCGGTGCCACATCGCGAGCACCGATCCGCGTCGATGCCCGTCAACGCCATCAATCTCTCGACCCACGTCAGCTGCGGTGTCTCGACGTTCGTGGGCGTGTCGCCGGGCGCGGGCGGCGTCGCGGCGGTCGTCGTCGGCTGCGGCGGGGCGATCAACACGCGCGCCCGCTCCAACGTGGTCGTCGCGTGGCAGGGCGCGAGCAGCCCGTAGTGCCGGATGCGCGTGAAGCCATTGGGCAGCACATGATCGACGAATCGCCGGAGAAACTCGACCCCCGAGAGCGTGCACTCGCGGCCGCCCTTTGTGGCGAAGGTCACGCCGCGCTCGTCCATCGTACGGATGCGCGCGTTCGAAATGCCGACGCGATGCGTGTACCGACCGAGGTACGCGTACACCTGCTCGGCGCCGCCGAAGGGCGCCTTGGCGTAGACCACCCAGTCCGTGTGGTAGAGGGCCGCGCGGAGCTGATCGAGCACATCGGGCGCGCTGTTCGGCGGCAGCGTGACCTTGCCCGACGCAAGGCCCTCGATCAGCGCCGCGCGCAGCTTCCCCCGGAAGAGCTTCGCGATCACCTTGACCGGGAAGAGGTAGTCGCCCTTCGTCGGCACCCAGTGATTGCCGTCGGGCGAGAGGCCGCCCGCGCTCACCACCGCGTGGATGTGGGGATGGAAGAGCAACTCCCGCGTCTACGGTGTGCAACACCATCGTGATGGCGGGCAGCGCGCCCAGACGTCCTGGGTCGCGCGCCAACGCCAGGAGCGTCTGCGACGCGGCCCGGAAGAGCATCGCGAAGAGCGCCGTGCGGTTGTACCGGACGATCTCCCGCAGCGCCTCGGGCAGCGTGAAGACGACGTGGAAGTAGCGCGTTGGCAGGATGCGTTCGCGACGCGCTTCGAGCCATCGATGCTGGTCGAGGCTCTGGCACGTCGGGCAGTGCCGATTGCGGCACGAGTTGTAGACGGGCGTCGCGTGACCGCAGGTGTCGCACACCGCGAGGTGCCCCCCGAGCGCGGCGGTGCGGCAGCGGATCAGCGCGACGAGCACCTCGTGCTGCGCGCTCGTGAGCACAGAGGTCTCCCGCAGCGCGTCGTCGAAGACGCGCACGATGTCACCCATCTGCACACGCGTGGC
>CANJUR010000150.1 GCA_947477565.1 Deltaproteobacteria bacterium
CCACGCCAATGCCAACGCCAATGCCAACACCCCATCGAGTGAATACATCGACGTGAATTACAGCCGAATCGTGAGATGTGTCCCGAGGTGAACCCTCTTGGGAGAGGGGGCTCGGATCGAGAGGAAATGCCGTGAAATCATGCTTTTTAGCCCCCTCTCCCTCTTGGGAGAGGGGGTTGGGGGTGAGGTCTCGCAACGGGGATCGATCCTTCCGGGGCCGGTCCTTAGCCCCCCAGCGGGTCGTTGATAGGACAGGACCAGCTTCTCCCCGGCGCTCATCGGAGAAACGATACAGCGCCGTCGCCCTCGATCACCGCGTCGACGGCCGCCATCGCAGCGCCGCGCGCGCTCTCGCACCTCCGACGGCCGCCATCGCAGCGCCGCACGCGCTCTCGCACCTCCGACGGCCGCCATCGCAGCGCCGCGCGCGCTCTCGCACCTCCGACGGCCGCCATCGCAGCGCCGCGTGGTGTCTCGCACCTCCGACGGGCCATCTCGTCCTTAATTGGCCCCCCATTCAGTCGCAGCGGATACGATGCAGCGAAGGAGATTCCCCCCAATGCCGATCCTGAGCCTGCCGACTGTCCCTGCCAGTGCTTCCCTGGAGTTTGTCTGGCACCGTGCGGTGTATTCCGAGCAGCGGCTGCTGCGAAACAAGCTCACTGCCGACCTCGCGCCGCCCTTCACGGCCCACGTCGCCCGCTGCCGCGAGGAGATCATCGCGCAGCTTGGCCACTGGGGCGCTGAGATCGGTGCGCAGGCGGGCGCCGACGAGGCCGACGACGCCCTCGATGACACCACCACCGAGGTGGTCGCGGAGGTTCGCCACGCCGACCGCAACGCCACGGGAGCGCGACTCAAGCGCTACGTGGGCAACGACACCGCCTCGGGCATCGTGCACCTGGGCCTGACGTCGCAACTCAAGGTGGTCGAAAACTGGCCGAAGTCGCTCGCGTCGGAGCCCGAGGCGACGCTCCAGTCCCTCGGGGCGATTCTCGCGAAGGACATCACCACGGGCGTCGCCGCCGACGCCGAACGCGTGACCGTCGCAGGCGATCGGGCGACGCACCGCGCCCGCAACATCGCGAGCCTCATCGACGACCTCAACGCCCTCCGCGCCTCCACCCTGGGCCGCCTCGTCACCCGCGGAACCAGGAACAAGAAGCCCGCCGACTGGGCCCGCCGCTTCTTCTACCAGGCACGCACACGGGCGGCGGCGAAGGGCGTAGCGACCGACGCACCGAAGCTATAGCCCGCCCCGGGAGTCCCTTTTCCCGATGGTGCCGGTCACTGGCCCCTTTCCCCCCCGCGCGCCCTCAAAACCCCGGCAGCCGCAGCTGAACACCCTGCTGGCATCGCTTCGTCAGCCGCTGGATGCGCTTCGCGAGCGCCGCCGGAGGCTCCGCGCCGTGCCCCTGCTGGGCGTGCTCCAGCGCGTGGTGTGCGTCGTCCAGGTCGCGCTCATAGCAGCGCGCCAACTCCAGGTGGATGGCCGCGTCGTCGGGTGCGTGGGTCAGCGCCGCGAGCAGTCGCCCACAGCGCCCCAGCGCGTCGCCGGTCTTCCGGTGCGCCCGCGCCGCGATGAGGTTCGCCGCGCGGGAGGCGTCGCCCTGGCCGTGCGAGAGCGCGTCCTCGGCGTGCGCGAGGGCACCCGCGTGATCGCCCGCACGGAGCGAGGTGCGCGCCAGCCCGACGTGGTCGTTGGCCTCGAAGCGGCCTTCCGAGGGAGCGCGCGACACGCGGGCGGCAAGCTCGCCGGTGAGGGCCGCGAGGGCCACGAGGTCCCAGAGGTTGTGGCGCACCACGGGGACGATGCCCGCACGATCGTTGGCGAGGAGATACTGCCGGTAGCGCTCGGGGATGTGCTCCCCGGCGACGTCGTCGAGGCGCTCGAAGCGGAGCACGTCGCGCTCGAGGCTGGTGAGCGAGCAGCGGTCCACCCGGGCGCCGTAGATGCGCCGCGCGACGTGCAGCAGGTCGAGGTGCGGCGGCAGCGGCGGCGGGGAAATGCGCGCCATCACGAAGCGTGACCGCAGCAGCGGCAGGTCGAAGCTCTTGCCGTTGAAGGTGATGAGCGCGGAGGCGCGGGCGATGAGTTCGGCAACGCGGGCGAGCAGCGCGGCCTCGGCGTCGGGCTCGTGCACGAAGAGCTGTTCGACCACCAGGGAGTCGTCCTCGAAGTAGGCGACGCCGACGAGAAAGGCGAGGGTTCCGGTGCCGCCGGAGAGGCCGGTGGTCTCGGTGTCGAGGAAGAGCGCGCGGGCGACATCGAGCCCCGCCACGGAGGCATCAAGGGCCAGCGTGGCGAGCGCCGCTCCGCGGGCCGCGAGCGCGCGCTGCACCGGGACGGCGCCGTGACGCGCCGCGGGGTCGAGGCGGGTGAGCGATCGGTGGAGGGTTCCGTGCGGGGAGGGCGTCGGCGGAAAGGGCCACGGGGCGTCGGATTGAAAGAGCGCGACGTCGGCCCCGACGGAGGCCCGCGCGAGGCGACCGCGCCGCCGTTGTAGCTGCGCGCGCAACGCCTCGAACACCGACTCGACCGCGGGTGTCACGGCGGCTGCGACGGCGGGCGCGACCGCAGGGGGAGTGCGGGCGGCGGCGAGGCGTGCGAGCTTGCGTTGGAGGTCCATCGGCGGCGGGGGAGACCTATACCCCCGCGCCGACGGAGGGCGCTACCGGCGGGACGCCGGAGGGGCGGGGTCGGTGATGTGAAACTCCACGCGACGGTTCATCGCCCGGTTGTTCAGGGTGATGTTGGGCCGCAGCGGACGGGTCGGACCCAGGCCCTGTGACGTCAGCCGCCCGGCCTCGACGCCGTGCAGCGTCAGCCAGGTCACGACGCTCTGCGCGCGGTGTTGGGAGAGTTCCATGTTGTGCGCCGGCGAGCCGGTGTTGTCCGTGTGCCCCTCGATGCGCACTCCGCGAATCTGCGGCGCGAGCCGGAGCGTGTCCGCCACCGCCTGGAGAATGGCGCTGCTGCGCGGCAGGATCACGTCGCTGTTGTTCGCGAAGAACACCGGGCGGTTGATACGGATGAGTCCGTTGGTGACGAGCACCAGGCCGGGGCAGCCGTTGAGCCGCGGGTTGGGGTTGGGCGCGCCGGGCTGGTTCGGGCACGCGTCCGTGGTGTCGGGTACTGCGTCGTTGTCGCGATCCGAGGCGGGGCAGCCCGCGCGGGTCGGATCGGGCATGGCGCCCTGCGGCTCTTGCGGGCACTGGTCGGCGTGGTTGAGCACGGAGTCGTTGTCGTCGTCGCCGTCGGGGCATCCGCGGCGGGTGGGGTCCGGCGTCGGTCCGGCTGCGTCGGTGGGGCAGGCGTCTTCGTGGTCGAAGATTCCGTCGCCGTCGCTGTCGGCTGCGGGGCATCCCACGCGGCGCGGGTCGGGGTGCTCGCCCGGAACCTCCGTCGGACACGCATCGTCCCCGTCCAGCACGCCGTCGCCGTCCCGATCGGGTGGCGGTGGCGGCGGTGGCGGCGGTGGCGGCGGCGGCGGGGGTGCCACCACGACCTCCGCGGGCGGAACCCGCAGTGCCACGGACACCCCGAAAGACAGGTACTGCGCGTCCGTCGGGTTGTCGTTGGTGCTGTCCGCGACGATGTGCCCGTAGCGGATCATCGGTCCGAGTGCGACGGCCCGGGTGAGTGCGAACTCGAAGCCTGCTCCGACGTCGAAGCCGAAGCGGGACTTCTCCCCGGTGAGCACGAGGCCGACGTTGGCGTCGGCGAAGAAGCGCCCCAGGCGACCGACCAGCGGTTCGACCCGCAGGCCCACCGTGAGTGGAACGCCGAAGCCGTAGCCCTGGTCGGACGGGAAGAGCCAGTACCCGCTGGAGACCTGCGCCGCGAGCGGGCCCGTCAGGGCAAACCCGAGGCGGAGCGTCCCCTGTGCGCCGAAGTCGTAGCCCAGCACGTCGCGCTGGAGGTCGGCCACCATCGCCGTCGCGCCAAACTCTCCACGCAGCGTGAAGCGTTGGAGCACCTGCGCCTCCGCGCGCTGCGGGGCGAGCGTACCGAGGCCCGCCAGGGTGATCGTCGCGAGCGCTACGAAGCGCCGTCGCTGCGCGCTCACTGGCACCGCCCGGTGCGGCAGATGCGGCCCGTCGGGCAGCGGTTGCCGCAGGTTCCGCAGTTGGCCGCGTCCACCTGCGTGTTGACGCACATCGAACTGCAGATCGTCTGCCCCGGCAGGCACCGCGCAGTGCAGAACCCGAACGCGCACGCCTGCGTGCTCGGGCACACGTTGCCGCAGCGCCCGCAGTTCGTCGGATCATCGACCACGCTCACGCAGACCCCGTTGCAGAGCCCCTCGCCGAAGGGGCAGGTGCACCGGCCCGTGACGCACGTCCCGGCGCAGGTCACCCCGCAGCCGCCGCAGTTGGCCTCGTCGGTGTTGGTATTGACGCAGGTGCCGTTGCACCGCGTCTGGCCCGTCGGGCAAGCCGCGACGCACGCCCCGGCGGAGCACGCCTGGCCCGCCGCGCAGGCCGCCCCGCACGCCCCGCAGTTGGCGGCGCTGGTCTGCACGTTGATGCACGTACCGCCGCAGAGGGTGAGTCCCGCCGGGCACGCGCACGCCCCTGCGGTACACGTCGCTCCGCCGGTGCAGGCAGTGCCGCACGCGCCGCAGTTGAGCGCGTCGGTCTGCACGTTGACGCATCGCCCGCTGCAGAGCGCCTGGCCCGCCGGGCACGCGCATGCCCCTGCGGTGCAGGCTGATCCGCCGGTGCAGACCACGCCGCAGCCGCCGCAGTTGCGGTCGTTGGTGCGGGTGTCCACGCACGCCCCGGCGCAGGCCGTGCTGCCCGTCGGGCACGTCACGCCGCAGGTGCCGCCGCTGCAAAGCTGGTTGGTCGTGCAGCGCGTGCCGCACGCTCCGCAGTTGGCCGCGCTGGTGCGGGTGTCCACGCAGACCCCGCTGCAGAGCGTCTGCCCGTTGGGGCACTGGCACCGGCTGTTGAAGCAGAACTGTCCGGCGTTGCAGGCCACCCCGCAGCCGCCGCAGTGGGTCTCATCGACCTGGGTGTAGTAGCAACCGCCGCCGCACTGGGTCTGACCGGTGAAGCAGTTGGTCTGGCAGCGACCGAAGGCGCACACCTGACCGGCGCCGCACGCGCGACCGCAGCCGCCGCAGTTGGCGGCGTCGCTCTGGTTGTTGACGCACGTCCCGGCGCAGCTCGTCTGCCCCGCGGGGCACTGGCAGGCGCCGGTCACGCAGCGCGATCCGCCGGTGCAGGCGCGCCCGCAGGCGCCGCAGTTGGCGGTGGTGCTCGACAGGTCCACGCAGGCCCCGGAGCAGTTGGTGAGGCCCACCGCGCAGGTCGCCGCGCACGCCCCGGCAGAGCACGCCTGGCCCGCCGCGCACGCCCGCCCACAAGCGCCGCAGTTGGCGGCATTGCTCTGCACGTCGACGCAGGTTCCGCCGCAGTTGGTGCGGCCCGGATCACACACGCACGCCCCGCGGCTGCAGACCGTCCCGCCGGTGCAGGCGGTGCCACACGCGCCGCAGTTGGCGGCGTTGCTCTGCAGGTCTACGCACGACCCACCGCAGCGGGTCTGCGCCGCAGTGCAGGTCGTGCCGCAGACGCCCGCGCTGCACGCCTGGCCCGTCGGGCACGCGTTGCCGCACGCCCCGCAGTGGGAAGGATCAGTCTGCTGATTCACGCACCGCCCCGCGCAGATCACGGTGCCTTCGTTGCAGACGCAACCGACGCCGCCGCAGGTTGTCCCCGCCGCGCACACGTTGCTGCACGTCCCGCAGTTGGCGTTGTCCGTCGCGACGGTTACGCAGCGCCCGCCGCACGCCTGCTGCCCGGTCGGGCAGCCGCAGATCCCGGCCACGCACGCGGTACCGCCGGTGCACGCTACGCCGCAGCCACCGCAGTTGGCCGGGTCCGTGGCGGTGTCCACGCACGACCCCGCGCACGCCGTCCTGCCGGTGCAGGTGGTGCCGCAGGTCCCCGCGCCGCAGGTCTGTCCCGCAGCGCAGGCGCGCCCGCAGGCGCCGCAGTTGCCTGGATCGTTGGTGGCATCCACGCACACGCCACCGCAGAGCGTCTGCCCCGCGGGGCACGCGCAGACGCCTGCCACGCAGCTAGCGCCGCCGGCGCATCCCACGCCGCACGCGCCGCAGTTGGCACTGTCTGCGCCGACGTCCACGCAGTCGCGGCCGCAGGCGAGACGCCCCGCGGGGCACGCCGTCCCGCACACCCCGGCGGAGCACACCTGGCCGGTGGCGCAGGCGGTTCCGCAGGTGCCGCAATCGGTGCCGCTGGCTGCGAGATCGACGCATCGATCGCCGCATCGGACGGTGCCGCTCGGGCACGCGCAAACGCCCGCCGTGCAGGTTGATGCGCCCGCGCAGACATTGCCGCACGCGCCGCAGTTGGCGTTGTCGCTTCGGCTGTCCACGCACGCCCCGGCGCAGGCCGCGAGGCCGGTCGCGCAGGTGGTTCCGCACGTCCCGGCGGAGCACACCTGTCCGGCGGCGCACGCGGTGGAACAACTACCGCAGTGTGTCGGGTCGCTCCCGAGATCGACGCACGCGCTGCCGCAGCGGGTGGTGCCTGCGGGGCAGACGCACGTTCCGGCGCTGCAGGTCGTACCGCCGGTGCAGGCGACGCCGCACGCGCCGCAGTGGTCGTTGCTCGATCCGAGATCGACGCAGGCGCTCGCGCAGTCGCTGAGTCCCGCGCCACACGCGGTGGTGCAGACGCCGACGTTGCACACCTGTGCCGCCGTGCACGCGGACGCGCAGACGCCGCAGTTGCGCGGGTCGCTGCGTGTATCGACGCAAGCGTCTCCGCAGCGCGTCTCGTCCGCACCGCAGGTCAACCCTCCATCGGCCGGAACATCTCCCCCAGGCGCATCGAAAGCGGCGATGTCGGAGGCAGCGTCTCTTCCGCTGTCGCTTCCGCTGTCGCTTCCGCTGTCGCCTCCTGCATCCTGGACGCCGAGGTCGATGGCGGCGTCTCCGCTGACCGTGGGCGGACCCAACAACGCGCGGCCATCACAGCCCGCGAGGGCGACGAGGGAGGCGAACAAGACGATCCAGATGCGAGCTTCCATTGAAGGCTTTCTCCCACAAAGGGCGGACCGGGATATCTGAAAGGTCCGCCGACGGGCCGATCGAACACCACCACCGCCCCGGGAAGCAACCTCCGCGCAGCGCCTCTGCCCGCGGATTCTCCGTCGCGCGTGTCAGTCGTCAGCGCCGACGCCGCCGACCCGAGCGATCGCCCGTCTGCTCGCTCACCGCGGTCACTTCCGCAGTCACTTCCGCGGGCGCTTCCGCAGTGACTTCCGCAGGCGCTTCCGCGGGCGCTTCCGCCATCACCGCTGCGCTCTCCGCGCTCACCACCGGAACCTCCTCCACCGCGACGACCGCGGGTGTCGCCGTCTCCGCGCTCGGGCGTTGTGCCTCGACCCTGGCGATGCGCACCAGGCCCACGCGATGGAGCAGTGCATCGAACTGTTCGCCCACTTCGATCTCGACTCCGCGCGCCCACGCCGGAACCGTCGTCGCTGCCACCTGCAGCGTCTCCCGGGCGCGAGAGAGCGTGCCGAGCGCGGCGTGCCGAGCGGCCTCGATGCGAGTCATCCGGGTCGTGTCCTGCGATTGCGTGTCCATGGTCTCTCCTCTGCTGCTGACTTGACGCGACAGGTCTAGACTGACGCGCCGCGTTGTCAAGTGAGCTGTCGAGCTTTGGTTTGAGTGTTGGGAGGCGATGACGCAACCGGCGGCGGGGATGCCGGGCGGATCAGCCCGGGTCGCGACCGCAGACCCGGTTGAAGCACATCAGCCCGTTGCAGCAGTCGGTGGAGGTCGAGCAGGTGGTGCCCTCGCGGCGGCACATCGCGGGCGGCGGCGGGGTGCAGACAAACACGGTATCTGCGCCGCGGTCGCACAGCCCTGAGCAGCACTCACTGGAGACGCTGCAGCGCTCGGTGTTCATGCGGCAGGCGATGGGAGCCCAGTAGGCGGACATGTTCTCGAGCGCGGTGTCCTGGCCGGGGAGCCAGTACGGCACCTGCGACGGATCAGCGCCCTCGGTCGGGTGGTTGGCCACCGCGGCGACCCAGATCTGCCGCCGACGGGTGCCGCGCGTACCCACCTGCGCGTTGCCGTAGTCGCGCCGCGAATAGAACGCCACCCAGAAGTACCCGCCCTCGTTGAAGGGCGAGAAGTTGGGCCAGTACGAGTCGGGCTCGCCGCTGCCGTTGGCGTTGACCAGAACCGTCGATGCCCTGTCCGGCGTGGCCTCGGCGGAGGCGATTTCGAGGCGACCGGGGTAGTGCGTCCCCTCGTTGCCGCCGCGGGAGTTGGTTCCGTGTTGGAAGGCGATCCATTGGCTGTCGGGGGAGAACGTCGGGTGCGCGTCGGTCACGAGGGCGTCTGCGGGAGGCGCTGCGTCGGTGGTGCCGCGGTGAACCACCCGGGGTGCGCCGAAGGTGGTTGCCGTGGTGCGCGGGAGCACTGCGAGGTCGCCGCGGGTGAAGTCCACCGCCCATCCCATGTTGGTGTTGGTGACGAAGGCCACGCTCATCCCGTCGGGCGACCAGTCGGGGTGTGCGGCGTGGTCCGTGGGAAGTCCGCTGTCGGCGATGAACGTCCCCGTGGCGCGATCGAGCAGTCGCATCGCGTTGCCACGGTTGACCACGAGGTACGTCGAGTCCGGCGAAAACGTCGAGAACAGGTACCGCACCTCATCGCGCGGCCCGTACACCGTGGGCGCAGGGTCATCCGAGAGTCGGGCCGAGGTGAGGTCGAAGGTGGCCGAGGGCTCGTCCCCGCCCCACATCTCGGCGCTCAGATAGCGGCCGTCGCGGGAGATGGTGTGGCAGGCGATGCAGCGCGATCCGCCGCCCGGTCCCGGTGGCTTCGGCGGCGGGTTGGCGATGGCGAGCGAACGCCCGCCGGTGAGGGCGTCGAGGCGCATCAGGCGGCCGTTGGAGAGGTCCCAGTAATAGATGGTTCCGGAGAGCACCGCGCGGGCCACGCGCAGGGAGATGGACTCGCCATCGATGCGTTCGCGGGCGGCGTTGTCCCAGCGGTCGATGACGATGGAGAGCGGGTCCGCGGGGTCGCTCTCGAGCAGCGTGCGCCACGCCTCCGGATCCACCGCCCAGTGGTATCCGAAGCCCGCGCCGCTGTGCTGGAGGTAGGCGTTCACGGCCACGTGGGGCTTCTCGATGCGCACGCGGTAGAGGTCGCCCGCGACGCCGCCTTCCCACTGCACGTCCGGCGCCGGGAGGTTGGTCGGAATCACCGCGCGATCGAGCGGATACCGCACCGCGGCCTGGCGTGCGCGATCGACGACGGCGGGGCGCGCGAAGTTGTCGATGACGTCCGGGACGAGCCGATCGACGAGCACCGAGCGCTCGACGCGAACAGTCACTGCCGCGGTGGCCGCGATCTCCATTCCACCGGGGCCAGGGACGCGCACGGTGAGCGTGACGACCCCGCCTGCGCGGCCGCCCGCGGTGACCACCCCGGAGTTGGGATCGACCGTTGCGGCGAGCGTGGCGGGCATCGACCAGGTTCCGTTGGCGAGCGGGCGCGAGGTGCCGTCGTTGAAGGTTCCGACGACGGTGAAGACCTGCGTGGCGGCGACGCCATCGCGCACCGTGAGCGTCGCTGCGGGCGGATCAACCACGATGCGCGTGACCTCGCGGATGGCCACCGCGTCGCGCATCGGTTCTGCGTCGCGCGCCGGGCCGAGGTCGTTGGGGGCGGCCCGGTCGGCGGTCGCGGCGTCCGTGCGCACGCCGGTGTCGGGTCCCTTCGCGCAGATCACCCCAGCGCCGCAGGGTGCTTCGACGGTCTCCTCGGGCGAGCAGCCGACGAGCACGACAGCGACAGCACACCGAACCAACAAGCGGGGAGTCTTCACGGCGGCGATAGCACCCCACCGACGGTGCACGGCGCAAGCGCGGGGGGGATGTTCTGACGTTCGGAGTACGCCGCCTCGGCCCGCTGTGCCGCGTGCTGAAGCACACGGCACCCCATCGAAAGCCCGCAGCGGGCTCCATCCCGGGTCCCACGGGGCAGCGCTTCTCCATCGGGACATCGTAGGAGCCCGGGTCTGCCCCGGGCTTCCACACCGTGCCGTGTGCTTCAGCACGCGGCACAGCGGG
>CANJUR010000151.1 GCA_947477565.1 Deltaproteobacteria bacterium
GCCGTGCCGCGTGCTGAAGCACACGGCACCCCCGAGAAAGCCCGCAGCGGGCTCCATCCCGGGTCCCACGGGGAAGCGCTTCTCCATCGGGACATCGTAGGAGCCCGGGTCTGCCCCGGGCTTCCACACCGTGCCGTGTGCTTCAGCACGCGGCACAGCGGGCCGAGGCGACGTACTCCGAACTCCAGTCCATTCTGGTCGCCATTGACGCGTGCCCGCCGCGTGGGGTGATCTTCTCGGATGCATACCGGCGCTGCGGATCAGATCGAACATGGGGACGGCCGCGTCGAGCTGCGCCCCGGCGTTTCCCTCACCGGGTCGTCGCTCTACAACCACGATCTCGCGCCCACGACCGTCGCGCAGCGCACCTGGAAGACCTACAATTTCGCCGCGCTGTGGATCTCCATGGCCCACTGCATCCCGACGTACATGCTCGCGTCCGGGCTCATCACCGCGGGCCTGAGCTGGTGGCAGGCGCTGCTCACCATCCTCCTCGGCAACCTCATCGTCCTCGTCCCGATCCTGCTCAACTCGCACCCCGGCACGCGCTACGGAATACCCTTCCCGGTATTCGCCCGGGCCGCCTACGGGGTCTTCGGCTCCAACTTCCCGGCGGTGCTTCGGGCCATCGTGGCGTGCGGCTGGTTCGGCATCCAGTGCTGGATTGGCGGCAAGGCCCTCCACACCTTCATGCACGCCATGTGGCCCGGATGGACCGCCCTGCTCGGCGGCCCGGTCGCGGGCTACGCGCCCACCCAGTGGCTCTCCTTCGCGCTCTTCTGGGGCTTCAACGTCTTCGTGATCTTCCGCGGCATGGAGCTTGTGCGGAAGCTCGAAGACTGGGCCGCGCCCTTCGTCCTCATCATGACCGGCGGGCTCATGTGGTGGGCCATCGACCGCGCCCACGGCCTCGGCCCGGTGCTCGCGCAGAACTCCCACTTCCACGGCCACGGCAGCTTCTTGAGCGTGTTTATCCCGTCGCTGACGGCGATGATCGGGTTCTGGGCGACGCTCTCGCTCAACATGCCGGACTTCACCCGCTACGGTCGGTCGCAGCGCGACCAGTTCGTCGGGCAGGTCGTGTCGCTCCCCACCACCATGACCCTCTTCGCCGCGATGGGGGTCATCATCACCAGCGCTTCGCAGGTCATCTACGGCGTCCAGATCTGGGACCCGATGGACCTCGCGGCCCGCTTCGAGTCGCGCGCCATGGTGGCCATCGGAATGTTCACCGTGGTGATCGCCACGCTCGCGGCCAACATCGCCGCCAACGTGGTCTCCCCCGCCAACGACTTCGCCAACGCCTTCCCACGCTGGATCAACTTCAAGCGCGGCGGCCTGCTCACCGGCATCATCGGCGTCGCGATGTGCCCGTGGAAGCTCCTCGCCGACCCGTCGGGCTACATCTTCAAGTGGCTCCTCGGGTACTCCGGCGGCCTCGGCGCCATCGCCGGTGTGCTCATCGCAGACTACTGGTTCTTGAAGCGCCGCGAACTCGACCTGGCCGACCTCTACCGACCCGACGGCCGCTACAACTACGGCGACCGTCTCGGCACCAACTGGATCGCCGTCGGCGCCACCGCCCTGGGCTGCGCCCTCGCCTGGGCCGGGGCCTTTGTTCCGGCCCTGCACATGCTCTACGACTACGCGTGGTTCGTCGGGGCGTTCGTCGCCGCGGGCGCCTACGTGGCCGGGATGAAGGCCTTCGGCGACCGCAGCACCCGAACCATGTAGCCCCCGGCTACAACAACTCGTGCGGCATCAGGTCGCGGGGCGAGCGGTACATGTGCAGCGGCGAGTAGTTCGCCAGGTTGGTCACCCGCGACGTGTAGAGACACGCGTAGTGCTCCACCTGGTCGCCAAATGAACTCAACTCGACGCCGTGCTTGAAGAGCGATCCCCAGTACGGGTGGAAGGTCGCCTGGGTGCTCTTCGCCATGTCCCGCGCCTGCGCCTCCTGCGCCCGCAGCGCGGCCTTCAGCCCGTCGATCGCGCGCCTCGCCTCCTCCGCCTCCTCCGCCCGCTCGACGCCGCCCGCGCTGTCCTTCGCGGCCTTCCGGGTGAGCAAACGATACCTGCTCTGGTAATACCGCAGCTCGTCCTCGAGGCGCTCGCGCCCCCTCGCAAGCGTGTCGATGAGCGCCACTTCGTCCTGCGTGCGCCTCATCGCCTCAAGCTCCCAGTCCATCTCCTGCACCACGAGCAGGGTGCGCCACGAGGAGTCCTTCTTGCTCCGCAGGATGTCTCCGAAGATGTGGTCGCCCACGTACAGGATCGCGTCCCCGTACGCGTTGAGCATCCGCTCGAAGTCCTTGAGGTTGCCCTGCTCGTAGATGTGCCCGCGCTCGAGCGCGTAGGCCGGGTTGGTGGTCTCCGTCGGGCCGTCGATGGTGCGCTCCAGAAACGGCCGCTTCTCCGTGAAGAACGTCGGCTTGCCCGCGGCCACGCTCACCACGTCGAAGTACTGCCGCCAGGACGCGTACTCCGGCAGCGCGCCGTGCAGCAGGTACTTCATCATCCGGTCGGTGTACGCCCAGCGCGAATTGGTCAGCAGGAAGAGCTTCTTCCCCGCCGAACGCAGCTTGTGCAGTGTCGCCGCCAACAGCGGGTCGCGCTCGACGAAGCGCGGTAGGTCGTTGGCGATCACATCCACGATGGAGCCGTCCCGATGCGCCTCGTCGATGCACTCGCGGATGTCGTCGAAGAGCTGCTGGTAGTCCACGTGCACGCCGTAGGCGTCGAGCACGTCCACCGCGCCGGCGTACACCGCCGCTTCGGGCAGGGCGTAGAGCGTGTCGATCCAGTGGTACCGCGCGCCGGTCACCCGGACTTTACGGGTCTCGTAAAGCGCGTGCCGCACCTCGCGGTCGAGTTCCTTCATGCCGTGGTAGGCCCGACCGACGTAGCGATAGCGGTCCATCTTCAGGACGTGACCGAGCTTCTTGTCGATGAGCAAACCGCGGATCGCGAAGCGCGTGTCGAAGCGCGCCTCGGCCAGAAACGGCGGATACCCCCGCTCGACCAGCTTCTTCACCGTCGCCTCGATGGAGAGCTTGTCGATCTCGTCCTGACGGTAGATCGCGAGCGTGTAGTCCATGTCGAAGCCGATCCACTCGACGGATTCCATGCGCAGGCTGCGGTTCACGAACACCCTCTGGTGCGCGCTCAGCGTCGAGAGGTGCAGCGCGCCGCCGACCTGATCGGCGGGCACGTTCGGGAGATTCAACTGCGTTTCGTTCATCGGTCACCCTCTCTGGTACCGCCAACACCGTCGCGGCCGCCGTGGCCTTTCGAGGTTCGTCCCGGTGCAACGGGGACTTGACGCTCGTGGCCGATCGGGTATCTCTCGCGGCCCCGCGCAGCGCCTTGACGGTGGTCCTGATCATCGTCTCGAAGCGAGCGGCGCACAACGACGTTTCCCGATCCCAACCTTTACCGCCGACGAGACGACTATCATGGCCAAGAGCGACATCACCGGGACGCGGCGCAAGATCGCCAACAAGGTCTCGCACTCGAACATCAAGACCAAGCGCTGGCAGTTTCCCAACCTGCAAGAGCGCCGTCTGTTCGTACCCGAGCTCAACCGGCACGTGCGCATCACGCTGAGCACCAGCGACCTCCGTACGGTCGATCGCATCGGGCTCGTCGCCTACGCGGCGCGCTACGGCCTCGACGTCAGCAAGCTGTAGCCCCACGCGCCCTCCCTCGGTCCCCATCGGGGAGGGCGTTGCTTCTCATTTCATTGCAAGGGCATCCCCCATCAGGGATGCCCTTCGCATTGGGGCTTAGGGCGCCCGCCTCACCGAGCGCCCTTGACCTCCCCGCCGATCACTCCACCCGCACCGGCTGCGTCTTCCAGATCTCATCGGCGTACTCGCGAATCGTCCGGTCGGACGAGAAGCGACCCATGCGCGCCACGTTGCGAATCGCCATCGCGGACCACCGATCGGGCTCGCGCCACGCCGCTTCGACGGCACCCTGACAGTCTACGTACGCGCGGTAATCGGCCAGCACCATGTACGGATCGTGGTCGAGTAGCTGGTCGATCAGCGGGTGGAAGAGCCCCGGCTCGCCGACGGAGAAGTGCCCTGTGCGCACCAGGTCGAGCACCTCGCGAAGCTCGGCGTCGGACTCGTAGAAGTCCCTCGGCCGGTAGCCCCCGCGGGCCTTCGCGGCCACCTCATCGGCGGTGAGACCGAAGAGGAAGAAGTTCTCCGCCCCGACCGCCTCGCGGATCTCCACGTTGGCCCCGTCGAGCGTCCCGATGGTGAGCGCGCCGTTGAGGGCGAACTTCATGTTGCCCGTCCCCGAGGCCTCCTTGCCTGCCGTGGAGATCTGCTCCGAGAGGTCTGCCGCGGGCAGGATGCGCTCGGCAAGAGACACACTGTAGTTCGGCGCGAAGAGCACCTTCATCCCATCGACGTCGTGGTCGTGATTGACCACCTCCGCCACCGCGTTGATGAAGCGGATGATCAACTTGGCCGTCCGGTACGCCGGCGCCGCCTTGCCGCCGAAGAGGAAGAAGCGCGGCACCGACAGCGTCCGCCGGTCGTGCTTCGCCCGCAGGTACACGGCCACCACGTGCAGCGCGTTGAGAAGCTGCCGCTTGTACTCGTGGATGCGCTTGATCTGAACGTCAAAGAGGCAGTCCGTCGATACGAGCAACCCCTCGTGCTCGCGCAGCCAGCCTTGCAGATCGCGCTTGTTCTCCAGCTTGATCGCCGCGAATCGCTGCCGCACCGAGGCGTCTTCGGCGAAGCGCGCGAAGTCCTCCAGCCGGTCGAGGTCCGTCGCCCAGCCCGGCCCGATGCACTCCGTGATCAACGCCGCGAGCCGCGGGTTGCATGAGAGCAGCCAGCGCCGCGGGGTCACCCCGTTGGTCTTGTTGGTGAAGCGCTCGGGCCACAGATCCGCGAAGTCCGGCAGCACGTCGCGCTTGAGCAAGTCAGTGTGCAACTGCGCCACGCCGTTGATCTTGTGTGATCCCACCACCGCAAGGTGCGCCATGCGCAGGTGCTTCTCCGCGCCCTCCTCAATCAGGGACATGCGCGCGACGCGGGCGCCGTCGTTGGGCCAGCGGTTCATCACCTGCCGCAAGAAGCGCGCGTTGATCTCGTAGATGATCTGCAGGTGCCGCGGGAGCAGCCGCTCGAAGAGGTGCACCGGCCAGCGCTCGAGCGCCTCGGCAAGCAGCGTGTGGTTGGTGTAGCCCATCACCGCGACGGTGGTCTCCCAGGCCGGATCCCAGGACACGCCGTGCACGTCCATGAGAACGCGCATCAGCTCGGCCACCGCGATGGCCGGGTGCGTGTCGTTGAGCTGAATCGCCACCCTGGCTGCGAAGGCCGAGAAGTCTGAGTGGTTCTTGAGGTAGCGCCGCACGATGTCGGCGATGGCGCAGGCGACGAAGAAGTACTGCTGTCGGAGGCGAAGTTCGCGGCCCGCCCAGGTGCTGTCCGAGGGGTAGAGCACCTTGGAGATGGTCTCCGAGACGCTCTTTTCCTCCACCGCGCGCACGTAGTCGCCCTGGTTGAAAGATCCGAGATCGAACTCCTCGCTGGCCCGCGCGCGCCAGAGCCGCAGGGTGTTGACGTTCTGTGTGCCGAAGCCCGCGATGGGCGTGTCGTACGGGACTCCGATGACCTTCACGCCGGGCACCCAGCGCACGCGCCAGTGTCCCTGGTGGTCGAGAAACTCCTCGGTCTGCCCGTAAAACCCGACGGTCACGGTGTACTCCGGCCGAACGATCTCCCACGGGTTGCCGAAGCGCAGCCACTCGTCCGGCCGCTCGACCTGCCAGCCGTTCTCCATCCGCTGCTCGAAGATGCCGAACTCGTAGCGGATACCGTACCCGTGCGCGGGGTAGCCGAGGGTGGCGAGGGAGTCGAGGAAGCACGCCGCCAGTCGGCCGAGGCCGCCGTTTCCGAGGCCCGCATCGGGCTCCTGCTCGAGGAGTTCGGTAAGGTCGAGGCCAAGCTCGGCGAGCACTGCGCGGAAGTCGTCGTAGATGCCCACCGCCTGGAGGTTGTTGCGCAGCGTGCGCCCCAGCAGAAACTCCGCCGACAGGTAGTACACACGCCGCGGATCGGCCTCCAGGCAGGCCCGGGAGGTCTTCATCCATCGCTGCACCAACCGGTCGCGCACGGCCAGGGCCAGGGCCATGTACCGGTCGTGCACCGTGGCCGAGTCCGGATGCTTCCCCTGGGAGAACTGCACGTGGTCGAGAAAAGCTCGGCTCAGCGCCTCGGGGTGCACCCCCGTGCGGTCGTCCTCCACCACCACCCGCACGGTCTCTTCGCTCGTCTTCGTCACAGCGTCCATTGCCTTGCTCCAGCTGCGATCAGACTCCATCAGCATGGCCCGCCGATAGGGAAAATCACCCTTCACCAACTCTCCCTGGGTTTGGTATGAATCCCCCGCGGTTCGATGGCGTAGTGATGGGTCGCGACGACCCGCTCGATGATCCAGTGGTCTCGCGCTGCTCTCAACGCTTCTCAGGAGTGTAAACGATGAACAACAAGATGCTCAGCGTGGTGGGTCTCCTTGGCGCGCTCGCAGTGTCTGGCTACGGCAGCCAGGTTACCGCCCAGGGCGCTCTTCAGATCGGTGGTCGAACGGCCAACTTCGGCACCCGTCGCGTAAGGCCTGGCTTCGTACCCGACCCCATCAACGTCGCGATCACCTCCGGCGGCAGCATCGACGCGAGCAACCTCGGCCTCGGCGCCGGCTGCCGTGGCTTCGTCACCCGTCAGCCCGATCACATCATCAACCTCACCCGCACCTCAGCCAACCTGCGCATCTACGTGACGGCGCCGGGCGACACGACGCTCCTCGTCAACACCGCGAGTGGTCGTTGGGTCTGCAATGACGACTCTTACGGCGGCACCAACCCGACCGTCGACCTCCCCAACGCGGGCGCTGGCCAGTACGACGTCTGGGTGGGTTCGTACCGCTCGAGAGAGCAGATTCGCGGCGCGCTCCACATCACCGAACTCTCCAGCAACCACCCGTGATCGCGTCGGTCGTCGCTACCGCGCGACCGGCTTGACTCCGATCGCTTCGCCTCCACCCTTCGCCTCGTTGTCCTTCCTCACATCTTCAGCGGCTTCGTAGCTCGCGGCCTTCGTCGCGAGGTACCCGAGCGCCATGCTCGTCAGCCCCAGGTCGTCGAGCCACCCCACAATCGGAATCACGTCCGGGATGAGGTCGGCCGGCATCACCACGTACAGAACCGCCAGAACCGCCAGAACCTTCGGGGTCTTCGGCGCCGCCGGGTCGCGCAGGAAGCGCCACAGCCGCCGCGGCGACGTGATCAGCGACAACACGCCGCGCTGACTGCGGGAGAGGTTCTGCGGGGTGGTGGGGTCGGTCATGGATAGCAGTAGTAGTCGCCGATCCCAGCGTCAGCAATGCCGAGACGATCCGTCCCCGGGCCGCGAGTGCGCTACGGTCGGTCGATGCTCGACGTGACCCTGGTGCCATGCCTCTCGGACAACTACGCCTACGTGCTGCGCGACCCGACCACGGGCTTCTGCGCGGTGGTCGATCCGTCGGAGGGAGAGCCCGTCCTGGCTGCGCTCGCGGCCCTCGGCGCGCGACCCACGATGGTGCTCAACACGCACCACCACTACGACCACGTCGGCGGCAACGAGGCGCTGATCGCTGCGTTTCCGGGTCTGCGGGTGGTGGCGCACGCGAGCGACCAGGGGCGCGTGCCCGGGCAGACCGAGGCGGTAAACGACGGTGATCGGGTCACCCTCGGCGGCACTGCGTTGCGGGTGTTGCACGTCCCGGGGCACACCCTCGGCGCGGTGACCTACGCGAGCGACGACGCGGCGTTTACCGGCGACACGCTCTTCCTTGGCGGCTGCGGGCGGCTCTTCGATGGCGACCCCGCGATGATGTACGCCTCGCTCCAGCGCATCGCCGAGACCCTCGACCCGGCCACGCGGATCTTCTGCGGCCACGAGTACACCGCAAACAACCTACGCTTCGTGGCGGCGCTCGAGCCCGCCAACGACGCGGTGCGCGCCGCGGTGGCCGACGCCGAGCGGCTCCGCGCGGAGGGGCGGCCCACGGTGCCGAAGAGCCTGCGCGACGAGCGGCGGCTCAACCCCTTCCTGCGCTGCGACGACCCCGCGGTGGCGGCCGCCGTGGGCGTTGCGCGAGACCCGGTCGCCGTCTTCGCAGCCCTGCGCGAGCGGCGCAACAACTGGTAGGGTCGGGGCCGTGAGCACCCGAATCCTTCACGCCGACTCCCGCGCGCTGCTCACCCGGCTGCGCGGCTCGCTGCCCGACGCCGAGCCCCCCACCTCCGCGATTGCGCCGACACCCTTCAAACTCATGCCCTACCCACCCATGCCTTCCAAGTCTGCGTCGGCCAGGGCCGCCAGGTCCGCGTCGCCGAAGGTGGCGTTGGCCGTCGCGGCCGCGCCCGACCTCACGGAATTCATCGTGCTCGACACGGAGACCACGGGCATCGCCGTTGGCTCGCGGCTTGTCGAGGTCGCCGCCCTGCACGTAAAAAACGGCGCGGTGGTGCGGCAGTTTCAGTCCCTGGTGAACCCGGAGATGCGCATTCCGTCGATCGTTCAGGGGGTGCACGGCATCTCTGACACGATGGTGGCGGGCGCCCCGAAGGCGACGGCGGTGCTCGCGAGCTTTGCGAAGTTTGTCGCGGGCCACACCCTCATCGCCCACAACGCGAGCTTCGACTTCCGCATCCTGAAAGGGGAGTACGCGCGGGTGAAGGTCGCGACGCCGGGGTGCGGGATGTACTGCTCGCTGAAGCTCGCGCGGCTGATCTTCCCGGAGGCGCCCAACCACAAGCTCGGAACCCTGACGACGTTTCTGAAGCTTCCGCACTCGCCGACGCACCGGGCGCTCGCGGACTGCTTCACCACCATGGCGCTTCTCAACGCCATGGCCGCTCGGAAGAAGTCCCACCAGGCCGTGCTCCTCGTCGGAAGCCGCTACGACCTCTAAAGATCTGTTGATTAATGGGGGGTCGGTGGAAGTATTCGTTCACCCCTCAGCGTTTACCTAACATGGTAAAGAGGCACGTCGCGAATCCCCACATCCGTGAGCCCCAACGCCTCCAGAGCGTGATCGTCTTCGAGGTTCCCGAGGACGCGCTTCCCGCGGATCACCCGGCTCGGGTCTTGTGGACGGTTATCGGTGGCTTCGACCTCTCGGCTTTCTCCGCCGAGGTCACGTCGGTCGCAGGTGACGCGGGGCGTCCGTAGCTCAGCCCGCGCATGATGCTGACCCTGTGGTGCTTCGCGATCTCCGAGGGCGTCGGGAGCGCGCGCAAGATCGCGCGGTTGATCCGGCGCGACACGGCATACCGGTAGATCGTCGGCGACCTCACGGTGAGCCACGGCAAGCTCTCGAAGTTTCGACGCGCTCTTCACCGACGTCGTCGCGACGCTGATGCACAAGCGACTGCTGTCGCTCGACCTCGTCACCCAGGTCGGCACGCGGACGCGCGCCGCGGCGTCGGCCCTGTCGTTCCGCTCCTTCGGATCGCTGCTCCAGTGTCGGGAGCAGGCGGCGCCTCATCTCAAGGCGGTTCTGGCAGACGACACGAACGCGCACACGAAGGCCGAGCGCGTACGGCACGAAGCGGCGGCGCGGGACTACCAGGCGCGCGTGGAGGCGGCAATCGACGCGGTAAAGGCCTGAGGTTCGGAGTACGTCGCCTCGGCCCGCTGTGCCGCGTGCTGAAGCACACGGCACGGTGTGGAAGCCCGGGGCAGACCCGGGCTCCTACGATGTCCCGATGGAGAAGCGCTGCCCCGTGGGACCCGGGATGGAGCCCGCTGCGAGATCGGAAGA
>CANJUR010000152.1 GCA_947477565.1 Deltaproteobacteria bacterium
CATCGTCTCGTGTGCGGCGCTCGGCATGACCGACAGGGCGTAGCGCCCCGTAGAAGCCACGCAACCAACCATCGCCTCGGAGTGGACATACTCTGACCACACGACAGGGTACGATGGATCATCAGGGGCTGCGTTCGGGCTCCGATGGGGCATCGACGCGGCCGCAGAGGGCTTCGATGGGCTCCGGAGGGCCCCCGACGACGGCTTGGAGGTCCGCGGGGGTGTTTGGGAGGCTTCCGACGCTTCCGGGAAGAGTCGGAAGCCCTGATTAGCATCTGGAAGCTTCATCGGAAGGGGATGGAAGCGCGTCGGAAGGCTTCGGGGGCGTGTCGGAAGGTCGTTTCCGCCTATCGCCAGCGTTTGTCCCGCGCGCTCGGCCCGATCGACACCAGCGCCACCGTTGCGCCGGTCTCCTCCGACATCGCCGCCAGGTGTGCCTCGGCCTCGCCCACGGTCGTCGTCACCCGGTACTCCGGCGCCGCCTCCCGTAGCGCCGCGGTCATCGCCGCCTGGTGTTGCAGGTCACCGTGCGCACCGACCGGCAGCGCTCGCACCCGCGTGCCGTCACCCATCCGATACGCTGTCGCCAGCTTCCATTCCCGCTCTCCCTGCAGCCGATCGACACACGTCACGGCCAACGCATCGACGCCGCCGTTCACCTCCATCGCGTACCGCGTCGCCACCGCGTCGAACCACCCCACACGAAACCCTCCCTGCCACCCGTCGTCCCGGTTGTGCGGGTCGCGCACCCGTGCGCTCAGCCCGGCGTCCTCCGTCACCATCGGCCCCGCGCCGTGCCGCGTCGCGTACGCGCGCACCACCCCCCAGCGAGCCACCGCGCCCTCGTACCCGTGCTCGCGCAGCGCGCCGAGAGCGTTCTCCGCAGTGCAGGTGCTCCAGGTCGTGTGCGGATGAAACCCCCGCCATTCGTCCAGCAACACCCCCTGTGCGCCCTCAAACACCACCGCGCCCGGTCGTCGCAGCACCTCCGCCAACGCCGCGCCGTCCACCACCCGCGCGGCCGCCACGAAGACCGCGAGCAGCCCCGCGTACACGTCCACCATCGCCCGGTCCGACAGCGCCGTCGCGTCTTCACACGCGATCCCCCGATCGCCCAACTCTGCCTGCAACTCCGATCGCTTGCGCTCCTGCACGCGCCGCAACTTCGTCCGCACCACCGCCCCGTCGCACAGATCGCGTACCCGCAGTACGTCCGCGTCGCCGAGGGTTCGCGCGTCGCGCACCGCTTCGCCGACGCCCATCCCGCAGCTCCCGTGACGCCCTTCGCCTCGCGCGCGCTCCCGCAGCCGGTTGGACGCTCGATGAAACGGCGTGATCACCGGCGCATCCGCATCGATGCGCGTGCGAGCGAAGGCGTCCGTCACCCCGACGCGCGCGAGGTGCGCGGCCTCGACCACCATCGCCCACGGCTGCACCGCCACATGCGCCGTGAGCCACGTCTCTACCCCCGGCACAAACATCCCTGCGCCAAACTGCGCAAACGTGTGGTGCCGCCCGTCGTCCGTGACGACGTTGTGCCCCGCCTGCGCGCCGCCGTTGTAGCGCACGACGGTGTGGGCCCCGCGCGCCCGCACGAAGAAGTCCGTCACCGTCCCCTTGCCCTGATCGCCGTAGCCGAGATCGACCACGACGATGGCCTCGCGGATCATCCCTGGAAGTCGGTCGGCCCCCGCGTGAAGACCGGCGACGGCGGCTTCAACGGCCCGCGCGCCAACGCCTCGGCGTACGGAAGCACCGCGCGCACAACACGGTCGCGCTCCTCGCCGGTGCGATGAAAACGCTCCTCCAACTGGCGCTCGATGGCGGCGGCGTCCGGGAGCGTCCCCTCCTGGATGCCGATGAGCAGCGCGCACGCGACGGCCGTATCTTCCGGGGCGCCGAGAACAATCACCCGGTCGCTCCAGAGCATCCGCCAGGTGCCCTCGCACTCGAACTGCTCCGCGCGCGCCGCGTCGGGAATCAGGAAGAACGCGTGAAACATCTCGGTCACCATGGTGGCTACGTCATGGATGGCGATGGGTCCGTTGAGGGCCTCGCCGAGCACGGTCTGCACCTGCTCCGCGGGTAGGTGGATGAAGGGCACCTCGTCGCCGGTCATGAAGAAATACCCCTTCCGCTGGCGCTTCTCGAAGCAGTCCATGGAGGTGTGCCGCGCGGCGAAGTACATCGCGAGGTCGTAGGACTCGCCGAGCCCGCCGCCGCCGCCTTCGAGGTGCGTCGCCGCGAGCCAACGATCGATGAGCGCGCCCTCGCTCTCGAACTGCCCCACCTGGAGCGGCGACCGGTCCGCCCACGCGTTGCCAAACGCAATGAAAAGCACCTGCGGATCGGGCAGCACCGTCAGCACGCTCGCCATGAATAGCGGCATGGTCTCCGTCGCGAGCCGCTGCGGGATCTCCCCCATCGATCCGCTCACGTCGAGCGCGAACACCACGCCGACGGAGTCCGGGTGCGCCTCGCTGTCGCGGCTCTCGCGCGCCTTCACCCCGAGGGGGTTCATGCCGGGGTGGCAGCCGTTGGACTGAAACACCTGCTCGCTCGGCAATGCCGCCCGCGCCTGCGTCGCCGCCTGGTGCGCCTGGAGATCGTATTCACCATGTCCCATAGGCCGAATGCTCACCACGATCGCCGGGCGCTGTCACTCCCATCGATCGGTTCTGACCTTCGGAGTACGTGATGAAAGGAGTGATGGGCGTTGCCCTTGCGGGGACCGTCGGCCGCGCTTTCGCGGGAGGGCCTTCGGCCCTGCTCATGCTGAAGCCGGGGCGCTGGGATTGAGCGCCCGGGCCGCGACGGGCAGGATCTCAGCGCGGCGCGCGGCGGCGGCGGCGGGTGCGACCGTCGCGGATGTCGCCCGGGTCGGCGGTGGCCGCGGACTGGGTCATGGCGTTTGTAGGCTGCGCCGGATCGAGGATGACGAACTCCACCCGACGGTTGCGGGCGCGGCCCACGAGGGTCTGGTTGGAGGTGATCGCCTGGTCCGGGCCGTAGCCCTGCGCCTCCATGCGCTCGGCCTCGACGCCGTGCTCGGAGAGCCAGTGCATCACCGCGATGGCGCGGCGGTTGGAGAGGTCAACGTTATGGTCGTGGTCGCCGCGATCGTCGGTGTGGCCGCCGATGCGAATGCGCCGGATGAACCCGGACGCCCGCAGCACGTCCGCGACGCGCGAGAGAATCGCGAAGCTCTGCGGCTTGATGGTGTCCCGGTCGGTGTCGAAGAACACCGGGCTCAGGATGTTGATGCGCCCGCCGTCCATCACGACACCGCCGATGGGGCAGCCGTTGCGGGCGGGAACCTCCGAAGGCGCGCCCGGCACGTCCGGGCAGGCGTCCGTGGCGTCGGGCACCGTGTCGTGGTCGCGGTCGGCGAGCGGACAGCCCATGCGCGCCGGGTCGGGAAACGGCCCGCGGTGCACGTCGGGACAAATGTCCGCGTGGTCGAGGATGGTGTCGCCGTCGCGGTCGGCGTCGGGGCAGCCGCGGCGATCGGGGTCCGGGTGGTCACCCATCGGGGTGGTCACGCACTGATCATCGGGGTCAAACACCCCGTCGCTGTCGCTGTCCGGGAGGGGACATCCGCGGCGCGTGGCATCGGGGTGCGGCCCCTGCGGAACGTGCAGACAGATGTCGTCCGGGTCGAGCACGCCGTCGCCGTCGGCGTCGCCCTCGGGGCAGCCGCGGCGCGAAGGGTCGGGGTGTTCGCCCTGCGGGGTATCGGGGCAGACGTCGTCGAGGTCGAGAACGCTGTCGTGGTCGCGGTCGCCGGGCTCCGCGGGGGCCGCGCGGGTGACCGGTGCGTACGCCACGGAGAGGAGACCGCGACCCGCGGGGATGCCGTAGCCGCGCTCGACGCCGAGGCCGCCGCCGAGGCCGACGAGGATGGTGTCGGCGATGAGGTAGTGCGCGCCGAGCATGATCTCCGCGCCCCACTGTCCCGACTGGAAGGCCGCGCTGCCCTGACCGCGGCCGCTCGGGAGATCGCGCACCGCGGAGAATACGTACGCCTCCGGGCCGATGGTGAGGTTGTCGTCGAGGGCGACGAACCCGAGGGCGGCGTTGAAGCGCACCTCGTTGCCGATCGCGAGGTTGACCGCGTCGATGTCGCCGCGCACCTGAAACGCCGCGCCCGCGGACCAGCGCACCACGCTGGCGCGCCCGGCGAGGGTGAGCCTCGGCTCGAAGCGCACGGACTCGTCGCCGGTGTTGCTGCTGCGCGATCCGACCGGGGCCCAGAGGTTGGCGCCGAGGTGGAGGGACATCGGGTCGCGGTCGGCGTGGCCGAAGATTCGGAAGCGCACGCCCAGGCGAAGGTCGCCGACGCCGACGCCGGCCGCGGCGCTGGGGAAGGCAGCGCCCGCGGGCGCGGCGTCGCCGGACTGTAGAAACGACACTGGCAGCGAGGCGCCGACGCCCACCCGGTCGAGGAAGGAAAACGCCGCCCCGAGGTGCCCGACAAACTGCCCGGAGATGATGTTGGTGTTCGTGGTGGTCGAGGCGCCGGTGGTGCCGGACTGCTGTCGCAGCACCAGCGGGTTGGCCGCGTAGTCGGCGACGAGGCCCACGGCAAACGTGCGTGTGGACGAGTACCAGGGGTGCTCGGACATGAAGAAGACGTCGCCGGTGGTGGTGGGCTCGTAGCGGTCGAGGGCCCAGCCAGAGACGGTCTGCGCCGCGGCTACAGAGGGCAACGCCGAGCCGAGCAACATCGCCAGGACTGCATGATTTCGATGGGATTTCAGGGTGATCATTCGTGGGCGTTCTGTTCTGGGCGGGCGGATCAACGAGCGATCGACGCTGCGTCTGCCAGCCGATGCGCGAACCTTAGTGAAAGGCTTGTGGTGATCGCAAGCGAACGGCTGGATGTCACTGCGAAGCCTCGACTCCTCGGACGACCGCGGGGGGCATCCGGCCACGCTCACGCCGGGGCTTTGCCCGCCGCAAACGCCAGCCCCTGCGCGTTGAGTTTGCGATCAAACGCCACGAGCGTGCGGTCGTCGGCGGAGAGCGCCAGCCCGCTGCGCGCCACGGCCTCGTCAAACGCCGCCGCCAGCCGCCCCTCGATGAACGCCTCGCGCTCCGCCGCCGGGCGCTCGCGGCTCTGCGCCATCAGCGCCTCGGAGAGCGTCAACCACGCGTGGAGCTGGTCCGCGATTTCGGGCAGGCGGGTCTGCTCGCCGAAGTGCGTGAGGCACGCGCGGCCGACGCCCAGCGCGACGATGCGATCGATGGACGCGTGCGCCGCGGGGCCGTCGAAGTCCGTCGGGCTCGTCGATGGAAACGCCATCAGGCCCGCGCGCTGCAACCGCGGGTACACCAGCCCGAAGGCGTCGCCGGTGAAGACCGCGTCCACTGCCGGGTCGTGCACGACGAAGTGGTGGTTGGCGTGCCCGCGCGTGTGGAGAAACCGCAGTAGCCCGCCGCCGAAGGGCACCTCCGCGCCGTCGTCGAGGGCTCGCACGCGGCTCGCATCGACGCCGCGGATGGTGCCGTACAGCTCGGCGAAGTGCGCTGCGCCGTAGACCGCGGTGGCGCCCGCGACGAGCTTCGTCGGGTCGATGAGGTGACGCGCGGCGCGTGGGTGGGCGAGCAGCGTGGCGTTGGGGCACGCGTCCATCAGCGCGGAGGCGCCGCCCGCGTGGTCGAGGTGTACGTGCGTGACGATCACATAGCGCACGTCGGCGGGGGTGCGCCCCTGTGCGGCGAGCGCGGCGAGCAGCCGCGGGACGGCGTGCGTGGTGTTGGTCTCGATGAAGGCGCACTCGTCGCCGGAGACGCGCAGGTAGGCGCAGGCCAGAGCGGGCTGCACGTAGTCACAGTCGATCGTGAGGAGGGTGTCGGACATCGGGGCGAACGCTAGCACCGGGCTCCGGCCCGCCGCCTCGACGAAAACTCGAGCCGCCCCCGCAACGTCGCTCTACTGCCGAGCGGAGACACTGCACCCATGACCCTGGACAAAATCGAGTTGAGCGCGGTGATCGCCGCGTCGGCAGAAGATGTTTTCGCCGCCTGGATGAGCGCGAAGGCACACGCTGCGTTCATCGGTGCGCCCGCCGCGATCGCCGCGCGGGCCGTTGATGGTTCGGCGACGGTTCGGTAGCCCGCCCGCGCGGTGGCTTCGGTAGAGTGTCGGCGTGCCCCACGTCGTCTTCGTCGCGCCGCGCTTTCTTGAGAACACCAACCGCTATGTGCGGGCCTTCGCGGCCCTCGACGGGGTGACCCTGTCGGTCATCAGCGCCGATCCGGAGTCGGCCATTCCCGCGGAGATACGGCCCCGCATCGCCGCCCACTACGCCGTCCATGACGCGCTCGACGGCGCGCAACTCACCGTCGCCGCGCGCGCGCTCACCCGCCACGTGGGCCGCATCGACCGCCTCACCGGCGCGCTCGAGCAGCTTCAGATGCCCATGGCGCAGGCCCGCGACGCGCTCAACATCGAGGGGATCAACACCGCCATCGCCCGCAATTTCCGCGACAAAGACCGGATGAAAGACGTGCTCCGCGCGCACGGTGTTCCGGTCGCTCGGAGCGCCCTGGTGAGCTCTCTCCACGAGTTGGCGCTCTTCATCGGCCACGTCGGATACCCGGTGATCGTGAAGCCCCAGGCGGGCCTCGGATCGCGCGCGACGTTTCGCGTCGAGTCGCCCGAAGACATCGCCGCGATGGCCGCGAAGGGCGCCATCCCTACCGCGGCGCAGCCTCTTCAGGTCGAGGAGTTCGTGAGCGCGCGGGAGCACACCTGCGAGACCGTCACCATCCGCGGCGTGCCCGTGTGGCGCTCCGGAACGCGGTACTTCCCTACCCCGCTGGAGGTGCTCGAGACCCCGTGGGTGCAGTACTGCGTTCTGCTCCCGCGGGACTCTACCGAGGAGCCCTGGGCGAGCTTTCAGCCGATCAACACCGCGGCGCTGGCCGCCCTCTTCGGCGAGCACGCCCACACCGCGGCGGGGACGGCGCTCACGCACATGGAGTGGTTTCTCCGCGAGGACGGATCGGCGCTGGTGAACGAGGTCGGCGCGCGCCCGCCGGGGGTGCACATCATGCCGTTGATGAGCCTCGCCCACGAGACCGACCTCGTCGCAGACTGGGCTGGGCTCATCGCCTTCGACCGCTTCGTCCCGAAGCCCCGGCGCTGGGCCGCGGGGGCGGCGTTCTTTCGAGGGCAGGGCAACGGATCGCGGGTGGTCTCCGTCGAGGGCATCGAAGCCGCCGCCGAGGCTGCCGGAGATGCGCTGGTGGAGATGCGCAAGCCCCGGGTGGGCCAGGCCCGCGGGGACGGTTACGAAGGCGAAGGATGGGCCATCGTGAAGCACGCCAGCACCGAAGGCGTGAAGCGCACGCTGCGAGCGCTCATCGAGGGCGTGCAGGTCCGGTACGGCTGACGGTCCACGGGCGCGGCGTGTAGGGTCTCCGCTGCGCGACGCGCGGAAGAGAGACCACACACGATGATCGAGACGAGACGATGGTTGCGGGGGGCGCTCCCGCTGATCACGATGCTGGCAGCCGGGTGCGGTGACGACGCGGCGACCACGGATGCAGGCGTCGCGGAGACGGGCACGACGGACGTTCCCGCGGCGCTCGACACCGGCCAGAAGGACACCGGCAGCGACACTGGAGGGACAGTGGACGTCGGGGTGGACGCGGGCCCCGCGGACGTCGGCTGTACGGGCGACCGCGCGTGCCCGGCGGGGCAGGTGTGCATGGCGGGCGCGTGCGTGGCCGGGTGCAACGCCGCGCAGGCGTGCCCCGGGGCGCAGACGTGCTGCGGTGGAGCGTGCGTGGATTCGCAGACCACGCTCGCCCACTGCGGCGGGTGCGGGATGGCGTGCACCGTCGCGAGCGGCACGGCGGAATGCGTCGCGGGGCGGTGCACGGTCACCGGGTGCCCGGGCTCGACGGCAAGCTGCGACATGCAGGCGGCCAACGGCTGCGAGACGGACACCGCGACCAGCGTGAGCCACTGCGGCGCGTGCGGGCGCGCCTGCCCGACGCCCGCCAACGCGACGCCGACGTGCGTGAGCGGTGCGTGCGGGTTCACCTGCGCGATGGGCTTCGGCGACTGCGACGGCGACGCGAGCAACGGCTGCGAGGCCGACCTGCGCGTGACCGTCGCCCACTGCGGAACCTGCGCGACGGCGTGCTCCTTCGCTCAAGCGACGGCGGCGTGCGCGGCGAGCGCGTGCGGCATCGCGGCCTGCTCCACGGGCTTCGGCGATTGCGACGCGATGCGCGTCACCGGGTGCGAGACCGACACCCGCGTCACCGTCGCGCACTGCGGCGGCTGCGGGAGGGCCTGCGTGACGCCCAACGCCACCCCGGTGTGCGCGGCGAGCGTCTGCGCGGTGGGCACCTGCAACGACGGCTTTGGCAACTGTGACGCGATGGTGGCGAACGGTTGTGAAGTCGATATGCGCACGAGCGCGGCCCACTGCGGGGCGTGCGGCCGTGCGTGCGGCGCGGGGCAGACCTGCGCGGCCGGCGCGTGTCAGTACGGCACCGGCGCAGACGGGGCCCTCACCGTCGCGACAGATCAGGTGATCGGTGGCGTGCGCGCGGGCGTCGCCGGGGCCGCCGGGTCGATGACGGTCACGCTGAGCGGCGTGGTCGGGGTTTTCGTCGCGGGGCAGTCGGTGCTGTTGCATCAGACGCAGGCAGCCATCGGGCCGGTCGGGCACTACGAGTACGCGCGGGTTGCGACGGTGGCAGGAACGTCGCTCACGCTGTCGGCGCCGCTGCGAAACGGGTACGTGACCGATGCCACCAACCACGCCCAGGTGGTGCGGGTGATGGAGTACACCGCGGTGACGATCAACGCCGCCGCGACGGTGACGGGGCCGGCGTGGGACGGTAGCTCTGGCGGCATCGTCGCCTTCGATGCGACCGCGCGGGTGAGCGTGGCCGGGGCGATCGATGTGAGCGGGCGGGGCTTCCGCGGCAACCGGCGCACGTGTGCGATGACGCCGTCGTACCGATGCATGCGCGGCGTGGCGGGGGAGAGCGAGCGCGGGCGCGGCGCGGCCAACATCCTGGCCAATCAGTCTGGCGGCGGCGGCGGCGGCGCGGGGCAGGACTGCGCTTCCGGCGGTGGCGGCGGTCACGCAACCCCGGGTGAGCCCGGCTCTGCGGGTACCCAGGGCATGTGCGCCGAGGCCAACCCGATTCCGCCAGGCGCGGGCGGAACCATCTCGGGTGCCCCTTCGCTCGCCTCGGTGGTGCTCTTCGGCGGGGCGGGCGGCGAGGGCGGCGCGGACGAGGACGGGTCGTTTCCCGGCGGCGGCGGTCACGGCGGCGGAATCGTCATGGTGCGCGCGTCGAGTGTCTTGCTGACGGGCGCTGGGGCGTTGCGCGCCAACGGTGGCGAGGGCGAGGACGGCCACCAGACGGACTGCAGCGGAAGTGCGGGCGCGGGCATGGGCGGCGGCGGTGGCGGCGGCGGCGGCGCGGTGCGTCTCACGGCGCTGGTGAGCGCGACGGTGCTCAACGGCCGCGCCGATCCGAGCCCCGGCGTGCGGGCGCACGGCGGCGGCGGCGGGTACTGCGGCGCAACGGCGCGAGACTTCGCCGCGGGCCTCGGCGGCAACGGTCGCGTGAGCATCGTGTCACCGATGATCGTGGGCGCGTCGTTTCCGGCGCACACCACGGACTGATCGAGCGCTCGCCACATCACCGGTGATGAACTCCACATCACCGGTGATGAACTCCACATCACCGGTGATGAACTCCACATCACCGGTGATGTTTTCCATCGCTTGCCCGAAATGACCGAC
>CANJUR010000153.1 GCA_947477565.1 Deltaproteobacteria bacterium
GGGCCTTGCCGCGTAGCACTGCCCAGAGTGCTTGCTCTGCGGGCGTCCTCGCACGCCGCAATTCGCGGGCGCGTTCGGTCTTGCCGGGTGAAGCGAAGGACCAGCCATCGAGTGCGCGTCGTCGTGCCATGCGCGGGTTCTCGAAGCGGTTCTCAAGTCAGGATCTCTGGATTCCGCCCTCCCTGCCCCCACTCGTGGGGGCGGGGCCGGGGGTGGGGGCTCGCGTAGAGACGGTGAACCAAGGGTTCTGACGGTAGATCATGGTTTCGCCGCATCCCTGCTTAAGTGCCCGCGAGGACATTCCTGCACAGGAATCCCGAGATTCCTTCGCAGGAATGTCGCACTCTCGTTCGCATCATGGCGAGAGCACCCACCACGTCCCCCGTCGCTGCGAAGAAGACCCCGGCAAAGAAGCTCCCTGCGGAGTTGGTGCGTAACGCGAAGGCGAAGCACGACGCACGCATCGCGCTGCTCGTCGCGAAGGGCCAGAAGGCCATCGCGCTGGTCACCGAGCGACGCCAGGACATCGCCTCGAACTTCCTCGACGTCGCCGATGCACTGCAGGTGCTCCGGTCTGATGGGGTGCCCGAGGCGCTGGGGCGCGCGTCTTTCGTGGAGGTGTGCGCGCTCGACCTCGACATGGCTCTCTCCAAGGCCAACAGGCTCATCGCGCTCGCCGAGCGCATGACCCGCGGGCTCGTGCTCGAACTCGGACAGGAGCGCGCCTCGGCGATTCTCGACCTCGTCGATGCGACGCCCGCAGACGACAGTCCCGAGCATGTGTTTAGCGCGAAGGTGACGCTGCCTTCCGGGGAGATTCTCGACGTCGGCGCGGCGAGTACCCACGCCATTCGCGAAGGCGCAGCGGAGCTACGTCGAGCACGGCCAGGGCGGGGGCCGGGGCGCACGGTCACCGCCGAGGAGCAGGCCACACTCGCAGAGATGCTGGAGCGGGTGCGGGCGGTTCCGGCGCTGAGCGGGGTGCGCGCGCGGCTCATCGCGATGGGCGCTGCGCACGGCGCCGACATCGAAGTGCGAGTTCCGCTCGCGGCGTTTGCGCAGCTTGTGAAGACCCTCGCGAAGAAGGGCTGAGACGCGGCGGTTAGCGGGAGGAGGGAGGCTCCGCGGGGAGCTCGACGCGAACCGTCGCGCCGCCGTCGAAGGAGACGGTCATCTTCGCGCGAAGCTGCCGAACCAGCGCCCGGATGAGCTTCTCTCCCATGGACGTGCGCTTCACGCCGGTAGCCGCAAAACCGGGACCCCGGTCGGCCACCACGAAGGCGAAGCCCGCCGCGCTCCGCTCGATTCGTACGCGCACGTCGCAGTGACCATCCGGAGAGCGACCGTGCTTGAGCGCGTTGGTGACCAACTCGTTCAGGATGAGGCCGCAGGGCACCGCGCGCTCGATGGAGATCTCAACGTGCTCGGCCTCCACCTCGATGGTCGCCGTCGGACCGAGGGACCCGCGCAGCATGCTGCAGAGCGAGCGAGAATAGTCGTCGAAGGCGATGCGCGAGAGGTCTTCGTGGCCGTAGAGCTGCTCATGCACAAGAGCCACCGTACGCACCCGGTGCACCGTGGTGAGCAGGGCGGTCTGCACCTCCTCGTTGCCCATGCTGTCGGCCTGAAGCGACACCATGCTGGAGATGATCTGGAGGTTGTTTTTCACCCGGTGGTGAACCTCCTGGAGGAGAGTGACCTTCTCGCGCAGCGAACGGGTCAGCTCGGCTTCGAGCTTGTGGCGCTCGGTGAGGTCGCGCACCGCGATGATGGTCGCCTGCTTCGACGATGATGCCGTCGCGGCGAGGGTGAGCTCCGCCGAGAAGGTCGCGCCGTCGCCGTCGCGCGCGCCCCGCTTGATGAGATTGGGCGCAGCGTCTGTCCGGGCCGCCAGGGTCTCCGTCACCAGGCTCGCCGCGTCGTCGATGAAGTCGTCAATCGGGCGTCCCAGCGAGGGGCCAAACATCGCTGTCGCCCGCGCGTTGGCGGTTCGCACGATGCCGCTCGCGTCCACCAGGAGCAACGCGTCGGGGCTCAGCTGGAAGACCCCCGTGAAGGCCCGACGGCTCTCGTCCTGGAGGATGAACGAAGCGACCTGCTCGGCGGTGCGCTCGAGCAGCGACGGGAGGCGATCGTAGCCGGGGTAGGAGTGCGATCCGCCGACCTCGAGCACGGCGATCACGCCGTCGGTGCCAAACACCGGCACCGCGCACACGGTGCGGATGCCCGTCGCCTTTGCTGCGAGGGCGCGCCGCGAGGGGCGGTCGTTCTGGTCGTGACTCCAGAAGTCCGTGCGCACGTAGGTCTTCGCGGTGCCCCAGGCGGTGCCCGGCGCCCCTACGCCGACCACCCAGTCGGTGCCCCGGTGAAAGAACAACTCGCGGCTGGCGCTGAGCCACGCGGCCCCGCTCGCGTCGGAGCTTGCGCCCGCGAGGTAGGCCAGGGTCGGCTGCCCTGGGTGGACGAGCCAGAGTTGCGCCGTGCGGATGTCGAGTTCGCGCACCAACTCTTGCACCAGAAACTCCCCCGCAGTGGCGAGCGAGTCGCTCTCGAGGAGCAGCGCTGCCACCCGCTGCGCGAGGTTCTCGCGGCTCGCTGCGATGCGCTGCTCGGTCAGGTCGGTCTGGACGGAGATGAACCCCGTGAGGCGGCCCTGTCCGTCGTGCAGCGGGCTGGTCTCGGCGTGCAACCAGTACTGCCGCCCGTCGCGGCTGTAGTTGAGCACCACCACGTCGAAGGGTTCTCCGTTGGCCACGGCCCGGTGCATCTCCGCCCGCGTCTCGACGGAGGTGTCAGGACCCTGGAGCACCTGCCCCGGGCGGCGTCCGAGCACCTCGGCGAGGGTGTACCCGGTGAGTTGGGTGAAGCCCGCGTTGATCCACTCGATGGAGCCCGCCGCGTCGGTGACGATCACGGCATTTTTCGTCCGGTTGGCCACCTCCGCGAGGCGGTCGCGCTGCCGCTCGGAGACCTTCTCCGCGGTGATGTCGGCCACGATGCCGCGCACCCGCACCGGGCGTTCGTCGCCGTCGAAAACAGTCTGGTTGTTGCTGCGCACCCAGCGCGTGCTGCCGTCGGGCAACACGATGCGAAAGTCCGTGGTCGCGCTCGGGAGCCTGGAGTCGGAGTGCAGCCACGCCCGGTCATCGACGTGGATGCGCGCCTGGAAATTCTCCCACGACGGCGTCACCTCCCCGGGCTCATACCCGAGGATCCGATAGTTGGCGTCGGTCCACGTCGTGTGCCCGGTGGCGAGTTCGAGCTCCCAGAAGCCCGCCTGCGCGACCTCCAGGGTCACGGCGTCGATCGGCTCGATGGCGGTGCGTGGGACCGTCGCGAGGCGCAGTGCCCGCTCCTGGTCGAGCAGACGCTCCACTTGCTCGCGCGCCGCTTGCTCCCGCGCCAGCGCCGCACGCAGGGCGACGATCTCCGCGTGCGGTGAATGGGCTGCGGTATCGGGGGGGCGCGAATCAAGCATCGTGACTGTGATGAAAGGTTCTATCGGTGCGGTTCGTCTTTCGTCGCCAGAACCGCCAGATAAAAATCGGAGTGCCTTACCGAAAGGCCACTTTTACATCGTTGCGCGACCGCGCCGGGGGATGAGTCATCCAACTCGGGTGCAACGCTCAAAAAGACCGGGCGACGCCGCGAAGAGACCCCTCCGATGAGCACGAAAAATATCTGGACGCGCGCGGTAGCCCTCGGCTGCATGGCGACGATGGCGGGCTGTGGCGACGAGGCGGTGGTGGCCGCGGACGCTGCGGTCGATGTCTTTACTCCACCGACGGTGAGCTGCGTTTACAGCAACGCGTTCTCGATGCGCGCGGAGTGCCGCGAGTACATCGATCCGCGCTGGACCGACGCCCTCATCGCGACGGACTGCACCACCGCGCGAGGCACGCTGCGCCCGGGCGTCGCGTGTGCTCCCGCGGAGGCGCTGGGCCAGTGTGAGGTTCGCATCCCAAACGTGCGGGCGACGCGGCTGACGTTTCCCGGCACCGACGCGAGCGCCTGCGCTTCTACCCGCACCGGTTGCACCGTCTTCGCCCGCGGAACCTTCACTCCGAGCGCAGTCTGCGCCGCCGCAATCGGCGACGGGGGAACCGCTCCCGCAGACGCCGCGACGACGGGCTTTCCGGTGTTTCAGCCTGCGATTCGCGAGTGCCGCGCCCCGCTGGCCGGCGAAGCGGCGGGCGCCTCCGCGGGCGGTCAGGTGTGCACCTGGTCGGCCGTGTCTGGCGCCACCGAGGCGGGCCGACGCTTCGACGACTATGCCTCCTGCGATCGTGTGCGTACCCAGCGGCCGTACTACCCGCGGCCCGCGGCGCCGGCGCGCGCGATGCCCGACCCGCGATTGCAAGACACCGCCTACGCCGCCGAGTTGGCATGGGTGCGCGCGCAGGTCGAGGCGAGCGCATGCGTGTGCTGCCATGCGACGCGCACCTCGCCGGGTGGGCCGTCCAACTGGTACGTCGACGCGCCGGGCAACTGGATGGACACGTTTTTCGACACGGGGCTCGCGCTGGGCGCGGGATGGGTCGATTCCACCGCACTCGGCGCATACGTCGCCGAGCAGAACAACGGCTTCGGCCGCGGCCCGACCTCGGGCATGCCGAGCACCGATGCCGCCCGCATGGCGAGGTTTTTCCAACAGGAACTGGCGCACCGCGGGCGCACCCGCGAGTCCTTCGCCAGCACGGCTCCGTTTGGCGGGCCCATCGCTGCGCAGCTTACGTATGTGCCGAGCGCGTGCACGGGCACCGACGGCCTGGGTAGCGACGGCAAGCTCCGCTGGTCGAGCGGCAACGCGCGTTACCTCTACGTGCTCGAGCAGGGCTCGGCCAACCCCGGTGTCCCGCCCAACCTCGATCAGCCCGGCGGAACCCGCTGGCTCATCGAGGTCCCCTTCACCGCCGCGCCCTTTGCGAGCGGGGTGACCTTCGGGACGCTGCCTCCCGCCGCCACGCAGCGGGTGCCCGCCGCCGGGGCTCCTTCCGCCCTCACGCCGGGCGCGACGTACTACCTCTACGTCCTCGAAGACGTGGGCATCCCGATCACGCGCTGTCTCTTCACGGCCCCGCGCTGACGGAGATTTCGTCACCGCGGCGGAGGTAGCAGCGCCCTGCCACTGTCGTGTATCTCAGTCTCCATGGATTACGACCTCAAGATCACCGGCGGCACCCTCGTTGACGGCACCGGCGCACCCTCGCGGCGCGCCGACGTGGCGGTGCGCGACGGGCGCATCGTCGCAGTGGGCGACTGCCCCGGCACCGCGGCACGCACCCTCGACGCGGACGGCGCGATCGTCACGCCGGGCTTCGTAGACCTCCACTGCCACTACGACGGCCAGGTCTCCTGGGACGAGACGCTCTCTCCCTCCGCGGCGCACGGGGTCACCACCTGCGTCATCGGCAACTGCGGGGTGGGTTTCGCGCCGGCGCACACGCGCGACCGCGCGCGGCTCATCGCGCTGATGGAGGGCGTCGAGGACATCCCCGGCGCGGCCCTCGCGGAGGGCTTGCAATGGAGTTGGGAGAGCTTCCCGGAGTACCTCGACGCCATCGCCGCGAAGCCGCGGAGCATCGATGTTCTGTCGCAGGTTCCGCATGACGCGCTGAGGGTCTACGTGATGGGCGATCGCGCGGTGGCCAAGAGCGTCGCCACGGACGACGACATCGTACGGATGCGTACGATCGTGCGCGAGGCGCTGCTCGCCGGGGCGGCGGGCTTCTCCACCGGGCGTTCGGACAACCACCGCGCGGCGACCGGCGAGGAGACGCCCGCGTCGGAGTCCGAGGCGAAGGAGCTTGCGGGAATTGCGCAGGCCTTCGAGGGGCTCGCGCACGGTGTGGTGCAGGCCGTGAGCGACTTCGACATGGCCCTCGGGCCGGAGCACTTCGACGCAGAGTTCGATGTGCTCGAGCGGATGGCCGAGGGCGCTGCGGGTCACCCGCTGTCGATCTCCCTGATGCAGCGTGACATGGAGCCTGACCAGTGGCGGCGCATCCTGGCGCGGGTCGAGGCTGCGGACGCGCGGGGCGTTCCGATGCGCGTGCAGGTCGCGCCGCGGGCCCTCGGCGTGCTGATAGGCCTCGAGGCGACGTTTCACCCTTTCATCGGCTTCCCCAGCTACAAAGCCATCGCGCACCTCTCGCTGGCCGATCGCGTGGCAGCGATGCGCGATCCGGCCTTCAAGGCCCGGCTGCTCACGGAGTCGTCGGAGAAGCTTGCGGGCGACGGGAGCGCGATTCCGCCGCTCGTCGATGTCCTTCTTGCGCGCCTCGAGATGGTGGCGTTGCGGCTCTTCCGGCTGGGCGCGCGACCCGAGTACGAGCCCAGGTTGGAGCAGTCGCTCTACGCCGAGGCGCAGGCGTCCGGGCGGCCCACGCTCGACGTCGTGTACGACGCGCTGCTGGCGCACGATGGTCACGAACTGCTGTATTTCCCGCTCTACAACTACACGGAGTTCTCCCTCGACAACGTGCGCGCGATGCTGGGTCATCCGCTCTCGCTGGTCGGGCTGAGCGACGGCGGCGCTCACGTCGGAACGGTCTGCGACTCCAGCTACGCGACCTTCGCGATGATGCACTGGGCGCGCGATCGGGCGGAGGGGCGCATCGCGATCGAGGAGTTGGTGAAGAAGATGGCGCACGACACCGCGCGCTTCATCGGGCTGCGCGACCGCGGCACGGTGGAGGTCGGGCAGCGGGCGGACCTCAACGTGATCGACCTGGAGAAGCTCTCGCTGCACCGTCCGCGCATGGCGGCCGACCTCCCGGCGGGCGGCAAGCGGCTCGTGCAGGACGCGACGGGCTACCGCGCAACGCTGGTGGCGGGTCAGGTGATCGTCGAGAACGACCAGATGACCGCGGCGCGGCCCGGGACTCTTGTGCGCATGGGGCAGGCCACCGCAAACATGAACCTGTAAGAAGGGTTCCGGTATTCACTACGGAAACACTTTGTTTCCAGATGAATCTACCGTCACGTAGAGGCCCTCCCCGGTTTGTACGCGCAGCATTTCCAGGCCTTCGAGCTGCAGCGCGTGCGTTCGTCGCTCGTCTTCCGTTCGCTGCCTGTCGTGGACATCGCCATCCACCTCGATGACGAGCCGCGCGGCAAAGCAGTCGAAGTCGACGATCCATTCGCAGATCAAAGGTTGCGGACGCTCCGACCTCTCTACCCCCCACTTGCGGGGGCGCGGGTGCGGGCTCGCAGAGAGGCTGTAAAACAAGGGGTTCTGACGGTAGATCAGGGTTTCCCCGCATCGCTGGTAAGTGCGCGTAGCCTTCGTCATCGGGCCTGCGCGGGCGCAGCAGCGAGGGAGTCCCCACGGTGCTCGTGCTGGACGACGAACCCGTTTTGCCGGCCCTCATGGCCCGCGTAGTCGAGCGCCTCGGGTACTGCGCCGTGAAGGCCTCCTGCGACGCCCTCGCGCGGGCTTCGACGCATCGCCGAATCGGCCGCCCCGTGCTGTTCGTCTCAGGACAGATCGACGCGCCGATTACGACCCACAGGCCCGTGACGATGACACGGGCCGTTTATCCCAAACCCGTTCGTGATCGACAAGGTTTCGAAGGCGCTGGTCGCGCTCGGGGTGCGGTCCACCGGCCGAGTCCGCTACCGGGACGTATCGAAGGCGATGCGACCCAACCGCGCCTCGGCCGGGCTCGCCGCTGCCCGGTCGTCGCTCGCCGCGTCGGCGTCCGCTTCGAGTTCGGGAAAGCGGTACTGAATCTCCCCCGCTTCGTCGGCCGTCGGGTCGCCGCCAAACTCCGCCACGCGCCGCGCCAGGTCACGATCGGAGGGATCGCTGCCGGTCGCCACGCGCACCGCCGTGCGCAGCGCCGCCTCCGGGACAGCCTCGCCGCGCGACGAGTGAGTGATCACCTCCCGAAGCACGCCGAGCCGTGCGCTCTCGGCGGCGACCCTTCGCTTCGCCTGCGTTCGGGCCACCGCGCGCGCCACCGGGATGGCGAAGAGCGCAAGGGAGAACACCAGCGGAATCATCCCCAGAACCACCGGAACCCCATCGGGGACCGGGATGTACGGGTGGTGCTTGTCGAAGAGGCGCGGGAGGTTGGACAGCGTCAGGTCGTTGGCGATGGCCACGAGCGCAGCGACGAGATTGAAGCCGTTGAGGGCCGCGATGCCGACGTTGTCGCCGACGTCGTTGCCCGTGAGCGGTCGGAGCGTCTCCGGGTTCTCCCACGCCGCGCTCGGGCGCGCGGACTTCGCGCTCGTCTCCCCGGCGGTGCGCCGAAGCGCCGTGAAACGGTAGAAGATTCCGCCGCGCTCGGACACCTCGACGGAGCCGTCGTGGTCGAGCATCAGGCGCGCCATCAGTGGGTCGGCCTCCTCGCGGGACAGCCCCGTCACGCGCATCACGTCCGCCAGGGCGACCCGACCGTCGAGCGCGCGCACCTCCGCGAGGATGCGTGCGCGGTCGGCGTGCGGGTCCCTCGCGGGCGCCGTCGGACCAAGCACGAAGCGGTTTACCTTCTCGTAGAAGGGCACCTTCGTTTCCGGCTCCCGCCGCCGCGTGCGGGACCCGCGCGAGCCCCATCCACCGGGGTGGTACGCGAGCGGCGAAAACGGGTGAAACGTCCAGTAGAAGGCCTCGGCCACCATTCGCAGAAGCCCCCCGAGCAGAGAGTCTCCGCTGTTTCGCCCGCCCGAGTCGTCGCGACTGGACCCGAGGCCGATCGCGATCGCGATGAAGATGGCCGCGTACGCGACGATGGCGATGAGCAACCACGCGCGCACCACGAGGCGACCGAGGCCCACGACGACCTCCGCCGCCCGTGTGACGAACCTCCCCAGGGATTCGCGCGTCTCCCATGGCTTCGTAAACCCGGAGGGAAACACGTGCACGAGGTCGCCCGCGTCGGTGACGCGATACTGCCCACGGTATTCGCTGGTCAGCCAGGTCAAGCCAGACTCGGCATCCCGGAGGGCCAGGCCGCTCGCGACGGAGGCGTCCGCCACCGTGGTCCCACTCGACGTGGGTGTGAGCGTGCGCACGAGAACCGCCGCCGCGGCCGCGGGCTTCATGAATGTCGGGGGATCAATCATCGGGGGCCCCGATCATGCCGATGAAGAGCCGAATGCGCACGCCGAGGTGGTTCGAGCCGTTCAGCGGAGCGTCGGTTGTCTCCAAAGGCCCGGGGCGGCCCCCATTCGCCGTCGCTCGACGATCTGCGGAGGTCCATCGACAGCCTGGCGGCAGACCCGGTCGAGCCCGGCACTGACCTGCGCGAACTCCTCGATGAGGCGCTGCGTTCCGCCGAACAAGCCGGTGAGTCGGGAGTCCCACTGCTGCCGTCGAGCCCACCCTGCGTGCGGCGCTCGCGGCGGCGCTTGCCGATCGTGGAACCTCTCTATTGTTCCGTCTTTCCGCAAAATTCACCGCGGTGAAGCACGACAGCGCCCTGCTCGGCTTCGCATCCACGCAAATCGCGCACAGCGCCCGGAGTGGGAACCGTTGTGACCGTGCTGCTCCCCATCGAGAGGCCCGCTCGTCAGAATGCGAAGTAGATAAACTTCAATCCAGGACCCTGGAGGAAGATCGCCACGCCCACCATGAAGAGGCCGAGTCCGACAGAGCGCACGACATCACCGATGATCTCAAGCGAATCGCTCTTCATTGGACAACCTCCCTAGATTCCTGTGACCACGCGAAACCACCGCACGCCGAGCGCCGCGGTGGGCACTGCAAAGAGCATGTGGCTCAACACGGCATTGAGCACCA
>CANJUR010000154.1 GCA_947477565.1 Deltaproteobacteria bacterium
CTTGTGGGGGCGGGGCTGGGGGTGGGGGCTCGCGAACCCCACCGGTCACTTCCGCCGTCAGGTACGAGCGGTGGCTTTCTCCACCCAATGGGAGCCTCCGACTTCGATCAAGCGGCGTTCCGCGCGCAAGCTCAGTTTCCTCGGACCGCGCTTCTGCGACGGTTTCCGGGTCTGTGTTTCAGCAGAGTTACGAGCGTTCCCCGCATCCCTGCTCAGGCCACTGCTGCGCGTGTCTTCATGGCTTCTCTCTCCCCGAGAGAAACCGTTCGCCCAGTCGCTTTGGGCTCAGCGTCCGCCGTAGGTGCCGAACACGTAGTCCCAGAGGGGCATGGAGACGCCGAAGCCCTTCGTGTGATCCTGGAAGTGGTGCTTCATGTGGAGTCGGCGCTGCTCCTTCATGAGATTGGCAATGGGGCTCAGCCAGGCCGCGCGCGGAGGCTTCGCGTGGTGCGTCGCGAAGTGCACGTAGTCGTAATAGAGGTAGCCCATGACGAAGCCGGCGAAGAGTCCCGGCACCGCCGCTGCGGGGGCCAGCAGCGCGAAGAAATTATAGAAGAGCGCAGCCGCCCCGAAGCTCAGAATCGGCGGCAGCAGCAGACGATAATAGTCATCTGGGTACTGGTGATGAATGCCGTGTGAATAGAAGTAGAGCCACTTGCGCAGCGACGTAGTCGGCGCGAGGTGGAAGTAGAAACGATGAAGCACGTACTCCATCAAGGTCCAGAAGAGGAACCCCGCCGCCAGCGTGGCCACCCCGAGTGGGAGGCCCGCGGTGGTCGCGCAGCGCCAGCCGAAATATCCAATCACCGGCACGAACATCAGCCCCGGCACCGCGGGGTGCACCCTGGAGAAGAACTCCATGAAGCTGCTTCGAAACATCCGCGGATGCGTGAAGCGATGGCTCGCGTTGATGTCACCGATATAGGGCCCCGCGAGCGGCTTCCCATCCACCATGGGCGTCTCTTCAAAGGAGGATTCCACGGCCTCGCTCTTAGGTCAGTCCCGCGCGCGTGGCAATGCCGACAGGGCGTGCGTCGCGAGCGATACGGACGCGAAGCGCGCTACTCGTCGAGGGGCGCTGCGGCGCGCTGTCCGACGGCGCAGCCACCCACCACGGTGAGCATGAAACGTCGGCCCTCGAAGTAGGTGTCGATGCAGCGACGCAACTCGAGCATCACGTCGTCGGGCTGGTCCGTCGCCTCCGCGCAGAACCGCCACTCGGCGAGGGCCGCGGATTGCACAAGCGGGTCACTGAGCAGGTCGCCGGACGAGGCGTACTCCAGGGAGAACTCCCACGCATCGACGGACACCCGCTCGAAGCCGTGCGACTCGAACTCGACGCGCAATGACTCCACCGTGGGCATCGCGTGGACGTACTGGTCCACGCGCTCGCCGAGGCCTCCGAGGTCGTGGCGCAGGGCGATCTCCCGCAGCATGTCTACGACCTCCAGGAAGCTGCCACGCAGCGGGAGCGTGAGCGCGAGCTGGCCCCCCGGACGCAGCACTCGGGCGCTCTCCGTGAGCACTGCGGTGCGGTCGCCGGTGGCGCGGTCGATGAGGTTGCCAATGACGTTGGTAAAGATCTCGTCGGAGAAGCCCAGTGAGGTGGGTGATCCCTGCTTGAAGAAGATCCGTCGGCCGAGGTCGGTTCCGGCGCGGGCGCGGGCGAGTTCGAGGAAGCGCGCGTCCTGGTCGAGAGCGATCACGCGGCCGTCGCGCACGCGGTCGAGCACCTGCACGGCGGGGTAGCCCGTGCGGCACGCGAGGTCGAGAACGTTGGCCCGGGGAGGGAGGTCGAGGGCGAGGAGGAGGCGCTCGCCGAAGCGCTGGGCGAAGCGCGGAACAAACGCGGCATCGTAGGCGAGGGCCTGCTCGAGCGCCGCGTCGTGTGGGTTGATGGTCATGGGCGGTTGTGAAGAACCGCGCGGAGGGTATCAGCCCTTGAGCGAGCGGAGGTGATCGAGCGCTTCGCCGACCAGGTCGCCGACGGTCGGGCCGCCGCCGCCTTCGTTGGGGGCGCTCTCGTCGTCGTCGCCGTCTACTTCGACGACGCGCTTGTCCTGGCGGAGCTTCTCGAGATCCTTGATGACCGACGGGTCGCCGAGCATGGCGAGGGCTTCGACGGCCGCCGCGGTGACGCCGGCGTCGGCGTGCTTGATGAGCCGGAGGCAGAGCTTCACGCCGCCGGGCTCGCCGATCTCGGCCAGCACAAACGGAACCTCCTTGAGGGCCGTGAGCGCCTTGCCGTCGTCGATGAGTTTTTCGATGGCGCGGGCCACCTCGGCGTAGCGGGAGTACCCGAGGTCGAGGAGGGTGGTGCCGGCGGCGTCGCGCACGGCGGGCTCATCGTGGTCGAGCAGGCGCAAGAGCAGATCGCTCACCTCCGGGCCAGTGAACTCACCGAGCAGATCGGCCGCGCGCATCAGGCGGATCGCGGCGTCCTCGTCGTCCTCGAGGGCGAGCGCGGTGTCGATCGCGCGCTCGATGGCGGCGAGGTGCGCGGGGCCGCTGGCGTCGAGGAATTCCATCTCCGCAGCGCGCAGGGCGCGGTCGGCGGTGAATACGGTAGTGAGCTTGGCATCGAGGGCTTTGGTCATGGCGGCGGTCTCATCGCTTGCGAAGCCGCCCGGGGTCAAGCGAGACCGCGCCGGGAAAACGTCTCGCCTGGGGCTTTCCTCCGGGGCACTGGCCGTGATAGTGACCGCGCCCCCGCACCTGGAGTTCGCTTTTGAACACCCGGTCGGTCCTCGCTCCCGCGCTCGACGCGGGGGCCAACGTGAAGGTCCAGGAGGACAACACATCTATGGCAACGGAAGTACGGAGCACGCGGGCCTCGGATTACGAGACCGTGTTCATCCTTCGCCCGGACATCGATGGCGAGACGTCGGAGAAGGTTATCTCCCGCGCGATTTCGTCCCTCGAAAGCACCGGCGCGAAGCTCACCAAGATCGAGAGCTGGGGCAAGCGTCGCCTCGCCTACCCGATCGCGAAGCACCGCAAGGGCGTCTACGTCTATCTCCGCTACTTCGGCGCCAAGGGCACCGTCGCGGAGCTTGAGCGCAACCTGCGCATGCTCGACAGCGTCATTCGCCACATGACCGTGGTGCTCGGCAAGGACATCGACGTCTCGTCGGTGACCGTGGATCCCGAGGAGATCAAGGTTCGCCGCATCGAGGCTTCCGCCGAGGACGACGAGCGCGACGAGAGCTACGAGGCCCAGCTCGGCCTGGCCGACGAGCCCCGCCGCGATCGTGACCGCGATCGTGACCGCGATCGTGACCGCGATCGTGACCGCGAGCCGGCCGCCCCCGCGGCCGTCGAAGCCCCCAGGGACACCGATGACGGCGCCGGGGCTCCCCCCGCAGCCGAGGCCTGAAAGGAACAAAGATCATGGCTCGCTTTTCAGGTGGTGGAATGGATCCGTTTGACGATCGCGGCGGCTACAGCGAAGGCGGCGCCGCCGAAATCGCAGCCGAGAACATCGCGGCTCGTCGTCGTGGCGGGCGCAAGCGCGTCTGCAAGTTCTGCGTCGAGAAGGTCGAAGGCATCGACTACAAGGACGCCGGCCTCCTGCGTTACTTCCTCAGCGATCGCGGCAAGGTGGTTCCGCGCCGCATCTCCGGGACGTGCGCGCTTCACCAGCGGATGCTCATCGGCGCGATCAAGCGCGGCCGGATGATCGCCCTGCTGCCGTTTACGACGTCGGGTAAGTGAGAGGTCCACCGTGAGCAAGACTGTTCATGTGATTCTGCAGCGCGACGTCGCCAAGCTCGGCAAGGGCGGCGAGGTCGTGAAGGTAGCCTCTGGCTACGCGCGCAACTACCTCCTCCCGGAGGGCTTCGCGCTCTCCGCGAGCCAGGGCAACGTGGCCCGCTTCGAGCACCAGAAGAAGGTCGCGGGCGAGAAGGCCACGAAGCTTCGCGCCGACGCGACCACCCTGGCCAACAAGCTCGGAACGCTCGAGATCACCATCGCCCGCACGGTCGGTGGCGAAGGCAAGCTCTACGGCTCGGTGACCCACAAGGACATCGAGGCGGCCCTCAAGGCGAAGGGCTACGAAATCGACCGCAAGAAGCTGACGGTCGATAACATCCGCTCGACGGGCTCCTACGCCGTGACCGCGAAGCTCGCCCCGGAGGTCACCGCGACCTTCAAGGTGAACGTGGTCGCCGACGCCAAGTCCTCCTCCTGATCTTCGCTCCCATCCCCGCCCCCATCCCTGTTTGACCCTCGGACCTCGCGCACATTGCTGTGCGAGGCAGCCCGATGAATCACGACCGCGCGGCCATCAGCCACAGCCGCTGACGGACTCGTCTTTCGGCATGGGTTGCCGCTGACTTCACCGCACGGGCACTGCACGCCGATGCCACCGCAGCGGTCGCTGTCACGCCGCTCGATGGCGCGGAGGACACCCGCGTGTCGGCACGTACCAGATCGATCTCCGGGACCTCCCCGCCGTCAGCGGCGCGCTTCGCTTCGCCTACGATCGCTGTGTCGCGCGAGCCGGCCCCGCAGCGATCTGCTCGTGCTCGACCGGCCCTTCGAAAACGCGCTCAGCGTCTTCGGGGGTCCGATCACCCGCACCCTTCAGCGCACGGTGCGGCGGTCGGTGCCGGTTCGCTGAAAATCCCGACGTGTTAGCGTCGTCCGGGTGCGACCGCTCAGCGCCATCGAAGGCACCTCCCTCGTGCTCCCCGGATGGGTGAGCGCGCACTCCCACGCGTTTCAATACGGCCTGCGCGGCCACACCCAGCGCGCCACCGGGGAGACCGGAACATTCTGGTCCTGGCGCGACGCGATGTTTGCCGCGGCCGAAGCGCTCACGCCGGAGTCCCTCGCGGCGGTGTCCCGGGACGCCTTTCGTGCGCTGCGGCGCTCCGGCGTGCGGTGCGTAGGGGAGTTTCACTACGTGCATCACCAGCCCGGAGGAGAGCCCTACGCGCAGCGCACGCTGCTCGCCGACGTGGTGGTCGAGGCCGCCCTCGCCGAGGGACTGCGGGTGACGCTGCTGCGGGTGGCCTACGCCCGCGCGGGCCACGGGCGTCCCCCGGAAGGGGCGCAGCGGCGCTTCAGTGACGGCGACGCGGACGACGTGATGCGCGACCTCGACGCCTTGCGGGCGCGATGGGCACACGATCCGCGGGTGAAGATCGGCGTCGCGCCGCACTCCGTACGGGCCGTGCCGCGGGAGTGGCTGGCACCGCTGCACGCATACGCGACCAGGTATTCGCTGCCGTACCACATGCACGTGGCGGAGGTGCTCGGGGAGGTCGAGTCGTGCCTCGCAGAGCATGGGCGGCGGCCGGTGGAGCTACTCGCCGACGCGGGCGTGCTCGACGCGCGCTTCGTGGCGGTGCATGCCACCCACCTTGAGGCGCACGAGGCGCGGCTGCTGGGCGCGGCGCGCGCGTTTGCGTGCCTCTGCCCAACCACCGAGCGCGACCTCGGGGACGGACTCGCGGACATCGCGGCGCTGCGCGCTGCAGGCGTGCGCTTGTGCGTGGGCATCGACTCGCACGTGGTGACCGATCCGGTGGAGGAGATGCGAGCGCTCGAGACGCACGAGCGGCTTCGGTTGCGACGGCGGGTGACCTTCGGTGGCGAGGAGGGGCGCACGCTGGCCGAGCAACTGCTCGTGGAGGGCAGCGCCCACGGAGCGCTGGCCTGCGGGTGGGACGCGGCGGTGCGCGGCCGCGAGACGGCGTGGGACGCAGACACGGTGATCGATCTCGAGGCGACGCCGTTACGGGGTGTTGCGGCGGAGCGGGTGCTCGATGCTCTTGTGTTTAGCGGGCACCCGGGGTGCGTGCGAGGGTGACGCTCAGCCCGCGGGCGCAGGGGGCGCAGCGCGGTCGCCGTGCCACCAGCGAATCTTCGCCGCGAGCCGGATCGCGGGCGCCTCGACCGCCTGGTGCAGCGCCCAGGCGAACAGCATCGTGAGGGCCACCGCGGCGGTGAGCACCGCCAGTGCGCCGGGCCCGCTCTGCACGCCGACATGCACGCCGACGTGCCAGCGCGCCTGCGCTCCGGCGAGCGGGTGCAGCAGGTACACCCCGTAGGAGACGCGCCCGACAAACTGCAGCCACCGCGCACGCAGCCACGTCTCCAGCCCCCCGACCCGGCCCGCGGCGGTGAGCAGCAGCACCGTCGCGACGCCACCGAGCGGCTCCAGACGGTCGCACTGCCAGCCCTGCCAGGCCACCCAGGCGGCCATCGCGAGGTGCGGCGCGAGGGGCAGGCGGCGCTTCAGCACCCAGTACGTCGATGCGCCCAGTACGAAGAGGTACCAGTGCGGAATGAACCACCCGTGGATGAAGCGCCAGTGCATCGCGGCGTCGAGGGAAGGCAGCGCGGTGGCCAGCACCAGCCACGGCACCGCGGGCTTTGGCGTGAGGCGCAGCACCGCCAGCGCCACCACGAAGACCATGTAGAACTGAACCTCGATGGCGAGGGTCCAGTAGACGGGCTGCAGCGACGGGTAGCGCAGGATCTCTTGCAGGTAGAGCAGGTGCGCGCCGATCACCTGCAGTGTCGGCGGCGGCCGGCCGCGGTGTCCGAGCGCGCGGATGATCCACGGCACGAAGACCGCGAGCGCGAGGGAGAGCCAGTATGGCGGGTCGAGTCTTACCTGGCGGCGTAAAGCGAAGCGTGCGGCGTCGCCCGGGGTGATGGCGCGGTCGCCGATGGTGTTGGCGATGACGAAGCCCGAGAGGACGAAGAACACCTGCACGCCGAGCCATCCGTTGTGGCAGCCGCGCAGGATGGTCTCGCCGAAGAGGCGCGTGAGGCCCGGGCGCAGGTCGCCGCCGGTGAAGTGGTAGAGCATCACCGCGCAGGCCGCGATGCCGCGCAGCGCGTCGATGAGCACATACCGTGGGCGGGGCGGAGGATTCATCGGGTGGCTGCGGCAGTCGGAGGGGGCGCGGACCTGACTACCCGGAAGGGGGGGCTGTCAACCACTGCGCCTCGAAGAGTCTGTCCGTCGGGGCGAGAGCGCCGTTGTGGTAGCCACTCGCCTCGAAAGGCGACCCCGCTGATGACCTTACGGACCAGCCCCTACCTCCAGCGCCTCTTCGAAGGATCGATCGACGTCGTCGGGGACGTGCACGGCGAATTGCAGGCGCTGCTCACGCTGATGCGCACGCTCGGCTACGACGAGGGCGGGGAGCACCCGGAGGGGCGTCGGATGGTGTTTCTCGGGGATCTCTGCGACCGAGGGCCGGACAGCCCCGGCGTGCTCGCGCTTGTGCGGCGGCTCACGGAGACGGGGCGTGCGCAGGTGGTTCTCGGCAACCATGAAATCAACCTCCTGCGTGAGGTGCCCAGGCACGGGAATGGGTGGTTTTTTCCAGACGACCACGACCGCGCGCACGGGGAGTTTCGCGCCTCGCGCCCGGTGCCCGCGGAGGAGCGGGCAGGGGTGCTGGCGTTTCTGCGCGAACTGCCGGTGGCGCTGGCGCGGGACGACCTCCGGGTGGTCCACGCGGTGTGGGACGACGACTCGCTGGCGCGCCTCGCGGGTGAGTTTGCGACGTGGTCGCCGGAGAGCATCCACAGTGATGCCCCGGGGTCCGTGGCACAGCAGGTCGAACTCGCTCGCCTCGAGCCCGCGCGTGCCCTCGAGATGAGCCGCTACGGAGAGCGACTGAAAGACCGTACCGAAGTGCTCCCGCTGCTGGAGGCGGTGGGGCGTAGCGACGCGATCTGGCAGCGGGGTAACCCGATGCGGGTGATCACCTCGGGGCTCGAGGCGCTGGCGGCGCGTCCGTATTTCGCAGGCGGAACATGGCGCATGACCGATCGCGTGAAGTGGTGGGACAGCTACGACCACGCGACGCCGGTGATGTTTGGGCACTACTGGCGCTGGATGGATGCGGACGCGCGGCGCAGCTACTCCAGGGGCGAGCCCGACCTCTTCGCGGGCGCTGCGCCCCACGCGTGGGTGGGTCCGCGGAGCAACGCGTTCTGCACCGACTTCAGCGTCGGGGCCCGGTACAAAGAGCGCGAGATCGGCGTCGCGTTTCCGTGGAGCACGCGGCTCGCGGCGGTGCGCTGGCCCGAGCGCGAACTCGTGGACGACCACGGCGAACGCCGGCCGCTGGCGTGACGACGCACCTCCGGGTCTACACGTGTAGACCCCGTTGAGGAGGGCAAAGATTACGGGGCGGCCCTGCGAGCGAGGGAGTCGTAGAGAGACGAGCGGTGCACGCCCGTGGTGAGGGCGATCCGCGCGCGGGCGGTCTCCTCGGCGATGAGGGTTTCGAGGCGCTCGCGCGAGAGGGAATCGGTGACCAGAGCACCGTTGATGAGCACCGCCGGGGGGCCGCCCAGCGGAACCGACTGGGCGATGGCGTCGTCGTTGGCGAGGGCGCGGTCGAAGTCCGTCGGTCCGGGCGCGTCGAGGGCCTCCGTGAGGCGCGCGGCGTCGAGGCCGAGCGCGGTGGCGTGGCGGTCGAGAGAGGCGCGGTCGAGCGCGCGCTGCACGGGCTCCGTGTAGAGGTAGCTGAGCGCGGTGAAGAAGCCCTCGTCCTCGCGTTGTGCTCGCGCGAGCAGGAGCAGCACTGCGGCGCCCCAGGCGTTGGGATGCCCCGGCAGCGGGTGCTGTCGGACGACGATGCGCACGTCCGCGGGGTGTGCCTCGCGGGCCGCGAGCAGCGTCGGCAGGAGCCGCGCGCAGGCAGGGTCGTCCGCGTCGAGAAACGCCACGATCGTGACGAGCGCGCCGGCCCCGCCGAGAGAGGGCGCGTCGGCGATGGGAACCCACACCCGGCGGGACACACCGACGCCCGTGACGACCCCGGGGGTGATCGTGGTCGCGGGCATCGTCGGTCGCGTGCGTCCGGGGCGCAGCGGTGCGGATGCGTCCGCGAGGTCGGTCGCCGCGCCGGCGTCGCTCACGTCCGCCGCGGGGCGTCCCGCGTCGGCGTCGCGCGGCATCACCAGGCCCTGCTGTCGCAGCAACGCCACCACCCGTTGGGCGACGCGCTCCTCGTCGAGCGCCGGTGGCTGCGGGTGGAAGCATCCCCCCAACGTGATCAGCAGCAGCGCGTGAAGCGAGCGATGGCGTGCGCAAACCGGCGAAAAGGACGTCATGGCGGTCCGCAGGGAGCCACAAGGCGACGCGCGCGAGCAAGGACGCGGACATCGACTCCGAAGCTCATCCCCGGTGCATGTTGCGCAGGCGCACATCCCGGCACGCGCTTCGCGAGGTCGTTCGCCACGGGACCCCGATGGCGGCGGAACGTTGGCGGGCGTGGGTGTCGTGAGGGGTCCTGGTCATCCACCCGGCCACCCACGTAGCCCTCGGGGTGAAGCCTGAGCAGGGGCACTCCGGTGCGTTTGTTCGGCGTGGAGATCACCGCTTCGTACGACAGCCGCAGATCGCTGAGGTCGGTCGGCCAGGGGGTGCAAGCGGCTGGCGGACTGGGGTTGGTCGCGTCCCGCGCCTGCACCCCAGGCTAACGAATGCAGGCGCCCCTGGCGGGGCTTTCGGAAGAACGTCGACTCGCCCGCGGAGCTGAACTCCTCGACGCTCCCAACGAACTGGATCGAGTTGCGAAACGCTTCCGAAAGCAACGACCCGTTGGAGGGCTAAGGCCAGGCCCTCGAAGGATCGATCCCTCTTGCGAGACCTCACCCCCAACCCCCTCTCCCAAAAGGGTTCACCTCGGGACACATCTCACGATTCGGCTGTAATTC
>CANJUR010000155.1 GCA_947477565.1 Deltaproteobacteria bacterium
CCCACCGGGCACCTTCAGCAACCACGCGACGCGCCTGTCCGCGAGTTCGCTCACCCGCCCTGACGCCACCGTCGGCCTCGCCACGTAGCGCAGCAGCCGCTCGCGCCCTTCGTGATCCGTCGCGCCGATCACCACGCACGCGTGCAGGTCGAACCCCTCCCATGCGCCCACCTGGGCCTTCGGCGGTCGTCGCCCGTCGCGCGCCACGCCGTACTCGCCCCGTGCATGGGCCGCCCGCCGACATCCATCGAGCGCCTCGTCCCTCACGCCGTCGCGGTCCCCCGCTGCTTCGCCCGCCCGCTCGAACGAGCACGCCTTCCAGGTCGGCCCCCGTCGGCGGCCGCCTCGCGACGAACACCGGCGTCGAGCCGTCCGTCGCGCAGCGCCACGCGCCATACGCTGCGATGACATGCAGATGCACATGAAGATTGAGCGAACCACCTCCCCGATGAACAAACGTGATCGCCCCCGCTTCGATCTTCAGCTCGTCGTTCCGTCCGATCCCGCTCGCCTCGCGGTACCCTCGGCGCAGCTCCTCGAAGAACACCCGCGACGCCAGCGTCAGCATCGCCGGATCGGCCGCGAGCACGTTCCGGAGCGCGTACGGAACGCTCAGCGCCCACTGCACCCGCACGTCCGGCAGCACCCGATCGCACACTGTCGTTGCGGTCTGGGACATCCGCCGCCCGCCGCACGACGGGCACACGCCGCGCCGTTTGCACGAGAACGCCACCAGCATGTCGTGGCCGCACCCGCCGCAGCGCGCCCTGCCGAAGCCATGGGCCAGCACTCCGCAGCGCAAATACCCGTAGAACTCCTCGACGACGTACCGCGGCAGCGCCCGCCCCGAGCGTTCTGCGGCGAACGCGAGGAAGGTCTCCAGGTGCTTCGCGACGAGCGCGTGCTGCGTGGTCTGCGTCGGGTCGTGGCGCACGTACGCGCCCGCGGTGGTGGCGGCCGTAGCCATGAGCACCGCGGCCCTAAGCGAACGCGATGCCAGCGATCACCCAGGCAGAAATCACCGGAGAATCAGAGCATATCGCGTCGATGGCACGGCCCGCCGCCACCCCGCCGCCACCCCGCCGCCGCCATGGCGGCGGTCTTCGCGCCGACCTCGACGGCCTCCCGCTCGTTGTCCACCTCCCAGGCGCCGGGCGCCCGACGTCGGAGACCGCCGACGAGGGGGGTCGCCGACGTCGAGCCTCACGACCCATCGGCGTCCTGGAAACTCAGCGCTCCGCCGATACGCGCGCGGCCGTCGCGTGGACCTGACCAAACCACGGGTCATGCTTGCGGCAGGTTGACCAAGGGGCTTCAAGTTTGGTTCTCTGACCCGCTGGCCTGCGGAAGCGGTGGTCGTCGCGACGGTTCGCGGAGACGCCATCTTCTGCTCCAACCTCCGAAGGAGAGCAGAACCCTTGAAGAGACTGAACAAAGCTTTGTGGCTGGTTCCTGTGTTGCTCGTGGTTGCCTGTGGCGACGAAAGCACGAACCCCCCCATCGACCCGAACCCCCCTGTCGACACGGACAGCGGCACGACGAAGGACACCGGCGAGGTCACCGACATCGGCACCACCACCGACACAGGAACGCCGAAGACCGACGCGGGTACGCCGAAGACCGACACGGGTACGCCCACGGACGACATCGGCACGCCGAAGACCGACACGGGCACGCCCACGGACGATATGGGCACGCCCACGGATGACATGGGCACCGCCGTGGACGCGGGCACGCCGATGGATGACACGGGCACCGCGACGGACGCCGGCTCGCGGCCGGACGTTCCGGGCTGTACCGCGGGGCAGAGATTCTGCGGCACGGTCTGTGTCGATACCAATACCGACAACACCAACTGCGGCCTCTGCGGCTTCGCTTGCGCTGCCGGGCAGAGCTGTCAGGTCGGAGTCTGTCGGCGCACCTGTGTGTCGGGACAGAGTCTCTGCGGCGATGTCTGCGCCACCCTTGACAGCGATCCTGCCAACTGCGGCGGCTGCGGCAACACCTGCCCGACCGGCCAGATGTGCGTGGCGGGTGCCTGCGCGCTGACCTGCTCGGCGCCTCGCACGGTGTGCACCACCGCGGCGGGCGTCATGAACTGCGTTGACACGCTCACCGACGGGGCCAACTGCGGCCTGTGCGGCCTCGCGTGCGCGACCGGCCAGAGCTGCGTGGCCGGCATGTGCCGCCTCGGGTGCCCGGCGGGTCAGACCGCCTGCGGTGGCGCCTGCGTAGACACCAACACCAGCAACGCCAACTGTGGTGGCTGTGGCTTGCCGTGTGCGACCGGGCAGTCGTGCGCGGCGGGCATGTGCCGCCGTGACTGCGGAACCGGCGAGACCCGCTGCGGCGACGCCTGCATCGACACCGCCACCAACAGCACCAACTGCGGCGCTTGTGGTGTCCCCTGCACCGCGGGACAGACCTGCACCGCGGGCGCCTGCGTGGCCGGCGCTCCGGCCAACGATCTCCCCGCCGGCGCCGTGGTGATCAGCCTCGCGACCCCGTCGTCAACCATCACCGGCACCACCACCGCCGCAACCAACACGCAGACCGACTGCGGCCAGGGCGATGTGTACTACCGCTTCACACTGGCCGCGCGCGAGGTCGTCTACGCCGACACCTTCGGCACCAGCTACGACACCTTGCTCGCGTTCGCGCCCGCTTCCGGCGTCGGCATCATCGCCGGTTCCTGCAGCGACGACTCCTGCACGGAGTTGCAGTCGCAGCTGACCCGCGTGCTCGACCCCGGCACCTACTACGTCGTCGTCTCGGGCTACCGCACCAACCGCGGCGCGTTCACGCTGCACTTCCAGCACCTGCCCATCGGCAGCGGCGCGGTGACGCAGATCACCTCGCTCGCCACGGGTTCGCAGACCTTTACGGGAACCACCTCGGGCACCGGCGTGCTCGCACAAAGCTGCCCCGTTGCCACGGCCGCGGGCCCGGAGACCAGCTACTGGTTCTCGACCTGCCCGGCGTTCACCGCGACGCAGTTCCGCGCGACCACCTGCGGTGGCGCCACGTGGGACACCGTGCTTGAGCAGCGCAGCGCCGCGCGCCCCGTCGCCGTCTGCAACGATGACAGCTGCTCCCTCCAATCGACCATCACTGCCACCATCGCCTCCGGCGCGGGCCTCCACACCCTCTACGTCGATGGGTACGGCACCGCGGCGGGGGCCTATACCCTCGGCGTGACCTTCGGCAGCTGCCCGACGGGTCAGAACTTCTGCGGGGCGACCTGCACCGACCTCCAGACCAACGTCGCCAACTGCGGCGCGTGCGGCACCGTCTGCACCGCCCCGGTCGGCGGCTCCGTCGCCTGCGCCGCGGGCGCCTGCGTCCGGGCCTGCCCGACGGGACAGACCAACTGCGGCGGCACCTGCCGCGCGGTCGCCACCGACGCCTCCAACTGCGGCGCGTGCGGCACCGTCTGCGCCGCCCCGTTCGGCGGAACGACATCTTGCGTCGCGGGGGGCTGCGTGGCCGCCTGCCCGACGGGACAGACCAACTGCGGCGGCACCTGCCGCAACCTCGCGACGGACAACGCCAACTGCGGCGCGTGCGGCGCGGCCTGCTCGGCCCCGACCACCTGCGTGGCGAGCGCTTGCCGCCCGACCAACAATGACCGCGCCAGCGCGGTGGCGATCACCCTCGCGACGGCGGAAGTCACCGTGAGCGGCAGCACCGTCAACGCGACCGCCGACGGCCCGACCGACTGCGGCGGCGCCCTCCCCAACGTCTGGTACAGCGTGACCACCACGGCCGCGGAGGTTCTCTACGTCGACACCGCGGGCTCCGCGTACGACACGCGTCTGTCGCTCGTGAACAGCGCCGGCACCACCGTCGCCAACACCTGCAACGACGACTCGGACTGCACCACCGGTGGGTTCACCTCGATCAACCAGTCGCGGTTCGCCGTCGACCTCCCGACCGCGGGCACCTACTACATCAACGTGTCGGGCTACATCGCGACCAGCACCGGCGCGTTCACCCTCCACGTGCAGCACATCCCGCACGCGATCGGCTCGTACTTCTACACGACGAGGATCACCGGTTCGGGCTCGGATGCCACGCTGCTCGTGGGCACCAACGCGCAGGCCAGCGCGACCTGCGGCGGCGGGGCGTCGGGTGAAGACGCCCGCTGGTTCATGACCTGCGGCGCCCAGAACCAGTTCTTCAGCCTGTGCCGCAGCGACGTCGTCGGTGGCGTCACCGCGACCTACGTCCGCCGCAACGGCACGACGAACTACGACCCGTCGATGTACATCCGCAGCGCCCAGACCGGCGCCGAGGTCACCTGCAACGACGACGGCGGCACGATGGGCGGCACCAACTGCAGCGGCACCGGCACCGGCGCCGACACCTTTGCCTATGGCTCGCGCATCAACAACGTGGCAGCTCCGCGAGGCATCAACGCGGCGTTCGTCGACGAGCGCACCGGCGGCACGGGCATGAACTACACCGTCGTGTACACCGTCCGCTGAACGACCCTCCCGCCCACGGCGCGAGGGTTCGGCTCCGGCCACTCTCGCGCCTCCCCTCCCTCGTCCCGCCTCCGCTCCACTCCCGGCGCTGATCGACCCGAACAACGGGCGAGAACTGTTCGCTCTTGCGCGCGCAGTTTGGATAGACTCCGCAGTCGCATGAATACAGCGAGCACGTCCGAGGCGCCCGACACCGAGATCGTCCCGAAGAAGGGTCACCCGAAGGGGCTCTACCTGCTGTTCGCAACGGAGATGTGGGAGCGCATGTCCTACTACGGCATGCGCGCGCTGCTGGTGCTCTACATGACCGGCGCGGCGGAGCACGGCGGCTTCCACTGGGGCCGCGCTACGGCGCTCAAGATCTACGGGACGTACACCGCGCTCGTGTACCTGACGCCGCTCGCGGGCGGATACATCGCCGACCGCTACCTCGGGCAGCGGCGCGCGGTGGTGCTCGGCGGTTTCCTCATGATGATCGGCCACTTCCTCATGGCGGTGCCGGGCGTGGCGGCGTTCTTCGCGGCGCTCACCTTTCTCATCGTGGGCAACGGGTTCTTCAAGCCCAACATCAGCACCATGGTGGGCGGCCTCTATCCCCCCGGTGACGCGCGCCGCGATGGCGCCTTCACCATCTTCTACATGGGCATCAACCTCGGGGCGTTCTTGTCGCCGCTCGTCTGCGGAACGCTCGGCGAGACCTTCGGGTGGCACTGGGGCTTCGGCTCGGCGGGCGTCGGCATGGGCCTCGGGCTCATCACCTTTCTCGCGTTCTCCAGGCGTCTCCTCGGAGACGTCGGACTCGCTCCTGCGCCGCGGTCGGGCGCGAAGTTCGGACACCCCGGCGTGGGCAATGACTATCGCGCTCCGGGCGGCGTCGAGACCGGGACCGCCGCGCTCACCCCGGTCGAGCGCGATCGCCTCGGGGTCATCTTCGCGCTCACGTTCTTCAACATCTTCTTCTGGGCGGCGTTCGAGCAGGCGGGCGGTCTCATGACCCTCTACACGGACACCAAGGTCGATCGCGTGGTGTTCGGGCACACCGTGCCGACGACGTGGTTCCAGTCCATCAACCCGATGTTCATCGTGCTGCTGGGGCCGCTGTTTTCGATGCTCTGGGTGCGCCTCGCGAAGGCCAACAAAGAGCCCTCCACCCCGGCCAAGCTGGGCATCGGGCTGCTCCTCCTCTCCCTCGGCTTCGTGCTGATGATCGGCGCTTCCAGGCAGACCGAGCACGGCGGTCAGGCCGCCATCCTCTGGGTCGTCGGCGCGTACTTCCTGCACACCGTCGGCGAACTCTGCCTCTCCCCGGTGGGCCTCTCCGCGGTCAACAAGCTCGCGCCCGCGCGTTTCGCGTCCCTGATGATGGGCGTGTGGCTGCTCTCGAGCTTCGTCGCCAACTACCTCGCTGGTCTCATCGGGAGCTACTCCGAGCGCCTCGGGGAGTTCACCCTCTTCGTCACCATCGTGGCCTTCACCGCCGCGGCCGGTACGGTGCTCCTCGCGCTCAGCCCGATCATCGCGAAGCGCATGCACAACCCGCCCACGGTCACCCCGGGCGTCTGATTCCCGGCCTCCCGTCTTCGCTGCACCAGCCGCACCCGCCTCCCCATCAAAGCCCGGACCCGGTGGTGAAACACCTCACCCGCGATTCGCGGTCGGGTGTCGCCGCCCGGCCTTTGCCCCTCCGCCTCGTCGCCCTTGCGCTCGGCGTGGTGAAAGCACGCGCGACCGACGGTGTTCCAGAGGGCGGTGGTGGGCGCGGAGCCAGGGGAGGGCGCCGACACGATCCCGGGAGTCTCACACCGCGACGCCGACACCGGCAGCGGAGGGGGAGGATTCGAGGTCTACACGTGTGTACCTTTGGGGTCTACACGTGTGGACCCCGGAGGGCGGCGCGGCGCGGCGGGCCGTACCATCGGAGCGTGACGCCATGATTTCCCGCTGATTCCCAGTGGAGTGAGGGCTTGCATCGCGTTCGCTCAGGGGACGCGCGCTCATGGCCACGGCTGCCACCACCGCGGGCGCGTACGTGCGCCACGACCCGACGCAGACCACGCTGCACGCGCTCGTCGCGAAGCACCTGGAGACCTTTCTCGCGTTCGCCGCAGAACGCTCGGGGCGGGCGCTACCGCGGTACGTCGTCGAGGAGTTTCGCGGGTACCTGCGCTGCGGGGTGCTGCCGGATGTGCGGCTGCGGCATTGGGTGCTGAGCGTTCCGTACGAGCTGCGGAGGGTGCTCGCGGCCGACGCGCTCGGAGGGCATGTACGCGCAGCGCGTGGGGCGCGGCACGCGGCTGCCTGGTGCTGGACTTCGTGGACGTGTCGGAGCTGAGCCTTTGCTCGCTGCCTTCGCTCCTCGGGATGCCGCGCGAGCTCGAACTCGAGGGGCGCGAGGCGGGCGAGGCGCAGCGGTGGCTGGAGCAGCTGGCCTTCGACCACCCGGGCTTCGAGGTAAAGGCAGGGGCCATCACGCTGGGGGAGATCCATGCGAGGGCGGAGGCGGTGGCGGGGACGGTGACGAAGGGGCGACGCGGGCGGTAGCGGTCGAGGCGCCCATGGCTGAAAGGCGCGAGAGGTGTTCTTCCGCGCCGGAAACTTGACGTCGGTCCGGTGGTGGCCCGCCGGGGCTGCGAGAACGACGCTCATGCGCTGCAGCCAGCTGATGGAGACCAGGGTGCATGTCTGCCGGGAGACCGACGGCGTGGCCGTGGTCGTCCGCATCATGCGGGACGAGTCCATCGGCTTCGTCCCGGTGTGCGACGCGCATGGGCGGCCCATCGGGGTCGAGACCGCGGAGCGCTCTGCCCGGATCATCCGCGCCATCGCGAGCCGCGAGGCGATGAACATCATGCTGTGAGAGGGGTCACGCGGGCCGCGGCGGGGAGGGCGCCGCGGCCGCGAGGGCGATCAGGGCTGGACGTACACGTACAGGTAGCGCGAGCCCGGGAGGTTCTGCCCGAAGCAGTTGGCGACGTCGTAGGAGCAGGAGTTGTTGATCGTGATGTTGGTAGAACTCTCGTTGCAGCCGGTGCCGTTGTCCCACCAGGAGGTGCCGGTGTTGGGGTTGTTGCCCGTGGCGTAGATTAAGTTTTCGCTGGCGGGATAGTTGCGGTTGTAGATGAGCCCCGTCTCGGGGTAGCCGGAAAGGGGGGTTGCGAAGACGTTGCGCGACACGTCGATGTACCGGACGGCGCTGGCCGACGCGCCGCAGGCGAGGCGCAGGAGGCGGTACGTCGAGCTCGCGCAGGGGTTGGCCCAGCCGCTGTTGGGGATGTCGTCGGAGTTCGCATTGTCGAGGTACCCGACGCACTGGCTCCAGCCCTCGTCGGAGAAGTCGGGCCCGAGCTGGCCCGCGAAGCCCGGGATGGTGCGGCCGGTGATCACGCAGGTTCCGGCCGAGCAGCTGGTCGCGCACACGTTGCCGCAGGTGCCGCAGTTGGCGGTGTCCGACGCGAGGTTGACCTCGCAGCCGTCCGCCGGGTTGACGTTGCAGTCGCGGAAGCCCGCGACGCAGGCGAAGCCGCAGCCGCCGCTGGTGCAGGTGGTGGTGGCGTTGGCCCGGATCGGACAGACGTTGCCGCACGCGCCGCAGTTGGCGATGTCCGAGCCGAGCGAGCGGCACGAGCCCGAGCAGTTGGACTGCCCGGTGCCGCAGAGGCCCACGCAGAGGCCGGCGTTGCAGGCCTGGCCCGCCGGGCAGGCGGTGCCGCAGGCGCCGCAAGAGAGCGGGTCGGTCTGGACGTCCCGGCAGGTGCCGGAGCAGTCGCGCAGCGGCGCCGGGCAGGTGCACGCGCCCGCGGTGCAGAGCCGGCCCGACGGGCAGACGACGCCGCATCCGCCGCAGTTGTTGGTGTCGACGGTCACGTCACGGCACAGGCCGCTGCAGTCGCTCAGGCCCGTCGGGCAGCGCACCACGCACACGCCGCCCTGGCAGGCCTGGCCCGCCCCGCACGAGGTGTTGCACACGCCGCAGTTGGCGTTGTCGGTCTGGAGGTCGACGCAGCGTCCGCCGCACACGCTCTGGGTGCCGGGGCACGAGACCGCGCACACGCCCGAGGCGCAGACCTGACCCGCAGCGCAGGCCATCCGGCACGCGCCGCAGTGGGCGCGGTCGGTCTGGAGGTCGCGGCAGGTGTTGCTGCACGCGGTCGTCCCGGCCGCGCAGGTGACCGCGCAGGCCCCGGCCTGGCAGGCGCTGCCCGGCGCGCAGGGCATCCCGCAGCCGCCGCAGTTGGCGTTGTCGCTCTGGAGGTCGCGGCACACGCCCGCGCAGTTGGTGGTGCCCGACCCGCAGGACACCCGGCACATCCCGCCGGAGCACAGCTGCCCGCCGGGGCACACCGTGCCGCAGGCGCCGCAGTTGGCATTGTCGGTCGCGGTGTCGCGGCAGGCGCCCGCGCAGTTGGTGGTGCCCGCCGCGCACGACACCCGGCACATCCCGCCGGAGCACAGCTGCCCGTCGGGGCAGCCGAGCCCGCAGGCCCCGCAGTTGGCGTTGTCGGTCTGCACGTCACGGCAAACGCCCGCGCAGTTGGTGGTGCCCGCCGCGCAGGACACCCGGCACATCCCGCCGGAGCACAGCTGCCCCGGCGCGCACGCCGTCCCGCAGCCGCCACAGTTGGCGTTGTCGCTCTGGAGGTCGCGGCACATGCCGGTGCAGTTGGTGGTGCCCGCCGCGCAGGACACCCGGCACATCTCCCCGGAGCAGAGCTGCCCCGGGGCGCAGGCGGTGCCGCACTCGCCGCAGTTGTTGTTGTCCGTCTGGAGGTCGCGGCACACCCCGGTGCAGTTGCTCGTGCCCGCCGCGCACGACACCCGGCACATCCCGCCGGAGCACACCTGCCCCGCGGCGCAGGAGGTCCCGCACGCGCCGCAGTTGGCGTTGTCCGTCGCGAGGTCGCGGCATGCGCCCGAGCAGTTGCTCGTGCCCGCCGCGCACGACACACGGCACATCTCCCCGGAGCAGAGCTGCCCCGGCGCGCACGCCACGCCGCACGAGCCGCAGTGGGCGTTGTCGGTGGTCAGGTCGCGGCAGGCGCCGGAGCAGTTGGTGGTGCCGGCGAGGCACGACACCTGGCAGGTGCCCGCGGAGCACACCTGCCCGCTCGCGCAGGCCATCCCGCAGCC